>CAZDVO010000001.1:0-188254 GCA_964508905.1 uncultured bacterium
AACTTACTTCCGGCTCCGCACACAAAAATGAGAAAGAACAACCCTTCGAGACAAAGATTCCCTCATTGGGAAACGTCCAGAAAGGAACTGCGAAATTTAAAAGAGATAAAAACGTATAACGTCGATCACCTCGTAGCTTCAGAGGTGCCGAGCATTATATGGACGGGACAAAACATGTCAAGCATTTATTTTTAATATTTTTTTCCGCCTCAAGACTCGCATAAGGTACCCGATATTGGTCCTTTTGGCAAGTCCTTTGATGACATTTTTATTGTTGCGCCATCTGTATTCACGCCCCCCCTCCTTTGTGCTGGGGGCGATAGAGGTAAAACGACTCTTTTGTATAGCCAAAAGCATCCTCGCCGGCTCCATAGACCCGTTGGTATTGATAGGCCGCATCTTGATCTACCAGCAAAGGTTTTTCGAAAAGAAAAAGAATTTTATCGAGACCATGAAAATAGGTCTTGGTCTTCTGGATGGCATCATAAAGAGAAGAATCGTCGCAAGCCCCCAAGGCTTTATTATTCAAATAGTAGGCCGCGTAGCCCCCCGTACAGGGATTCCAAAACTTCACTCCCGGAAGGTACGGCATCAAGGCTGAGGATCTCTTATGTTTCGCAACGATCACATACCCCTTCCCAAACACATTCTGCTCCTGTTGAAGACCCTGAATTGCTCTAGCCATATTTCTTGCCCCTGAAAAGGGGAGAAGATATTCTTGAAGATAAACGAAATAAACATTTTGAAGCCCCGCGGCAAGGAAAAACCCGATGAATCCAAGGACAAGGATCTTGGCTCTGCCGCTGGGAGTCTGGTGAAGAAGATCTTCCTCCCCGGAAGACATCGCTACCCAAAGGACAAAGATCACGCTCAGCAGCAGAAAACCGTGATGACGATAATCCCCACGATGCAGAAACGTAAAAACACAAAAGAGATAGCATAAGGACAGCGCCAGGATGATCAAGGCGGCCTTATTCCTGCGAAGGGCGCTGAAGATGAGGATGAAAATGGTCAGCCCTCCCCAGAGGGCCAAAGGGGCCATTGCTTCCGAGTAAAAAACCTGCCCCGAAAAAGGCGAGAAAGCGTTCATGATCGGCTGAATAATATTCTGAAGAGTGAAAGGTAATCGTTCGCCATAGTCGTGGTGATCAATCGGTAATGACTTCCCCATCCAAAGGACCCAAGCCACGTTCATGATCATGGTCCCAAAGGGAATCCAGAACCGGAGTCCCCGAGAAGTCTTTCCAAGATGCTCCGCGCCAAACGCCAGGGTCAATCCGACTCCCAGCCCAAACACCATGTAATCCGAATGAAGGAGTAGCGCTATCAAAAGAGCATAGCCCCAGGGTTGTTTATGTCGCTTGGGATAAAACGCGGCGAGAAGAAAAAGGAGGAATAGTGCCATCATATAAGGCCGCGCGATCACAGAATATTCATAAAGCATGTAAAAGGAAAAGAGGAAGAGATAGCGGAACAATCGTGGGAAAGGGGCCTTAGTAACAAAAAGGAAGGCCGCGGCCAGCGCAAAAAATCCGTTCAGGATCCCAAGGACCGCGTACGGTGCTCCCAGCTTCACGAAAGGGAAAAGCGCGAGATAGAAGAGAACGGGGTGGCGGTCCCAATTATGGAAGATAAGATCAAGAAGTCCCCAGAGATTGGTCTCTCGAACGATCACCCATGGAAGCGCCTCGTCATTCCAGGGCTCATGGTACCAGATCCCAAAACCCACCACAGCCCCGTAGAGCACGAGCGCAAAAAGATCAAAGGGCTTGTATTGAACTTCCGTGATCCACGCCAGACTCTTTTGAAAAAAACTTTTGAGACCGAACAATGCGCCTCCCCCGAATCAAGCGATAAAGGTGCCAGAAACACCTTAAGACTTTCTCGAAAAACGGCCTAAAAGCCGATCCAACTCCATAATCTGGCGCGCATATAAGCGCTATCCACCCGTTGATCCAAACGCGTGGTCTCCTGGATCAACTTAGAATGGACTTCGCTGAAGCGCCGATCTGTCTTTACCATTTTTTCGTACTCGATCCCTCCAAGGGCAACATAGTCCCGAACCTTTTCCAGTTCTTGGGCATCGAACCATGTTCCATGTTCGGAGCAAGTATCCACCACCACTCCGGAACAACCTCCCCAGATCTTTCGGTTCATCAGGTTGTGGCAAACCGGACAGGGAACATAGCGGACCTTTTCAACGCGGCCTAGCGGCACGTAATACTTCCGAAGGCGCCGTAATTCATCCATACTAAAAACTTCGGGCTTGATCCTAAGGACCTGTTTCTCTTCAAAATGTTCGACCCAAACCCCGTGGCAGGAAGAACAGCGGTCGATTGCAACGTCGTCTTGGGAAACGGTCTCAAGGGGCTTTGAGCATTTAGGACATTCGAGGTTCTTCAAATTCAGCGGATCCTTGGGGCCCTTAGACTCCACCGTAGCTACTCCACGGTAACGGATTTGGCGAGATTGCGGGGTTGGTCCACATCGCGACCATTAAGCACCGCAATCTTGTAGGCGAAGAACTGCAACGGAATCACCGTCAAGATCGAGGAAAGGATCTCGGGAACTCTCGGGATCGCAAAAAAATCATCCGCCATCTTTTTAAGATCGGCGCGACCCTCGGTCCCGATCGCGATCACGATCCCGTCGCGGGCCCGAATCTCCTGGATATTCGAGATCATTTTGTCATAGGTCATCGAATCCGGCGCGATGCAGATCACCGGCTGCTCATGGTCGATCAGGGCGATCGGCCCATGTTTCATCTCGCCTGCGGCGTAACCATGCGCGTGCGCGTAGGAGATCTCCTTAAGCTTCAGGGCGCCTTCAAGCGCCGTGGGATAATTGCAACCGCGGCCCAGATAGAGAAAGTTGCGCCGCGTGTAATGCTTCTGAGCGCAACGTTCGAACTTTTTGATCTCCTTGAGGACCTTCGCGCACTGCTCCGGCATCTTTTTAAATTCACGGATCAGGAACCTCATCTCCGCCGGGTCGATCGCCTTCCGGAGTTTCGCCATATAAAACGCCAGAAGCAGCAGGGTTGCAAGCTGCGCGACATAAGCTTTGGTGGAAGCAACGCCGATCTCAGGCCCGGCATGGGTATAGATCACCGCATCCGCCTCGCGTGCGATCGTACTCCCCACCACATTCACGATCGCAAGCGTCAAAGCTCCCTTTGCTTTCGCTTCGCGCAGCGCGGCCAGCGTATCCGCGGTTTCCCCGGATTGGGTAATCAGCACCACCAGGTCTTTGCTATCGAGGATAGGATTCCCGTAACGAAACTCACTCGAAACCTGCGTATGGCAGGAAAGCCGTGTGTACTGCTCGATCGCGATCGCGCCCACTAGCCCCGCATGATACGCCGTCCCACAGCTGATCATCGAAACGCGCTCGATCTTGCGAAGCTTCTTTTGGAATTTCTTATCGATCGTATCGAAAAAGATCTCGGAATCCCGGGGAATACGCTTGGTCAGGATCTTCTTCAAGACCTCCGGCTGCTCATACATTTCTTTGAGCATAAAATGAGGAAAGCCCTGCTTTTGCGCCTGAGAAACGTCCCAATGGACCGTCGTGGGCTGACGTTTCACCCAAGAACGCGTCTTGAGAGAATAGATCGAGATCTCCTTGGCCGTCACGACCGCGAGATCGTCGTCCTCGAGGTAGATCACCTGCCGCGTATACGCCAGAAGGGCCGTCACATCGCTCGCGATAAAATTTTCACCCTGCCCCAGACCGATCACAAGAGGGTTCGATCGTTTGTAAGCAATCAGCGTATCCGGATCATCTTTGGAGAAAAGAACAAAGGAAAAAAATCCGAGCAATTCGCTGACCGCTCGTTTCACGGCATCAAAAAGCCTGGGGGACTTCCGATAATAGGCACCGATCAAGTTCACACCGACTTCGGTGTCGGTTTGGGAAAGAAAACGGATCTTCTTCTTTTGCAACGCTGTTTTTACCACCGCATAATTTTCAAGGATCCCGTTATGCACGAGAGCGATCTTGCCGGAGGCGTCCACGTGAGGATGCGCGTTCGCGCGCGAAGGTTCGCCATGGGTCGCCCAACGGGTATGCCCGATCCCGATATGGGCTTCGATCGTAAAGTCGCCGAGCTTCTCCTTTAATACGGCGAGCTTCCCTTTCTCTTTGATCAGGGACAAGCCGCCCTTCTGATGATCCAGGCAAGCGATCCCGGCGGAATCATAGCCACGATATTCCAGGCGTTCCAGCCCTTGGATCAGAACGGGCACCGCATTTCGATAACCCACATAACCTACAATCCCGCACATAAAACCTCGCTCAGCGTTCTGCGCGCAACGCGCAACGGCTCATCGACCGTTGGATATTGTGCGTCGCGCGGTATTATATACAAGGAATAACGTTTTGACAGATGATTTCCTTTTCAATAGTATGCACTTCGAGGGAAAAATCATGGCTGAGAATCGGCGACGACATTTTTTTATCAACAGGCCTCTCCAATTGCGTTTCATGCTCGCGGTGGTCCTTCCCCTCATCCTGATCAACCTGGTCGCGATTGCCGGGATCTATTTCGGGATCTGGAGCAAGGTCCTCGACACCTTTTCCGACGAAAAAACGCTAAGCGATCTCGTCACCGCCTCACGCATGGTCGAATACGAACAGGCGCGGCACCCTTCTCCGGGACAGGACCTCTCTTCCCTTTTATTCTTCAAAAAGAACGAGAAATTGGGACAACGCCAGCGGGAACTCTTCAAAGAGATCCTGGATGAAACCAACCGCGCGCTTCTCTGGAAATTCGCGCTCCTTCTTGTTTTCGTCGGCTGGGGGACGATCTTTGTTTCACATAAGATCGCCGGCCCTTTTTTCCGGTTCAGTAAAGCGTTGGCGGATGTGGAAAAAGGCGACTACCGTGCCCGTATTTTCCTGAGGAAATTGGATGAAGGCCATCCGGTGGCCCAGGAATTCAATAACGCGATGCAAAAAACGGATCTTCTCCTCTCGGACCTTAAATCGCTATCCCACGAACAGGATGCCCCACGAGCGGTCGCCAAGATCCAAGAAAAACTTGCCGCGATCCAGACCAGCACGAATGTCTAAGCGCCTTACCGCTTTTTTAATCGTCCTCTTTTTCGGTTGTTCTTTGCTCCCAACACCCGCGGCCGCCTTTGAACCCTCTCCTGCCGACCGCGAGCTCCTGAACAAGATCGAAAAAGACACCTTTCAATATTTCACCCGCTTCTCGGACAAGCTCACGGGGCTGACCAAGGATTCTTCCCGAACAGGCTCTCCTTCCTCGGTCGCCGCCACGGGATTTGCCCTTGCCGCCTATGCCATTGGGGCTTCGCGCGGCTGGATCTCCGAAGAATTTGCTCAGAAGCGTCTCTTAACAACCCTTCAAACCCTCCGCGACAAGGCGGCCCATCAAGAAGGGTTTTTCTATCATTTTCTCGATGTGCGGACCGGGAACAGGGTCTGGGGATCCGAGGCTTCTTCGATCGATACCGCGCTGGCCGTCGCCGGCGCGCTCCTCGCGGCCCAATATTACCCGGGAACCGAGATCGAAAAACTTGCGCACGAGATCTATGAGCGGGTGAACTGGAAATGGATGATGAACGGTTCTGATTTTATCTGCATGGGTTGGACGCCCGAATCCAAATTCCTTCCTTATTACTGGGATTCCTACAATGAGCTGATGATCCTCGTCGCGCTCGCCGTGGGGTCCCCGACATTCCCGGTACCTCCCGAAGCATGGGAACGCTGGCTCCGCCCGGAAGGTTCCTATAACACCCGCAAAGTCATTTATGCTTCGACGGGCGCTCTTTTCACCTACCAATTTTCGCATGCCTACATTGATTTTCGGGATCTTGATGATCGGGGGATCAATTTTTTTGAGAATTCACGCGAAGCGACCTTGGCGAACCGGGAATATTCGCTGAGCTTTGCCGCTCAATACCGAGGCTACACGGAGTCTTCGTGGGGGCTCTCCTCCTCGGTCGGCCCCGGCGGGTACAAGGCCTACGGCGGCAAGCCCGGCGGCGGCCTCCATGACGGCACGATCGCTCCCTACGCCACGCTTTCATCGATCGTCTTCACCCCGGAATTGACGACCCAGGCCGCCCGGTTTTTCTATGACCATTATCAGGAAAAACTTTACGGAAAGTTCGGCTTTAAAGACGCGTTCAATCTGGATAAGGGCTGGTGGGCGGACGAATATCTCGGCATCGATCAGGGGATCACGCTCTTGATGTTCGAGAACTATCTCAACGGCGAGAACGTCTGGAAGAAATTCAGGGAACTTCCGGCGATCAAAAGGTGGATCGAGCTTACGGGTCTCAACTCGCGATCCGCTTCCAACCCCAAGGTTTAATCTTTGGATTTCCTGAGCAACCGGATCGCGAGCTGCATCGCAGCTTCCTCGATCATTTCCCGCGTCAGGTAAGTGCCTTTTTTGATCTCTTCTTTGATCTCGCGGACGCGCCCCAGATTGGGCTCCGCTTCGGTAGGGATAAGGCGAAGATATTTCCGGACCTCCTCGCGATCTTTGTCGGCGATCGTTCTCGCGCTCGGGGCCTGGATCCTGAATTTAGGTCTTTTATGTTCTGCCACGCTTTGCATTCTTCCTGCCTTTAAGCCACTTGCGGCCGTTTTGGGATAAAACAGTTACACGGCTTCTTTCGCTGTGGCTCTCTTAATATCGACGCAGCGTGACAAAACTTGAATATTTATACCGATCCTTCAAAAATCTTCCGAAAACCTCCTCAACGGCCTAGGCGTCCAGCGTCAAATGCCCGGCGCGGCGCATCAGGTGCCCGCGAAGCCTCGTGACCACCTTCGTGTGGATCTGACAAACCCGAGACTCGGAAACGTCCAGGATCTCGCCGATCTCACGCAGGGTCAGATTCTCGTAGTAATAAAGGACCACAACGAGCTTCTCCTTTTCGGGAAGCTGGTCAATGGCATCCGCCAAAAGCTCCTTGACCTCGCCTTGGTGGACATAATTAAACTGATCCGTAATGAGCGAATCTTCGACGGTCTGAAGACGGGAGATAGGCTTATTACCGTCATCGTTCTGCCACACCTCATCCAGCGAGAGGAATGTCGTGGAATTCAGATCGCTATAGATCGAGTGAAGGTCGTCCGTCGAGATCTTGAGGGCCTTCGCGAGTTCCTCTTCCGTCGCCAGGCGCCCGTTCTTCTCCTCGAGTTCTTTGCATTTACGATCGATCTCCCGCGCGCGCTTGCGGAGAAGCCGCGGCGCCCAGTCGAGTTTACGCAGTTCATCCATGATCGAACCCCGGATACGGGACACCGCGTAGGTCTCGAACTTATTGCCCTGCGAGACATCATATTTGTTGATCGCATCAAAAAGCCCCAGGATGCCGTAGCTGACGAGATCATTGAACTCGACATTGGGAGGCAACCCGATCGCCACGCGACCGGCCACATACTTCACCAGATACAGGTATTTCTTCACGATCTCTTCACGCAAAGGGAGGCTCTTCGTCCGCTTGTACTTTTTCCACATCTTGATCTCATCTTCGTGCATGGGGGGTCTCCTTTTCGCCTTGGTCAGCCCAAGCGCCCGTCATTTCGGGCTCTCCTGCTGTTCAAGGATTTTTTTAATTTGGATCAATGTATAATTCTTTGCCTGCAAGATCTTGATCTGCTCCAACCGATCGAACACGGATTCATCATAAAGCCGGTGACCTGAGATCGTTCGCCGGGCCTCGTGGATCAGCCCCGCCACGGTATAGTTATGAAGCGTCTGCCGGGAAAGACTGGTGTACTGCATCACTTCCCCGATCTTATAGAGTTTTTCGCGTTTCATAGCGATTCGCTCCTTGTCTTTTCTTTGTGGGAAAGGATCCTTTGCAGGATGGCAAGGGCCTTCGGATCTTCCGGTTCGAGCATCAGGACCTTTTCCGCGGTAAATCGCGCCTGGCCGAATTGCCCGCGCGTAGCAAGATCTTCCGCCTGGTTACGATACTGCTCCAGGCGATCCGAGATCTCTTCCTCGTACATTTTATGAATGAAAAGAGTGTCGGCCTTTCCCTCTTTAAGGGCTTTGGCCTTGATCTCGTCGATCAGATCGGAAGCCACGGTATTATCCGCATCATAGAGGAACACCTTCTCCGCGGCAAAAAGGGCTAGGTCATACTGATTGGCGGCATAAAGCGTCCGGCTGCGCTCAAGCCACGTCCGGATCGCGTCCTGCTTGTCATCCCCGTTCATCTCTTCGATCGTTTGAGGAAGAAGATGCTCGCGCTGACGCTCGATCTCCTTGTCGAGGATATCGGCCATGAGTTGCGACGCTTCGGGATTTTCCGGATCCTGTTCGAGGGCTTGCTCGGCAGAACGGCGGGCGTTGTAATATTCGCGGGACTCGTAATATTTTTTTGCCTGGACCATCGGCTCTTCTTTTTTCTTCTCTCCCAGTCCGAGAAAAGCCTCGGCCCCCTGGATATTCCCGAGAACCATTACTGTGAGTGTCATGATCGTTATCAATCTCATAGTTTATAAAATGTAAATTACACTTTATAGATTACAATCTATAACTTTTTTCTGCCGCGTCAATACAAAAAGTAAAACTTTTTTAATAATACACAACTAATAGGGCCTATTTAAAATGATAAATGCTATATATAGTTATTTTTTTAATATTATTTTTTAGGAAAAATGAAGAAAAGACGATAATTTGAGGGCAGAGGAAGAACCGGAGATGAACAACCCGGGAGGAAAAAATGACGCTCTACGAGAAGTTATTCGATCTGAAATACAGGCAGGGCATTCCGACCCATGAACTCGCGCAACGATTCCCCCAGCATATTGATCGCGTGAGCGAGGTCGCTCTTCTGGATATTCCGGAGCATACTTTGCGGGAAGTGGTTCAAGAGCAAAAGATGTTCGAGCGGCTGATCAGCCTTAAAAAGTACTTTCAAAAAAAGAACTGAACGGAGGCGACCGAACAACAGGCAGGACTACTTCTCGGCGAAGATCCCCATCTTCCGGAATTTCTGATACCGCAACTCCGGTAATTCCTTGCGCGGGATCTTTTTTAGTTCTTCCAACGCATCATTCACGGTCTTACGCACATTTTCCGCCGTTGCGTTGAAATCACGATGAGCGCCACCAAGAGGTTCCGGGATCACGCCATCGATCACTCCGAGCCCAACAAGGTCCGGTCCCGTCAGCTTCAAAGCTGTCGCGGCGTCCGGCGCGCGTGTCGGTTCCTTCCAAAGAATGGCCGCGCACCCTTCCGGTGAGATCACGGAGTAATAAGCATTCTCCATCACGAAGATCTTGTCCCCCACGCCGATCCCCAATGCGCCGCCGCTCCCGCCTTCGCCGATCACGATACAAATGATCGGCGTCTTGAGTTCGCCCATCGCCCGCAAGTTATAGGCGATCGCTTCGGCCTGGCCGCGCTCTTCGGCTCCGATCCCGGGATAAGCTCCGGGGGTATCGATGAAACAGAGGATCGGAAGATTGTGTTTCGCCGCAAGCTCCATCACCCTCATGGCCTTGCGATAACCTTCAGGATGCGCGCTCCCGAAACTGCGCATCAGATTTTCTTTCGTGTCGCGTCCTTTTTGGTGCCCGATAATGCAGATCGGCTCGCGTCCTTCCCATTTCGCGATCCCGGTCACGATCGCCCGGTCATCGCTAAAGCGTCGATCCCCGTGGATCTCCAGGAAATCGGTCGTCAGATAATTCACATAGTCGAGCGTGTAGGGACGAAGAGGGTGCCTCGCCACCTGGACCCGTTGCCAGGGCGTCAGATGATCAAAGATCTCCTGAATCGCCTTCTCGAGCTTTTTCTCCGCGCTCTTGATCTCTCCCGAAAGATCGATGCCCTCGTGGCTGATCTTGCGCAGTTCGTTAATCTTCTTTTCCATCTCAACGACAGGCCGCTCGAAAGACAGACAGGCGTCAAAAATATCCCGTGTCCCGAGCTTGATCTTTTCCTTCGCGATGACCGGCGCGACAGGCTCGCTGTGAACGATCTTTTTCTTTTTGGCTGTCTTTTTTTTCATAAGAGGAAAAACCTTCCCAGGTTAATCTTGAATGGTCACTTTCGTCCCCATGGGGACGATCGAATAGAGTTCTTCAACGTCTTCGTTCAACATACGAACACAGCCCTCGGAAGCCTGAGTGCCGATGCTTTTGGGATCGATCGTACCGTGAATGCCGTAGGAAGGTTTATCAAAACCCATCCAACGCGTCCCAAGACCATTCTCGGGACTTCCCGGCGGCAGGATAGCCCCCGTTTTAAACCAGGTCGGATTCAAAAGCTTATCCTTGATCTCAAACGTTCCCACCGGCGTCGAATTGTTTTTCCCCGTTGCCACGGAGTACTTTTTGACCGGCAAACCGTCTGAGAAAAGCGTCAGTGTATTTTTCGACTTATCCACCAAGATCGAAAAGGGGGCCGTATGGACCTTCAATTTCGTCCCTGCGTACAGATTGTCGCTCTTCATCCCATTGATCTTCTTGATCAGATCCACCGTCGTATGATGTTTCTTGGCGATCACATAGAAGCTATCCCCGGACTTCACCGTGTAGGAAATGCTGTCCTTCGTCACATCCTTTGAAAAGATCACCTTCCATCGCTTTTCCATAGCCGCGACTTCGGCGGTCGCCGGTTCGGCTTTCTTCTTAGGCTCCGCCGCTTTTTTCGCAGGCGACACCTTGGCGACGGGCTTCGCCGTGTGGGATGCTACCTTAGTCGCCGCGGATTTGGCCGCGGAAGCATGGACGGCTTTTTTTTCGCTCACAGCAACCGTGGCGACAGGCGCAACTTTGGGCTGGGGGTTATAGAGATTTTTTTCGTCAAAGGCATCATGCTCCGACGAAGCGCCCGCATGAGGTTTGATCGCTTGATCGGTCGTTTTCGCCTTGGGAGGTTCTTCGGAGAAAAGGGGCGAAACTCCACACAACAACGCCCCCAGAAAGAGGCTTGCGGCCCAATAAGGCTTCTTCATTATTTCCACCCGCAAAAAAGGAACGCCAGAGTGATCCCCAGCGCGGCGCCGGCAAGCACCTCGAAAGGGGTATGGCCCAAAAGCTCTTTGAGCCTTTTCTCCGGCACAGCCCCCTTCGCATAAAACTCATCGACCATCTCGTTCAGGATCTTCCCCTGACAACCGAGGTGTCGGCGGACCCCCGCCGCGTCAAACATGGTGATCAAACAGATGATCAATCCCATCAAGAACGGAATGCTTTTAAATCCATAGTAAAGACCGACCACGGTCGCAAGGCTCGCCACGGTCGCGGAATGAGCGCTCGGCATGCCACCGGTATCAAAAAGCCAGCGGACATCGAACTTCTTTTTGCGGGCACCCCCCAGAATGACCTTGAGGGCCTGAGCGACGAACCAGCTCAGAAAAACAGCGGCAAAGGCTTTTTCGCTTTCAAAAGGGGGATTGAAGACGGCGATCATGAATTTTCCGGAAAACCCAAAAAGGGTTGACACCTTTCTTGATTATGCGCTATTATCATAAATAATATGATTATAGCCTATTTATAACCGCTTGCGGCCTCAGACAAGGGCGTCATTATAAGTTTAGCCTATTTAAAAAGCAAGCCTGTTTGTTAGGCAGAAAAAGGGAGAAAACACCGTGATCCGCCTCAAAAGCGCCTTCGCTCTGGGTATTCACGCATTCCCGGTCGATATTGAAGTCGATATCAGCCACGGCCTCCCCCAGCTCATCCTCGTAGGCCTCCCGGACGCCAGCATCAAGGAAGCCCGAGAGAGAGTTCGAACGGCCATCAAGAACAGCGGCTTTCAGATCCCCGCCGACAAGATCACGATCAATCTAGCCCCGGCTGACATCAAAAAGGAAGGCGCTTCGTTCGACTTCCCGATCGCCTTGGGGATCCTGGCCTGCCACGGCATTATCCCACCGGAAAAACTGGCCGGACATATCTTCCTCGGCGAATTGGCCCTCGACGGCAGTCTCCGTCCGCTTAAGGGGGTCATTGCCATCGCGACAGGACTCAAAGAATCCTCTTTTGTTCTGCCTGCGGAAAACGCCGGAGAGGCAACTCTCGCGCGGGAAGTCACCATCTATCCGGTGAAAAGCCTGACGGAAACCGTTGCCTTTCTCCTCGGAGAACAGACCATAACACCCCTCCGGAACGTCCCCTACCGATCGAAAACACCCGCGCAGAATCTTCCTGATTTTTCGGAGGTGCGCGGACAGAGCGCGGCCAAAAGGGCTCTCGAAATCGCAGTCGCGGGAGATCACAAGATCCTCTTTATCGGTCCTCCGGGAAGCGGCAAGACCATGCTCGCGAAGCGCGTTCCGGGCATTCTCCCCCCGATGAGCCCGGAAGAAGCGCTGGAGGTGACCAAGATCCACAGCGCTGCCGGAATGCTCCCCCAAGGGGAAAATCTGATCCTGGACCGGCCTTTCCGGGCCCCTCATTACACAGCTTCTGCGATCGCGCTTTCAGGCGGAGGAACGTCACCGCGCCCGGGAGAAATGTCGCTCGCGCACCGAGGCGTCCTTTTCCTCGATGAATTTCCGGAATTCCGCAGAGATGCCCTGGAAACCCTACGAGGCCCCCTTGAGGACGGCTGCATCACGATCTCCAGAGCCAAAAGCCAGATCACTTTCCCGGCCCATTTTCTACTTGTCGCGGCAATGAATCCCTGTCCATGCGGTTATCTTGGAGACACGCGAAAAACATGCCGCTGCTCCCTCGGACAGATCCATAAATACCAATCCAAAGTTTCAGGGCCGATCCTCGACAGGATCGATATTCACATTGAGATGCCCGCCCTTTCTTTCCAGACCCTCACAAGCCAGGAGCCGGGGGAAAGTTCGGCAATGATCCGGGAACGCGTCTGCGCCTGCCGAAAGATCCAACAAGCACGCTACCGCTCACGCTCTTATAAAACCAATGCTTCCATGAACCCCAAAGACATCAAAGAATTCGCGACGCCGGACCTCCCGGGCCGCAAACTTATCGAGATGGCCATGAAGGAACTCCATTTGTCAGCCCGGGCTTATTACAAAGTTCTCAAAATCGCGAGGACTATCAGCGATCTGGCGGGGTATGAGCAGATCGAGTCGGAGCAGATCGCGGAAGCCATTCAATATCGGAGCCTGGATAGGCAGTGGTGGAGCTAGAAAACGGTCCCATCAAGAGGGATTTTTCTCTCGCGCATTAAAGCAAAATAGCTCTTTTATATATTTTAAATAAAAAAAGCATACTTTTAAAAACACGCCGATTTGCTTTTTATCCCATCGCTGGATATACTTCATTCAGGATTAAAGGAAGTTCATTTTACAAGCTTCCTAAGTCCCTACAAAGAAAACAACCACGCAACAACCCGCCTCTTCAAAAGGGGGTTTTGAAAATGGCAATGGAAACGGCAGCGCTGTCGATGAAAAAGTCACCGCAAAAGAATCCCGCTTCGGAGAAGATCACTCCTCCCAAAAAGAGGATCCTCATCATTGAAGACGAATACAGCGCCAGTAAGTTCCTCTCCCTTCGTCTCAAAAAACTCGGCTTCACTGTCTCTGCCGCGTTTGACGGAATGACCGGCCTGAAGGAAGCGACCGAAACGATCCCTGATCTCATTATTCTGGATCTCATGATCCCCAAGCTCCCCGGCGAAGAGGTCTGCAAGGCGCTCCGGGAAAGTTTTGATGAAAAACTTGTCAAGATCCCGATCATCATGCTCACAGGGAAAGACTCCGTCGTCGACAAGATCCTCGGGAAGGTGATCGGCGCCGACGCTTACTTGACCAAACCTTATGAATTCAGCGACCTTTTTGACGAGATCAAAAAAATTCTTCCGGATTCCTAAGCGCTGAAACGTCAGAACCCTCGGGCAACGGGCCTGAGCGGAAAAGAGGGCGGGACGATGGGCCAGGAAAAGTTCACGCAGCCCGGATTAAAGATCCTCCTCGTGGAGGACGACCAGGAGTTTGCGGGCATCCTCAAGGTACGGCTCCGCAAAGAGACAAATCCTCCTCTCGAGATCACGAATGTCTCCACCCTGCAACAGGCGGTGACGGCCTTGGCAGAGCGGCCCTGGGACCTTGTTCTTCTGGACCTTATGCTCCCGGATTCTTCGGGGATCCAGACCTTCGCTTCGGTTCGCGCCCAGGCGCGGCACACGCCCGTAGTGATCATGAGCGGCCTCGATAGTGACAGTCTCGCCATCGACGCCGTCCGCAAGGGCGCGGAAGATTATCTGGTTAAAGGCGAGATCAATTCCCGACTGCTTCTCCGTGTCCTCCACCATGCGATCGACCGTCACCGAATCAAGGAAAAACTGGCCTCCGTGACCGGCCGGCTCCGGGAAACGAATTTACGCCTCGAGAAAATGGCGCTCCTGGATCCGCTCACCGAGCTTTATAACCGGCGCGGCCTTCAGCAATCTTTGAAACGGGAAAACCAGATCTTGAATCGCGAAGGCGGCGAATTGCTCGTCCTGATCTTTGACATCGATGACTTCAAGAAGATCAATGACAGCCTCGGCCATCCGGTGGGCGATATCCTCCTCAAGGAAACCGCGAAAAAGATACGCGATTCCGTGCGCGCCTCGGACCACGTGGCCAGGATCGGAGGCGATGAATTCATCCTGCTCTTGCCCAAGACCCACATTCACGAAGGCCTGCAATTGGCCGAGCGCCTCCGCTTCGCCGTTTCCAATACCGGCATCACGGTCTCCGAGAAAGAAACCCTGCACATCACGGCCAGCTTCGGACTCACGCCGGTGCCTGCGCATGTCACTTCGGTCGATGAACTGCTTTCGGTCTCGGATCCTTTTCTGCGCCAGAGCAAGAACGGTGGCAAGAACAGGATCTCATACCCGGCGCCGGAGGAAGCGGAAGAGCGCGCCCGCATCACGGAATCCGGTCACATGATGGAACTGATGCGGCAAGGCCGTGATTTCTTCGCCCTCAAACAACCGATCCTCCGCCTTGATGACCAGACGCTCGTCGGCTATGAATTTCTTTCCCGGTTAAGGAACAGCGGGGTCCATACTCCGGATGAATTCTTCCGGATCGCCCTCGAGAACAATATGCTGACACTCGTGGACCACCACTGCTTCCGGTCGTGTATTTCGGCGGCCACAGGCCTCCCTCCCGCACTCCATCGCCACATCAACCTTTTCCCGGCAACCATGATCGATCTTCCCATTGAAGAACTGGTCGAAAAACTGGCGGCGAACTGCCCGGCCAAAAGCTACTGCCTCGAGATCAGCGAACAACAGATCCTCGGCGAACCGTCCCATTTGATCGGCCCCGTCGAAGAATTCAAACGTTACGGTATTTCGATCGCCGTGGACGATGTCGGGTTCGGGAACACGTGCCTGGAAAGCCTGATCCTCCTCGAGCCGGATGTGGTCAAGCTGGATAAGAAATATGTCCGGGGGATCGCTCAGGACCCGCATGTCGAACGTTCCCTCCGCCGCACCCTCAAGATCGCCGAGGACCTGAACGCCGAGGTGATCGCCGAAGGGATCGAGACCCAGGAAGATCTCGACAGGCTCCGCGAGCTAGGCGTAAAGTACGGACAAGGTTTCTATCTGGGGAGACCCGCATGAAAGAATCGCTTCAGGAGATCTCCGAGACCCGAGAGGCCCGGCCGAAGAAAGATCCGGTCCTTTTTGCGACCAATTTAAAATTCCTTTTCGCGTTCCTCTTTCTCTGCTTTTTCGCCGGCTGGAACTATGTGATCCTGAACAATCAGATCCACCTCGCCGAACGCAGCGCTCTTGTCATCAGTTTTATGGAGGGACAATACAGCCTGGTCCAGAAAACGACCTTTCTGTCGATCTCCTATTCGCAATCCATGGACCTCCTTGAGAGAAAGAATCTGCGCGAAAACGTTCATGATGATCTGAAATCCCTTCTTGTTTTCGGCACCGTTTCCAACGATATCATCGCCGACAAAACAGGGCTTCCGCGCCCCATGATCCCGATGATCCGAAAACTTTATTTCTCGTCCTCGTCCCCGCTCAATCAGCAGATCGAAGAGTATTTTTCATCGCTTAAAAAATTCCTTCTGGGATCTCCGATCAAGGTCCGCCCGGACAATCTGCAGCTGATCGCCTTCCAAACCAAAAGCTCCAGGGTGCTTGGATTGTTACGTTCGACGATCAAAAAATTCCAGAAAGATGCCCTCAGCGAGATCGTTCATCTTCGGAACCTCGGCACGCTTCTTTTCGCCTTGAACGGAGTATGCCTCGGCATCATCGGGATCTTTGTCTTTCTGCCAACCCTTAAGAGGCTTGGGATCTATCTGGGGCAGATGAAGAACGTGAACGATGCCCTGGAGGTCAAGGTCGCGGAAAGAACGAGTGAGCTCGAACAAAAAACGCATCAACTCGTCCTGACCAACGAGGAACTGCGCAACCAGATCGATGAGCGCGTCCGCATGGAACAAGAACTCCGCCAGACGAACGCCTTTTTGGATTCGATCATCGAGAACATCCCGGATATGATCTTTATCAAGGACGCCCAGGAATTGCGCTTTGTCCGTTTCAACCGTGCGGGAGAGAAACTTTTGGGCTATCACCGTGAGGAGCTTCTGGGTAAAAACGACTATTCTTTTTTCCCAAAACCCGAGGCAGACTTCTTTGTCGAAAAAGACCGGAACACCCTCCATCAAGGGGCGATCCTCGAGATCCTGGAAGAACCCATCCACACGCGCAAAAAAGGGGCCCGCATTCTTCACACCAAGAAGATCCCGGTCATGGATGCCTCCGGAAAGCCCGCCTATCTCCTTGGCATCTCGGAAGACATCACGGAAAAGATCCACTCCGAGCAACAGCTCCGGGATCTTTCTATGGCCATGGAACACGCCCTCGACGGCATCGCGCGGCTGGACGCTGATAAAAAATTCATCAGCGTGAACAAGGCCTGCGCGACCATGATGGGATACGCTCCGGAGGAGATGATCGGACTCAACCGCATGACCACGGTCTGTCCCGAAGATGTGGACAAAGCGCTCGCCGCTTTTGAAGAAATGAAGCGCTCGGGAAAATCCGAAACGGAACTCAAGGTGATCCGCAAGGACGGCTCCATCTTTCACCAATACGTGGTCCTGATCCGCTCCCTGGACAAGGAAAAGCATTTTGACGGATTTTATTGTTTCTCCAAGGATGTAACAGAACGAAAATACAAAGAATCCCTGGAAGCCAAGGCGGAGCTTATCCAGATGGTCTCGCACGAACTCCGCACGCCGATCCACTCGGTCAAGGAAGGGCTCAGCATCGTTCTCGAAGGATTGACCGGAGAGCTTACGGCGGAACAGAAGGAAGTCCTCAATATCTCCAAACGCTGCGTGGACCGGCTAGTGCGGCTCGTCAATGATGTCCTGGCCTTCCATAAACTGGAATCAGGCGTGATCGAGTTTCAAATGGAAAAAGAGTGCCCCAATAAACTTATCGAAGAGGTCGGTGTCGCGATGCGCCCGCTCGTGGAGAACAAGAATCTGCAGCTGGAATTCAAGCTTGCCAAAAACCTCCCGGAGGTCCCGATGGATCGGGACAAGATCATCCAGGTGCTGACCAATCTTCTCCAAAACGCGATCAAGTTCACGTTGGAGGGGACGATCACCCTCACCTCGTCCCGCGATCCCCAAGGAGTCATGATCTCGGTCGAAGACACGGGCATCGGGATCCAGTCGAAGGATATCCCGAAACTTTTCAGAAAATTCGGCCAGCTGGAATCAGCAAAGTTGGTGGCCCCCGGCGGCACGGGGCTCGGGCTTGCGATCTCAAAAAAGATCGTCGAACGCCATCACGGCCAGATCCATATGGAATCGGAATATAAAAAGGGCAGCATTTTCTCCTTCACACTCCCTCTCGAGCAGCCAAAGCCTCCCTTAAACTGAAGCCACCCCCAGCTTCCGTTAAAAAACAAAAAGGCTGATCTTGCTTTGGTTCGCAAGATCAGCCCTTCCCGTAAAAAGACTATGCTTCGTGCTGGATCCCTTGGACCCCAGCCGCGTTTAAAACCACGGTCACGGAAGGCTCCGTCTTCTTCAAGGGATCCGAAACGACCCGGATCTCGATCTTGAGATCACCTTTTTCGCCCCACGCCTCCGCGGGGATGAGAAAAGAGGGCTCCCGAGCCTCAAGTTCCGAGAGCTTCCTGGGTTTTTCTCCAGCCGTCATGATCACGGCGCGATAGAGGACCTCTTCTCGCTTTTTGAACCCGGCCTCCACCGCCAGGTCTTTGAAAGTCAGCCGCCCGTTCGAAAAGGCGAATTGATCGAGCGGCGCACATTTCGAAAACCAGTACCGGGCGATAATATCCCGCCGTTCGATAAGTGTTTGGGCCAGCGTTTCGGCGTCCTTCGGATCGCTGTACTGCCCCGCTTTCACAAGCGCCCGGATATCCGCATCCGAGAAAGACATCATGATCTTCGCGGCCCAAAACCCGTCGGCTCGCGTCACGCTCCGAAAAGCTTCGTAAGGAAATTGCGTCTTGTATTTCGCGGGATCGAACCCTTCGTTAGAAAAATAACCGACCGCCGGAGATCCCGTGACCTTCTCACCCGCCAACCGCCATTTTTTCTGCCAGGGTTTCTCCCAAAACCCCAAACTCAGGATCGCCTTGAAAGTTTCGCCATAATCCGCCGCATGTTCATAACCCAACATCGGAGCCTTGGGTCCTTCCGGGGTCGCCCCGAAAACGCCGTTGAAATCGGTAAGATAATGACGCAACCCATGGTCCGACGCCACATCGAGCGTGTCGCCTTCCCGAATATCAAAATGATTGAGCCACGCGGCAAAGATCCCCAGGGCCCGGATCTCCCTCCGGTCCCGGTGATTCACCAGATCGGAAGCGTCTTCCTCGCGACGAGACGTGAAACTAAAATTCCCGTAGGTGGGACCTTTGAGAACCTTGCAGGCTGAAGCCCGATAAAGTCCCTCCACCGTCTGCGGTAGGATCATCAGATATTCCTCTAGCCGTTCTTGGCTCAGAGGCTTCTTGAAGCCCGTATCCTCCCATGTCGTTGCTCCGGAAGCTACCCGGAACTGTTCCGCTTTCACACAAGCGATCGTGAATTGGGGCACAAAATAACCGAGGGCATGATAAAAGCGGCTCGCCACCACCTCCGCGCCGGTCGCAAGCTCCAGATTCAGCTGCGGGTCGAACTCCAAGAGGTACTCATCCCCCCGGGCATCCTGAACCCAAAACCGCGGATGAATCCCCCGCTGTTCCGCGGCAATTACCTCCAGCGGCTTGCTGAGATCCGGCCCCGAAGTTTCCTGAAACCCTTTTTCAAGCGCCTCCGCGGAAAGCCTTTCGCGGCCCTGACGATTGGTGAAAAAACCGGAATCCGGCACCTCATCAAAAACATTCACATCCCGTGACGCGAGCGCCTTGCCGAAGAATTTCCGGCCCCAGCGTCCCGCGTCGAGTTGGTTAATACCTTCCCCGTAAAAATTCTGATCAAAAAGTTCCGTATAAAAGGAAGTTCTGTTCTCCTTATAAGGGGCGGCCTCTTCCGCGCAAAGCGGCGCCACACCGCCTGTGGCGAGGACTAAAGCGGCCACGCATACCCACATCCAACCTCTTACGGAGCTAGAAGGCCAGTTTATTTTTGACATAAAAGCGGGTTCCTTCATCCCCATGAGCCACTGAAAAATTAACCACCGTGTTCTTGGCATAACTCAGATAAAACCCCACCCCGTAGGATTCGCGAAAATCGCTGAACTGGAACTTGCTGATCTTTTCAAACACCTGTCCGGTATCCGAAAAAAACGCGGTCTTCAGTTTAAACCCCCGGTATTCCATCACGGTATACCGGTATTCCAGGTTCACCAACAGCGCGTCCTCGCCGTAGAAACGGTTATAAACAAAAGCCCGGGACGTTTCGCTTTCCTTGGGATTCGATCCTTCGCCGCCCAATTTCGCCATATTGTAAAAAGGGATGGTGCCGTGATCGACTTCGTCGTTACATTCGGCAAAAAGGCGCGCCACAAAAATGCGACGGGGCGACGCCAGCTGAAAATACTTGGCCATATCCAGCTGGTAGGTGAAATAACGGGCCGAAGAATGATTGACACCGTCGGTGTAGCGGAAGAGAAGCTGCTGATAGCTCCCCCGGGTCGCATCGTCCTTGCTGTCACGCGTATCGCGGCGCAGCGTCATCGTGTACCCAAGCAGATTATCGCCCGAAAGGCCGGGTACGTTCGGCCCAAAAATAGAGGCGATATCAGATTTGTTGTCATGAACATGGCTTGAGATCTTTACATGCTTGTAATCGAACTCACCGGACAGGTCGATCGTCGGAGAGAATTCGTACCCGGTCTGAAAACCGACCTGGGTCGTTTCCATCCGGTAGGTCGTGTCATCTCCGCGACTGCTGTGAGGGCCGATCCCGTAAAAAGGTTCCCGTTCTTCCTTGTCATAATTGACGAACCCCTTGCTGTGAAATCCGGTCCCTCCGATCCTCTGAGCGCCGATCTCCGCGCCCGTCTGCAAAAACACGGTCGGGCACTGGAGAACGGTCCCTTTGACGAAGAAATCGGGGAAACGGTCTTTTTGCCCTGCCAGCGCCAGGAAGTTCAGGTCGGCGCCATAATAGGGCATCCAGGCGATATCCACGGTCCCAAAGCGGGGCTTGAAACCATGTTCCAGCATCTGTTCATAGATCCAAAACGTTTTTTTATCGAGACGATGCTTTTCGGTAAAAAGAAGGCCTTGGTCGATGGGCCACTTGATAAGCAGGAAGGGAAATTCGAGCGCTCTGGAAAAAGCGTCCTTGAGCGGCTGGACCGAGGATGGCTGGGAAGAAACATAGCGGTCTTTCAAGCCTTCGGCGCTGTGTCCGATCGCGACAAAGAGAACTAACCCGAGACTGAAAAAAACGAGGAGTTTTCTGGCTTTTACGATCATGGTCTTGTTAAATCCCGCAGTGCGAACCTATGACGATCGGAACGCGGCTATTTTGCTCCCTTTCCGGCGAAGAATCAATAGAGCTCATCCGTTCTCTCAAACGCATCGGCAATGAGCCGTATTTCTGGAGTATCTTTTTGATCCCACAGCACCGCGACCACATCGAAAGCGAGCGGGACCGGGCCGAGCTTTTTCTCTTTCAGATACCATTCCGCGAGCTTAAAGATCTTTTCCTGCTTCCTGCGATCAACCGCTTCCTCAGGCATGCCGCGCTGGGAGGAACTACGCGTTTTCACTTCAATGAACGCAAGGCGGCCTTTCCGTCGCGCGATCATATCGATCTCACCGATCCTGCATTTGTAATTTTTTTCAAGGATCTCATAGCCCCGGCCCTGAAGAAAGGCGCAAGCGGCCGTTTCGCCGCGTTCGCCAAGGGAAAATCGAAAAGGCGCCGGGTTGGGGCGAAGCCTCATACCACAGCCTTCCCCCGCAGAAGCGCTTCGGCCTCGCGGACCGGTGCGAAGCTGTAACGATGTACCGGCGACGGCCCTTTTTCCCGTAAGACCTTCATGTGCTCGGCGCTGCCATAGCCCTTGTGTTTATGGAAAGCATAATCGGGATAAACTTCGTGAAGCTGCCGCATCCAGTGGTCCCGAAACACCTTGGCGACGATCGACGCGGCGGCAATGCTGGCGGATTTCGCGTCGCCCTGAATGATCCCTTTTTGGTACAGGGCCAGGTCCACGCGCATCGGACCGTCGATCAGGAGGGCGTTCGGGGTATGGGAAAGATTGAGGACGGCTTTTTTCATGGCGAGCCGGGTCGCCTGGTAAATATTGAGTTCGTCGATCTGCTTTTCGTCGGCAAGGCCGATCCCGACGATCCCGGACCGGGCGATCCGGAGATAAAGTTCTTCGCGCCGATTGGCGCTCAATTTCTTGGAATCATTGATCCCGGCGAGCCCTTCGTGATCCACCAGGATCACGGCGGCCGCCACCACGGGACCGGCTAAAGGACCGCGGCCGGCTTCATCGACGCCGGCCACCCAGCCTTTGCTGCCCGCTTCCCGGAGATCGAACGCCCGAAGTTGTTCCAACAGAAGCGCTTTGCGGGATCCCTGAAGGGAAGGCTCCATCGCTTCGGGCCGTACGATTACTTATTCTTTAAATAGTAGAGCTTCGCGCGGCGGGCTTTGCCCTTCACGCTCACGGTGATCTTCTCGACGTTCGGCGAATGGACCGGGAAGATCTTCTCGACCTTGTCCCCGTAGCTTTCTTTGAGGACCGTAAAGCTAGCGCGGACGCCTTTGCCTTTTTTACGGATACAAACCCCTTCAAAGAGCTGGGTGCGGGTCTTGTCGCCTTCTTTCACGCGGATATGGACCTTCAACGTATCCCCCACGCGAAACTCCGGCGTTTTTTTCTCTGCGGCTTCTTTTTCGACGATATCCATTTTACTCATTTTGGTTCCCCCGTTAGAGACAGAAAACGTTTTGAGAACGCCTCTGTTTAAAATTAATGGTTAAAGTTATTTCTTTATTCTCCCGCAATTGCGGGCCGAGACGTCTTCCTCCCCCGGTCTCTAACGGGGTGATGATTGCAACAGATCCGGCCGCTTCTGGCGCGTGACCCGCTCGGCTTCATGATGACGCCAAAGGTCCACTTCTTTATGATCCCCGGAGAACAGCACCTCCGGGACTTTCCAACCCCGGTACTCCCGGGGCCTCGTATAATGAGGATGCTCAAGCATCCCCGTTTGAAAACTCTCGTGCTCGATCGACGCCGCGTTCCCGAGCACTCCCGGGACGAGCCGCGTCACCGCTTCGATCAGACACAACGCGGGAGCTTCCCCGCCCATCGTAATAAAATCACCGACCGAGATCTCCTGGTCGACCAGATGATCCTTCACGCGCTGGTCCACGCCTTCATAATGCCCCGCGATCAGGACCAGGTGCTTCTTTTTCGCGAGTTTCGCCGCGAGCTTCTGGCTCATCGGCTCCCCCTGGGGATCCATCAACACCACCCAGGCTTTCTTTCCGACCTCTTCGACGCATTCAAAGAGAGGCTCGGGTTTCATCACCATCCCGGCCCCGCCTCCGAAGGGTTTATCGTCCGCGGTCTTATGCCGGTCGTGCGTCCAATCCCGAAGATCATGCGTCCGGATCCGGACCCGCTTCTTCGCCTGGGCCTTTTCCAGAAGCGATTCCCCAAGCGGGCTTTTAAAGAACTCCGGAAAAAGCGTTACGATATCGATCGTAAGCCCCGTTAGAGATCCCCGCCTTTGTTGCTTCCCATTCTTTGAAACAGCTGGCATGGCTCCTTCTCCCCACCAAACAACCTAAACCATGCTTATCTCTAACGGGGTAAGCATGCGGACGCCCTCCGGCCTTTAGGCCTTAGGCGCTCTTCTTCGACGTTTTCTTCTTTTCACGACGGACCAGGCTCTTCAAAGCGACGCTCATCTGCGCGCCCTGCTTCACCCAATAATCCAGGCGATCCTGCTTCACGATGAACTTATCTTCTTTGGGAAGAGCATCGTAAAAACCGATCTCCTCGATAAAGCGCCCATCACGCGGCATCTTCGCGTCACTGACCACGATGCGCCACTGCGGACGGCCCTTAGTACCGACACGTTTCATTCTGATCTTGACTGCCACATTGCCTCCTTGATTATTCCTTTTCCCTTCGGATCACGGCTCCGAGAGAAGTCAGTTTCTGTTCGAGGTTCTCATAACCCCGGTCCAGATGATACACGCGATGGACCTCCGTCGCGCCTTCCGCTACCAGGCCCGCGAGCACAAGCGCCGCGCTGGCCCTGAGATCGGACGCCATTACGGGCGCCCCGCTCAACTTTTTAACGCCGTGCACGATCGCGCTCGGCCCTTCCAAAAACACTTTGGCTCCCATACGCCCAAGTTCCGGCACATGCATGAACCGGTTCGGATAGATCTTTTCGGTCATAATGCTGATACCCGGCGTGACCGTTGCCAGCGCCATGGCCTGGGCCTGCAAGTCCGTCGGGAACGCCGGATACGGCAACGTCGTAATGTCGACCGGCTTCAACCGCCCGTTCTTCCTCACGCGCACCGAGGTCTTGAATTTATCCACGCGCACGCCCGCCTGCAACAACTTGTCAAACACCGCGTTCAAGTGGCTCGGTTCCATCTTGCGGACCAAGATATCTCCGCCTGTGATCGCCGCCGCATAAAGGAACGTCCCTGCCTCGATCCGGTCCGGGATCACCACGTGTTCCGCGCCGTGCAATTTGCGCACCCCTTCGATCTCGATCCGCGGAGAACCTTCCCCCGTGATCTTGGCGCCCATCTTTTTCAAGAAACGCGCGAGATCCACGACCTCCGGCTCGCACGCCGCGTTCTCGATCACCGTTTTCCCCGGCGCCAGCGTCGCGGCCATCATCACGTTATCCGTCGCCAACACCGAAGATCCGTAACCGCCGCCCAGATAGATCTCGGCCCCGCGTAATTTCCCGCGCGCGGTCACGCGCACATACCCGTGCTTGATATCAATATTCGCGTTAAGTGCTTCCAGCCCCTTCAAGTGAAGATCGATGGGCCTTGGCCCGATCGCGCAACCGCCCGGGAGCGATACTTCCGCTTCCCCGAGACGCGTCAAAAGCGGCCCGAGCACGCAAACCGACGCGCGCATGGTCTTGACGAGTTTGTAAGGCGCCAAAGCCTTCAGGTTCTTGCCGGGCTTGACCTTCAGGCACCCATTCTCCAGGATCGCCTTCGCGCCCAGAGACCGGAGCAACTTGACCATCGTGTGAACGTCCCACAGCGATGGGACGTTCGTAATAACGGACTCTTCTTCTGAAAGAAGGGCCGCCGCCATGATCGGCAGAACCGCGTTCTTGGACCCCGAAACGTCGACTTCCCCTCTAAGGCGGTTCCCGCCCTCGATCACGATCTTATCCATGACGATGAAGACACCTTTGGGCCATCACGACCCGCTGAACCTGTAAATGGTCTTTGAAACGCTGAATACTATCATAACCCGCTTCCTGAAGCCACTTTGAAACCGCTCCATCCTGTCCCAACCCGACTTCCAGGGCCAGAAGTCCTCCCGGCGTCAAATGCCCTTTCGCTTGGGCCACGATCCTCCGGTAAAGCTCCAACCCGTCCGCACCGCCATCCAAAGCTCCCCGCGGCTCGAATTTCAACTCTTCCTGAAGCTCTCCAAGGTCTTTCGCCGAAAGATAGGGAGGATTTGAAACGATCACATCCCACTTCTTTTCTTCCGGAAAAGCTTCGAACAGGTCGCCCTGCACCTTTTCAGCCCGGCCTTCAAGCCCGTAACGCGCGATATTTTTCCACGCGACTTCAAGCGCCCCGGGCGAAACGTCCAAAAGCGTTCCTGTCGCTTCCGGGCAAGCTCTCAGGATCGCCACCGCGATCGCCCCGGAACCCGTGCCAATATCTAGGAACGAAAATGCCTGGGAGGCCTTCGGCCCCAAAGCCTTCAACACCTGTTCCACGAGGATTTCCGTTTCCGGCCTCGGGATGAGACATCGCTCATCGACAAAAAGCGTTTCTTTCCAAAAATCCGCTTCGTTCAAGAGATACGCGAGCGGGATCCGCTGCGTTCTTTTTTCGAGGGCCCTCAAAAACCGCTCGCGAACTCCCGAAACCTCGAGCTCATGATCCTTCAGATAGATCTCGGAACGCGCGCAACCCAAAAGCTTCATCAGGACCCGCTCGCATTCTTCCTGCGCTTCCTCGATCCCCGCTCGTAAAAGCTCCCGCTGTCCCCACGCCATCAACTCGAGCAAAGGGCCGTTCTTCACTTTTCTTGAACAACTCATAGCGTTGTCAACAGCCGGACCTTCTCATCTTCTTCAAGCGCCTTCACGACCGGATCCAACCGGCCATCCATGATCAAGTTCAAACTGTAAAGCGTAAGACCGATCCGGTGGTCCGTCACCCGGTTATCGGGATAATTATAGGTCCGGATCTTCCCCGACCTGTCCCCCGACCCCACCTGCTCTTTGCGCTGCTTGGCCTGTTCCGCTTCCTGCTGTTCCCGTTTGAAATCAAAGATCTTCGCGCGCAGGATCCGCATTGCCTTGACCTTATTCTTCTGCTGGGAACGTTCGTCCTGACACGCCACCACGAATCCCGTCGGTAAATGCGTGATCCTCACCGCGGACTCGGTTTTATTGACGTGCTGCCCGCCCGCGCCCGAGGCGCGATAAACGTCGATCCTCAGATCGTCGGGTTTGATCTCGATCTCTTCTTCCGCGACTTCCGGCATCACCGCCACGGTCACGGCCGAGGTGTGAATGCGTCCGCTCGCTTCGGTCTTTGGCACCCGCTGCACGCGGTGGATCCCGCTTTCATATTTAAAATAGCTGAAAACCCGCTCCCCCGTAACGCCGAAAATGATCTCCTTGAACCCGCCGATCCCGGTCGGATTCGAATCGATCACCTCCACGCGAAGCCCGTGATCCCCCGCGTACATGCTGTACATCCGGAAAAGATCCGCCACAAAAAGAGCCGCTTCCTCGCCGCCGGTCCCGGCGCGTACCTCCACGATCACATCACGCGCCGCATTCGGCTCCATCCCGCGGAGAAAAAGGGATTCAAGCTGGCTTTCGCGTTCCGCTTGCGCGGGTTCCAGCGCCTTCAACTCCTCTTCGATCAGCGCCTTCATCGCGCCATCGCCCTGACTTTCCGCCAAGCTGTGTTTCAACCCTTCGATCTCGCGTTCGGTCTTCCGGTAAGCGTCAAAGGTTTCCATGATCGGGCGCAGCAAGGCGATCTCCTTGCTCATCGCCTGGATCTTTTGCCTGTCCTTGGAGACCTCCGGACTGGAAAGCAATGCTTCGAGTTCCCGAAACCTCGCTTCCGTCTTTTCTAACCGGCCGCGTATTCTCATATTTCGTCCGACGCGCAACGCACAACGCGCAACGTCTTGGCTTTAGCCCTTTCGTTGCGCGTTGAACGTTGACCGTTGCGCGGGATTATTTTCCCTGAGCTTTCACTTTATCGCGAAGGGCCTGAAGCTTTTCCTTGCGGGCTTCTTCGGAGAACTTGAGTTTCACGGGCATCTTGGGAACGGCCTTGGTCGTTTTCTTGGTCTCGGCCACGCGGTCCTGGAACTTTTTCTTGAACCGGTCGATACGGCCGGCCGTATCGAGGATCTTCTGCTTGCCCGTATAGAACGGATGACAGACTGAGCAGATATCGACCTGAATGCTCGACACCACGCTGCGGGTCTCGATCACGTTGCCGCACGCGCAACGGATCGTGGAAGGACCGTAATTGGGATGGATCTCTTTTTTCATGGCTTACTCCTTGGCTTTGTTCATGCTGAGAAGAAAATCAGCGTTGGATTTGGTTTTTTTAAGACGATCCACCAGAAGCTCCATCGCCTCTGACGGGTTAAGCTCGTTCAGGACCTTGCGGAGGATCCACACGCGATTGAGTTCCTCGGCGGGGATCAGCAGGTCTTCCTTACGGGTGTTCGACTTCTTCACATCGATGGCCGGGTAGATCCTGCGCTGGAAGAGGTTGCGATCCAGCTGGAGTTCCATGTTCCCCGTGCCTTTGAACTCTTCAAAAATGACCTCGTCCATACGCGACCCCGTGTCCACGAGCGCGGTCGCGATGATCGTCATACTGCCGCCCTCTTCCACGTTACGCGCTGACCCGAAAAAGCGTTTCGGCTTATGGAGCGCGTTGGAATCGACACCGCCCGAGAGGATCTTCCCGGAATGCGGCGCCACCGTGTTGTAGGCGCGCGCGAGACGAGTGATCGAATCCAGCAGGATCACCACGTCGCGTTTGTGTTCGACCAGGCGCTTGGCCTTTTCGAGCACGATCTCCGCGACCTGAACGTGCCGGTCCGCCGGTTCGTCAAAGGTCGAAGCGATGACTTCGCCCTTCACCGACCGCTGCATGTCGGTCACCTCTTCCGGGCGTTCATCGATCAACAGCACGATCAGGTATGAATCCGGATGGTTGGTGGTAATGCTGTTGGCAAGCTTCTGGAGCAGGATCGTTTTACCGCTATAAGGCGGCGCCACGATCAGTCCGCGCTGGCCGAAACCGATCGGCGTCAGCAGGTCCATCACGCGCATCGACGCTTCTTCCTGTGTCGTTTCAAGCTTGATCCGCTGATCCGGATAAAGCGGCGTCAGGTTATCGAACGCGATCTTGTCCTTGCTCATATCCGGTTCTTCGAAATTGATCATCTCGACCTTGAGCAGGGCAAAATAACGCTCCCCCTCTTTCGGCGGGCGGATCAATCCTCCCACCACGTCGCCGGTCCGCAGATTAAAGCGGCGGATCTGGCTCGGGCTGACATAGATGTCGTCCGGGGAAGGCAAGTAGTTGTAGTTCGGAGAGCGCAGGAAGCCGAAACCGTCTTCCAGGATCTCCAACACGCCTTCGCCGAACATCAGCCCCGACTGCTGGGCCTGTCCCTGGAGGACCTTGAAGATCAGGTCCTGGCGCTTGAGCCCGGCCACGTTCTCGATATTGAACTTGTGGGCCATTTTCTGCAACTCGCTGATCTTGATCTTCTTGAGGCTGACCACATCCAGCGGCTTTTCGCCGGATTTTTGCTGCGCGATCGCTTTTTCAAGCGCCTCGCCGTTCGCGGCCGCATCCTCCTGCATCATCCGCGGCGGGCGGGGCTTGTTGTTCCCGTCCTCGGCACGGCGGTGATGCGTATGAGATCGCTCCCGGGGTTCCCGCATGTCTCTGGTATCTCTTGTCATTGTTTACTGGCTCCTTTTTTGATGAAAATACGTCTCGCGGGCACAAGCACCCGAAAAACGCCGGCCTTCAGGCCGCCTGCAACGGAGTGCCGTCATCTGCGACAACGGCCCTCTTGATCCCTGCTTTCGCGAGAGCGAGGAACTTGTACCAAAAACGTTCGATCTCTCTCTGCGTTTGATAAATGGTCTTCGAATTGTCGATCGTGAAATCCGCCTTTTGCGCCTTCAGGGTCTCCGCCATCTGCGCCTGCTCGCGCGACCGGATCTCCTTGACCGAAAAATGCTTGGACTGAAGACGCTTCAGCTTGATCGCGGAGTTACACGTCACGACCAGCACCTTGTCGCACAGCTTTTCAAATCCCGCCTCGAAAAGAAGCGGCACTTCCACGATCACGACGCGGCTGGTGGATCCTTCGACCTTTTCCCGGATCCTCTCATAAACGTAAGGATGAATGACCTTCTCCAGCTCCTTACGCCGTTTGGCGTCCGAGAAGACCACCTCGGCGATCTTCTCGCGTTCCATCTTCTTGCCGCCGGGATGAAGCGCTTCCGGAAAAAGCTCGATGACCGCGTCAAAGACCGGGCTCCCCTTTTTCATCGAAGCGTGCGCGATATCATCAGCATCGATCACTTCCGCGCCCAGATTCTTGAACCGCTGGGCCACGGAACTTTTCCCGACCCCGAAGCCACCGGTCAGTCCCACCACTAATCTTTGTACCATGTATCCCCCACGGTCACGTCGGCCTTAAGCGGCACGTTCAGGCGATAAGCGCCTTCCATTTCTTTTTTGACGAGCGCCTGAAGAGCCGGGATCTCGCCTTCCGGCGCGTCGAACACAAGCTCGTCGTGCACCTGCATGATCATCAGGCTCTCGCTCCGCTCTTCTTCAAGTCGCCGCTGGATCGCGATCATCGCGATCTTGATCAGGTCCGCCGCCGACCCCTGGATCGGGGCGTTGATCGCGGACCGTTCCGCGTACTGCCGCAGCTGCACGTTGGAAGCGTGGATATTCGGGAAATAAGAACGCCGTCCAAGGATCGTCGTCAAATACCCGTCCTGTTTCGCTTTTTCCTTCTGCGCGTCGAGGAACGTCTTCACGCCCGCGTACCGCGCGAAATAATTTTTAATGAACCGGTCCGCTTCCGGGATCGACATGTTCAGGTCCTGCGAAAGCCCGTAACTCGTCTTGCCGTAGACGATACTGAAATTGATCGTCTTCGCGGCGTTCCGCATCTCGCGGGTCACTTCCTTTTCGCTCACGTCATAAAGCAAGGTCGCCGTAAACGTATGAATGTCCCGGTCTTCCGCGAACGCCTTCGTCAGGTTCGGGTCGCCCGAAAAATGCGCCAGGATCCTGAGCTCGATCTGCGAATAATCCGCCGAAAGGATCTTGCCCCAACCTCCATTTTCTTTTCCTAAAAGATTGCTGGGGCTAGCCCCTGCCTGTCCGGCAGGCAGGCCATTAACCTTTGATTCTTCTGATGAAGAATGGGACTTCCCCCGTCCCCCGACCCTCGGCCGGGCCACAAAGGCCTTCCGCACCAGACGCCCCATCTCGGTCTTCACCGGGATATTTTGCAAATTCGGGTCCGAACTCGAAAGCCGCCCCGTATCCGTGGTCGTCTGATTGAACGACGTATGCACGCAATGCGTTTCCGGGTTCACCATCTCCGGCAACGCGTCGAGATAGGTCGAACGCAACTTCGCGCGTTCCCGGTATTCCAGGATCTTCCGCGGCAATTCATGCGAGACGGCGAGCTTTTCCAGCACGCTCGCGTCGGTCGAATATCCGGTCTTGATCTTTTTCAGGGCCGGCAATTTTTTCTGGACGAACAACACATCCGCCAATTGTTTCGGCGAATCGAGATTGAACTCCGTCCCGGCGTCCGCGTGGATCTCCTTCACCAACGCGTCGATCTCCTTCCCCGCCTTCTCCGACAATTCTTTGAGGAACGGCAGGTCGAGCGCCACGCCATTTTGCTCGATCGTCGCGATCACACTCGAGAGCGGCAGTTCCACTTCTTCATAAAGTTTCGTCAGCCCGAGCTCTTTAAGCTTCGCGCGAAGCAACGGGACGAGACGCATCACACAATCCGCGTCCTCGCAGGCATACGCCGTGATCGTCTCAAGCGGCACCTTGTCCATCGTGATGCTTTTCTTGCCGCTGCCGATCAGGCTTTCCGTCGTGATCTTCTGGACATTCAGGTATTCGAGCGAAAGATCATCCAGATTGTGATTCCGCTTCACCGGATCGGCCAGATAGCTCGCGAGCATCGTATCGAACGCGATCCCCGCCAACCGCACGCCGTGGCGCGCCATTACGATCGCGTCGTACTTGATATTCTGTCCGTATTTCGCGGTCCCGGCATCTTCCAGGACCGGCCGGACCGCCTTCAAGACCTCGTCGCAAGGCAACCCCGGCCCTTGATGCGCCGGGAGCGAGACCGGCACGTAATAAGCCGTCCAAGGTTCCCAACAAAAACTCATCCCCACAAGCGCGGCCCGCATCGGATCGACCGAGGTCGTTTCCGTATCAAAACTGAACGCCTTCGCCTTACGCAATTCCGCGACCAGGGCTTTTAACTCACCATCATTCTGAACGGCCTTGTACTGCCGCTCCCGCGATTCCTTCTCCCGGACCGTCGTCACCGTGGCGCTTTTCATCAACCCGCGGAATTCATACCGCTTGAAGAATTCCAAAAGCGCTTCCCCGTCCGGCTCCGCCACCCGGATCTTCTCCCAATCGGCCTCAACGGGAACGTCCGTATCGATCGTCGCGAGCTTTTGGGACAGCTTCAGATCTTCCAGGTTCTCCCGGAGCTTTTGCCGCTGTTTCTCCGACGGCACTTCGTCCAGTCGCGCGATCAGGCTCTCGACCGAACCGAACTCCAGCATCAGCTTGATCGCCGTTTTTTCGCCGATCCCCGGCACGCCCGGGATATTGTCCGAAGCGTCGCCCATCAGCGCGAGAATGTCCACGACCTTCTCGGGCCCCAGCCCGCCAAAGCGTTCCTTTACCCCGTCGCTGTCATAGACCCGGTTCTCTTTGTGCGGCTGAAGGATCTTGATCTTTTCGTTCACGAGCTGAAAAGCGTCCTTGTCCCCCGTGATAATGAAGACCCGGTGGCCTTCTTTTTCTCCGCGCCGGGCCAGCGTGCCGATCACATCGTCGGCTTCGTACCCCGCTTTTTCAAAGATCGCGATATTCGAGATCCTGCAAAATTCCTTGATCGGCTCGATCTGGCTCACTAGCTCGTCCGGCATCGGTTTGCGATGCGCCTTGTAATCCTTGTACTGCTCGTGCCGGAACGTCGGTTCCTTGCGGTCAAAACACACCGCCAGATATTCCGGCTTCTGCTCTTCCAGGATCTTCCGCAGCATCACCACGAACCCGTAGATCGCGTTCGTCGGCTCTCCCCGGGAATTGGTCAGATTCGGGATCGCGTAAAAAGCGCGGTAACAGAGCGAATGCCCGTCGATAAGGAACAGTTTTTCCCCTGGTGGGTTTTCACTCGGGGTCTTTTTTGTCATTTTGGATTTCTATCGGGACCGGATCGTTGGTTTTCGTTCGATTTTATGAAAAATGCACGGAAAGAGTAGAAAGAGGCGACCTAAGAACTGGGATTAAGCTGGAATTTTATCTCTTTTGCGTGGAATTTCGACCGGTCCCGAACCCCGAGAACCGCTTTCCGCCTCCGTTCTTCCCGTTTTTCAGAGGAGAAATGGCGCGAAAGCGGGCATAGGATACCCAAGCCCCTGTACCCGGTCAAGTTTTATTTGAGAGGGCGTGAGTTTTTCCACCCCTCTCACCCTGAGCCTGCCGACAGGCAGGTCGACGGGTCCCTCTGTTTTCCTTCCCCTATTTTTTCCCTTTTCCGATGCCCGGCTGGATTTTGGAAAGCTGAATCGCCAGTTCCCGGGAATCCGCGGCCACTTCGAGCGCCGCTTCATAGCTGATCACGCCGTGGGTATAGAGCTCTTTGAGGTGGTCATCCAGTGTGATCATGCCATAACGGGTCCCGGTCTGAAGCTCCGAGAGGATCTGATAGGTCTTCCCCTCCCGGATCAGATTGCGGATGGCCGGCGTCGCGAACATGATCTCGAACGCGGCCACGCGGCCCTTGCCGTCAAGGCGGGGCACCAGCACCTGAGAGATGACCGCGACGAGCGTGGCGGAAAGCTGAACGCGCACTTGCGGCTGTTGATGCGAGGGAAAAACGTCGATGATGCGGTCCACCGTGCGGGCGGCCCCGGTCGTGTGAAGCGTGGAGAAGACCAAGTGGCCTGTTTCGGCCGCGCGGATCGCGGATTCCATCGTTGAAAGATCGCGCATCTCCCCGATCAGGATCACGTCGGGGTCCTGGCGCAGGGACTTCACGATCGCCTCGGAAAAGCTCGGGACATCCTCGCCCACTTCGCGCTGGGTCATCACGGATTTCTTGTGCTTATGAACGAACTCCACCGGGTCTTCCGCCGTAATGATATGCCGGGGGAAATTTTCATTAATGTAATTGAGCATCGTCGCGAGCGTCGTGGTTTTACCGGACCCGGTCGGCCCCGTCACGAGCACCAGCCCCCGCGGAAGATTCAGCGTTTCGATCATCTGCGGAGGAAGGCCGATATCGTCAAAATTATAGAACTTGGAAGGGAGGAGACGCAGGACCAGCGCGTAATGCCCCTGCTGTTTGTAGCAGGAGACGCGGAACCGTGCCTTATCCTCGAAGGAGAAACCGAAATCGATCCCGCCGACCTCTTCCACTTTCTTGCGCTGGACCTCGGTGGTGATCTCCTTGGCGAGGGCCTCAACCTCTTGGTGCGTCAGCGGCTTTTCCCCGATCGAGACCATATCTCCGACCAGGCGATACGTCACGGGCCGGCCCACAGTGAGATGGATATCGGAAGCTTCTTTTTCGATCGCGCCAAGCAGGATCTCTTCAATGGCCATAGGAACGCTCCTTTACCCCGCAAGAGACAGGAGGCGTTATCTCAACGCTTCCGTATTTTCCGGGGTGAAAAATAAATTCACGACAGGCAGATCTTCTTCCCGTTATTTTCGACTCTCCGGATAAAAACCTTAGGAAAGCATCCCACACGCCGCCCCAAAGACCAGCGCCAGCAAGGCCGCGAGCAGACAGAGTACCGGCCAGCCTTTCACCTGGGCCGGGACCCCGGAGAAAAGCAGCCGGTACCGGAGCCCCAGAAGGCCGGTCTGAAAAGCCGCGATCCCGAAAACCACCGTCCCGAGCCAGGAACATCCGGCCAGAAGGCCCGGCGCCAGGGACCGGCCGAGGAATGCCAGCACAAACGCGGTCAGAAAGAACGCGTCCGTTTTCTTTTGATAGCGCGCCAGGAGGAACGCCGCCACCCCGGAAATCAGCACCGCGTAATCCCGCGCCACCCATGCCGCCTCCTGTGTGGCGGCAAGCAACGCCTCGAGCGTCACGACGAGCGCGGCCGTCACAAAAAGGTCCGCGGCCTCACGCCAGATCCGGATCAATCCTTCCACGGGACGCTGCAACGAAAGGGCCCGTGTCCCGCGTAACGCCAAAAGAAAGCCGAAAGAAAGGATCACGAGAAGCATCAGGAGCGCCTCCCGTAGGGTTGATTCTTCCATAAAAATGCGATCAGGGTGATCGCGAGAAAGATCCCCGCCGGAATCCCCCAAGGATCGACCCCGAACCGGACGCTCGCGAGGTCCCGCGCCACCGTCATCACCATCACGAACGCGACAAAACCCAGTCCCGCCGCGACCCTTTCAAAAAAATACCGGGGCACCCGCCGCGAAAAAATACGAACGTGGTCCGGTTTCGTGCGATCCTCCAGAAAGGACACCGGCATCAGAAAGAAAACGCTCACCAGCCAGAGCGGCGCCAGTTGCGTGAGCGTCCACACCGCTTGCCCCCAGACGATCAGCCAAAGAAAGAACGCGGGCCGCAGCGTCCGCCCCGGAAAGCAGGGCCGGGTCATCCAGAAAAAGGTCACGGTGATCCAGAGGAACGCGACCACCCAGGACGCGGCCACGCCCATCCTGAAAAGATCATACGGGTAGCTTAAAAACGGCAGATATGCCAAAAGCAACCGCGAGAAGAACCGTTCCGGTAATTTCATCGTCCGAGAGCCCTCACGACCTCAACCCCTGTGCCGCCATCAGGATCGCGACCAGCAACCCCAAAAAGAGGCATAAAAAAAGATACTTCCCTACAAGCTTGACCATTCTTTGCTTCATCGCGAACCAGCCCTTCCCGCGCAAGCGTGTTTGGGGGATCTCAACCCGAGATCGATCCACGGCACCACAAGATCCATCAGAAGGATCGCGACTGCCGCCGCCGCGATCGAGAAACCGTTCCGACTGATCCCGCAGCTTAAAAGGGCCGCGCCCAAGACGAAGAGGCTCGTCCCCCGCCGCGTCACCGGCATCGGAACGGGATCCGCCAAAAGGAAGAAAGCGGTGAACAGAACGCCGCTTAAAAAAACGTTCGAGACTTCCCGTCCGGCCCCCGCCATTTCGCAGAAAAAACAGACCGCGATAAAAAGGAACGGGACTTCCCAATAACCCTGCTTTTGTTTCAAAAGGATCAGCCCCCCCAGCGCCACCGCCCCGAGCGTCCAGGGATCCCCGGCGCCGGAAAAAAGGCCCGGCGCGCCGATCTCCTTGGGGAAAAAAGTCTGCAACGCCACCCGAGCCAAAAGAACGGGATGGAGTGAATAGGCGCCGGTCCCGCCCCAAAAGATCTTCCCGGCGATCACTCCCAAGAACATCCCCAGGATCACGAGCTCCGAGGGACAGCGCGCGGGGATCAATAGCGCGAAAAGGACCGCGTTCAGGACCACCTCGCCATTGCGGAGATTCTCCCGTGTTTTAAAAAACTTGGCGCCAAGGTACTCGAAAGCCACCGCGCTCACAAGCGACAGGAGCAACACCCGCAGGATCTGGGCGTGGCCCGTCACACATCCGGCGATCACCAGCGGCGCCAGCGCTACGACCTGGCCCCAACAACGCCGGGCATAAGAATCCTTCGAACGGATATACGGCGGTAAACCCTTCGCCTCAATCACAGGCCACCCCCTTCCGCGCCAAACAGAGAAGTTCGGCCATCGGCCGTTTGGAGGGACACACATAAGAACAATTGCCGCATTCAATGCAATCCAAAGCATGCCACTCCCGCGCGATCGCGAATTCTTTTCGTTCTGCCGCCAACGTGATCGTCACGGGCGAAAGAGCGACGGGACAATGGTCCACACAACGATTGCAGCGGATGCACGGCTCGGAAACCCCGGCCCACACGACTTCCGGCGGAAGCGCCAGCACCGCGCTCGATCCCGGCGTCAGCGATCCGTCCAGCGCCTCCTGGGCCCGGCCCTTCATCGGCCCGCCCAACAGCACCGCCTTGGGTTCGCGCATCGTTCCCTTGCAGGTGCGGATCGCGTCCTGTAGCGAAAGCCCCTGCAAAAGCCAAAGGCTTCGCGGCTCAACGGTGCATTCACCGCCCACGGTCACGACCCTCTCGTAAAAAGGTTTCTGAAGCGCGACGGCCTCATAAGCGGCAAACGCGGTCGAGGCCGGAAAGACCACGGCTTCCCGGGATCCACCGGGGAACCACGCGCGCAATAATGTGGCTTCCAGCCCCTGAGGATAGACCGGGGGCACGGTGCGCACCTCCACGTGGTCCCATTTCAAAAAATAGATCTTACTTTTGATAAGCTCGATCATTTCGAGATTGGACGATTCCGCCGCAAAAAGGATCTTCTCGGCCCCGCAGGCCTTCCGGAGCAATTCGGCGCCCCGGAGGATCTCGACGGCATGGGACATCGTCAGCACTTGTTCGCAGGTAATATAGGGCTCGGGCTCGCAGGCGTTCACGAGGACCGTTCGCGCGCCGGCGCACCGGGCAAGCCGGGCCGTGACGGGTTCTTCGCTCGGATCGGTCAGGACCAGCCCCGCGTTCCGAAAGATCGCGGGCAAGTCTTTGGAAGGAAGCTCTTCCCACCCTTTTCGCGGCTCAAAGGCCGGCAACGCTTTCGGTTCGCCGTGCCGGCGGATCTCGACCGTCACCGGGCCGCTGCCGGAGTCCTCGATCTTTTCCACCGTCCCGGCAAGGCCGGCGTGAACGCTCGCGCCTTCCGCGCCCACCGGGTCCGCGATCTTTTGCCCCACCTCGATCTTGTCCCCGGGACACACGCAACTCACGGCGCAGAGAGGGATCCTCACACGGATCTTTTCAGGAGGGTAAGGACGCTTGAGATTCCAGTTAAGGAGGCTCGCGTCTTTTTTTCTTTCGAGCTGAACGCCGGCAAATCGGGACTTGGACAAAGGCGTTTCCTTTCGGGCTATCGTTTCACCGCGGAAGCGGAAAAGCTCCCCAGGATCTTGTCGACCTGGATGCGTTCCCGGAAAAGCTCCTTCAATTTTCCGAACTGGCAATTATCGATATGAAGCCCTTCCACGTCCGGCAGGCTTCCGAGAATAGGCACTCCCGAGAGGTCGTGGATCACCTTGGGATTCGTGAGCTCGGAAAGAGAGTAATTGGTGACCGCGACCCGGTTAAAGATAATGCCGCGCACCTCAAGCCCCCGGATCATCGCCGCATCCACCGTCAAGAGCGTGTGGTTGATCGCGCCGAGGCCCGCGTAGGAAACGATCACGAGCGGCAGCCCCATATCACGGATGAGATTCGCGACGTAATAATCTTTTTTAAGAGGGACCATCAGCCCGCCGATCCCTTCGACGATCATGAAATCATAATGTTTCTGGAGCTGGCGATAACTCTTGAGGATGCCCTGGACATCGACTTCCTTTTTTTCAAGCATCGCCGCCACGTTCGGCGAAAGCGGGTTGCGAAAACGTGAGGGGCTTGAGAGGGGCGGGTATTCGTTCTCGGCGGCTTCCAGGAGAAAAGCCGCGTCCGTGGAGATCAGCCGTTCCTCGGTCCCGTGACAGCCGGTCGCGACGGGTTTCATGACCCCGACCTTCATCCCCCGTTCTCGGAGCACCAGCGCGAGGCCGGCGGAGATCACCGTTTTCCCGACATCCGTATCCGTCCCCGTAATAAAGATCCCGGCTTTCATGGCTTCCTCTGGAGGCAGAATGAAAGATGGAGAATAGGGAATGGAGAAAAACAGGCTGCGCCATCCGCCATCCTCCATCCGCTGCCCATAACTTCCGTTTTCATTCCGTCACCTCTTGGATCGATTCGTAAGTGATCTCAAGCAACTGTTCCAACTGCCGTTCCGTCATCCCAAGCGGCGGCATCAACACGATCACCGGCCCGAGCGGCCGCAGGATCGCGCCTTTTTTCCGCGCGCGTTCGATCACCTGAACGCCGATCTTCTCCTCGGGAGCGAACTCCGCTTTCGTTTTTTTGTCACGGACGAGTTCAATGCCTGTCATGAGCCCAACCCGGCGGATATCCCCCACGCAGGAAAGCGCGTGAAAGGATTCAAGCCTTTTGCCTAAAAGCGCGATCCGGGGCTGGAGCTTCTCGATCGTCCGGTCTTTCTTAAAAAGATCCAGCGTCGCCAACGCCGCCGCGCATGCCAACGGATTCGCCGTGTAAGTGTGCCCGTGGAAGAAGGTCTTGAACTCTTCGTATCGGCCGAGAAAAGCCTCATACACCGCTTCGCTCGTAAGCGTCGCGGCCAGCGGCAGATAACCGCCCGTCAGGCCTTTGGCGACCGCCATAATGTCCGGCACGACACCTTCGTGTTCCGCGGCGAACATCTTGCCCGTCCGCCCGAATCCCGTCGCGACCTCATCAAAAATGAGGAGCGTATTATACTTTCGCGTCAATTCCCTCGCACGGGAAATATAACCTTCCGGCTGGTCGATCATCCCCGCGGCCCCCTGCATCAGGGGTTCCATCACGAACGCGGCCAGCTCGTCCTGATTCTCGCGCAACACCTTCTCCATCGCGTCCAAGGATTCTCTCTTCACTTGTTCCGGATCGTCACCAGTCTCCCACCGGTAACGGTACGGCGACGGAACGGCGAGCGTTTCAAAAAGAAGTGGCTTGTAGATCTGATGGAAAAGATCGATCCCGCCCATACTGACCGAGCCGATCGTGTCGCCGTGATAGGCGTTCGTGAGGCGGGCGAATTTCTTTTTCCGCGGTTGGCCTTTCTGCTGCCAATACTGGTACGCGATCTTCACCGCGATCTCCATCGCCTCGGACCCGGAATCGGAATAAAAAACGCGGGTGAGACAATGCTTTTTGTCATCCTGAGGGTTTTTCCCGTCATGCTGAGCGAAGCGAAGCATCTCGCTCGGAGATTCTTCGGGCTTTGCCCTCAGAATGACGTCGCTGTTACCCGGCGCGATCGCGATCAATTGCTCGGAGAGCTCGATCGCTGTCGGGTGAGAAAGGCCGAGGAATGTCGTATGCGCGATCTTGCCGAGCTGTTTTTTAACGGCCTTATCGATCGCGGGAACCCGATGCCCGAACACATTGCACCAGAGGGACGACACCCCGTCCAGGTACCGCCGCCCGTCCGTATCGATCAGGTAACAGCCTTCCCCTTTTTCAATGACGGGAAAATCCTCTGCCTGCCAGTCCCGCATCTGCGTAAACGGATGCCAGATGTATTTTCTATCTTTCGCGACAAGTTCGTTGGTATTCATAAATCCTCTGGGATCGATGTGAACGAGCGCCTATATTAGCGCATCGTCGCCAGGAAGGGAATCTCTCCCGTGAAAACCGCAGAGGATCGGTGAGGCTAATCCTTCACGCGGACGGCGAATCCTTTTTGGAGAAGTTCGTTATTGAGGTAGGCCTGCGCTCCGTCCTTCCCTGTATAGAAAATATCCGCCACGTACCGGCCGTATTTGTCGTCGGAGGGCGTGGTCTTGAGAAGGATCCCGGCGCCCACGGGAAGGACCTTTTGAACAAAACGTTTCGCGGCCTCCCCTTCGGGGCTCCCCAGCTCGGGACAATCGATGCCGCGAAGCCGGAGTTTTTCGCGGACCTGGGTGCCGAATCCCACATCGATCACGGCCCAAAGCGTATCGCCGTCGATCACGCGCTCGACCACCGCTTCATAAACGTACGAAGGTTTGGCGGTAAGCGTCACGCCTTTCAACTCCGCGGCACCGACCGAACGGTAAACGCAAAACCCGCAATCGACGGCACCCCGCTCAGTCTTTTGATACGTGTGGAGCGTCAGATCTTGGGGCGGCGTCAAAAGCTCGGCCGGTTTTTTTATTTCCGATGTTCCGGCAAGATTCTCCGCGACCGCGGCTCCTTCAGGAGCTGTATTTTCCGCCAACGACTGGAAAATCCGACCAAATTAAAGCTATAGTTATTCTCTATCTATTTTTTTATACCGTATCGGGTATAAAATTCATTGCTGACAATAAATATATACCCTATAAGGTATATATTTAAATTTAATATACCCTTTAGGGTATATATTAATATTTATTTGATTAAACTATACCCTTTATGGTATAGTTTTGTTGCTATGGAACCTATAGGGAAACAAATCCAGGCATTGCGGAAGGAAGCGAATCTGACTCAAAAAGAATTCGCCAGGCGCGTGGGGGTGGGGTTGCGCTTTGTCCGCGATCTTGAGCAAGGTAAATCAAGCGTGCGCCTGGACAAAGTCGATCAAGTCCTCGAATTCCTTGGGCATCATTTGGAAATCGTTTCAGACCATGAGCCAAAAAATATTCCGGACAGCAAAAATTAATTATCAAGGACGGCTTGCCGGCCTTTTATCCGAAACAGAAAAAGGCTATCGCTTTGTCTACGATCCAAATTATGTACAGAATGGCGGGAAGCCTATTTCTGTTTCGCTGCCATTGCGGCCGGAACCTTATGAATCAGAAAAACTTTTCAGTTTCTTTGAAGGCCTTTTAGCGGAAGGGTGGTACCGGGACATTATGTGCGCGGTCGCTAAAGTTGACACCCGAGATTCCTTTGGCCTTTTACTTGCCGCGACAGGTGACACCATCGGAGCCGTCACGATCCAAAAGCCAGAATAACTATGGACCCAAAATTTTTGAAAGCGCTATTCGGAATAAGCGAGCTTCCTACCATATCTTTCTCTTCAGAGGATATTCCGCTCAAAGCCCAGGATATGGCTGATGCGAAGCTGTCCATTTCGGGTGTTCAGCCCAAACTTTCTCTTAAAATGGATAAACAACGGAAAGAGCTTGTGCTCGCTCCGACGGGCGGAGAATATATTTTCAAACCGCAAACGCCGGCGTTCCCGCATATTCCGGAAAATGAAAACTGCTGCATGGATATTGCGCAAACCTTTAACATTGAGGTGCCGCCTCATTGCCTTCTCAAGCTTAAGGACGGAACTTTGGGCTATGTCGTGAAACGATTTGACCGCCAAGGCGAAGAGAAGGTCCATCAAGAGGATTTTTATCAAATTCTAGAAAAAACCGATAAATATCTCGGCTCATTGGAGCAGATCGGAAAAAAATTAAAAGAGATCTCGGCTGTTCCCGGCCTTGATATTCAACTGTTCTTCGAACGCGTCGTGTTAAACTTCCTTCTTGGAAATGGAGACGCTCATTTTAAGAACTTTTCCGTTTCTCATCGCGCGGAGGGGGTCCGTCTCTCGCCGGCCTACGATATCGTTTCCTCAAAACTGGTTCTTCCAAAAGAAGAAGATTCGGCGCTGACTCTCAACGGCAAAAAGAACCGTATCACCCGTAACGATCTTGATGCGTTTGCCGAGAACTTAAAGATCCCGCAAAAGATCCGCTATGAAAAATTCGCGGGCAAAACAGACTTGATCGAGCAATTCATCCGGTCAAGCCAGCTACCGCAAGATTTCAAATCACGATTTGTCGAGATCGTCCTCTCCCGCTACGAACGCCTTAAGATCGCTTAAAACAGCCTTTTGCGCATTGCTTTAAGGCTGCCCCCCCTTAATTCTTTACATGAAATACGGCTTCTAAACCATATCTCCTGTCAGGAATTTATTGTGGCGGGATCTTTTCAGGGAGATCAAAAACCGGATCCATCAGGCGCAGTATCAGGACCTCCGGGCCGTCAACCGGGAACTTGTCTCTCTTGATTGGGATATTGGTTCGAAACTTTACGAAAAGATCGAAAACTCCGGAAAGGGCCAAGGGGTCATCAAAAAGCTGGCCCAAGACCTCCGGGCTGTTTTCCCGGGCAAGCGGGGATTTTCAAGCAGAAATCTGTGGGAAATGAAAAAGCTATATGCCACTTATAAAACACGCCTTATCGATACCGGGCTTCTCAAAAGCAAACTACATTCACTTCCGGCCCCCCGGCTTTGAACTCTACCAAGAAATGCGATGAGCGGAAAACGAGCAAACCCGCCGCACTGAGCGCCTCTTAAAAATTCATCTGCAGTGGAGTTCGGGTCGGTTACGCAATCGCGCGGAAGGCCTGGAGAAGGGCCTGGATGTCTTCGGCGGTATGCGCGGCAGAGACGGTGATGCGGAGGCGGGCTTTGCCCTTGGGCACGGTCGGGTAGCGGACCGCCGGGATAAAGAGCCCCTGGCCGAGCAGTTTTTCGAACGCCTCCATCGCTTTCTTTTCATCGCCCAGGATCACGGGGAGCACCGCGGATCCGGGCTGCGCCAGATGAAAGCCGAGCTTCGTGAGCCCCTGATACACTTCCCGGATATTCGCCCAGAGCCTTTCGATCAGGGCGGGGTCTTCTTCGATCACGCAAAAAGCTTCGCGCGCCGTTTCGCAGAGGACCGGAGGCAGGGCCGTCGCGAAAATGAACGGCCGGGCAAAATTCATCAGAAGATCGATCAAGCTTTGATCCGCGGCGACAAAGCCGCCCAATCCCCCGATCGCCTTGGAGAGCGTGCCCATGATCAGATCAATGCCTTCGGAGTAGCTTGAAGTCGCACCGGGGCTTCCCTTGGGAAAGACGCCCGTGCCGTGCGCGTCGTCCACGACAAGCAACGCCCCGTACTTTGCTTTGATCCGGATCAGTTCGTTCAGGTCCGCGCGGTCCCCGTCCATCCCGAACACGTTCTCCGTCACTACGAGCTTACGAGGGGCCTTTGATCTTTTAAGGATCTCCTCGCATCGGGCGTAATGCTTGTGAGGGAAAACGCGGATCTCGGCGCCGGAAAGCCGCGCGCCGTCGATCAGGGACGCGTGGCAGAGCTTATCCATGACGATGACGTCGCCTTTCCCCGCGAAAGAAGAAAGGATGCCGAGATTGGCGAGGAATCCGGACCCGAACACGAGCGCGCTGTCCTTGTGTTTGAAGGCGGCGATCTTTTTTTCAAGGGACGCGTGCGCCTCCGTGGTCCCGGAGATCAGCCGCGCCGAACGCGCGCCGATCCCGTACTGGTCGATCGCCTTGTGCGCCGCCGCGATCAACCGCGGATGCCGGCTCATGCCCAGATAGTCGTTGCCGCAGAAGAGGATCATCTTCCGGCCTTCAAAAACGGCGCGGGTGCCCTCGTGTTCTTCCAGAACGCGGAGGGAGCGGTAGAGATGCTTTTCCTTGAGCCTCTCTAATTCTTTTTTTACATCGTTCATCATGCCCGCCTCTTTAACTTTTCCGAACAGCGCAACGGAACAGCCGTTTCATTCATTGCGCGTTGCGCTTCGTTCGTTGAACTTCGAAAAGTTTGCTTTTCAAATTTTTCGAAGAAGCACGGCCGCGACTTGCCCGCCGAATCCCATCGAAAGTTTTACCGCGCTTGCCGCCTTCCGGGCCCGCGCTTTCCCGGGGACATAGTCAAGATCGCACGCGGGATCGCTTTTTTCAAGCCCCACGGTCGGAGGCAGGAATCCTTCGTGGATCCCCAACAGCGTCGCGATGATCTCCACCGCCCCCGTCGCTCCGAGCATATGCCCGGTCGCGCCCTTGGTCGAACTCATCGGAATGCGGTACGCCGCCGCGCCAAGGGCTTCCTTGATCTCCCGGGTCTCGTAGAGATCGCCATATTTTGTCCCGGTCCCGTGTAAATGCAAGTAATCGATATCGCTCGGGCCGATCCCGGCCCGCTTCAGCAGAAGTTTCAGCGTGTACGAAAGCGCGTGTTCTTCCGGATCAAAAATGATCGGGTGCTTGCTGTCCTGCCCGTAGGCGGATTCGACGATCTCGCCGTAGATCCGCGCTCCCCGCGCCTTCGCGTTTTCCAGCGTCTCCAGAAAGACCACACCCGCGCCTTCACCGACCAGGAAACCGTCCCGGCGCGCGTCAAACGGGCGAAGGTCGCTTTTCGCGAGCGCTTTCATATTCTGGTATCCCGCGAGCATCAGGGAAGAAAGTGAAGCGTCGGTCGCTCCCGCCAGGCAATATTCGGCCTGCCCTTCGGAAACCATCCGGAAACCCTGGATGATCGCGACCGTCCCCGTCGTGCACGCGGACGCGTAACATTGAGCCGGCCCCCGGACATTCATCCGGCGGGCGATCCACTGGGCCGCGAGATTGGGTAGCGCGCTCGTGTAGAGCCGGGCGCCCAGGATCGCGCTCGGGGACTTCCGAAAACGTTCGGCAAGTTGGCTCAGGCTGTGAACGCCGCCTTTGCTCGAGCTGACGGAAAGCGCGACCGCGTAAGGATCGACTTTGCTCAGGTCCATCCCCGCGTCCGCGACGGCTTGTTCGGCGGCGGCCACGGCGTATTGAATGAAGGGATCGAGCTTCTGCGTCGCGTTTGGGCGCGGGTTAAAATCCCTCACGGGAAAAACGGGCGGAAACCGGTAGCCTTCAGGCGTCACGTATTCCCCGGACGCTTTGCCGCAAACCCCTTGTTTGAGATTCTCGCGGAACGCGTCCAGAGTATTTCCGATCGGCGAAAGCACTCCCATCCCTGTCACAACCACGCGTCTTTTCACCCTGTTAGAGATGGGAAGCGCTTCTGAAGCGCTTCCGTTAAATCCTCTTTTTTCTTGTCCGGAATTTTTCATGTTTTCCGCCTAAAAAATCTCGCCTCGTTTTACGAATCTCTAACGGGGCCGATCCTTTTCAAAAGGTGGCTACGAGAAAGGACGGGATTCAAAATGAAAGACTTGCCCCGTCACCTGACGCATCTGGTCAGAGGCGAGGTAAACAAGAAAGCCGGCCACTTCCTCCGGATCGGAAAAAGCCTTCAGCGGACTGTCTTCCAGGTTCCGGTCGAGAACGGCCTGCGGCACCTTCCCGGTCATCGCGGACCGCATAAACCCTGGGTTCACGGCATTCACGAGGATCTTTTTGCGCCCGAGCTCCCGGGCGAGCGTTTTGGTCATCGCGATCAGGCCGCCTTTGGCCGCGGCATAATTCGCGGCGCCGGCAAGTCCGGAGAGTCCCGCGCGGCTCACGAGCGTGAATACTTTGCTCGGTTTCCGTCGCATCAGAAGCGGCAGTAGTTTCTGCGTCAGATAGAACGGGGCTTTGAGGTCGACCGCGAGGACCCGGTCCCAATCCTGTTCAGACATTTTTTCAAGCAGGCTGTCGGCCGTGGCCGCGGCGTTGTGAATGAGAACGTCCAGTTGTTCCGTTCCCCGCGAGAAGGCGTCGACAAAAGCATCGATCGCCCGGCTGTCGCCCAGATCGAGCGCGACGCCGCGGGCGCCGGCCCTTTCCAGTTCGGCGGCAAGGTCGGAGGCCCGGTGATACGTGAAAAAAACGCGGGCACCTTGCGCGAGGGCTTGAGTCACGAACGCGCGGCCCAAGGCACTGGTGCCGCCCGTGATCAGAATGGTTTTATCTTTGAGGGAAAGTTCCAAGGCTAGGAGGTCTTACCGCAGCCCGAGGCGCAGCCGCAGTGTTCTTGAGGCAGGATCAGAGGGAACCCGCTCCTCTCCAGCATACCGAGATCTTCCTGAAGAGGATTACCGCTAGTCGTGAGATAACCGCCGACCACAAATCCGTTCACCCCGCCGCGCAGGGCTTTTTCCTGGAAATAAACGCCGAGATTCAGCTCCCGCCCGCCCGCGAGTTTGATATTGGCTTTCGGATGGATCAGGCGATAGATCGCGATCGTCTTAACGACGTCTTCCGGATCGATCGCCGGCCGGCCCTGAAGCGGTGTCCCCGGCCTCGGATTGAGGATATTGACCGGCAGACAATGAAGATGGTACGGCTTGAGCTCGAACGCCAGTTTCACCCGATCGGCCGTGGTCTCCCCCATCCCGAAGATCCCGCCGGAGCAAACTTCCACGTCGTTCGCTTTCAAAAAATTCAGTGTTTCCATCCGCTCGTCGTAGGTATGCGTGGAAACGATCTCGGGATAGAACTCCCGCGAACATTGGAGATTGTGATTAAAGCGCCGCATGCCGGCTTCCCGGAGCTTCTGGATCTGTTCCGCGGTCAGATTCCCAAGCGATCCGTCGAGGCGAAGCTTTGTTTCCTTGGAAAGCAGTTGGAAGGTCGCGAGCACCTGTTTGAATTCAGCGTCGTTCAGCGTTTCACCGCTTGTGACCACACAGAAACTTTGAACCCCATTGGCCTCACAGGCCTTCGCTTGGGTCAACACTTCGTCGGGTTGCATCAGCGGGTAGCGTTTCACACCCGTTTTGTAATGCGCGGACTGGGAACAAAAACCGCAGTCCTCAGAACACAGGTAACTTTTGGCGTTCACGAGAGAACAAAGATCGGGAGTGGAGGAGCGGTAGTGAAGCGTGATCTCATGCGCCGCGTCAAGCAACTGATCGATCATGACGGGATCTCGAAGTTCGGCGAGGCGCATTGCTTCGTCAAAAGTGATCTCGCCGCCCGCGAGGACGCGGGACTTGAGCTCTTGAATGAAGGCTTTCATATCCGTCGAACGAGCGCCGAACTAGGCCTGCGCGAAGACTTCGCGCGCCACGATCCCGACGACGCCCAACGCGACCGCATTCTCACCAAAAGCGGACGGAATGATCTTCACCTGGGTCGCGGCTTCTTCAACGGACCATTCTTTCACGGTGTTCTTGATGGAGTCGAGGAGCGGCGCGCCGCAATCTTCGATCCCGCCGCCGATCACGACCACTTCGGGGTTCAATAGATTCACGATAAAAGCGATCTTTTTGCCGAGTTCCTGGCCGGCGTGTTCCGCGACCTTGACCGCGACGGCGTCTTTTTCGCGGATCGCTTTGACGATCTCTTTAAAACCGAGCTTGTTAAGATCGCCGCCCACCATCTCTTTGAGAACGGTCGGCTCGCCTTTTTCGATCTTCTCCCGGGCATGACGGACCATCCCGATATCCATTTCCCAACGGCCGAGCTGGGTGGCCATCTTGAAGGAAACATCCTTGCTGGCGTGCGCGCTGGTGATCCCGAGCTCCCCGGCGGCGCCGTTAGCCCCGCGGTAGATCTCTTCATTGATCAGAATGCCGCAGCCAACCCCGGAGAACATATAGACCATGTTCCGAACGTCGCGGTCAAGGCCCAGCCATTTTTCACCGAGCACCGCCGCGTTCGCGTCATTCTCGACGATGGTGGGAATGTTGAGCCGTTTTTCGAAGGTGTCCTTGATCGAGGAACATACGGAAATGTCCTTATCGCCCAGGCTTTGCGGCCAGCGGATCGTGCGTCCGCGCTCATCGATGATCCCGGGGATGCCGACGCCGAGGCCGACGATCTTGGATTTGTCGATCTCCGCCTTCTCAATGATCTCCGCGGCCAGGTCCACCATCTGCTGGATCACCTTTTCGGAGTTCTCCGGGGCCCGTTCACGCTTGATCTCGCTGATCACGTTGATCTCGAGATCCACGAGCACCGCGACAATGCTCATCATGTTAAGACCGACACCGACGATATAGCCGGCTTTGGGGTTTAGCTCCACAAGCACGGGCTTACGGCCGCCGGTCGATTCGTCCAATTCCCCTTCGATCACGAGGCCTTTTTTGATGTAATGGCCCACATAATTGGAAACCGTCACGATGTTCAGCTCGGTAAGCTTGGAAATATCGGTCCGGGAGATGGGGCCGTTCTTGCGGACGACCTCAAGGATGGCCAGATTCTTTCTTTCCTTGTCCGTCAGCGTCCGATCTTTAAGCATTTGCTTGATGATCATGGGAGTCAAACTCCTTTCAAAATAGGTTTTTGTAACCTGTTTCGTAATCGCTATATAAGTGCGTCAAGCGGCACTCATTTTAACTCGACGATATGCTTTGTCAAAGCGTTAATTGAGTACGCCGGAGAAGAAGAGCCTATCTCTTATCCCAGCAAGGGGTTGCCGCCTCCCGCTTAAAAGAATTTCTCCTGATCGAGCAGTTTTTCGATCTTTTTGCCGACGGGGTCTTTGTGAAAATAATCCTGGATCACGCCTTTTTTCAAGTAATTGACGATCGGAACAAAGATCATCCCCTGGTCTAGCGCCAAATACTGGGTGTTTACGCGCTGGCTCGGGAACGTGATCGAATCATAAAACCCGTACTCTCCGTAAATGGGAAAGGTCAGGAGTTTCCGGATGTTCTTGATGGCGTCCTTGGGAATGGCATCCAGAGCAAGAAAGGTGACGTGCGGCGTGATGACGCCGCGGTCCGGATACCCTTTGGCACCGAGTCTTTTAACGCCATATTCCTCGTACCTCCACCGCCGCCCGTCCGCCGTCGAAGCCGGAGAAATGCCCCAAACGGGGTATTTTTTATCCTTGAGAGCGAAATCCCGGTGTAGCTCGGCCACGATCTTGTCGTTCTCCCCGAGGCTTTTGGGGGCATATTTCTTTTCATTGATCACGAGCGTCGGCATCAGGAACTCAAAAAGCGACCCGCCCCAGCTTGGCACGAATTTCTTGCCGCCCTCCTTATAATATCCCTGAAAATAGCTGACCCCCTCCCGTTCCACCATTTTCCCCTCAGGTTTCTGGGTCTGCCAATCCCACGCGTCAGGAGCCGTGCGATAGAGATACCACCAGTGATCTTGGGAGAGATCCCCTTTGCCGATCCCGTAAAGGCTCGCGATACGCGCTTCGGTCACAAGCATCCCGTAGTGATAGGGTGTCGGGCGGTCTTCTTCCACGTCGTAGCCCACCCGAAGCTGGTTGGTGTCGGGATCAAGGAATTCCTGAAAATGGAACCCATCGAGGATCGCGGTCGCGTCCTTCGCGATATCCCCCGGGAAAGCCTGCCGCGTCACCACCAACGCCACCGCCAGCCAAGCGCTGTCCACGCTTGAAACGAAACGGCGGGTTTCCGCCAAGCGGGTCGTTTCATAGAAGTTAAAGAAAAAACCTTTCCACGCCTTCAGCTTCTTAAGGACGGCGAGAATGTCCTTGGCCCGCGTTTCCGCCTGGGCGGCGTTGAGGATCCCAAGTTCCCGGGCCCCGACCGTCGCCAAAAGGTCCATAGCGATATTCGTGGGAGAAGTGTAGGCGGCCGCGAGGGGGAAATCGCCGATCTTGTAGTGGTCGACCACGAGATGGCTTTTTTTGTCGGCGGCATTTTCAAAATACTTCCAGGTGTCGCGGGCGATCTTCATCAGAAGATCCTTGTCGTTCCCGGTCGCCAACAGTTCCTTGCGGCGGGGCTCATCGAACACCGCCTGAGGAAATCCTTTCATGTTGTCGACTACGCTCTCGAACCCGACCTCGGGAGGCCCGAAGAAAGCGACCTCATCCAGGCCGATCTTCCCCGCCATGTTTTTGTCTTTCGCGAGCACGATGAACGCCAGTGAGCGCAACTGGTCCAGATCCACTCCGCGGAAAACCGAGAGGGGCAGGATCGCGTCATTCCATCCCGTGCTTTCCCGGCAGGCTTCCGTCATGTCCTGAGCCACGGTCTTACCCGCCCAGTCGCTCAGCGCCACGCGCAGCCGCCCTTTGAACGAAGTCTCGGCCGGGACTTGGCATTTCACCGCGAGATATTGCGCCGCGCTCATGTCCAGTTTCTCAAGAGAGGTCCGCGCTTCAGCTTGTCCCTTCGCCTTCAAGTTGTACCGAAGCCAGAGCGACGAACCGGACTTTACGCCGCGGGCGTCTTCCCTTTTGATCTCCAGGACCAGGGCCTTTGTTTTTTCCTGGTCCACCCCCCAAGCCCCTCCAAGCTGGTTCTTGAGCCCTTTGCCGCTGAAATCATCGATCACCTTGAAACGGGAGGATGTCCGCAGTGATTTGCTCCCGGGCACGAGATCATAAATGCGTCCGATGTCGAGCGGCGGCGCTTCTCCGGCAGGGCCGATCTGAGCTACGGGAATATTTTTTTCGGAAGCTTCCGTGGGGCCGATCTTGGAGCCTGAAGCTTCGGTGGTTTTACTGGAGAAAGATCTTGCTTTGGCTGCCGCGAATCCCTGAGCGGTGATGCCCACAAGAAATACGCTGGCAACCAAAAATGAAAAAGCGTTCCTCAGGTTCTGTTTCAAACCTGAGGAACGCTTGGAAAGATCGGCCATGGACGTTGTCGCCTACCCGAGCGTCACTTCGACCCGGTGCGTGCGCCCGTCCCGAAGGTCCGGGATCAGGTTCTCTTTTTGCTTTTTCCCGTCCACGAGAATCTCCTTCACCCCTTGCCCCGTCTGCGACGGATTTTTCACGTCGATCAGATAGGTGGCGCCGCGGAAAAGCCGTTTCATTTTGAATCCCGGCCACTTCTTTGGGATCACGGGGTCCACAAGCAATCCTTTCGCCGTTGGACGGATCCCGAGCAGCCAATTCATCACCACCACGGCATACCACGCCGCGGAACCGGTGTACCAACTCCAACCGCCGCGCCCGTTGTTCGGAGAATCCGGTCCGTCCACATTGCCCGGGGTCACATACGGTTCGGTGTAATAGATATCCGGTTCGAGGCCGCGCTGCGCGGGGTTGAAACTTTTGTAGACCTGATAGGCCTTGTCACCGTCCCGCATCATCGCCTCGGCCTGGACCGCCCAGGTCCCGGCATGCGTGTAGAGCCCGCCGTTCTCGCGGACGGAAGGCGCGTAACGCGTGATATAGCCGATCGTCGCGTCGGTCTTGTTATAACCCGGCGTTAAAAGGAGCGGCCCGTATTTCTTATAGAGCCATTTCTCGGCCGAATCCATCGCGATGCGGGCGCGCTTCGCGTCCGCCGTCCCGGTGATCACCGACCAGGTCTGGCAATTCAGAAAGATCTTTCCCGTCTCGCATTTCTTGCTGCCCAACGGACGGCCGTCGTCGCGGGTCGCGCCGAGATACCACTCCCCGTCCCACCCCGCGTCATTGACGGCGCGCTTCAGCTCTTCGGCGCGCTTCACATATTCTGCCGCCTTGGCCTTGTCGCCGCGTTTTTCCATCAGCGGCGCGATACGCGTCAGGATCCCGTAAAGAAAATGCCCGAGCCAGATCGATTCGCCGCGCCACTTGATGCCCACGTGGCTTAAGCCGTCGTTCCAATCGCATTCACCCATCAGCGGCAGTCCGCGCGGAGAGAACCGCGTGAGCGCTTTATCGATCGAGCGAAGCAGATGGTCATAAAGCGACCCTGAGGTGACCTTCCGTTCCGGGTCTTTCGGGTCCGGCAGGAATTTCACATCGGCGTCAAGGATCGCTTCGTCGGCCGTTTCATCCAGATAGTTCAACGTAATGAAATCCAGCCACAGAAGATCGTCGGAGCAATTCGTGATCGCGCCGATATTCGTCCCGTGATGCCACCAGTGGTACACCGTCCCGTCGGGGAACTGTTGTTCGGCGTGCAGGAGGATCTGCTTTTTCGCGAGCTCGGGACGCGTCGCGAAGAAGATCTGACAATCCTGAAGCTGGTCGCGGAAACCGTAGCCGCCGCTTGACTGATAATAGGCGCATTTGCCCCAGATGCGCGCCGAGATCGCCTGGTATTTCATCCAGGTGTTCGTCATGAAATTGAGCGATTCGTCCGGCGTCTCCACTTCGGTCGCGCGGACAAAAGAATCCCACAAGGCTTTGACCTTCGCGAGCTCCTGCTCCGCAACTTTAGGCCCCGCGTATTTCCGAATGATCCTCTCGGCTTCTTCGCGGGTCCGGGTCGAGCCCAGCGTAAAAACAACGGTCTTGGATTCTTTAGGGCCAAGCTCAACATCCACTTGAAGGCTCGCGGACGCGTCGCCCCATTTACCCTCGGAGTTGCGGCAGGCCCCTTCCACTACGGCGGCCGGCGCGTGCAATTCTCCGTACCGTCCGAGGAAAGATTCCTTGTCGCCGTCATAAGCCACCGGCTTCGGATAGGAAGCGTGAAAGCCTTGGAGCGGTTTTTCCGCGACGCCGGTCGAAATAAATCCCGGGACAAGCGGCGCGCGCTTGATGCCGTGGATGCAGCCGCTCTTGCGGTCGATCCAGGTCTCGATAAATGTTTTTTGGAATTCGCGATGCGTGTCGGTCCAGCTGCCGAGGCACCAGTCGAAATAGGTGAACAGGCTCAAGCGCCGTTTTTTCCCGGACTCGTTCTTCACGGTCACTTTCCAGACCTCGACCGGATCTTCCACATCAACAAAGATCGTTTTCTCGAGACGGATCCCGTTCAACTTGCTGGTGAGGACGGAATATCCCTGCCCGTGGCGTACTTCAAAAAAATCATATTTCGGCATACACGGTTTCCAGGTCCCGGACCAGAAGTCCCCGTTATCCCGGTCGCGCACATAGAGATATTTTCCCCAGTTGTCGCGGATGAGGTCCTGGTCCCAGCGCGTAATGCGGGACAGGTTCGAATTGTCCCGCCACGAAAACCCAGAACCGGTTTGCGTTTCGATCATCCCGTAATCCCCGTTCGAGATCACGTTCACCCACGGGCGCGGCGTGTCGGGCCTCGTGATGATGAATTCCCGGCCGTCCTCGGAAAAATGCCCGTATTTTGAGGCGAATTTTTTCCCGGAATGATCTTCCTGTTTCAAAAGCTTCGCTTCCGCTTTTTTTCTCTCTTTCGACTTTCTAGGCATGGTAATGAGAACTCCTTGGATTCTTTGCGTTAGGAAGGTTTTTATTCGGACTGCAACTGCGCGTTCACTTCGGGAACCAGCTCTTTGATAGCTTCGGAGGCGGTCTTTTTCCCGTTAAAAATAAGGTCGAGCTTGGGACGGATATATTTTTCTTCGATCTCGCGCCATTTCGGATGAAAGGGGCTGAACACCACATGCTGAACGGCCTCGATCAGCATTTTTTTATTCGCGGGGGCGGAAGGGTCCCCGGCGAACGCGTCGCTTTTCGCGACCGAGATCCTCGCCGGCTGCGCGAGCCCGCGCTTGGCGAATTGTTTTTGTCCTTCGGCGCCCGTCAGCGCTTTGATCACTTCCCACGCGGCCTGTTTTTTCTTCGAGGATTTGAGGATCGCGTAACCGGTGCCGCCAGTCCCAAAAGCGCGGACCCCTTTATCGTTCTTGGGGAACATCACCACGTCCCATTCGAAATTATAATTCCGGAATTGCGGCGTCTCCCAGATCCCCGAGAGGAACATCGCGATGCGGCCGTTGGCGAACATCCGATCGGCTCCCATGCCGAAATTCATGAACGCGGTGGGGCTCGGCATAGCGTCATACAGATTGCTCAGGTCGGCGTAAAACTGGATCCCCATGGCGGAGCGGTCCTCCCCCAAAAGAGTTCGGGTGGGCTGTTTCACATTGTCCACAAGCCCGCCGCCGTTGCCATAAATAAAATTTTGCCACGCCCAGGTATAAAAACCGTACTGCGTCACGCGGCCGGCGCTGTCTTTTTTAGTCAGCTCACGAGACAGGCGAAGCAGGTCGCTCCAGGTCCAGTCATCGGTCGGATACGGAAGATTGGCGGCATCGAAGACCTTTTTATTATAGAAGACACACGCGAAGGGTGCGATATCGCGAGGCGCGGCAAGGAGTTTACCCTGGTAGGTAAAGCGATCGAGGATCTGCGGAAAGAAATCATTCTTGTCGAACCCCTCGGGGCTGGAGGCCACAAAGGGTGTCAGGTCCTCGAGAACGTTTTTGGAAGCGAAGGTAACGAAGTAATCGACTTCCGTCGCGATAATGTCGGGGGCCGCGCCGCCGGCAATGCGCGTCAGGATCTTGCTGATATAGCCGGTGTAAGGGGTGTGTTCAAAAACGATCTTGATCTCGGGGTGTTTCTCCTGCCACGGCGCGAGCGCTTCCGTGATAATTCCGATCTCTTCGGGCGTCCCCCAAAAGCTGACCTTCACTTCGGTAACGCCTTTTTGCCCCGGCGACACGGGAGAGCCGCAGCCCGCCAAAACAAAGATTGTTAAAAGAATGGAAAAACCCTTCGCCGCCCAACCAGTCTTTGCCATGCGGATTTCCCTTCGTTTGAAAGGCTTCTATCGTTATTGCGAGGAATCGATAACTCAATAAATAAAAATAGCATTCTCAAGCGACAAAGTGCGCGAATTATAGCATGGCGAACGGGTCCTCTGTAAAGGGGCTTTTCGCGCTGAGAAAATGGAGCGCTCCCCTCTCCGCGACGATTACCCGCGAGGCAATCCAATCTTCTGGAGCACGCGGTCAAGATCGTCGAGTGAGAAATACTGGATCTCAATGCGTCCTTCCTTCTGATTTTTCCGGGGATAGATCCTGGCTTGCGTTCCAAGAAGATGCGTGAGCCGGGTCTCGAGGTCCACGATCTCCGCGCTCAAATGCCGCGCGGTCTTCGCTTTCCGCTTGTGCGCGTTACTTCGATTCACGATCGCTTCGACCTGGCGCACGGAGAGATTCTCCTCGACGATCCGCTTGGCCATGTGCCGCTGATGTTCGGGGCTCAAAAGGCCCAGGATCGCGCGGGCGTGCCCTGCTGAAAGCCGTCCGTCGACAAGATATTGCTTCACCTCGGGCGGTAACCGCAAAAGACGAAGCGTGTTCGTGACCGTCACGCGGTTCTTGCCAACCCGTTTCGCGACCTCATCCTGCGAGATCATGCGTTCCTCGACCAGCCGTTGATACGCTTCCGCTTCCTCGAGAGGATTCAGGTCTTCCCGCTGAATATTCTCGATCAGCGCCCATTCCAGAAAATCTTCGTCCGCGACATCCTTAATGATGGCGGGCACTTCCGTCAACCCGCAAAGCGTCGCCGCGCGGAATCGCCTTTCCCCGCACACAAGCTCATATCCGCCTCCCGCCTTGCGCTTGACGATCATCGGCTGGAGAACACCTTTTTCACGTATGGAATTCGCGAGCTCTTCGATCGTCTCCGCGTTGAATGTTTTTCGTGGCTGATTCGCGTTCGGCGAGATCCGCGAGATCGGAATGATCTGAAACGCGGCTCCCTGGGGCGCTTGCGCCGCGACGGGCGCAACCACTTCCTGTTCCACCGTCAGCGTCACAGCCGTGGCAGAGGCCGGTTCTTTTGTTTCCGTCGCCATTTGATTTTTATAACTGTCTGGGATCAACGCGCTCAATCCTTTTCCGAGGGCTTTTTTCATAGGTGTTGCTCCTTTTCCATAAACGAGTTAGATAATTACGCTTGGGCTTGCTCCGGCGCTTGCGGAACTTCCGGAGCCGGTTGCGAGACTCCCGTTTCTTGCGCGACAAAAGGGGCTGCTTCCGCGGGAGCTGCCGCGCTAGGAGCTGGCTCCGCAGGAACAGGTTCGGCAACTGGCGCCACAACCTCTTCCTGGCGAGCGGCTTCAAGGCTTTGGCGGTCCCCTTCCGAACCAAAGCGCATCAAAAATTCTTTCCCGAGATCAATATAGGCTTGTGATCCCCGATTGTGCCTGTCATAGACCACTGCGGGCTTACCAAAACTCGGCGCTTCGGAAAGCTTCACGGAACGAGGGATCACGCTTTGAAAGGCCTTATCTTTAAAATAATTTCGAACTTCTTCGATAACCTGTTGCGTCAAGTTCGTCCGGACGTCGGCCATGGTAAGGATCACGCCGCCCAGCTCCAGCGTCGCGCTCAAGTTCTTTTTGACGAGCTGATAGGTATTAAGAAGCTGCCCCAACCCTTCCAAAGCGTAGTACTCGCACTGCAATGGTATAATGATATAACTACTTGAGGTTAAAGCGTTTATACTTATTAGACCAAGCGATGGCGGACAGTCCAAAAATATAAAATCATAATTACTTTCTATTTTTTCGAGCTTCGCCCGCAAAACAAATTCTCTGTTTTCCTGATTGATAAGATGCATTTCGGCGCCGGCAAGGTGCGCATTAGATGGGATGATCCACAAATTTTCTATTTCTGTTTTTTTAATACCTTCGCTTGGGTCAGAGTTTTCCACAAGAAGTTGATAAGCTGTGGATTCATTTTCGTTCTTCTCTATGCCAACACCGCTCGTAGCATTACCTTGCGAGTCAAGATCTATAAGCAAAACCTTTTTCCCGTGCTGGGCCAAAACAGTGGCTATATTGATAACAGACGTTGTTTTACCTACGCCGCCTTTTTGGTTAAAGAAAGAGAATATCTTTCCCATAAAACCTCCGGATGTTTCACGTGAAACGTTAGAATGCCAAGAATCCTTGTTGATGGTCGCTATTCTACACTCATTCGATTCTGATGCAATTATTTTTTATTCGGGTCTTTTTGATGCCGTTTCCGTAGCTCGATATGGCTGTCTTGATAAATTATACTTTATAACGAAATAATTTCTCGACCAATCGAGCAGCGCGGACGTTCCTGTCAGAGAAGATCGTTTCACGTGAAACATCAGGCGCTTTGTCTGTTTTATGGAATATTTCAAATTGCAGATAATTTTCATAAGTCATTTCATATCTTGGCATTGTTATTTGCGTAATATGGTAGCTTCCATTGCTATCGTAAATGAATACATATGGTTAGATTAAATGACAGTCGCACGAAAATGGGGTCCGTTTGCTTTACCTAAGAGTCGAATCGTAAGACAAAGCTCCTTTGCCTTAACGAAGCGCGGGGGCAGCTGTTTTCAAGAAAAGCCAAGGCTTGTATTTATTTTGGCTCTTTCGCTTTTTTTTCTATAAAAACAGCGAGGAGGGAAAGATCACATGAGGAAATCCCGGGAATCCTTGCGGCGTGGCCGATGGACTCCGGAAGTATTTTTTTGAGTTTTTCTTTGGCCTCGCGGCCGATCCCCGGGATCTCATCATATTTTATTTCCGCTGGGATCTTTCTCTTTTCGAGTTTTGAGAATTTGTGAACCTCGGTCCGTTGTTGGGCGATATAACCTTCATATTTTATTTCCGTTTCAACGCGATGGATCTCATCGTCTGAAAGGTCACATGAGTGTAACCCTTTTTCTAACAAGGCTTTATAAGATGCTTCGGGCCGCTTTAAATATTGGTAGAGCGTGTCCGATTTGATTCTTTTCGCTTTCAGGACTTCCGTGTCGCGCCGGATCCGGTCCATACGTTCGTTGAACGCCGCGAAGGTCGTCTCGTCGATAAGACCAAAACGGTACCCCTGGAACATCAGCCGCTCGTCCGCGTTGTCCTGGCGAAGCAACAGCCGGAATTCCGCGCGGGAAGTGAACATCCGGTAAGGCTCATTCGTCCCGCAGGTCACCAGATCATCGATCAGAACGGCGATATAGGCTTCGGTGCGATCCAGAACAAATTCGCTTTCGCCGCAAAGCCTGCGAACAACGTTCAGCCCCGCCATCAATCCCTGCGCGGCGGCCTCTTCATATCCCGACGTACAATTGATCTGTCCCGCGAGAAAAAGGTTCCGTATCTTTTTGGTTTCCAGCGAATGTTTGAGCTGGGTCGGCGGCGCGGCGTCGTATTCGATCGCGTAACCAAATTTCAGGATCTTCGCGTCTTCCAGGCCGCGGATCTCACGAAGCGCCGCTTCCTGCACGTCTTTTGGCAGGGACGTCGGAAATCCGTTCATGTAGATCTCGTGCGTATCTCGACCCTCGGGCTCCAGATAGATCTGATGACTTTTTTTGTCGGGAAATTTCACAATCTTATCTTCCACGGAAGGACAATACCGCGGCCCGATCCCGAGGATCCTGCCGGCGTAAAGCGGCGACCGGTTGAGATTGCTGCGAATGATCTCATGGACTTTTTCGTTCGTGTGCGTCAAGTAACAGGGAAGTTGTTCGACTTGAAAATGCTGGGTCCGGTAAGAAAAGGGGAGCGGAGGCTCATCGCCGCGCTGTTCTTCGAGAATGTCCCACCGGATGCTTTTTTGATCGAGCCTCGGCGGCGTTCCGGTTTTAAACCGTACAAGTTCGATCCCGTGTTCTCGCAGGGAATCGGAAAGTCCGACGGCGGGCGGTTCTCCGCGACGGCCTCCGGGAAAATGCTCCTCCCCAACATGGATCAGCCCTTGCAGAAAAGTTCCCGTCGTTAAAAGCGTGCATTCACCAAAAAAAGTTTCTCCTCCTTTTGTTCGAACGCCGCGGCATAGGCCTTCTTCCACGATCAGCGCGACGACCTGCGCCTGTCTGAGCATCACCTGAGGCTCGTTCTCCAGAACGCGCTTCATGTAAAGTTCGTACTGTTTTTTATCCGCCTGCGCGCGCGGCGCCCATACGGCGGGCCCCTTCGATTTATTGAGCATGCGGAATTGGATCCCCGTCGCGTCGGTCGCGAGGCCCATTTCGCCGCCCAGCGCGTCGATCTCTCGCACGATATGTCCCTTGGCGAGCCCGCCGATCGCAGGATTGCAGGACAAGCGAGCGATCGCGTCGGTATCCATGGTCAACACCAGCACGGGAAAACCATTCCTCGCGATCGCGAGGGCGGCTTCGACGCCGGCATGGCCGGCGCCAACGACTATGGCGGCATAGGGAGAGGAAGGATGTTTCATTTGCGCTCAACGGGCGACGCGCGACGCGCAACGATCCGTTCTTCGTTGAGCGGTGCGTGTTGCGCGGGATTATTGATCTTCGTGATGCAGGACGATCACAATTCGGTTAATGAACGTCTGCTGTACGATCGAGAAAAGATTTTGTAGCGTCCAGTAAAGCGTCAGCCCCGAGGGCATGTTGTAGCAGATAAAACCAAAAAAGATCGGCATGATGTTCATGATCATCTGCTGTTCCGGGCTCGAGCCGGGTTGCGCGGGCATCAGCTTCTGGTACCAGACCTGTGAGATCGCCATCGTAAGCGGCAGAACATTCAACGCGTTCCAGTTAAGGACCGGGACGGTGAACGGCAGCATCATAAGCTGGTCCGGCGCGGAGAGGTCCTTGATCCAGCCAATGAACGGCGCTCCGTGAAGCTCGATCGCTTCCGGAAGCAATTTGAACATCGCGATGAAAACAGGGATCTGGATCAACATGGGAAGACAGCCCATCATCGGATTCACTTTGTTCCGCCGGTAAAGCTGCATCAGCTCCTGCTGGGATTTCGCCGGATCTTTTTTGTGCCGCTCCTGGATCGCTTTCATCTTGGGCGCGAGGATCTGCATCTTTTTCATGCTCGCGTAGCTCAGATGCGTCAGCGGTGCGAACAGCAGCTTGATCAAAAGGGTGAGGATGACCAGCGCCCAGCCGAAGTTGTTCGTGTATTGATTCAAAAATTTCAAGACCATCAGAATGCCGGTCTTGAATAATCCGAAAAACCCGCGGGAAAAAACCTCTTCGAATCCGGCCCCGAAACTTTTGAGCGCCTCATACCGCTGAGGCCCCACGTAGACCAAAAAGTTTCTTTCTCCTTCGCCTCCCGCCGGCACCGTAAGCGGCTCCAGCGCGATCTCACCCCAAAGGTGCTGCGCATCGGCCTTCGCGCTCCCGCCCAGGATCTTGGCGTCCGGTTTGACGAGTAGCGCGAAATACTTTTTGATGAACCCGACCCAACGGGTCTCTTCGGGAAAGGCGTATCCTTTTTTCTTGATGTGCGCCAGGTCCTTGGTCTGAACCTTGTCGGTATACGCGACGCCGTCGTAATAGCCGTAGTCTTTCTGATAATCCTTCTCATGGTTCATGCCGTAGTTCAAAGTAACGGGAAAATGCCGTTCGCGAGCGGAAAGATTTTTAATGCGCACCACAAGGTCCATCGCGGTCTTGTCGTCGCGCAACACATACGTCTTGGTGAGCCGGTATTCTCCGGGAAGTTCGTAGGCAAACTCAACGCTCGTGCCTCGGCGGGTCATCCTGAAGATCGTGTCCGCCAGATCCGCTTTTTCATGAAGTACGCTCACGCCGAAGATCCCGGACCGCTTCGGATCCCCTGAAAAAAATTCCGTCCGGGTGAATTTCTGACGCCCTGGTTCTCCAAGAAAGGAAAGGCTTGAGATCGTTCCCCCCAAGGTCGAAAACTCGGCTTTGTAAAAAGCATTCTCAAAAAGCGCCACGGCGGGGGCTGCTGCTTTTTCTAATATGGGTTCGTTCAGGATCTCCGCGGGGGGGAGGGGCTTTTCCTGCGGCTTGGCGACAGGAGCTACCGAAACCGAGGTTCCCTTTTTTTGATAAGCGTTCGGATAAAAATGTTGCACCACCATGGGGTAGAAGATCATGACGAGCGCGGCGAGAACCACTGCTTTAACGGTGTTTTTATCCATTTTTTTGCCTCACTGAACGGGATCGTACCCGCCTGGGTGAAAGGGATGACATTTGCAGATTCTTTGCAACGAAAGAACGGCACCCCGAAAAGCGCCTTTTTTCCGGATCGCTTCTTCGGCATAAGCGGAACATCCGGGAGAAAAACGGCAACAGGGGCCGAAAAGGGGGGCCAAACAAGCCTGGTAAAAACGGATAAGAACGATTAGGAGATTTTTCACGCCCAAACCCCCGCTTTCTTAAAAAGCCTCACAAGATCCGCTTCCATCGCCGCGTAAGAAGTTTTTTTCGCGCTCGAACGGATCTTAACAAAGCAGGCTACGTCTTGAAAAAGCTCCGCCTGTCTTGTGCGAAAGATCTCTTTAACGCGCCGCCGCCAGATGTTCCTTCCGACCGCCCGCGGGTCCGTCTTCCGGCTCACCGCGATGCCGATCATCGGTTTCATCTTTTTTGTCGTCCGCCCGCTTTCGCGCCGCCTCACCACCCACAAATAAAAAAATTCTCCTCGAGCAAAAGAGCCTTTCTCGACGAGATGTTTGAAGGTGGTTTGACGTCGGATCCGCTGATCCGCGCCGAGCCATTTTTTTGGCTCCAACGCTTAGACTTGGGTCAGCTTTTTCCGGCCCTTTTTACGGCGGCTCGCGAGGACTTTTCGCCCCCCGGCTGTCCGCGTACGGGCAAGAAAGCCGTGCTTGTTACGACGTTTTCTCTTGGAAGGTTGGTATGTTCTTTTCATGAGGCGGGGATTATAGTGAAGTTCATTCGGAATATCCAGTGTTTTGTTTCTTTTCTTTCCTCATTTTTAGGAGATCTTCTTTTTTAAGAAAGAGCGTGGACAAAAAAATTTTTTGTTGTAGAATCGTTCCCTGTTCGTATTCCGTTCGCTTCCTCGCGGGAGCGGACGTTTATTTTGTTCTTTTTCGCCTTGTGGAAAACCTGTTCATAGCTTCTTTATTTGTTTTCCACAATATTTTTATTCTCGAATACAGTATTATTTTTTGCTATTTTTTTCTTATTAATAACCTGTTTATAACTTCGAAGAAAGCTTTTTGCGATGGTTTCTCCTTCGTCCATACCGGCAGACCCCTCATTAACGGACCTTTGGAAGAAGATCTGCGCGATCCTCTCGAGAGAATTGAGCGAACGTTCCTTCAAGACCTGGTTTGAGCCTGTTTTGGTTCTTTCTGTCTCGCAAGACGCGCTCACGCTCGGCGTGCCAGACGCCTACTACGGAAAATGGCTTGAGGACCATTACCAAAATCTGGTGCTTTCTTCCGTAGAAGAAGTGCTCGGTCGCCCTCTCTCTGTTTCTTATCAAGTCGTTGAGCCGCCTAAGGTTACGCCTTCGACGCCCGTCACACAGCCTTCTTCTCCTAGAGAAAAAGAAGAGGCTGCCGCGGGCTGGAATCAACGCTACACCTTTGATGATTTTGTGATCGGCCCCGGCAACCGTTTTGCGCATGCGGCCGCGGTCGCGGTCAGCGAATCGCCGGCCAAACAATACAATCCTCTCTTTATTTATGGCCCGACCGGACTTGGAAAGACCCATCTTCTTCAGTCTATCGCTCATGAGATGAAGCGTCGGCATCCTGAGTTTAAGATCCTGTATATATCCAGTGAAAAGTTCACGAATCAGTTGATCACCGCGATCCAGACAAAATCGACTCCCCAATTCCGCGCAAAATATCGCACGCTCGATCTTTTGCTGATAGACGATGTCCATTTTATCGCGGAAAAAGACTCAACCCAGGAGGAATTCTTCAATACCTTCAATGCTCTTTATGATGCACACAAGCAGATCGTGGTCACTAGCGATCGTCCTCCGCGAGAAATTCCCGGCCTGGAAGAGCGCCTTGTTTCGCGTTTCGGCTGGGGCCTTGTCACGGATATTCAGCCTCCTGATTTTGAAACGCGCGTGGCTATTTTGAAGAAGAAAATGGAGCGGGAAACCGTTGTGGTGCCTGATGATGTGGCGTATTTCATCGCGGACAAGATCAAATCGAATATTCGAGAGTTGGAGGGGGCGCTCATCCGGGTCGTCGCTTTTTGTTCCCTCACAAACTCCAAGATCGATGTCCGCCTGGCGCAGGAAATATTGAAGGATGCTTTTAAGGAAGAGGCTCAAAAATTCACAATAGAAGGGATACAAAAAGTGGTTGCGGATTTCTTTAATGTGAAGGTTTCGGACCTCCGCGCCAAAAGACGTTCTTCCTCGATCGTCCGCCCTCGGCAGATCGCGATGTTCCTTGTTCGGGAGCTTACTTCTCACTCACTTCCAGAGATCGGGGAATATTTTGGTGGAAAAGACCACACCACCGTTCTCCATTCTTACAACAAAATCTTGGCAGAAAGAGAAAAAGATGTTGCTATGAGGGGTTTATTGGATAAGCTTATTGGATTGTTAAAAAAATAGAGGGGATTTCCCCAAGAACTTCTTTTTCTATCCCTTGTTTTCTTAGAGAGTTATAGACGAAATTCACATAAACACAGCGCTTATTACTAAGATTGCTATTTTTTAAAATATAGAATAAAAGCATAAGGAGTGATCTATGGAAATAAAAGTCCAAAAAAGCGAGTTGTTAAAAAAAATCACTCTGGGTGTTAATGTCGCGGCTTCAAAACCAAGCACGCTCCCGATTCTTAACAATCTTCTTCTGGAAACACAAAAAGACGGAAAGATGAAGGTGGTAGCTACCGATATGGAGGTGGGGATCTCAACCTTAATTCCTGTGGAAGTGGTTCAAGCTGGGAGCATCACGGTTCCAGCGAGGAAGTTTTTTGATATCGTAAAAGAGCTTCCTGAAGGAGTGGTTGAAATAACAGTGACCAAAAACAATACTGTGAGTATCAAAGCCGGGAAATCCTTTTTTAAAATCATGGGGTTAGATAAAGAGGAATACCCTAAACTTCCCGATTTTTCTCTAAGTGATTCTATTGAAGTAGAACAAGCGGTTATTAAAGAAAGTCTTTCCCTCACCTCTTTTGCTATATCCCACGATGAAACACGTTATGTTTTAAACGGAGTCCTTCTTTCTATTCACGGGCAAACAACAAAATTTGTTGCGACGGATGGGAGAAGGCTTGCTTTTTATAAAAAAGAGATCAAACAAAAAAACAATAAAAATATTGATATGATTATTCCCGCAAAAACCGTGCATGAACTCCTAAAACTTCTAAATTGGGAAGGGGTTGTAAAGATCGTTCACACACAAAATAAAGTTCTCTTTTCTTTCGATGACACCTATCTTACTTCAAGTCTTATAGAAGGGAATTTTCCTAATTATGAACAAGTGATCCCTAAGGAAGAAAAAACACAAGTGCTCGCGAACCGGGAGGAGTTTTTACAAGCAGTTCGACGCGCGGCGCTACTTACATCTCCTGAGGCGCCAGCCTTAAAATTTGATTTTATAAAAAATAAGATCCTGGTTTCCGCGAAAACCCCGAACATGGGAGAAGCGAAAGAAGAGCTTCCCTCGGAGTTTAAAGGAGGGGAGATCACGATCGGATTTAACCCCGGGTATTTTTTAGATGTTCTAAAAAATCTTTCCGATGAGATGGTGAGCATCTCATTAACGGAAGCGGATAAGCCGGGGCTTGTGAAGGGGCGGGATGGTTATCTTTACGTGATCATGCCCATGCAGCTTAATTAGAAAAGAAAAAGGACGATAATAGAACGGTTCTTCATGGATGATATCCGCTCGATCCTGCCGAAGGTTATCAAGAGCTTTGAGGATCCAGAGAGACAAAGAAGGAGCTTGTTGATCGATTCCTGGCCTAATATTGCCGGAGAAAAACTTTCGAAAGCAACCCGTCCCCAGCTTTCGACCAAAGGGGTACTTTATATTTACGCGAAAGATTCGGTTCTCGCGTTTGAGATCAGCCAACGATACCGCCAATCGTTCTTAAAAAGAGCACAGGCTCTTTTGGGAGAGGAAGCGGTCAAGGACGTTCGCGTTTTGGTGGGGAAATGATAAATCCTATAGAAGGAAAAATATGAGCGACAAAGAGAAAAAAGTAGAAGAAAGTTCTTCGAAGTATGACGCGACCAAGATCCAAGTATTGGAAGGCGTGGAAGCGGTACGGAAACGGCCGGGGATGTATATCGGCGACACCACGCTGCGCGGGCTTCACCACCTTGTTTATGAGGTGGTCGACAACTCGATCGACGAAGCGCTCGCGGGCCACGCGACGCGTGTGGATGTAGTGATCCAGGCCAACGGGAGCGTCTCGGTGGCGGACGACGGGCGCGGGATCCCCATCGATATGCATAAAACACAGAAAAAATCCGCGCTGGAAGTGGTGATGACCACGCTGCACGCGGGAGGAAAATTCGACAATAAAGCCTATCGCGTTTCGGGCGGGTTGCACGGCGTCGGCGTCTCAGTGACGAACGCTTTGTCCGAGTGGTGCGAAGTGGAAGTGCGGCGGGACGGAAAGATCTGGCATCAGAGATATGAGAGAGGGCTCCCGGCCACAAAAGTCGCTGAAAAAGGAAAAACCAAGGAGCGGGGGACCACCGTTTCCTTTTTACCGGACAAAGAGATCTTCGAAAAAACAGAATTCAGCTTCGACGTGTTGTCGAACCGGCTGCGGGAATTAGCCTACTTGAACAAGGGGATCCGGATCACCATTCGCGACGAACGCGACAAAAAAGACATTAAGGAACATATTTTTATCTACAAAGGCGGGATCTCCGAGTTCATCCAATATCTCAATCGCAGCAAGAACCCCCTCCACAAGAAGATCTTTTATGTGGACAACACCAAAGACGACGTCGAAGTGGAGGCTGCATTTCAGTACAACGATAGTTATGGTGAGGATGTTTTTTCTTTCGCGAATAACATCAATACGGTGGAAGGCGGGACGCATATGAGCGGGTTCAAGACCGCCATGACGCGCGCGACCAACCAATACGCGAAAAGCAAAAATCTTCTCAAAGACATCGAAAGCGGATTAAGCGGCACGGACCTGAACGAAGGGTTGGCGGCGGTGATCAGCGTAAAAGTCCCGCGGCCACAGTTTGAAGGACAGACCAAGACCAAGCTTGGGAACGGGGAAGTCGAGGGGATCGTTTATTCCGTGATCTATGAAGCGCTCAGCGCGTTCTTCGAAGAAAATCCTCCGGTTGCCAACAAGATCGTTGAAAAAGCGGCGCTGGCGTATCGCGCTCGCGAAGCGGCGCGGAAAGCCCGCGAGTTGACGCGGCGCAAGGGCGCGCTGGAGTCGGCGTCTCTTCCCGGGAAACTTGCTGATTGTTCCGATGAGGACCCGGTCAACACGGAAATGTATCTTGTCGAGGGAGATTCGGCCGGCGGTTCAGCCAAGCAGGGCCGCGATCGGCGATTCCAGGCCATTCTTCCGCTTAAGGGAAAGATCCTGAACGTGGAAAAAGCCCGGATCGACAAGATCCTTTCCAACGAAGAGATCCGGACCATTATCACCGCGATCGGGGCCGGTATCGACGAGGAATTTAATATCGAGAAGCTTCGCTATCACAAGATCATCCTCATGTGCGACGCCGACGTGGACGGCAGCCATATCCGCACGCTGCTTCTCACGTTTTTCTACCGGAAGATGAAGAAGCTTCTTGAGAACGGCCACGTTTTTATTGCCCAACCGCCGCTTTTTAAGATGAAACGCGGGAAAGAAGAGCAATACGTCCAGACCGAAGAACAGATGAATAGCATGTTGCTGGACTTCGGCTTGAAAGATGTTTCGCTTAAAAAGAACGGGACCAAGAGCAAGATCGAAGGCAAAGAGCTTCGGGAGCTTATGGAGCTGGTCCAAGCCATGGAGGACCTGGAGAAGTCGCTGGCGAGGAAGGGGATCTTGTGGCACCGCTTCATGGAGGCCCAGGACAAGAAAAAAGGATTCCCCCAGTATCTCGTTCGGCTTCTGACGAAGAATGAAGAGACATTCCTTTATTCCGAAAAAGAGGTTGAAGACCACATTAAAGAGATCGAAAAGAAGCGAGAGATCGAGCGGAAGCAGGAAGAAAAGGAAGAGCAGGCCGAAGCGAAGGCGAAGGGAGCGGTCAAAAAGGAAGAAAAGAAGGCTTCTAAAAAAGGAAAAGAGGAAGAAGCGAAAGAAGAGACGGAAGACCTGCCGCCGATCCATGATCTGATCGAGATCTTTGAAGCGAAGGAGTTTGAAAAGGCGAAGAAGCGGCTGGAGAAATACGATCTGGATTTTGCGGACTTCGAAGCCAAGGATGACGTGGGGTTCGAGCTCTCTCTGGAGAAAGAAAAGAAGGAGACGAAAGCGCTCCGGGACGTTCTGGCCTGCATCAAGGCGAACGGCAAAGAAGGGATGTCGCTACAACGATATAAAGGTCTAGGGGAAATGAACCCGGAACAATTGTGGGAGACCACGATGAATCCCGAGACGCGGACCGTCTTGAAGGTCACGCTGGATGACGCCGTGGAAGCGGACGAGATCTTCACGGTGCTCATGGGAGACCAGGTGGAACCGCGCCGGGCCTTTATCGAAAGACACGCGAAGGCTGTGCGGAATCTTGATATCTAATAGATAAAAAGGACAAGCGATCATGGCAGAAGAGAAAAACCTGTACGCAATGAACGAAAAGATCATCCCTCGGGCCATTGAAGAGGAGATGAAGGATTCTTACATCGACTACGCGATGTCGGTCATTGTTGGCCGCGCGCTGCCGGATGTTCGTGACGGATTAAAGCCCGTCCATCGGCGCATTTTGTTCGCGATGAACGAACTCGGGTTGACGCACAGCAAACCGTATAAGAAATCCGCCCGCATCGTCGGAGAGGTGCTGGGGAAATACCATCCGCATGGCGATAGCGCGGTCTATGAGTCCATGGTCCGCATGGCGCAGGACTTTTCCCTTCGTTATCCTTTGGTGGAAGGACAGGGGAACTTCGGTTCGATCGACGGCGACAACGCCGCCGCGATGCGTTATACGGAAGCGCGGCTTTCCAGCGCCAGCAACGAACTTTTGACCGATATCGATAAGGATACGGTCGATTTTGTCCCCAACTTTGATGAATCGCTCGTGGAACCGGCCATTCTCCCCTCCAAGCTTCCCAATCTTTTGATCAACGGCTCGAGCGGTATCGCGGTCGGCATGGCAACGAACATTCCGCCGCATAATTTGACCGAGGTCGCGAAGGCTCTGATCGCGACGATCGATAACCCCGATATCACCGTCAAGGAACTTTCCAAGATCGTTACGGGGCCGGATTTCCCAACGGCGGGCCTCATTGTGGGCCGCGAAGGGATCAAGAAAGCGTATGAGACGGGGCGAGGCCAGGTGGTGATGCGCGCGAAAGCGGCGATCGAAACGGGGCGCAGTAAAAAAGACGCCATCATCATCACGGAGATCCCGTATCAGGTCAACAAAACGAACCTGATCGAATCCATCGTAAGGCTTGTGGAAGACAAGAAGATCGAAGGGGTATCCGATATCCGGGATGAATCCGACCGGGACGGGATGCGCGTGGTGGTCGAGCTCAAAAAGGACGCGATCGCCCAGGTGATCCTGAACAATCTTTACAAGCACACCCAGATGCAATCCACGTTTGGCGTCATTATGCTCGCTTTAGTCGACGGGCAGCCGCGCGTTCTGACCTTGAAGCAGATGATCGAACGGTTCGTGGATTTCCGGGCGGAAGTGATCGTGCGCCGGACGCGTTTTGAACTCGACAAAGCGGAAAGACGGGCCCACATTCTCGAAGGCTACAAGAAAGCGATCGCGAATATCGACAAGGTCATCAAGATCATCCGCACGTCCAAGAGCCCTGAGCTCGCCAAGGAAGGATTGATCAAGGCCCTTGATCTTTCGGAGATCCAGGCCAAAGCTATTCTTGAACTCCAACTGCAGCGGCTGACGCAGCTTGAACGCCTCAAGATCGATGAGGAATATCTTGAGCTGATCAAGAAGATCGAATACTACAAGTCGGTCCTTAAGAGCCGCCGCAAGGTGCTGGATATCATCAAAGAAGAGACGAACGACATCCTCAAGAAATACGGGGATGAGCGCCGGACGCAGATCGTTGCCGCGGAAGGCGACATCGACATTGAAGATCTGATCGCGCAGGAAGACGTGTTGATCACGATCTCTCACGCCGGGTATATCAAACGTATCCCGGTCTCGATGTACCGCCGGCAGAACCGCGGAGGGAGCGGGGTCTCCGGCGCGGGGGTTCGCGACGACGAGGACTTCATTGAGCATTTGTTCCTCGCGTCCACGCATGATTTCATCATGTTCTTCACGAACCAGGGGCGCGTCTATTGGCGCAAGGCTTATGATATTCCTCAGGCCTCCCGCCAGGCGAAAGGCAAAGCGATCGTGAATTTCCTGTCGCTAGGCCCCAACGAACAGGTGTCGGGATTCTTGCAGGTCAAAGAATTCGACGACAAACGGTTCGTGCTGATGGTGACCGCGAAGGGCGTGATCAAAAAAACCAATTTGATCGAATACTCCCGTCCGCGCTCCAACGGGATCAACGCGATCACTCTGCGGGACAAGGATGAGCTTGTGGCGTGCAAGATCACCTCGGGAAAAGACGAGATCTTTATCGCGACGCGCGATGGCAAGGCGATCCGTTTCAAAGAGGATAATGTCCGTGAGATGGGACGCAACGCGAGCGGGGTTCGCGGGATGAATTTGGGGAAGGGCGATGAAGTGATCGCGGCCGAGATCGTGAACCCGAAGGCGACGGCGCTGACGGTGACGCAGAACGGCTTCGGCAAAAAGACGCTTTTTGCCCAGTATCGCATTCAGACCCGTGGAGGCAAAGGCATCATCAATATCAAGGTCTCCGAAAAGAACGGCAAGGTTGTGAACGTCCTAACGGTTGCCGAGGAAGACGAGATCATCATTGTGACGACGAGCGGGATGGTGGTCCGTTGCCCGGTAAGCCAGATCCGCACTTCCGGACGGAACGCGGTGGGCGTCCATGTGATGCGCCTTAAAGACAAAGACAAGATCGCTTCCGCAACGAGGGTGGTTGCAAAAGAGGAGAACGGCGACACGAACCAGCTCGAGTTGCTTGGCGATAAGGACGCCAAGGGCTCGAAATAGGAAGATCCGACCATGCTGGACATCAAATTCATTCGCGAAAATCCCGTCGCCGTTGCCCAAGGGCTAGACGCGAAAGGTGTTTCCATCGATATCCAGGCCCTTCTGGACCTGGACCTTGAGCGACGCACACGGCTCAAAGAAAGCGAGGATCTCAAGGCTCGGCGCAATGTTGTGAGCGAAGAGATCGCCCGCATGAAAAAAGCCGGGCAAGACGCATCCGATATTATCTCCGAAATGAAGTCGTCCTCCCAAAAAATAGCCTCTTTGGATGCTAAAGTGGCTGAACTCTCATCAAAAATAGACGCTATAGCGCTCTCTATCCCTAATATGCCCCATAAAGACGTTCCTATTGCCAAAGGGGCTTCAGGAAACAAAATCGTTCGCTCCTGGGGAGAGCCTCGAATCTTTGAATACCAGATCCAGGACCATCTTGAGGTGGCCGCCCAGCACGGTTTGTTTTCCATGGAAAAGGGGAGCAAGATCACCGGAGCCGGCTTTCCTGTCTATTTTGGAAAAGGGGCGAAGCTGGAGAGAGCGCTTATTAGCTTTATGCTCGATCTGCATGTTCAAAAACATGGCTATACCGAGGTGTGGACTCCGGCGATCGTCAACCGGGCATCCATGCGTGGCACCGGGCAGATCCCCAAGATGGAAGAGGATATGTACGCGATCGCGGCCGGCGAAGGCGAAGAAAAGGGAGCGCACTTTCTGATCCCCACGGCGGAAGTTCCGATCACCAATCTTTTACGGGACGAGATCCTCGATGAGAAAGAATTGCCCGTGAAGTATACGGGGTACACCCCTTGCTTTCGAAAAGAGGCCGGCTCTTATGGCAAAGATACTCGCGGACTTTCCCGCGTTCATCAGTTCGACAAGGTCGAAATGGTGAAATTCGTGAAACCGGAAGAGTCTGAAAAAGAGCTCGAAGCGCTTGTGTCCGACGCCGAAGAGGTTTTACAGGCTCTGGAGCTTCCTTACCGTGTGCTTCTATTGGGAAGCGGGGATATGAGTTTTGCCGCCGCGAAATGTTACGATCTCGAGGTGTGGGCTCCTGCGACGAAAAAGTGGTTCGAGGTTTCCAGCTGCAGCCTTTTTACGGATTTTCAAGCGCGGCGGATGAACATCCGTTATCGCAATAGCACGACCCAAAAACCCGAGTTCGTTCATACGCTGAATGGATCTGGGCTGGCGCTAGCCAGGATCGTCCTCTGCCTCCTCGAGAACTTTCAGACGAAAGAGGGGGAGCTCGACTTCCCCAAGGCCCTCAAGCCCTATCTGGCGTAAGACATACCGCCACTTCGTTCCTTGACCTATTTATAAGAAATACATAGACTCTACCGCGCTCAACGCGTAAGGGGTAGCGTTCAGAGGGAAAGCGAAAAGGCGCGCTGAGCATTCCGCGGAGATCAATACGCGAAAGTTATGGAGAGGTCGCATAGCCTGGTCTAGTGCGCTCGCCTGGAAAGCGGGTAGACTGAAAGGTCTCGCGAGTTCGAATCTCGCCCTCTCCGTGTTTGCCTGTGCAAAACGACGTGCCCGCCGAGGAATAAGGATATCCTCGTGCGGTCACGCCGCCGGTGTTAATTTTAAGTAGCTAGCTTAGAGCTGATTCATGGAGGGGTGGCCGAGCCCGGCTTAAGGCGACGGTTTGCTAAACCGTTGTACTAGTGTAAGCTGGTACCGGGGGTTCAAATCCCCCCCCCTCCGTTTTTCTCTTCCACCAAAAGCCCCCGCTTCTTTTTCTAAATCCGAGCTAAGTCTTTTCTCAATCTCCAGTTAGGCTTTGCCGATACTTACCATAATATTCCAAGGGGGCGAAGTGTCTGCGTTGCTCTTCTTGGAAGTAATTTTTAGCAAAAATTTTTAGGAGAAACCGCTTCGATGCTCAAAAGATTTGGGACGAGAGGCCTAGCGAAAAGAAAAAGTCTCGCGACCTTGTGTTGCGTAGTCTGTTTTGTTTTCTGGACGGTCTCCGCGTGCTTTGCTGAACCGGTTTCCGCGCCAAAGAATGACCAGGACGAAAAAGAACAGGTAATCATGAAAAGCGTCCTGGAGGCTCAAAAGGCCAGCGTAACCCCCCCCCAGAAAAAAGAACCTGTCGGGGAGGGGCTGGCAGCGAAAGAGGGCGGAGAAGAGGAGGCCCCGGAGGAAGAAGCCTTTTTTATAGCGGACCTGATTCGTTGGGAAGGAGGGGAGGATAGAAGTGTTTTAGAGATCGTAGGTGAGGAAGAGTTTCTTCCGGGAGGCAACATGGACGTCGGGCCGGACGGGCGCAGTTTTCGGTGGCGGCCCGCCCATCTTCTTGTGGTCAGGGCTCCCAAAAACAATGCGGTGGATTCTTCTCTGCTGCAGCAAGTTGTTTTTCGTGAAAATGTTCTGATGACAAAAAAGCTCGAGCTCGAGGCGCCCTATTATGTGCTGAGCGAAATCGTTATGACTTTCGGGGAGCCTGTGTCGTATGAGCTCACGCAAGACGGAAACTGGATGTCGTTGGAATTTACCACAAAAAAAACGGAAGCTTCTTCCGAGTCGTTCGAGGAGGCTCCTATGGAATCGCAGAGCGTGATGCCAGAAACACTTTCTCCCGCGGATATTTTGGGAGATTTTTTTCAGGCCAAAGAACTTTATGAGGCGTACATTATGGGAGGGGGGAAACCCGCGGATCTTTTCAGAAGACTTCGTAGTGGGGCGCGGCCTTCGTTCGGGTTTTTCGATGGGAAGGCGGGTTTTCCAAGGGATATGGCCCCCGTTTTCAAAGAAGCCTATCCGGTTTTTGGGACTCTGGAGTACTGGAAAAGGCATGTTCGGGCCGTTGTGAGGCAGACCTTCGGATATTCTTCGGATTTTGACGGGACTTACGGGTCGTGGGGCGGTACGTCGGTCAAGGACGGCGCTTTCACCATGCAGCCGGACATCGATGTCATGTATAACGGGCTTGGCTATGGGAAGCCCTTTTATGGTTCCCGAAAACCAACGGGGACGATCGATCTCGGTTATCGGGGAGAGAAGATCTTTCCGGTGGCGAAGGATCTCGGATTTGGGGACGGATTGCGTTCGCAAACCGTTAGCTGGGGAACAAATTATCGGCCCAATAAGCGCCATGCTTTTTCAAGCCAGAATACATTACGTCTTTTCGGCGGAAAGACGCTTCAAAAGACCCGCCGCGGCGAGGTGTATCGGGAATTCCGGCGAGGGTATCGCTTGACGAATGCCGCAGGGTTCAACTACCGATTGACGAAAAGGCTCTTGTGGAAGAATGGGGCCGGAGCCGAAAGAACGCTCTCTGATGCCAAAGGGGGGCGGTCACGGGATTCGAGTGTTTTCTTGTCCTCCGCGATCGAACAAGTTTTCACGCGAAGGCTGCAGATGGAAACCTCCTATAGCTATCGGCATCTTTATTATGACAAAGAGCCTTACAGAAAGCCTTCACCCTATACCAAGGGAAAGGATATTCATTCCCTAAGTTCGGACTTCAGGTATAAAATGTCTGACAAATGGTTTTTGAGTGGCGGCCCTAATCTGGACATTATTGACGGGGACATCTGGAAATTTGGAGGGCGCACGAGGCTTCAGTACCAATGGAGACCCGAGGACCAGGTCTTGGTGAGTTATGATAACGCGATGATCCAGAACGGTTCGGCCAAGATCCTCGGGGGCTTGACCTCCAACCGATCTAACTCATCCAGCATTACGCTATCGCGTTTTGAGATCACCCGGATAAGTTATTGGCACTCTTTCGGAGACGCGAGAAACCCGAAAACAAAAGCGGGCCTTTCTTTCGAATATCGAAGGAATCTCGCCATGAGCGGTGTTTATGGGCAGCAGGATTCGAACGATGACGGGTTCAACATGCAAGCCTCCTGGGCTCGGAAGCTCCGGGGGGGGCTGACCTGGTTGGAATTGACCTATCGTTTTTCAACTTACCGGACGAGGGCTACGGATTCTGATCATTCTGACGATATTTCTATCAAGGAGCATGCCGTCTTTTTCGTTATCAGGAACTATTTCGGAGAATGGGGGGAAATGACATGAGCGCAAAGAGAACAGCAACTTGGGTCCTGATCCTAACCTTAGGCCTTTGTCTTCCTGCGTCGGCGGAAGAAAAAGCCGTAGCGCCCGAAAAACAAGATGCTTCAATGACGTTTGTTTCACGTCAAATCAAGCCCGGAGATACGCTGAAGATCAGCATTTGGAAATACAGCGACCTCAATGCAAATCTCGTTGTTGGGCCTGATGGGCGTATCAGCTACATGTATCTAGGGGACATTCTTGTTGCCGGTAAAACAGTCGAGGAGCTGAGGCAGATTATCACCGAGAAGCTCGATCAGAAGTATGTTGCGAATCCCCGAGTGGATATTCAAATAGAAACACAGCTGCCCATGGTTTTTGTCGTTGGCGAGGTTGTGAAGCCAGGCAGCTATCCCTATCAGCCCGGGCTTGATCCCGTGAAGGCGGTGGCTTTGGCCGGAGGGCTTACGGATTTCGCGTCCTTTAAAGCGACGATCGTTCGGACGGATATGAACGGCAAGGATGTTCAGATCAAAGCGGATCTCAAAAAACTAATGAAAGCATCGCCCGAGCGGGAGCAATATTTGCTACAGCCTGGCGACATGGTTGTGATCAAAAGGAGTTGGTTTTAATGCCCTCTCGGAAAAAACGACGCCGCTTCTGGAAAAAAAGAGGCGGCTTTATTTTTATCGTGGGGGGGATGCTCGCTCTGATCCTTTTTGTCGGGGTTAAAACGGTCCGTCACCGGATCCCGGAAGACATTAAGCGAGCGTCTCTCATTCTTGAGGCCATGGAAAAAGCGACCTGTGCCGGAGATGTCTGGGGGCTCGATATTTATCTTGAGAGAAAGAATCAAGAGATCCAAAGACGGTCTTTTCTGAAGGAAAGATGTTTGGTTGCCGGTCTTTTCGCGGAAACGATCATTAAAACGGCGGCTTGGGAAAGGCCCCTCGACGATATTCGCCATACCTTCTATGTTCTTAGAGAGGAGAAGCTGCGGAAACTGTCCGAAGCGACGATTTTTTTGATACGGGCCAAAGATCTTTGGCGGGGAATATGGATCAGAGACGAGCCCTTGTCGCCGACGGAGTCTTTGAAGCTGAAGGCTTTCCGGGAGGAGGAGAAGGCGCTGCTTCCGGCCGAGATGGCGAAGCGTTATCAGGAGGCGCTTTGGAAGACGGAGGACGAAGGGCTTAAAATAAAGATCTTGGCGCGCGAAGCCTATCTCGACCAGGCGCTGTCGTTGCCTCGGTTCAAGAGACGGCTTCAAGAACTGAAGAGCTATGAACGAGAAGGAAAACTGCCTTTCTCGATCGTTCTTTCCACCCAGGAGATGGCGCGCGGAGACTTGTTGCGCGCAGAGATTTTGGGAGCGACCCAGCGAGGTTTTGCGGCAGCTGAAGCGCAAACGCTGCTGAGTGATTATCAGAAAGCTCTCGAGGCTTTGTCTTCGGGAAATACAGATGGATTCATCGAACAAGCGGAAGCTTTAGCCGCGCGCCATGAAAAAAGGGGAGCGGCTCCGCTGCTTCTTTATCAGGCTTGGGGCGTTGCCTTCTACGATCGCCAAGATTATCCCCGCGCCGAAGCGATCCTCAAAAAGTTGAAAAAAGAATATCCTGTTTCGGGTTGGGCCTATCCCGAAAGAGCCCCTAAGCCCTTGAGCGCGGTTGCGGGGTTCAAAGGGCGAGGCCCGCGAAGTTTGGGGGAGGCGCTTTTACCGATGAACTTTTTTCGGAGGCCTGCCCAAAAAAGCATGGAGAGCTTTTTTGAGAAAATGCACAAGATCTGTGATGAGTTAGAACCTGGGGGGACGAAAGAGATCGTTTTGGATGAAGCGGTCGCGCAAGAGCATGTTCCGGATTATTTTTCTTCTAGCGCTCAGAAAAAGCTAAGAGGATATCAGGTTAATTTTTACGAGCAGGGAGTTCGTGCTTTCTGGGGAACGAAAATAGGATTCATGGATGTTGTTTTCTTGGGGAGAGGCTCTTTGGAGGCAAAGAGCCAGAGCGATCCGGAAGGTATGGAGTTGAAGCTGCGGGAGCTTCGTTTTCAGGGGATTCCCATCCCTCGAGCCTTTTTAAGACAGATCGAAGGAGATTTTAGAATGAGGCTTCGTAAAGAAGACCTCCCGCTCGATCTGATCGAGTCAAAATATTGGAAAGGCGGAGCCAAGTTCGTTTTCAGGAAGAGGATCCCGCCAGGGGGAGATGCCCTTGGAAGTGGTCCTTTGTCCCTTACAGAGATGGAGACTCGGGAACATGTATAGTGAAGAAAGGGCACCGCAAGAGCCGCTGGATGCCGAAGACGCTTTCTTAAAACGCGTTTATCGTGATTTTGGGGATAGCTTGCGGCGGCAAAAAGTATGGATCATGGCCTACTGCCTCCTCGTTGTTGCGACCGCGACCATTTTGACTGTGCGCCAACCTTCGTATTATCGGGCCACGGCCGTCTTGCTGATCGATTCCGACGTGGTTCAGGATCCCGCGGAACAGAGAAGCCTCAGTAATTTAGAGCTTCAGGCGACGATCATCCAAAGCCCCGAGGTCGTCGATCGAGTGATCGAAAAGGCCAATCTTCTTTCGGACCCTGTTTTTTCGGAGAGTCATAGCCCTCGAGAGGCTTTCGAAGAGCTTTTGGAGGTGGAAACCAATAAAGATGACAAAACGATCAAGATCCATTTTTTAGATACTCGGCCCGCGGTGGCGACGCTCATTGCGAATCAAGTCGCTCAGGCCTACCTTTACGAAAAGGTGACCCGTAGCACCGGCGTGAACGTGGAGTCCATGGAGTCGTTCAAAGAGCAGGTGTCGCAGGAGATGGAAAAACTCAATGCCGTCAAAACGAAGATCGCCGCTCTCAATAAGAAACATCCAGAATTTGGAAGTGAAAGCGTGATCGCGGACCAGATCAAATTCCTCAACGCCGAGTACATTCGTACCGACGCGCGTGTCCTTCAACTGAAAACGACGATCGCCGAGATCGAAGCGCTTATGCAAAGCGGGGCGTCGGTTGAAAGCCAGCCTTTTTTTGTTTCTCACCCGCGAGTGAAAGATAAACTCTTGAAGATCCGCGAAGCCGAGCTTGCCGTCTTAGAACAAGAACAGGAATACCGGGAAATGCACCCCGCGGTATTGAAGGCCAAGGCGCGTCTTGCCGCGTTGAAAAGTTCGCTGGAAGATGAAAAGATCCAGGTGGTTGAAGAGCTTCGCGCCGAGATGAAAGGCGCGGAAATGACTACTCGCAAGATCCGCGAGAATATGATGGATCTCCAGACCCAGGAGAAAGAGCTAACACCACAAAAACTCACCTATAAGGAGTTCTTGACTGAAGAAGCCTCGATCACGGAAACCATCCGGTTGTTGAACGCGCAGATCTCCAAAGCGTCCGTTGCCGCGAGTTTTAAGCAAACCGGGATCGAGATCCTCTCCTATGCGACCGTGCCCCAGGATCCTTTCAAGCCCAATAAGCCCAAGAATGTTCTGCTCTCATTTTTATTCGCGATTTTCTCCAGCTTTGGATTTCTCTTCTTGAAATGCTATTTTGACCGAACCTTCCGGAGCGAGGAAGACATCGAACAACTTCTCATGAAGCCCTTTCTTGGGCATCTGCCTTATGTGAGAGTCCCGAAAGGTTTCGTGCTGCCTCATTTTAAGAACGAGAAAGAAAGCGTCTATTTTTCGAATTTTTTAAGGCTTGTTTGCGCAAACATTTCTTTTTTGGTCTCAGGCAAGGGAAAAATGACCCTTTTGATCACAGGTTCCAAACCGGGAGAAGGGAAAAGCTTTGCCGCCTATCATATCGCTCACACCTTTGCCCAAGAGGGCAAAAAAACGATTCTGGTCGATGTGGATTTTTGCCGCAGCGTCCTTTCGTTTTATTTTTCGGATCTTGAAGAGCGTCCTGGACTTCATGATTACTTGATGGGCCGAGCGGAAGCGGACGCGATCATTACCGCGACCGGACAGGAGAATCTTTCCATCATTCGCTCTCAAGAGGCTCAATTCAGCGCCCCTCATGCGTTACGCTCTGATCGGATGAAAGAACTTGTGAGGAAACTGAAGCAGGATTTTGACGTAGTGATCTTTGATACGCCCCCCGTTCTGGCCATCAACGATGCTGTCGCGTTGGGCGAGCTTGTTGATATGCGCATTCTCGTGATCGAGTGGGGAAAAACTTCCCGCGATGTGGTTCAACGCGCCCTCAAGAAGATCGCCCCCTCCAACCTGGTTTTTGCCGGCATTATCTTGAACAAAGCCAAGCATTGGGGCTCCAGCTACTATTACGACCACTACTATGATGGGAAGAAAAAGAAAGAGCAAAGAAAAAAGAAAGATTAGCCTTTGCATGGCTCTAAGCGGAGAAAGAGTTGTTTGTTTCGAATGAGGAGTGAAAACCCATGAGCCGGGAGAGAGATGTCTGGTGCCTTTTTGGTCTGCCCTTCGATTCTCTTTCGTTGCGGGATGCCTGTGGTGAGGTGGTAGCTGCTGTCGAGGAAAAAAGGCAGACCGTTCTTTCCGTAACGAATATTAATTGGGTTGTTCTGGCCTGTAGGGATGCCGCATTTTGTAACAACATTGCCATGAGCGACTTTAATTTCATCGATGGAATGACTCTTTTTTGGTGCGCGCGATTTTTGGGATTACCTATCCCGGAACGGATAGCGGGACCCACCCTTCTGGAAAATCTTTCCAAAATCAAAAAAACACCTCGGATGAGGGTTTATTTTTTTGGTGGAGCGGAAGGAATTGCCGAGGAGGCCTGTAAAAAAATCAACGCGACGGAACTTTCGGGGGCAGGGTTTTGCAACCCGGGTTTTGGGAACTCGGAAGAAATGAGCCGGGAAAAATATTTGCAAGATATTAACATGAGTTCGGCCGACATTTTGGTGCTTTCGAACGGCGCTAAAAAAGGAATGGCTTGGATCCAAGCAAACAAACACAAACTGCGTGTTTTTTTGATCGCATATTTAGGTCAAGCGGTTAACTTGATCGCGGGCAAAATCAAGCGAGCGCCGGAGTGGATTCAAAAAATAGGAGCGGAATGGATTTGGAGAATTTATCAGGAACCAGCCTTGTGGGGGAGATATTTTTTCGACGGAGTATCCTTTTTAAATTTTTTCTTTTTTAGATTGATTCCTCTCAAGACGCTCATCTTTTTGAACAAAAAAAACGAAGAAAACAAACAACCTCCAGCGATGGAGATTGTGGACGAAGGAGAAAAAAACACCCTTTTTATCAAGGGAGTCTGCAATCGACATAGCCGAAGCGCTGTTCGACGGTTTTTTTTAGAAACGGTCGGCAGGGGGAAGGACCTCGAGTTGAACTTGGAAAATCTGGATTATGCCGAAAGTTCTTTTTTTGGGAATTTATGGATTTTGTGGAAGGCTCAAAACGCGAACGGAAGGGAACTTAATATTCGGATTTCCACAATCCGGACACAGAGACTTTTTTATTTTTACGGGATGGAAAAATTCCTGAGAACCGATGCGATGGGGGAAGAGACGTGCTGAGAGAGCACCGCGATTTAATACGGCGGATACACCTGCTTTTAAGCACCCTCTGTGTCTTTTTGGCGTGGGGGGGGGCCTATCTTGGATTGAGGTCTGTCGGGTTTGTTGTGGAGGCGCCCGAAGCTTATTTTGTGCCCTGCCTGCTTTTTTCCGGGGTGGTTGTTTTGATGTTCTCATTCCGAAAATATCATCCCGGAGAACATCTGATCTACTCTTTCAAAGCTTTTCGAGAGATATGCTGTGCGGTTTTGGCAGGGATGTTTTTTCTTGCCTTTGTTTTCTATTTTTCAAAAGCAAAATACATAAGTCGGGCCTACCTTTTAACGAGCGGTGCTCTTTCGCTTGGAGTTTTGTTCTTTTGGCATCTCTTTGTGATGGAGTTTTATCGGGAGATCCGAAAACGAGGACGGAACTTTCAACATTTGCTTCTGGTGGGAAACGGCTACACCCTCCCGGGGATTATTCAATCAATAAAAAACAATCCTTCTTTGGGACAAAAAATCGAAGCCGTGTTGCTTACGGACGAAGAATCTTTGCGTGGGGGTGATTTTTTGAATGGCTTGAAAGTGTATTTTGGAAAGGAGCAACTTCCGGATTTATTAAACATGCATGTCGTTGATAATGCCCTTTTCACGGTTTATCGACAGGATCCGGTCGAGATCGAAAAAGCCATGCTTCTTTGCCGGGAACGCGGGATTAACGTCTGGCTAAAACCCGATTTTCTGCACGGAACGCTTCTTTCAAGCGTTGATTATCTGGCGGACATTCCTCTATTTGTATTTTCTTTGGGGCCACGGGAGGGTATTGGTCTTGCGGTGAAGCGTTTTCTAGACGTGCTTTTTTCGCTTTTCTTGATACTTCTTCTCTTGCTTCCTATGGGTGTTATCGCTCTTTTTGTAAAAGCGACACCTGGCCCTGTCTTTTTTGTTCAGAAAAGAGTGGGGCTTAACGGGCGACGGTTTTTAATGGCAAAATTTCGCACCATGTACAAGGATTCGGAGCAACGGCGAGCGGAATACAATCTCAAAAACGAGATGAGAGGCCCTGTTTTTAAAATGAAAGATGATCCGCGCATTACCCCTGTCGGACGGTTTCTCCGAAAATATTCTCTAGATGAATTGCCCCAGTTCTGGAGCGTTCTTCTGGGGGATATGAGCATGGTTGGGCCCAGACCGCCTATTCCCACAGAAGTAGAGCTTTATCAGGGATGGCAACGCCGTCGTCTTTCGATGCGTCCGGGCATTACCTGTATTTGGCAGGTTACTGGGCGCAATAAAATCACGGATTTTAGTGAATGGGCTAAACTTGATTTGAAATACATAGATGAATGGAGCCTTTTGCTCGATCTGAGGATTCTGATCAAGACCATCCCCGCAGTGATACAAGGAACAGGTCTTTGAAGTTAAGCTTTTTAAGCCGGCCTCCAGGCGGAGGAGTGAGATATGAAAGGGCTTTAAAAAATGGCGCAAAGTTTTTCGATAAAAATAGCCGTACTTTTGACCTGCCACAATAGAAAACAAAAAACACTAGAATGCTTAAACGCGTTACGGAGACAAAAACTTCCCGATAGCGCTCAGATTGTCATTTATTTGGTGGATGACGGCAGTTCTGACGGGACCGTAGAAGCAATAAGAGATCTGTATCCTCAAATCAATCTTTTGCTCGGAGATGGAACCCTGTACTGGGGCGGAGGGATGAGGCTTGCTTTTTCAGAGGCGATGAAAACGGAACACGATTTTTATTTGTGGCTCAATGATGATGTGCTTCTGGCAGAAAGCGCGATAAAAGAGATGCTGACGACCTATCAGGAAATCAAAGTCCGAGGATCGCTCAAAAGTATTATTGTCGGTTCTACAAAAGATCCGCAAACCGGAACGGTGAGCTACGGAGGGTTCCGAAAAGGAACGTGGTTCCGTCCCTTGTGGTTCAGCCGCGTTCTTCCCGGAACAACTCCGAGCGCATGCGACACCATGAACGGGAACTGTGTACTGATCCCGGAGATCGTAGCCAGGACGGTGGGGAACATCGACAGCTCGTTCACTCACGCCATGGGCGATCTTGACTATGGTTTGCGCGCGTGCAGCAATGGATGTCAGGTGTGGTTGGCCCCCGGGCATGTGGGAACGTGTGGGTATAACCCCCCGGAAGGGACCTGGAAAGATCAAAAACTGCCATTGCTTGTCCGGTTTAAAAAGGTCCGCCAGTTCAAAGGGGGGCTGCCTTTTCGTGAATGGAAACTTTTTGTTCACCGGCACGGAGGAGCTCTTTGGTTTTTTTACTGGCTCTTTTCGTACAGAAGATTGATCGGTCTTCCATGATGAAAACGGAAAAGGCGCGGCCGAAAGTCGTGATCCTTTACAAATTACTGCCGCAATACCGAAAGGCTTTTTTCGAGCTCCTAAAAAAAAAGCTTGATGAGGCCGGCGTGGAGCTTATTCTGGTCTATGGTGATCCGGAAGCGGCGGACGCCTCCAAAAAAGATGTCGTCGATATTACGTGGGCGCACAAGATCCGGAACCGGACCTTCCGCGTCTTCGGAGGAACCTTCTACTGGCAGCCTTGCCGCCGCTTCCTGAAGGACGCCGACCTCGTCATTGTCGAACAGGCCAACAAACTTCTCGTGAACTATTACCTGGGAGCACTCCGCCTTCTGGGCCTTGTCCGGCTGGCGTTCTGGGGCCACGGCAAGAATTTTCAGGCCCGGCCCGGCGACACACTAAGCGAGACCGTAAAGCGCTTTCTCTGCAGCAAGGTCGACTGGTGGTTCGCGTATAACGCGACTTCGGCCGCCGTGGTGAAAAGCATGGGGTTTCCCGAGGAACGGATCACGCTCGTTCAGAACGCCATCGATACCCGCGCGTTGAGCGAAGCGAAAGAAAACGTCACCGCTCGCGACCTGGACGCGCTCCGCGGACGGCTCGGCCTCCGCGGCGGGAATGTCGCGATCTACTCCGGAGCGATGTACCGGGAAAAACGGATCCCTTTCTTACTTGACGCCTGCCAGCGGATCAAAAAACAAGTTCCTGATTTTGAGATGATCTTTCTCGGGGCCGGTCCGGACGAAGGACTTATCCGCGACGCGGAGGAACGGCACGATTGGATCCATTATGAAGGGCCGCGTTTCGAAAGAGAAAAGGTCCCTTATTGCATGCTCTCAAAGCTTCTACTCATGCCCGGCCTCGTGGGGCTTGTGATCCTCGATGCCTTCGCGCTCGGAATCCCTTTGATCACGACCTCCGTCCCTTACCATTCTCCCGAGATCGAATATCTTGAGAACGGAGTGAACGGTGAGGTCGTGACCCCGGCCGACGATCCGGAAGCCTACGCATTGCGGGTAGCCTTTCTATTAAAGCATGAAGACGCCCGGAGGGTTCTCGTGGAAGGCTGCCGTTGTGCCGCGAATAAATACACAATCGAAACGATGGCTGAAAATTTTTTCAGAGGTGTTTGTGCTGCAGTAGGAAAGTAAAAAGGTGGAAAAATTGTGAAGATTCTGATAGTCCACAATAAGTATCGGTTCAGAGGAGGCGAAGATAGCGTTGTTGAAAACGAAATAGCAGCTCTGCGCTTAAACGGGCACGAAGTACGAACCTATTTGAGAACTAACGATGAAGCAAAAGGATTGCTTGCCCGGCTCAAACTTCCGATTTCAGCGATATGGTCATTTCGCACTTATCAAGAGATCAACGCGACAATCCAAGATTTCAAGCCAGACGTGATGCATGTGCACAATACATGGATGGCGATCTCGCCCTCATGTTATTGGGCAGCAAAAAAAAATGGCATTCCTGTCGTGCAGACATTGCATAACTACCGGTTGTTTTGTCCGGCCGCGACCTTTTTTCGCGAAGGGCACGTTTGCGAAGAGTGCGGCGGCAAGTTCTTCCCGTGGCCCGGAGTATGGCATCGATGCTACCGAGGGTCCTTTTTAAGCACGCTTTTAGTTGCCGTGACCATTACGGTCCACAGAGCGATTGCGACGTGGCGGAAAACCATAGATATTTACGTTGCGCTTACAAACTTCTGCAAAACCAAAATGGCTGTTTACGGATTAAAGAAGAACGCAGTTTCCGTTAAACCAAATTTTATTGCTCTGGACCCCGGCAAACCGATCGAAAAGTCGGGAAAATACGCTGTTTTTGTTGGAAGGCTATCACAAGAAAAAGGGGTCAGGTGCTTGTTTGATGCGATGCGCTTATTAAAAGGGATCCCGATCAAGATAGTGGGAACTGGACCGTTAGCCTCGGAAGCTTGCGAAAAAGTTCGAGGTTTTGATAAAAACGATATAGAGCTCCTTGGAGAAAAAAACCACGCAGAGGCCATGGCTCTTATCCGGGGCAGCTGTTTTATGATAGTTCCTTCTGTTTGCTATGAATGTTTTCCTATGGTTATTGCGGAATCTTTTGCTTGCGGCAAAGCGGTCGTTGCCTCCAAGATAGGCTCTTTGGAGAATATCGTGGAAGACGGGAAAACGGGACGGTTGTTCGAACCAGGAAATGCCGAATCCCTGGCGGCAGCCATCAAGTGGATGTTCGAGAACCCTGAGGATTGTGCGGAGATGGGAAGATGCGCGCGCGATAAGTTTGAAAAAGAATATTCTTCCTCAAGGAATATGGAGATATTAAAAAGCATTTATGAGACTGCTATTGCACGAGAAGCAGACAGGAGGCGCCGTTGAGAATCGGAATCGCGGGTCCGGTCGCGACCGAAGATGTTTCAAGCCATCTGAGCGATGGCGGCAAGGACCTTCCGCGGGGGTATGGGGGAGCGTCTCTGCTGGGAACGCTGATCTCCACGTTGATCGAACGGGGACACGAGGTCTCTGCGTATACCCTGGACGCCGTCTCGCCTTCGATTCGGCAAACAGTGATCGCGACCGGCCCCTCCTTCAAGCTCTATATAGTGCCTTTTCGCCCGCATTCCTTACGGTTCAACGGTAAACGATTGGGGCGGATGCTGGATTTTTTTAAAGAGGAACGCGAAGCGCTTCGTCGGGCCATGGAGACGGACAAACCGGACGTCGTGCACGCCCACTGGAGTTATGAATTTGCTTTGGCTGCCATTGAGACAAAGATGCCCCATCTAATTACTTGCCACGATTCTCCGCTAAAAGTTCTCAGATATATTCCCACAATATATCGGCTAGGAAAGTTTTTTATGGCAAAAGAAGTTTTTAAAAAAGGGCGAGCCTTCACAACAGTTTCAGAATATTTAAAAGAAGAGATCCAGAGATACACAAGAGTTCCCATAGATGTTGTTCCAAACCCAGCTCCCAACGGTTTATTTAAAAACACATTTGTGGAACGAAGGGGGTGTTTTGATTCTGAACGGCCGAAGATAGCAATGATTTTGAATGGTTGGCAAGCGAGGAAAAATCCAAAACCTGCTATTAGGGCTTTCGCATTGTTACGAGAGAGATTTCCTGTCGCAAAGCTCTATTTGTTTGGTAATGATTTTGGTCCTGGAGGAAGAGCGCAGCGTTGGGCGCAGAAAAATAAAATAGGTGAAGGATTGGTTTTTTGTGGGTTCAAACAAAATGAAGATCTCTTGAAAAATCTCGCGTCTATGGATCTTTTATTGCACCCAGCGCTTGAGGAATCCTTCGGTATGTGTCTCGTCGAAGCGATGGCGATGGGAATCCCAGTAATTGGTGGGGATAAAAGCGGAGCTGTCCCCTGGGTTCTGGATTACGGTAAGGCGGGAGAGTTAGTAGACGTTCAGTCCGAAACAGACATTCATCATGGCATGATCAGAATTATTACCGATAAAGCAAGGTATGCTTCTTTGACCAACGCAGCTCGGGGACGAGCTCAAAAACTGTTTAGCCCCATGGTTGTGGCGGAAGCTTATGAGAAAAAATATGCCATGGCAATGATACAAGCTGCAACAACGATAAAAGAGGAAAAATGATAAAAAAGATTCTTCGAATTAGCCAATACCCGAAATATCTACGTTTTTTATTTTGGCGTGTTTTTGTATTCTTAAAAATGAGAAGTAACGGAGTTAAAATTGGTTCTGGAGTAACATTTTATGGTTTTCCGATAGTTTCCCTGTCAAAGCAAGGAATGATTACCATTGGAGATGGGTGTTCGCTTTGCTCGTCGTCTGAGTTTACGGCTCTTGGCGTTAATCATCCCGTGATTTTGAGGTTGCTACGACCGGGGGCCTCAATCCGTATTGGCGCTCATACAGGTATCAGCGGGGGGGTGATTTGCGCTGCGGCGTCGGTCGAGATCGGGAACAACGTGCTGTTGGGGGCGAACGTGACTATCGTGGATACGGATTTCCACGCGATAAAAGCCGACGGACGGCGATACAATGCCGACCCCAAAGATATCAAGACCGAAGCGGTGTTTATCGAGGACAATGTTTTTATCGGCGCGAACACGATCGTTTTGAAAGGAGCGAAGATTGGCAAGAATAGCGTGATCGGCGCCGGGTCGGTGGTGACCGGAACGATCCCTTCGGATGTAATTGCGGCGGGAAACCCGGCCAAAGTGATAAAGCCTCTTTCACAGATAGCGTCTTGAGCAGAACACGGGAACCTTTGTTTTTTCAAGAGGCGGCGAGCGGAAAGATAAACGGGGAAGGAGATCGGGGATGTCTGTTTCGGATGCTACTCTGACAAAGCTACAAAAAGTGGAGACGGCGATGCTCAGAGAGATCGTCCGCGTTTGCGAAAAAGAACGGATCCGCTATTTCTTAATCGGTGGGTCCGCTCTTGGCGCGGTCCGGCATGGCGGATTTATCCCTTGGGATGACGATATCGACATCGGCATGCCAAGGCCGGATTACGAGAAGTTTCTTTCGCTGGCCCCGAAAGAATTGCCTAGGGATCTCTTTTTGCAGACCCCTGAGACCGACCCGGATTATCCGCTGACTTTCGCCAAGGTCCGGAAGACCGATACCTCTTTTATTGAAACGAAATACGCCCATCTCAGGATGAACCACGGCGTGTATGTCGATCTGTTTCCTTTGGACGGGGCTTCGAAACACCCCCTCGCGCAAAAGATTGACGCCTGGCTTTTCACGATCCATCGGGAGGCGATCCTTTTAAAGCTCGGGGTCAAGCGGAGGATCTTCCCGAAGATCGTTCCCTCTCTGGTGTACGCAATTTTCCCGCTGAAATATCTGCGGGAGAAGATCGAGAAGCTGATGCGGAAATACGATTACGGTGAAAGCGGTCTGGTCCATAATTGGAACGGGCGATGGGGGAGAAGGGAGACCGTACCGCTGGGTTTTTTCGGAGAGGGGTGCCCGATAAGATTTGAGGGATTGGAAGTGAGGATCCCCGCGGATCATGATGGATATTTGAGGTCGCTTTACGGTGATTACATTGCGCTCCCTCCCGAAGAAGAAAGAAAAAGCCCCCATCTTCCTGAAAACATGGACCTTGAACACTCATACGCCAAGCAAAAGGGAAACGACCATGAAAAGAATTTTGACCTACGGCACCTTTGATCTGTTGCATTACGGGCACATCGAGCTTTTGCGTCGCGCTCGGGCGCTCGGGGATTATCTTGTCGTGGGACTTTCGGATGATGGATTTAATGCGCAAAAGAAAAAGGTCTGTTATTTCAGCTACGAACAAAGAAAAGCCCTTTTGGAAGCCATTCGATATGTGGACCTGGTGATTCCCGAGCGTTCCTGGGAACAAAAAAAAGAAGATGTTAAAACATATCAGATCGATTGTTTTGTGATGGGGGATGACTGGCGCGGCAAATTCGATTTCTTGAAGGAACGCTGTGAAGTTGTGTACCTCTCAAGAACGCCGGAAATATCAACGACAAAGATCAAAAGCGACCTTGGGAATGAAAGATAATTTTTTCTCAAGAAAGCGCGCCTTCCCTGGAGCCGGCAAGACTGGAGAGCTCTCAAGGAAAGGCGGAGTTGCGAGATTTTCGAAGAGCAGTATCGAAAGGGTGTTTTCAAATAATGCAGAAATTTCGGAGGTAAAGGAATGAGCCTAAACAAGATCGCGGTTGTTGGCGCAGGCGCTTGGGGCACTACGATGGCCAACCACCTGGCGAGTAAAGCTCAAGAGGTGCGCCTCTGGACCGATCAAAAGGACACTCTGTCGGCGGTGCTGGAAAGAAGGTGTAACGAGCGTTATTTGCCCGGGGTAAACTTGAACTCCAAAATCCAAGCGACCGATGATATGGCGGCGGCGGCGCAGGGATGCGGCCTTATTGTTTGGGCGCTTCCGGTTCAACATCTTCGCAAACGCTTGAAACAGTTCCGCCCATTTTTAACCAACAATATGATGGCGATCAACCTGGGCAAAGGGATAGAAGAAAAAACATGGGCGAGACCTTCTGAGATCCTGACGGAAGAGTACGGGAAGTTTCAAACGGTGGGTTCTCTTATGGGACCCAATATCGCGAAAGAGGTCGCACAAGGTCTTTTTGCCGAAGCCACTCTGGCGCTTTCTAATTTTCGCTTTTTGGACAGTCTTCAACCGGTGTTTTCTTCGGATCAGTTCAAGGTCGTTGGCAGTTCGGACCTGACCGGCGTGGAGCTCGCAGGTGCGCTGAAGAACATCGTGGCGATCGCGGCGGGAATGTGCGACGGCTTTGCGGTGGGAGTGAACACCAAGTCCATTATTGTGGCCAAGGGATTGAACGAGATGCGGCGGATCGGCGTGGCCTTAGGTGCTAATCCGGATTCTTTTTTAAGCGAAAGCACCTTAGGGGATCTTCTTACGTCTTGTTTTAGCGCGAGCGGCCGGAACCGGTGCTTTGGAGAAAGTCTGGCTAAGGGGCGCTCTCCTCAGGATGCCATGGAAGATCTGGCTGGCCGCGTCGCCGAGGGCGTTGCGACGTGTCATGCATGCCAGGAGCTTAGCGACCGGCTTCGGCTTCAACTCCCGATAATCGGAAGCCTTAGCCGACTTTTGCGAGGCGGGATGGATGCTCGCGAATGTCTGGAGGAGATGAAGCAGGCCTAGGGCGCCGCTAGCGGAGAACATAAGCGGGACAAAGACAAAAGAACCGTTCATCGGCATAGCCGGAGAGGGTGAAGTGGAGAAACAGCGGTGGGTAGACGTTTTAAAAGGGATCGCGATCCTGCTTGTGGTGGTAGGGCACGTCGCGGGAGGGGAGTTACGCAACGTGATCTACATGTTTCACATGCCGCTTTTCTTTTTTATCAGCGGGTTTTTATTCCGCCCGGAAAAAGATACTGGGAGATATATTGTAAAAAAAACGGTCCATCTCCTTATTCCCTATGCTGTTTTTTTAACCCTGTTGAATTCAAGGGATGCCATGAAAGCGATAGTGCGTTTGGGGTCCGATCCTTCCCTCGACTTTTTCTTCCTGTGCGTTGAGGGTTTTGCCCGCCAAGTTTACGGCGGAGTGATGCTGACCGGTGTTACGAGCGTGTTTTGGTTTGTGACATGCCTCTTTTTTACGCAGCAAACGTTCAATTTTTTTGTGAACCGATACAAAACAAAAACAGTGCTTACCATCCTGGTCATGGCCTATCTGGCGAGCATGATGAATGCCTCGTATGTTCCGCAATTAAAACTTCCGTTCGCCTTGAATACGGTCCTGGCGGCACTGCCTTTTTTTGGCGCCGGTTATTTCGGAAAAGATCATTTTGAAAAGGGATGGGTCCGGGGCGTCTTGCTGTCGATGTTCTTCCTCGAAGCGTTCCTTGCGATGGGATTCCACATAAGTTTTGATTACAACATGAAATATGCGAAATACGGGGCCGTGATTGTTTCCTTTCTGGTGGCCCTTGGGGGAATTGAGCTCTGCGTTTGGGTCGCGCGAATCGCCAGCGTTGTCTCAGGCGCGGGTGTGATGCTTTCCTTGCTGGGGGGATCGTCGCTAGTGATCATGTTTTTGCACCAGGCGATACAGTACGGCATGCTGGATAGCGGGTTCCGGCCCCTGCATCTTCAGATCGTGCGGATCGTTTTTTCAACAGGGATCCCTGTCTTGTTATGCCTTTTTTTAAAGAAGGCCGCCTGGGCGAGGATCCTTTTTTTGGGGAGCTATAACGATTTTGTTTGTTGGATTGAGCAGCGAAGAAGAAAGCCGGAAGGAAACTCTTTGTGAGTGCCGGCGAGCACTGTCTCCAGACTAAAAGGGGTTTCGCGGCAGAGCTGCGCGGCCACGTTTAGGCGAACTGGCTGAGTCAAAGAAACGAGAGAACGAATGGGATTTCTGCAGATCTTTTTAGCCGCGGAGCAACGCATCAAACGATTATTGATTGCGCTCGGGCTCGTGTCTAAACCCAGGCAACTGGATGCCAGCGACTATCATAAACCCGTGGCCTCTGTGGCGGAAGGGAACAATCTGATCAAAAGGATGTTATCTTCTCAGGGCGCGGGTTGTGTCCTGAGGATGGGGGCCACTGAAACGCAATGTTGTGCTTATTATCACAGACACGCGAATAACAAAAAAAGGCGTTATTCCCTGGCCTCAAGGCGGAACATGTGTTTTTATAGCGGTTTTTTTCCATCGGAGAATGACCTGCTGGACCGGTTCGCGAGACGGTACCTGACCGATCTTGGAATGGCGGACGGGCTGGCTCTTTTAAGATATGGCGGAGAAAACATTCTCGCGGAAAAGAATTGTCCCAACGCGGATCTCATGCCTTTGAGATCTCTTGAGCCATGGTTCTCTGAGGATCCCTGGACCGGTCTTTTGAAAGGGAAAAAGGTGCTGGTGGTTCATCCCTTCGAAAAAACGATCCGTCAACAGTTTGGAAAAAGAGAGTATCTTTTTTCCAACAAGAACATCCTTCCGGATTTCCAGTTAAGAACGCTCAAAGCCGTTCAAACGATAGCCGGAGAAAAGTCTGAATACAAAACGTGGTTCGAAGCCCTGGATTCCATGTGTCAGAAGATCAGCGCAATGGATTTTGATATAGCCATCATTGGGGCCGGAGCCTATGGGCTACCTTTGGCAGTCTATGTTAAAAGCATAGGGAAAAAAGCCGTTCATATGGGGGGAGTGACCCAGCTTCTTTTTGGGATCAAAGGAAAAAGATGGGATAACGAGCCATCACGAAATTGGCTGTACAATGAATACTGGGTCAGGCCCAAGGAGGACGAGATCCCCCCCAAAAAGGAACTTGTTGAGGGCGGATGTTATTGGTGACCCCGCCATCAAAAGGGCGGACGTGCTTTGTCGGTAAAAAATGTTTTGGGGGAAAAGGCTACTATGTTTTTTCGAAATAAGTCTTCACTTGTTTTGACCATACTCCTGTTGGTTGGTTTCGGCGCGATCCTGACAACGGCCTTGGCGCCAAGAGACTTTTCGCTGGGCTCGCTCGGCTCGCCGAACCCGGAAGTTGGCCGCGGCGTAGCGGACACTGTTAGCAGGGGGCTTGTCGCGGGCATCCTTTTTTTGTGCGGGATTGCGATCCTCAGGTCCGGGGTGGGGAGAAAATTCCACAAACGGGAAGAATTCCAACTCTGGTTCTTTTATCTGTTGTTCTTTTTCACCACCGTCGTTTGTTCGGCATTGTTCGGCAAGGTGCCGGGTTTTAGGACGCAAATGCTGTATGCCCCGTTAGTTTTTTTTACGATGTACAGGGCTCCCGGGATCCCGAAGGAAGATCTTACAGCGGTCACCAAGGTCGTTTTGTTCGCGTTTATGTATGGAAGCATTCTGGCGATGTTCATAGCCCCCGACTTTGCCAAATACAGGAATTATAAGAGTTATTTACCCGGCATAGATTTCAGGTTGTACGGCGTCGCCCCGCACGCGAACAGTCTCGGTCCAATAGCCATTTCAGCTTTGGGCATGGAGATCATAGCGCCGAGCCGGAACGTGATAAGGATAACGAATCTGGTAACGGCCTGTACCGTGTTGATCTTGGCGCAGTCCAAGACCGTATGGGCCTGCGCCGTGCTTATCGGATTGTATTTTTTCATCCTTAAGGTGAATCAGCTCTTGAGACGACGGAAAACGATCCATGTGAAATGGCGGGGTTTTTCTTTTTACGTTTTTTTTGTAATGGTGGCAGTTGCGTTTGCGGCAAGCTTTATCGATCTTTCGCAGTACGAGCGGGGAAAAGAGATACTTTCGCTAACGGGCCGGACCACGATCTGGAATATCACTATGGAGATCTGGAAGGAGAACCCGTGGTTCGGCTACGGGGTGAACCTGTGGAACCTGTCCTTTCGCAGCCATTATAGCCTTGCGGCGGCGGGGCAGGCCCATAATCAATTCGTACACATCTTGGGCATGTCCGGAATGGTCGGGTTTACAGGGTTTGTGATATACATAGGGGCGCTTTATCGGGCTACGATGAAAGTTGCCGCGAAAACGCCGGTCCCGTTCCTTTTTCTGATCGTGATCCTGATGTCTTGCATGACGGAAGCCCCCCTGAACAATTTCCATATTTTAACGACGGCTTTTTCTCTGCATGTTTTGTTGTTCGCGCACCTTATTCAGGCTTTCAGAAGTGAAGATGTTGGCCGCGACGGGTTGACGAAGAAGGTCTCGGTTTAGAACGAATATATAAAAAAGATCTTAAACAAAATAAAACGGATGTTGTTTGATGAAAAAAGTCCTGTTGTCCGCTTTTGCCTGCGATCCTTTTAAAGGGTCAGAGCCCGCTTGTGGATGGAACTGGGCCGTAGGTCTGGCTCAAAAAAAGTATGAGGTCCATTGCCTGACCCGCGGGACCAATCGCCCGGCGATCGAGCGGCATCCGGGGTCCTCCAACGTTTATTTTCATTACGTATCTCTCCCGTTCGGGTTCGAGGGTCTGTATAAGCTATCCCAGGCTGGAATGTATTTTTATTATTTCTTATGGCAGTGGCTGGCGTATCGGGTCGCGATAAAGTTGCACAAGCGTCTGAATTTCGATCTTGCGCATCATGTAAGCTGGGGCAATTTTTTTTGCGGATCTTTTCTGTACAAATTGCCAATCCCGCTCCTTTTCGGGCCGGCCGGAAGCGGACAGCGCGCGCCCGCTGTTTTCAAAGACTATTTTCTGTCGGGATGGTCGGCAGAGCTCAAGCGGGAGTTGGCGGCGAAGCTGTTGCTTCGTTTCAATCCAGCCTGTTCCAGGATGATCCGCGCGGCGAAGGCTGTGATCGTGTCGAATCGCGAGACCCTGGAATTGGCGGAACGGAACGGCGCAAAGAATCCATACCTCTCGCTTGACGTAGCAATCCCCGCAGATTTTTTTCCTCCATCGTTCCCCGAACGGAAACGCGAGGAAGGACGGCTGAAGCTTCTGTGGACCGGGAGGTTCTTGCCGCGGAAAGGCCTGCCGCTCGTCCTCGAGGTGATGAAAGAACTGCGACCGTTCCCGGAGATCACACTGACCATAGTCGGGGATGGCGAGGTCCGAGCGGATGTTGAGAAACGTGTTAAGGCCGGAAACTTGGAACAAAGCGTTCGACTGGCCGGAAGTGTATCGCATCAGGAGATTCGTTCCTTCTACGCCTCCCACGACGTCTTCTTTTTCACCTCCCTGAGAGATTCCTGCCCCTCGCAGCTGATCGAAGCTATGGCTTACGGCCTTCCTGTCGTGACGCTCGATCTCCACGGACAGGCGGTGATCGTCTCGGAGCGGACAGGCATTAAAGTGCCGGTCACGTCACCGGAGAAGGTTATCCAAGGTCTTGCTGGGGCGATCCTCGACCTTTTCGGGAACCCTGCGCGGTATAACGCAATGAGCCGGGCCGCTTATGATTTTGCCAATCAACAAACGTGGGAACGTAAAATCGAAGAGATAACTTCACAGTTCTACACTAAAAGACAGAAAACCATTTCAAAAGAGTCTTGAAGAGGGAGAAGATGAAAAACTGTCCCGTTTTTGTAAGCTCGGCCGATGTTTATTCCGATCTGTGGTTCCTTTTTTTTGATTTGTTCAAAAAAAACTGGCCGGAATACACGGGCGATATTTATTTAAATACGGAAGAAAAACAGTTCCGCTATGAAGGGTTGAATATCAAATGTACTAATGTTGGGAAAAGAGGATGTTTTGGTAAAACCTTTCGAGCGGGATTGGAACAGATAGAGTCATCCTGCGTGCTATTGATTATGGTAGATTACCTTTTTATGGGGAAGGTTAATGACCAACGGTTGCAAGATTGCTTTCGTTGTTTCCAAAAGAACGATCTAGATTCTCTTTGTTTGTTTCCTGTTGACTACACGCGGAGCACTTACCTTGATAATGGAATAAACATTGTTATCCCACCCTCGAAAGATATGTTTAGCCTCCAGAGCGCTTTTTGGAAAAAACAGATATTGCGAGAGATGGTTTTGCCACACGAAAACCCATGGTTGGCGGAATGGTATGGCACGAGACGCGCCAATGTGGAGAAAATAAAATTAGGCTATACGACAAACGACAAACCCATCCCATATTTTGCTCGGGGGGCTCTGCATTCCGCGCGATGGAACGAACCAATCGTGCCTTTCTTAAAAAAATCCGGTTATGAAGTGGATTTTTCTAAACGGGGTATTTTTATAAAAAAACCAGTGACGCTTTTCATGAGAGCGAAAGGGCGGGTAGAAACTTTTATCCCCCGCTACTTGTCAAATCTGGATTTGTTGAAGAGGAAATATTTTAAAAAATGATTTTAGACAGTATGTCTGTATAAAAGATCAAAATGTTTTAACAGGCTGGCGATAAGGGTTAAAAAGAGCAGGTTTGAAGCTGTTTTCTTTAGGAGGGAATTTCCCAGAACGATAATGGCGAGAGAAGGTAAAAACAATTATAAACGAGTATTTTGCTGTTTTTTTGGAGAAAGGAACCTTCTCCAGCTTGAAAATAGTGGAAAAGCGTTGTCATGCTGAGCGCTTTCAAAGTCGCTTAGATGTAAGACGAATGCAGAGAATAGAAGGTTTAAGCGGAAGGAGAAAGGATGTATCTCAAGGGTGTTATCCCCGAGACGTTTGAAAGAAAGAAGGGGGTTGAAAATTTAAACAAGGCAAGAGCTTTTTTTCGTAGAACGGGACTGCGCCTGCGCCATTTTGCTCCTCCGGTATTTTTTGCGCTTATTGCAGCGGCGTTTGAAGGGGTGGGGTTTGCCTTGTTGGTTCCTGTAACGCAAGGGGTGATCAGCGGGAATTTCGATTTCTTGGGAAAATACCCTTTGTTGCAGAAGATTATTGTTTTCGTCCGGGGATGGCACGGATTTTTGGGGCTGCAGACGGATGTGGTCGTTCTCGTAGGGCTTATTCTTTTTGCGATGTTTTTCAAGAACACATTCAATTACCTTTCCACGCTTGCCGCGGCCCGACAGATGGTGCGATTTTCGAATGATCTTCGAAAGGTTATTTTTAGCCGTTATTTGCAGTTTGGTGTGGGGTATTTTCACAAGAAAAGCATCGGGCATCTGCACCAGGTTTTGGTGACTTTTGTTCAAATGCTTGGCAAGGAGTTTACCGAGGTCCAGCAATGCGTCTATCAGGGATCCACTCTGTTGATCTATTTGGGGATCATGCTGTGGATCTCTCAATCTATGACGCTTTTTACCGTGATCGCTTTTCCTCTCCTTTATCTGGCCTTGCACAGTTTGATTCAGAAGCTCAAACGGTCCTCATCCTCTTATTCCAAACAATTCATGGATCTCAGCAAAAAGATCGCCAACAGTCTTTCTTGCACGCCTCTGATCAAGGCCTGTAGCTCCGAGACGCAGGAGCTCAAGTGGTTCTGTTTTGCAAGTAGCCGGGTGGCGGATTGTGAATTTCGGGTAGAGAAAAAAAGACTTCTTGTACAGCCGCTCCAAGAGGTTATCCTTCTGATCGTCATCTTGATCCTGGTGGCAGCGATGGCCTTTATCGCGTCGGTTTCGCCGGCGGAAAATCGTGTGGCAGGGTTTCTTGTTTTTTTCGTTGTCTTGCGGCGCGCGGCTTTCTCTTTTGGTGTTTTTAACCGTATTCAGGCGGCGCTTGCGGTGATGAAGGGGCCGCTAAGCGAGATTGAGGGAGTTCTAAACGACGATGAAAAATATTATGTTTCAAGCGGAGAAAAAAAATTCACCTTATTCAAGGAAGGCTTCGAGGTACGAGGACTTAATTTTTCATTCTCAGCCGATACTCGGGAAATCCTTTCGGATATCTGTTTAAAGATCCCGAAGGGGAAAAGGATCGCGCTTGTAGGGCCAACCGGCGCGGGAAAGACAACCCTGGTCCATCTTCTGATGCGGCTCTATGATGCCCCTCCCGGAACGATCTATCTGGATGGTACAGATATCCGGGATTATGAGACGGGATCGCTTCATGAGAAAATGGCACTGATCAGCCAGGAAGCGTATCTTTTTAACGCTTCACTCCGGATCAATCTTATCTACGGTCTTCGTCGGGAAGTTTCCGAAGAGGAGATCGTTGCGGCACTTGACCTGGCGCGGCTCACAGAGTTGATCGCTCACCAAGCGGATGGGTTGGATGCCGAGATCGGGGAGCGTGGGATTAAACTGTCCGGGGGAGAAAAACAAAGACTTTCTATTGCGAGGGCTATCCTCCGCCGACCTGAGATATTGATTTTGGACGAAGCTACAAGTTCTCTGGATACCGTTACGGAGCAGCAGATTCAGGAAGCTCTCGATGTGGTTGTTCGCGGTCGCACGGCGATTATTATTGCGCACCGTCTTTCCACTATCAAGAATGTGGATAAGATTGTCGTGGTAGAAGATGGGCGCGTTACGGAAGAAGGTTCTTTGGAAGAACTTCTTGCCCAACGGGGTAAGTTTCAACAGCTTTGGGAAGCCCAGAAGTTTTTCTGATTTTTTAATGACCAAGGCGGGCGAGTTTTCTCCAAAAGCCTTTGTTTTTGCTTTTCCTTCCAAAATCCGTATAATGACGCCCTCCTAGAGATAGTGTTGTTGCTGAAATACCGCTAGAGTGAAACCCATCGACCGGCGGGAGGTGAAGTTGCAACCCCATGAATCTCTAAGTATAACGGATATAATAATTTATGATTCATGCGCCCGCCCAACAGGGGTTGGGTGCAAATACGCGTTATAGAAAGAATCGAGAGATTTGCGCCCGTAGCTCAATTGGATAGAGCACGACACTACGGATGTCGGGGTTGCAGGTTCAACTCCTGCCGGGCGCGATTTTAAAAGGCATCGTTCTTTAGGGGACGATGCCTTTTTATGTAATATCGCGGCTTTTCCCAAGCTTTTTGTGATGACCGCTCTCGGAAAATCCCTATAATAAGCCCCGCTTGATGTCATTATGGTGAACAGCTTTCGGTCAGAAGCAGGTTCCATGGAAAAACCCCATCACGAACATTTTATGAAGGAAGCGATCAAGCAGGCCATGATCGCTCTCGACAAGGGGGAAGTCCCGGTAGGCGCGGTAGTGGTTTGGAAGAATAAAATCATTGCAAGGGCTTACAATCAGATGGAGATGCTTCGAGACCCAACGGCTCATGCTGAAATGATAGCCTTAACCCAGGCCTCTGAGATGCTAAGCCAAATCCCTGAGGCGAAGCCTGCGAACGGGCGGGAACATCGGGGATCGTTAGAGGGTGCAACGCTTTACGTGACTCTCGAGCCATGCCCTATGTGTGCTGGGGCCCTTGTGATGACGAAATGCACCAGCCTTGTGTACGGCGCGCGTGACGCGAAAGCGGGGGCGTGCCACAGCCTTTTCCGTATCACGGAAGATGATCGGCTCAATCATCGCGTTAAGGTGACAGGCGGGGTAATGGTGGATGATGCGAAGTTTTTGCTCTCGGAATTCTTCAAGAATTTAAGAAAAGAGAAAAGATGAAGGGCGAGCCAATGGCCCTGCGTTTTTGTTGGAAGATCACCGGTTTCGGGGAGAGGTGGCAGAGCGGTTGAATGCGGCGGTCTTGAAAACCGCTAGGCTCGCAAGGGTCTCGGGGGTTCGAATCCCTCCCTCTCCGTTTTTCTCAATGAAAAACGACCTTGCCGTCGAGATTAAGGGAAATCTCGTTCGACAAGGCCGCTGGCTTCGGGGAGGGACTCGAAGGGAGCCCTGTTTTGAAATAGAACTCGATGTTCTGTTTCAAGGGCGGGTGGCCGACCCGAAGCGGAAGCGAAGGGCGCCGAATCCCTCCCTCTCCGTTTTTCCTGTCCTAAGGATGTTGTGAAATTTGAATGGATCTAAAGAAGGAGCCGAGGACACATGAAATACAAACTTGTGCCTGTTCTGAAAAAGAACGATATTCCTAAGGCTTACCGAGATAATCCCATCGGATTGCTTTTGGAATATCATAATCTCGCGCGCCCTTTTGAAAGGTATGATCAAGCGAAACTGCTTATCGGCATGTGTATGGACAATCGCAAGCACCTTCATATACCGGATAATTTCGCTTTTATCATCCGGTCCGGCGGCGCCAATCTTCGTTATAGTGAATTCAAGGTCTCTTATGCGATCGGCGTGGGGAGGGTGAGGCACATCGCTTTGATCGGGCATAATCACTGCGCGATGGGAAATCTGATCGCACGGAAGAAGGAATTTATTAGTGGGTTGGTTCGGAATGCAGGATGGACTCGGGAATCCGCGGAAGAGCATTTTATGAATTTGGCTCCGATGCATGAGATCGGCAACGAGATCGATTTCGTGATGAGCGAAGCTGCCCGGTTGAGCAAGAGATATCCCAAGATCAAGATCGCACCGCTGTATTATCGTGTCGAAGATAATCGGCTGTACTGCATCCGATAGACATCCAGACCTCCCCTTCCCAATGTTTCGTTGTTCTTCCCGGGACAGCGCAAACGTTTTTTTCTGTTCGCGAGTTTGACCTACAGCTTCTGTTGGGGTGTGTGCGGATATTTTTTTAAAGGCCTAGGGACGAAAAGCCGAAACACTGAGGGACCCAAACCTCAAGGAGCGATTATGACCCATGCCCAAGATCACGATAAACGATATCAGGAGAGAAGACGTTTCGCTCGAGCGAATATTTATGCGATCACGCGATACTTTTGTCCATTACGTGATACGGAAGTAGGTGTTCAGACGCGTATTTCTGATATCTCGGAGGGCGGGGCCTTGCTCGTTACTTTTATGGAAGGCGTTCCTGTGGGATCTCCGGTTCGCATGAGTTTTGTCCTGCCCGAAGAGGGTCGATTGATTGCCGTGGAAGGAATGACGCGACATACCGGCATTTTAGATAAAGACCTTTTCCGCTCCGGGGTTGAGTTTCTCAAGATCAAGAAAAAGGACCTACTTGCTATTCGCGATTACGTCGCTCTCCACAAAAAAAAGTAAGGCGCGCATTTTCCGAGCCTGATGGAAGTATCCCCCCCCAATATTTTTTAAAGATGCGGAAGCTTTTCGCCAGGATCGAGCGGCTTATCTGGGTCGGCCAATTATGTCCTTTACGAAGTGATCCAGCAAGGTTTCGAGGTTGATCGGCTTTGTGAGGTATTCCGAGATCCCCAGAAGCATCATTTTTTTAGCCACGTCTGTATCCTGGCTGGCGGTGAGCGCCACCACAGGCAGGTTGGGGAATTCTTCGCGGATCAGGCGGAGGACCTCGATACCATCCATGCCGGGGAGTCCGATATCGAGGATCACGAGGGAGGGGATCTCTTTTTTAATGAGCGCCAAACCGTCGGGACCGTTGAGAGCGAAAGAGGCGCAGTAGCCCGCATCGAAGAGGGTTTCAGTGACCATTTTGCAGATCTCAGGCTCATCATCAATGATAAGGATCTTCTTAGGCACGGGGTCACCTCCTGTCTGTTGGCTATTATAAAACAGGCTCGCGGGTGGCTCCAAGGTTAATCCTTCAAAAAGCTAGGTAAATACGGTTTTTTGTATCGCCAACAGACGGAGGGATTGGTAAGATAGCCGCAGTTCATCCTGAGGGCGAATCATGATTACCAGTTTTTTTTACAAAAAAGGCGGACAGATCGAGACCAATCTTTCGCGTGCACGGCTTCTTTCCGCGCTCAACGAAAAAGACGGTCTCTTGTGGGTCGATTTTGAAGATCCCAGTGAGTTTGAAAGCGATACGCTTGTTGAGATCTTTAACTTTCACCCCCTAGCGGTCGAGGATTGCATCAACGAGCATTCCGAGCCAAAAGTCGATGACTATGAAGAGTACCTTTTTTTAGTCGTTCACGCCTTGACAATGGTTCAAAACAACGGTCAAAAAGAACTTTCCACACTGGAATTGAATCTCTTTCTGGGAGCGAATTATGTGGTGACCTTTCATAAAGTTCCGCTTGAGAGCGTGACTCAGGATATTTTAAAGACGCAGCAGAAACCGGTTGGGATGATGAGTTCCGGCGCGGATCTTTTGGCCCACACCCTTTTGGACCATTTGGTGGACCGATATCTTCCGGCCCTCCACCAGTATGAAGACAAGGTCGATCTTCTTGAAAAAGACATTTTTAATAAGAGTCCTTCCCAAGAGAAGCTCGCGACGCTTCTTCAGCTGAAACAGGACATATCGACTCTCCGTCGCATTGTGGCTCCCCAACGGGATACCATCCACTTTTTGACCCGTAATGCGGGACATCTGATCAAAAATAAGCATCTGATCTATTTTCGGGATATCAGTGACCATCTTTTTCGGATTGCGGCGCTTGCCAACGGGATGCATGACCACCTCACCAGCATGCTGGAAGTCTATTTTTCTTATCTTTCCAGTGAACTGAATATTGTCATGAAACGTCTGACCGTGGTTGCCACGCTGACGATGCCTTCCGTTATGATCGCCAGCATCTATGGCATGAATTTTCGGGTGATTCCGGGAACTACGCATGAATTCGGTTTTTGGTGGGTCATGATCCTGACGGCGGCAGTTACGGCGGGAATGTTCTTCTGGATGCGGATCAAGAAGTGGATGTGATCACGAACCACGTGTTATGTGCCATGGTCCACGGATGGCAAAGAGTCTTTGCGGTCCGTGCAATAGACTGCCTCTCTCGATAAAATGAAAACCCTCTACGGTGCCACCCCTGATGAGATCGAGGCCATCGTTCTTTCTGAGGGGTTACCCAAATATCGGGCTTCTCAGCTTTCAGAATGGATCTATCACAAACATATCCTGACGTGGAGCGAAGCTAAAAATCTGCCTCAGACGGCTATCCAGCAGCTTTCCCGAAAGGTTTCGCTCACCTCTTTGGAAGTTTCCGAAGAAAAAAAAGCCGCAGTAGGAGGTTCTTCTAAATTTCTCTTTAAGACAGTCGACGGACACTTCCTGGAAAGCGTCTTAATTGCGCAAAAGGACGTTGCCGATTCCGAAGAAGATGAGGAAGTGGGTGGTCGTCAAACCGTGTGTGTTTCAACCCAGTTGGGTTGTAAGGTCCGCTGCGCCTTTTGTGCCAGCGGGCGAAGCCCTTTTATCCGCAATCTCACGGCGGGGGAGATCGTGGAACAGGTTGCGAGGATTGCCCGGATAACAGGCCGAAAGATCACGAATGTCGTTTTTATGGGAATGGGCGAACCTCTGGATAATTTTGATGCTACGCTCAAGGCCGTTCGTATCTTGATCGAGCCGTGGGGGTTCGCGTTCAGCGCGCGAAGGATCACGGTCTCGACCTCGGGGTTGACGCCGAAGATTCTGGATTTTGTTAAAGCCGTCGATGGGCGCGTTCGGCTTTCCGTGTCGCTCCACTCCAGCATTGATGACGTTCGCAGTACGCTGGTTCCGATCAACCGACGTTACCCGCTCAAAGATCTTGCGAGCGCTCTTCGGAAGATCAATCAGGATCTGAAGCGTGAGATCACATTTGAATATACCCTGATCCCGGAAGTGAACGATTCGACCGAAGAAGCTGAAGGCGTGGCGATCATTGCTAAACCCCTTCACGCTAAGATCAATGTAATTCCCTATAACCCGATCGCGGAATTTCCGCACAAAGCCCCCACTCTGGAACAAGCGGAGCGGTTTTGTGGCGAACTTGAGCGGCGCGGTCTTCGCGTGATGCTGCGCCGGACCGAAGGCCGTGATATTGATGCCGCGTGCGGCCAACTCAGGCTTGACCGCTCGATTCGGCAAGCCTGAGCCGGGACACAGGACTTGTCCTCTGCTTAATGTTCCAGGAGGCTCGGGATTCGGTCGCTACCTGGGATGGCGGAAGGAGGAGGGGGGAGGGCGCTTTCTGAAAGCTTGCTGATGAGCTTGCGAAGCATCCGCCGTTCGTAGTCAATTTTTCCCATCACGCTTTCACAGGTGGGTGTTTTCAGATAGCCCAGTTCTAAAGAGATCTCCACCTGTGTTTCCAGCTCAGCGCAAGATCCGGCGGCGATGTTGAGGAACCTCTGGTAGTCTTTGGTGGCTCTTCGGCTGTGTCCCTCACTGATGTTGCTAGGGATAGAGATTGACGCTCTGCGCATTTGAGTTGTCAGGCCATACATCTCTTCGTTTGGGAAAAGGCGCGTGAGCTTATAGGTTTCAGCGACGATTTCTTTTCCGAGTCGCCATATTTTTAAGTCTCTAAAGTTCTGGATCGCTTTTTTATTAAGCTCATTCGGAGAGATATTTGCCGGTTTCTTGTTTTCATGCGTGGCTGGAGAAACACGACTCTCGTTCCCTATCTTTCGAAATCCCTGACTGTATCCTTTATTATTCATAAATCCTCCTATTTTTGATTGTTTTTGCGCCATCCTCCATCCATCATCCACCCTCCTTTTCGTGGTATGCCCACAATTTGTTGAATTTAGGATGCTCACGGTAAAGGAGCTCGAGCTGTTGCGAGAAGAATCCATCCGTCATGCCGTCGAGCAGTGACGACAGCTCATCCAAGCGCAGCCGGTTCTCGAGATGTTCCTGTTCCGAGGCCGGTGGCGTGAAAACGAGGTCGATCTGAAGGCGGCGCCGCTCATAGTAAATACGCGTTGCTTCCGAGAGCAGGTCGTTGCGGAGTTCCACCATCATCTTTTCGCGTGAATCGATCGATGTTTGATCGGAGCTGTACAACATGTCCCCAAGGTCCCAACTGACATCGGCATCCCAACTTTTGCTCTTGTCTTCCGGGCCGGTAATATATTTGCCGCTGTAGGTCGTGACGGAGTCGTTCCGGTTCAGGCTTTTTCCAAAAGAGAAAGAGGGAAGCAGTCCCGCGACCCGGGAGAGAGCATGCCATCGTTTGATCTTGGAATTCGCGACATCCGCATAGCGGATGACATGCTGATGGATCTCACGCGCCGAAGGCTCCAGGGAGATCAGTTCTTTAAAAAGAGAAAGCGTTTCTTTCGAAGGCTGGTAGAGTCTCAACGCCGCTCCTCCTTTTGGCGTAAGGCCTTCGAGGGGATATTGAACAAATCCGTCCTTGGTGATGGCGATCAGCTTTGCTTCGTTCACAACGGCGATGCTTTGAGCTTCATTCCGGGCCAGCCCCTCAAAAAGAGCGGACCATCGCTGTGCCGAGGCCTCGTAGGCATAGACCCCTCTCGGAGTAGCCGCATAGAAGCAGTCCGTTTTGGATGCGTAGGCGAGTTGCCGAATGGAAATGCTCTGCAGCCCGTTTCTTGAAAGAGGCTCCCACCGGTGCCCGCCATCAAGGCTTCGAAAAGCGCCTTTTTCTGTCGCTAAAAATAATTCCTGGGGGTTTCTTTTTGAGGCGATGAGATCATGGATCTTGAGATCGTAAGAGAGTGGGTCTTCAAGAGAGCCGGAATCATCATTTTCTGATACGGAAAGTTCGACGCTGCTTTGAGAAAGATCCAGGATGGGACGGGCGGTGTTTTCAGGTAATGCCAAATGAAGCGTGTTTTCACTGGCGATAAACAGTCGGCCATGCTCAAAGACAACGAGCGGAACGGGTTTTGACGTGCGGAATATGGGCGAGAGGGACCATGTTTGACCGGCTGTCTTGGTTTCCAGAAGTCCGTGGCGGGTCCCCAGGAGCCAATGATTCGGATTTTTGGGATCCAGGGCGAAGGCGAGAGGCTCTTTAGCAGAGTCTTTGTAGATCATCCGCCAGGACCGATCTGTCAGATTTCCCATAAAAACATGGCGTGTTGTGACCGCGAACACGAAATCCGGTAAAACAGGAAAAGAAAAGATCTTTTTGATCGGTGTATTTCCATCACCCTGACACCAAAGAGATTTCCACCCTGGTTCATTGCCGCCTTCGAAGATCTGTTGTTTTGAGGCGACCAGAAATTTCGAGGCATCGAGCGGATGAGCCGTCAGGCAAGTGAGAGAGCTTCCCGCGAGGGAGGGCTGCGCCGGTTTTTGCCATTCGGCGGGAGATGGGGTCTGAAATCCTAACAGGCAAAGGACGAGCAGGGCAAAGCCTGCCCCTAAAAGCTTCTTATGGCGGGTTTTCATAGCGGCATCTCCTATATGTGTAATAATCATATAATATATTCATATTATGTAAATATGTCAATTGTTTCGTGGTTTCTCCTCAAAGAGACATCCCCCCATCTTTTATTCCAAGCTTAAAGGGGAGGTAAGGACTAAAAATAACCGTTTTAAAAGGTCAAAAGAGAGGATTAAAACGATTCATGATGGTTTTTCTTAGAGAAGATCAGACGCATTGTGCCATCCAGGTTTTTTTGATATAGTGCCGCACGTTTTAATTCCGAAAAATAGAAAGGCAGAGAACTATGGGTTTTAAGTGCGGGATCGTCGGTCTTCCGAATGTCGGCAAGTCCACTATTTTTAACGCGATCGCCAAAGCGCATGCCGCGGCGTCGAACTATCCTTTTTGCACGATCGAGCCGAATGTGGGGATGGTTCCGGTCCCCGATCCGCGGCTTTGGGAGCTGAGCAAGCTCTATAATCCGCAGAAGACGACGCCAACCACAGTAGAGTTTTATGACATCGCGGGACTTGTCGCCGGGGCATCGAAAGGGGAGGGGCTCGGCAATCAATTCCTGGGACACATCAAAGAAGTGGAGGCCATTCTTCATGTGGTTCGCTGCTTTGAGGATCCGAACATTGTCCACGTTTCCGGCTCGATCGATCCGGCGCGCGATATTGACGTGATCGATACGGAACTTTGCCTCAAAGACCTTGATACCATCAACGCCCGCTACACCAAAACCGAAAAGCTCGCGAAGGCCGGAGACAAAGAAGCCAAAGAGCAGATGCCCGCTTATGAAAAGGTCAAAAAAGCGCTTGAGGACGGAACGCCCTTAAGAGGGATCGGCCTGACGGAAGAAGAAAAAAAACTTGTGAAGGATATGGCGTTCCTGACCCTTAAGCCCGTGCTTTATTGCGCCAACGTTGCGGAAAAGGACCTCCCGGGCGGCGGGCCTTTCGTGGATCTTTTGCGTCAACGCGCGGCCAAAGAGGGTGCCGAAGTGGTCGTGATCTCCGGGAAGGTGGAATCCGAATTGATCGATCTTTCCGAAGAAGACCAGCAGGTTTTCCTGAAAGATCTCGGGTTAGAAGAACCGGGGCTTAATTCGCTGATCCGGACCGGGTACAAGGCGCTCCAGTTGATCACTTATTTTACAGCGGGAGAAAAAGAAGTGCGCGCGTGGACCGTTCGTAAGGGCTCCAAGGCGCCTCAGGCCGCAGGGGTCATTCATTCCGATTTTGAGCGAGGGTTTATTCGCGCCGAAGTGATGCGCTATGAAGACCTTCTCAAATACGGTTCCCAGCCGGCAGTGAAAGAAAAGGGCCTGCTTCGCGTTGAAGGTAAGGAATACGAGACTCAAGACGGCGACGTCATGCTTTTTCGCTTTAGCGTCTGATCCGGGATATAGCAAGACCCCCAGAGGGGAAGTAAAACGGTTATCCGTTCCCCGTTTACTGTTTCCCGTATATAATACCCGCCACTATGAAACACAATCCTTTCTATTCGATCTATCGTGATTTTAAGGCGTGCTTTGAGCGCGATCCCGCCGCACGGACGCCGCTTGGCGCGCTCGAGGTTCTTTTTCTTTATTCGGGACTGCACGCGGTTCTCTTATACCGTTTTGCCCATGTTCTTTACAGACTGCGCGTCCCTTTTATCCCGAGGCTGATCTCCCAGATCGCGCGATTTCTGACCGGTGTGGAGATCCATCCTGGCGCGAAGATCGCCCCCGGGTTTTTTATCGATCACGGCATGGGGGTTGTGATCGGGGAGACGACGGAGATCGGTGAGAATGTGACGATCTATCAAGGCGTGACGTTGGGTGGTACCGGCAAAGAACGCGGGAAAAGGCATCCGACGCTTGGCCACAATGTGGTGGTGGGTGTCGGGGCCAAAGTCCTCGGCAATATCAAGATCGGTGACCACGTGAAGATCGGCGGGGGTTCGGTCGTCATCCATTCCGTGCCGGATCATTGCACCGTGGTCGGTGTTCCGGCTGAGATCGTTCGGATCGACGGCAAAAAGGTCGAAGACGTGGATCTTGAACACGGGGACCTCCCGGATCCTGTCCGGGAACTCAAGAACCGTGTCCGTGAACTTCAAAAAGAAGTCGAGGCCATTGAAGCGCAGCATAAGGGCCAAAACCTCAAAAAGGATTAGCGTGCGATTCAGGTGTTACGCTCTATTCCCTCTATGAAAAAAGGTAAGGTCTATTCCGACGGTGGCGCACGAGGCAATCCTGGGCCCGCGGCGATCGGGGTCTTGGTCTGTGATGACGAAGACCATAAGCTTTCCGATCACGGCGAAACGATCGGGGAGACCACGAACAATGTCGCCGAATACACCGCGGTGGTTCGCGGATTGACCTTGGCTTCCGAGCTGGGTCTTACCGAAGCGGATTACTTTCTCGATAGCGAACTCGTTGCGCGGCAACTTTCCGGGATTTATCGCCTCAAGGCGGAGCATCTCAAGCCGTTCTTTATTCAGGTCAAAGAGCTTGAGAAGAAATTCAAACGGATCACCTATTTTCATGTGCCGCGGGAACATCCCAAGATCAAACATGTGGATCGGCTCGTGAATCTCGCGCTCGACCGGGCGGGACACTGATGCGCACAACGGACAACGCGCAAAGCTCAACGAATTCGTTGCGCGTAGAACGTCGCGCGTTGCGCGAGGTTTAGATATGGCAACAGCGCTGATTGGAATATTGGGTGGCTTTTTAGGTGGGCTTTTTGGAGTAGGCGGCGGGACGATTTTTGTGCCGCTTTTGATGCTCTTAAAGGGGTTTGATATCCATCGGGCGGTCGGGACCTCGCTCTTGATCATTATCTTTACAGCGTTGTCTGGAGCAGTCTTCCATGGCAAGGCAGGAATGGTTGATTGGCAGACCGCGGTCATTTTAGGAATTTTTAGTGTTCTCGGCGTTTGGCTAGGGACCCAGTTGTCGCTAAAGATCGATGCCTTGTTGCTCCAGCGCGCCTTTGCTGTTTTTCTTGTGGTAATTGCCGTTAAGATCTTTTTTTAAACCATCCTGCTCATTTCAAAGGAGGAATCATGAAAGTTTTATTGACGGGTTTGACGAAATCGGCTCCCAAAGCAGATCTTTTTGTGGCCGGGTATTTTAAAGGAGAAAAAAGCCTTCCGTCCCTGAAAAAGATCGAATCGGTATTCTCCAAGGCGGTTGAAGCGGCCCTGGCGAAAAAACGTTTTGAAGGAAAACCCGGAGAAGTTTTTAGTTCTTATCAGGCGGGATACGGTCAAGCGCAGGAAATCGCGCTGCTTGGGATGGGTTCAAAAAAAGATCTCAAAGTCGCTTCGTTGCGAAAGGCTGTTGGAAATCTGGTCGGGTTTGCGACGAGCCGCAAAGCCGCGAAGGTTCGCGTGCTTCTTGATTCTTTTGTGACCGAGAACGTTTCTGCGGAGGAAGTCGCGAAGATCTTCACGGAGGTCTCTTTTTTGGCAGCCTATCGCTTTACGGAATACAAAACGAAAAAAGAAGACGCCTCCAAAACTCCCGCCTCGATCGAACTGGTGACTGGGGATAAAGGGGTAGTGGCCTCTGCCAAGGCGGGGATGGTGCGCGCCGAGAAGATCGCCAAGGCGGTGATCTTTGCCCGAGACCTGAACAACGAACCGGGCAATGTGATGACGGCTGTGAGGCTTGCCGAGGAAGCCAGGAAGATCGCAGAAGCGAAAAAGTTGAAATATGAAGTCCTGGGCCTCGAAGAGCTGAAGGCCCTTGGGATGAACGGGATCCTTGCCGTGAATCAGGGGAGCGTGACGCCTCCAGCTCTGATCATCATGGAATATGGCGAGGAGCACAAGGCGAACGGGACCGTTTGTTTGGTGGGCAAAGGGGTGACCTTTGATACCGGCGGGATCTCGATCAAGCCGTCGAAGGGGATGGAGGAAATGAAGTATGACAAGTCCGGCGCGATCGCGGTCGTCGCGACGATGGGGCTTGTGGCGGAACTAAAATTAAAACTGCACGTTGTCGGTCTCGCGCCTTCGGTTGAAAATAATGTGGCGAACGATCCGCAGCGTCCGGGAGATATCATCCGGATGTACAACAAAAAGACCGTGGAAGTGATGAATACGGACGCCGAAGGACGGCTTATCCTGGCGGACGCGCTTTCTTACTGCGAAAAATACAAGCCGACCGCGATCATCGATGCGGCCACGCTGACGGGGATGTGTCATCACACGTTCGGCGATAAGACCTGTGGGATACTGGGGACCGATCAGAAGCTGATCGATGCCATCCGGAATGCCGGGGAAAAGGTCGGGGAGCGTTGCTGGCAGCTTCCTCTTTGGGAAGAATACGGCGAGGCCGTGAAATCTCATCATTCCGATCTGAAAAATGTTGGTGACGGTTATGCCGGAACCATTACGGCCGCCATGTTTCTTAAGGAATTCGTTCCGGCCAAAACACCATGGGTGCATCTGGACATTGCGGGGACCGCTTATTGTTCCGCTAATCGCTTTGATTGCGTCAAAGGAGCCAATGGCTTCGGCGTGCGTCTTTTCGCGGAAGTCCTTTCAAATTGGGGGCTGGAGAGTTTCTCCCAGGCCGCCTAAGCGGTAAAGATTTCGTCAAAAAAGCCGTAACATCGAGCGTTAGGATAAGGAGAAAGAGCTATGAAGAAAATCCTCGCTTGTTTTACCGTTTTTTTGATGATCTCGTCCATACTGTGCCGCCCCGCGCTTGCGGTCGGGGGGAAACAATTCGGGGCGTCGCTTCTTTTGCCGACCACGGGTCAGGCCTTGAATGGTGAGATCGGTGCGACCAAAACCAAGATCATGGCAGGGGTCGAAGTGGCCGCGGTGACCGCGACCATTCTTCTCGCGACGCTGACCTCCGGCGGGCTTTTTTGGATCGGTCTCGCTCCCTTGCTTGCCAATCACGCCTGGAGCGCCACGGATGCCTTCAAAAGCGCTCGCCGGGCGAATACGGAGAACGACCCGTACATCCAGCAGCAGCTTTCATCCGCTCAAAGAACCCTGGATCTTTCCCGTCAAAGCCGTTTCGATAGGGAATCCGACATTCGCCAGAGGATCTTGAATTCGAGCGAACAATAGAAAATAAGAGCCGCGCTCTTTGATTTTCTGATAGTGTGAAGGCCTGGTCCGTGGGATCAGGCCTTTTTTTTCAACCCGAAAGGATGTATGAAAGATTCTCACCGAAGACTCGCGCTTTCGCAGCTACGTATTGCCACCGAAGTGTGGCAGGGCGTCAAAAATGACACGATGCCCGCGGATCGCTGGCTAGCGCGCTATTTTTATCAAAACCGTAAAAAGATCGGTTCCCGGGACCGCAGATTCATTTCCGAGACCATTTATTCGATCTTTCGGCACAAGAGTTTTCTGGAAGCTTGGGTCGAGAAGGCGAAGCCCCGGCCGGTCATGAACGACCTTGAGACAGCGGAATGCCTCTGCCTTTTTGCCGCCGCGAAGGAAGGGCTTCTCTCCAAAGAAGATTTTCAGGATACCTTTCAGCAGAGCGGGCGTCTCTATGCCGCATTGACTGAACACCTTCTCCCCGAAGAGGGACAAAAATCCAAAGAAGAGATGATGGCACGGCTTTATTCGTTTCCCCTGTGGCTGATCGAACACTGGGTCCAGGTTTTTGGCGTTGTGGAGACGGAGCGTCTTTTGGGTTTTTTCCAGCAGCGACCACTTTTGGTGCTTCGCGCGAACACCTTGAAGATCAGCCGCAAAAGGCTCGTAGACCTTTTTCGACGGATGGGCGTCGAGGCGAATTCCACGACCCGTTCTTATTTTGGTCTTATTCTGCAGGAGCGGCGTAATGTGTTCGATACGCCTGCTTTCCGCGATGGATGGTTCGAAGTTCAGGATGAAGGGAGTCAGATGGTCTGTCAAACCATGGATCCCAAGCCAGGGGAAAGCGTTTGGGATGTCTGCGCAGGAGGCGGAGGGAAAAGCCTTCTCTTGGCCGCGATGATGGAGAATAAGGGTCGTATTGTGGCGACGGATCTTCGATCCTACAAATTGGAAGAACTCAAAAAAAGAGCAAAACGCGCCGGGATCTTTAATATTTTCCCTGCTGAGCTCGAGCGGATCGGAGAACTCAAACTGGCCCAAAGGGGTTTTGATAAGATCCTTGTCGATGCGCCTTGTTCCGGTACGGGAACCTTGGGTCGCAATCCGGACGCGAAATGGAAAGTCAATTCTTCATGGTTTGAGGCTCTTCCGAAGGAACAGCTCGGGATCCTCGAAAAAGCGTTACCGCATCTTGCCGAGACCGGGAAACTTTATTATGCTACGTGTTCGGTGGAGGCAGCGGAGAACGAAGAGGTTGCAAAGGCTTTTTTAGCCGCGCATCCCGAAATGGAACTGGTCCCGTGCGGTGAGGCGGGTGAACCGTTCTTCAAGCTTTGGCCGCCTGAAAGCGGCACAGATGGTTTTTTTCTAGCGGTTTTCCAAAAAGTTCATGCTGGACCTATGATGGAGAAAGAGACATGGAAAAAAAGATAGTGGCGATGTTCCTTGTGGTTTTTTTTCTCGGGGGAACGGCGCTTTTTGCGGAGAAGCCCGGAGAGCCTTTTAAAGATAGCGGATTCAAACAAGTTGCGAAGCTTGAAGGACGTGGGTGGCTGAATATCCTGACCTGTCCGGCGGAACTTGTGTATACGCTCAAGGCGGAACCTCAAGCTCATCCCAAAGCCTGGCCCGCTACTTATATTCCGCGATTTTTTGGCAATATCGTGACGAGGCTGACCTCCGGGATCAATGACATTCTGGTTCTACCTTGGGGCGTTCCTTTTTCCGCGGATGCAACCCCGCTGACCCGGAGATTTGATCTCCCAGATTATGTTTGGCAAAAAGACCTGTAACAGCGCATAGTTCCCGAGCGATTCTTCCCATGAAAACCAATCAGACCGCAGTGATCCTTGTCTGCCCTGAAAACCCCGACAACATTGGGGCCGTTGCCCGAGCTGTCAAGAATATGGGTTTTTCAGATCTTCGTTTGGTGACTCCGCCCCAAAGATGGCGCACGAAGGCCAGAAAGATGGCGGTGTCTGCCGAGGACGTGCTTAAGCGGGCTCTTGTTTTTTCATCGCTTCAGAAAGCCGTATCTGATCTCGGTACTGTGGTCGGAACCTCGCGTCGGGGGGGTGGACATCGGGGAGTTTTCCTTCCTTTCGACGCCGGAATCTCGAAGCTCCGGACGGCAACGTTTCGTCAGAAGGTGGGTATCGTTTTTGGGCGGGAATCGAAGGGGCTCTCGAATGATGAAAGCGCTTTATGCGATTATTTGGTCACGATCCCGACCGGAGCGGTATACCCATCCCTGAATCTTGCTCAGGCAGTGATGGTGATGCTTTTTGCGCTCATTTGGCATCAGCGAGAAAAAACGGCTCCGGTGCTCGAACGGGCTCTCGATAAAAAAGGGATCGAAGAAGCAGTGGCCCACTTTGAGCAGGCGCTTCATGTACTGGGCTATCGTAGGGGGGGGGCGGATCTTCTGCCAAGGATATTGAAAACCCTGCGGGGTCTCGTTAAGAGGGCCGGACTTTTAGAGCCTGAAGCGCAGATGATCAAAGGGCTTTCGCGGCGGATCCGAGAAAAAGTTTTGAGTTGTCCGCGGAGCCCGGGTAGAATGAACAAAAAGGAGTCATAGATCATGGATGAACGAACGCTCAAAGAAGAACTTTTGAAGTTGATCCAGGAAAAAGCTGTAGTTCGTGGGGAGCGCAGGCTGGCGTCCGGAAAGATCTCTCAATACTACATTGATGGCAAGCAGGTAACGCTTGATGCTCAGGGACTCTTTCTGATGGCAAAAGTGATCCTGCATATGGCGCAAGCGGCCGGTGCTGATGCGGTAGGCGGGCCAACGCTGGGGGCCGATCCTATCGCTGCGGCTGTTTCCGTTCTAAGTTCTCAGAGCGGAAAACCCCTCAAAGCGTTTATTGTCCGCAAAGAAGCAAAAGATCATGGGATGCAAAAGATGATCGAAGGGCCTCTTCTTGCTGAAGGCGACAAGATCGTGATGCTTGAGGATGTGATCACCACGGGCGGATCTGTGCTGAAGGCGATTAAAGAAGTGGAAAAGCTTGGCGCCAAGGTTGTGAAGACGATTTGTCTCGTGGACCGGAATGAAGGTGCGGCGGAGGTTCTTGCCAATTACAATTATTCCCCGATCTTTACCCTTCGAGAGCTAGGTCTTTAAATTTTAGAGAAGCAGGAAGACATAAAAAAAGCCCCGCCAAATGGCGGGGCTTTTTTATTTTAAAGGACTACTTATTTCTTTACGTAATCGTAAGGATTGTGCTTTTTGGCCACTTTGACCGGAGCCGGCTTTGCTTCGGAGACCGTTACGATCGGTTCCTGAGAAGCGGTTTCCGTCACAGCGGGAACCATGGCCGCTGCGACCGGAGCCTGGATCGGCTCGACGACCTCAGGGGATTCTTCTAAGCAGTTCTCATAGGATTTTGAGACAGGGAAGCCGTTGAAGCCCGGAACCCAGAAAAGGGCTACGTCAACGATACCGGAACTTGCGCGGAGTGCCGTGCAGCCGAGACCTCCGGCCATACCCGTGAGCGTCCCGATGAAAGGCGTTTCGGTCTTTGTTTTGCTGACGGTCTGGACGACGATATCCACGGGGCTGGTCGCAGCATTAACAAGACCGCGGCCGAACATCCCGCCTGTTTTTTCTTTATAGTTTTCCGACGATGCCATTTCCCAAACATCCTTTGCAAAGCTCATCGGGACCAGCAAAAAAGCGCAGATCACAAGAGCCAGCAATACCTTTGCTTTCTTCATGAACAACCTCCCTTTTTTAGAAAAGTTCGAGTAGGACCAAAAGGTTTGAAAGCGGTCTCTCAGGAACAACAGGGTTAAATATTACAATGAATAAAAATAACAAGCAATAATATTTTTTTGATTTATCGCCATCTTTTGTAAGCGCATTAAATACAAAGGTTTACATGAAATTAGCAAAAGCGTAAAAACTAGCAACTATTGACAATTTATAGTATGTAGGATAGGTTATGTTGTAGTATATAGCTATAATGGACTCTGAAATAGCAATACTAAACAAGGAGGGATAGAGTGGAACAGCCGAAAGAGCAACAGAGTGCGGAGTACCAATATCCCCGCCGCGAGAGAACTCAGATCATGACGCCTAAGGAAGCGGCGAAGTATCTGGGATTCCATCTCGTGACGATCTATCGTTTGCTGAAGAAGGGTGAGGTTCCGGCAACGAAGATCGGCGGACAGTGGCGTTTCAAAAAAGACGTCCTGGATGCCTGGTTGACCGATCGCATGAACCAATAAGGATCTTGGGGCTGATCACGGTTATCCTCGGATAACATATTGCAGGTGAGTTGAGCCCGTAGGTTCCTCGTATTTTGCTTAGACCCTTGTGGGGACAGGGATCTAAGACGTTTTTCCGCGCAGTAAGGATCGTCCGATCTTTCTGTGCGGGGCTGGCATGGCGGTTTTTCCAAGCTTTGTGAGCGGGAACCATTTTCCGTGCCGCCCTTCCGGTTTTTCAGCGAGACACGGCAACGTGTAAACGTCCAAAAAGATCCTGTATTTTGTGAAAGCGTGTTGGACGGTGAATGCTATTTTCGGATCTCTCCCCCGAGCGCAGGGTTCGGCCAGTAGGGCGGCCTTCTGATCCCAGAAAGGGAACATCCAAAGCCCTCCCCAGCGGCCTTCCGTAGGTTGTTTTTCAAGCCAGACCTCATTGCGATTATTTTTCAATACAAGCGCAGCCATGCGGCGTTTCTCATACAGATCTCTTCCGGAGCGCGCGGGGTAAAGGATCTCTTCCCGCGTAGTGTGGGCGATGCAGCTTTTTTTTACGGGGCAACTATGACAGAGGGGTGTCAGAGGAAAACAGACAGTTGCACCCAATTCCATAAGCGCCTGGTTCAGATCACCGGGATTTCTGACGGGAAGTAGCGAGGCGGCGAGTTCCCAGAGCTTTTCCCGGGTCCCAGACTTATCCACGCTTTGCGCTACGGCGAAAATCCGCGTTAGGATGCGAATGACGTTACCATCCAGAACGGGGGCTTTCTCTCCGAAGGCAATGCTCGCGATCGCTCCTGCTGTATAACGGCCGATGCCGGGGAGCTCTTTCAGCTTGTCCGCTGTTTGAGGGATCTTGCCTCCAAAGTCTTTCAATATGATCCGAGCGGCTTGATGGAACATTCTGACTCGGCGATAGTAACCAAGGCCAGCCCAAAAGCGAAGCGCTTCACCGAGAGGAGCCTTTGCGAATACACTCAAGGAGGGAAATCGTTTGATCCAGCGGCTGTAATAGGGAATAACTGTCGCGACCTGGGTTTGTTGCAACATGATCTCGGAGACCCATATTTTGTAGGGATCGTGCGTGCGTCTCCAGGGAAGGTCCCTTTTGTGGCGGGAGTACCAGCGGAGAAGAGGTCTTGTAATTTTCAAAAGCGCGACAGAGGGCGTTTTCATGGGCGGTATGATAGCGGGTCGACGCTAGGGCGGCAAGGGACTCTGATAAAAGAGACGGGAAGAGAGGAAAAGGATGATACCCTCCCCCCACCGCATTAGAGGTTGTCGGTCACCATCACTTATGGCAGAATAAAAACAAGCAAATGGCAACATGCAGGGTTCTAAAAACCAAGGGAGGAAAAGCAATGAAAAAGATCATGAGTCTGGTAATGGTTCTTTCGATGCTTCTCGCACCGGTGGCATTTGCAGCAAGTCCGTGGACTGAAGAGAAGGGCTATGGGGACAAGATCTCCGGCAAGCTTCAGTATGGTCTGACCAACACGCTCCTCGGCTGGATCGATATTTTCGCGACGCCGAATGAGTATGCCAATGAAGGCAAGAATGTGTGGGCGGGCGTTGGCCAAGGGCTCGTCGATGCCGTGACGAACACGGTGGGTGGTGCGATCCAGTTGGTGACTTTTCCGATCCCTGCGGATCTTCCGCTCCCAAATGGTGGGGTGGATATTAGCGGTACCGCGAAGAAGTAATCAAGAACACTGCATGTTGAAAGCGCCGGGCTTTGTGCCCGGCGCTTTTTATTTTTAATTCGTTTGTTTTTCTCCCACCCTTGGATGGTCGCGACTTGCTTGCGATCTCGAGAGAGTTTTTTTCGAGTTAGAGACGATCAGTTCGAGCAAGCGAATGGGGCCAGAGCCCGGAGCATTTCCTGATGGATCTGACCGTTTGTCGCCAGGTTCTGTAGGCCTAGGAGCGTAAGGGGACTTCCCGAAAAGTCTGTGAGCTTACCTCCCGCCTCTTCGACGATCATCATGCCAGCGGCTTTATCCCAAGGAGATAGTTTCATTTCGTAGTAGCCGTCGAAACGGCCACAAGCAACATAGCAAAGGTCGATCGCGGCCGATCCGCCGCGGCGTATCCCTTGAATCTGGGTCAGGAAAACCCGAAGCATGTTCAAGTAGGTGTCCGGGTCGTTCTTTCGATCGTAGGGAAATCCTGTGGCCAGTAGCGATTCCGAAAGAGTCCGGGTCTTGGATACATGGATGGGACGATTGTTCAAAAAGGCACCTTGGCCGCGTTCAGCAAAGAAAAGTTCTTTCCGGAATGGGTCAAAAACCCCTCCCATGATGAGCTGCCCGCTTTTTTCGAGACCGATCGAAACGGATACGATCGGAAATCCATGAGCAAAATTCGTTGTTCCATCGATCGGGTCAATGATCCAGCGGTATTCCGATCCGGAGATGGCGGGAGATTCTTCCGCAAGGATCGAGTGGTCGGGAAAGCGTCTCAAAAGGAGGTCGACCACGGCTTTTTCCGAGGCTTTATCGATCTCGGTAACGAGGTTGAACTCGCCCTTTTTGGTGATCTTTTGTTCCTTTCCGAAATGAGAGCGGATGATCTTGCCGGCCTTGTCGAGAGCTTCCAAGAGCGTACTTTTAATTTTGGAGGTCTTCATATAAAATAAGAGCCCTTTGGGTGGTTTAGCTGACCATTTGCCCGCCATTGTAGCGGAAGCCCAAAAGGAGCGCAATCTTCTCAAAGATCTATAACCCTAGAGAGTCGAGGCATTTCATGAAATCCTATAATGTCACTTTGATCCCCGGAGATGGTGTCGGCCCCGAGCTTGCGGAAGCCGCCAAGGCTTGCCTTGAAGCCACAGGAGTTAAATTTAATTGGGATGTCCAAACCGCCGGAATGGACGTGATGGCGGCAGAAGGGACGCCTCTTCCGGACCGGGTGATCGAATCTATTCGAAAGAACAAGATCGCTATCAAATCGCCTTTGACGACGCCCGTTGGTACCGGGTTCCGTTCGGTGAACGTGGCCCTCCGCAAGGAGCTTGATCTTTACGCATGTCTCCGCCCTTGCAAATCCTACGCCGGCGTTCGTTCCCGGTATACGAATATCGATCTTGTGATCGTTCGTGAGAACACAGAAGACCTTTACGCGGGGATCGAGTTCCAGAAGGGATCCTCCGAAGCGGTTGAGCTGATCGAGCACATCGAAAGAATGTCCAAGAAAAAGATCCGTCCGGATTCGGGCATCAGTATCAAACCGATCTCCGTGGCCGGGACGGAGCGTATTGTGAAGTTTGCTTTTGATTATGCGAAGGCGAATCAACGGAAAAAAGTGACAGCGGTTCACAAGGCCAATATCATGAAGTTTTCAGACGGATTGTTCCTCGAAGTCGCGCGCGAAGTAGCCAAAAAGTATCCCGGGATCGAATTTGAGGATCGGATCGTTGATAACATGTGCATGCAGCTTGTCCAGAAGCCCGAGCTTTATGATGTGCTCGTTCTCCCGAATCTCTACGGAGATATTATTTCGGACCTGTGCGCCGGGCTTGTGGGGGGGTTGGGAGTCGCTCCAGGCGCCAATATCGGAACGAACGGCGCGCTTTTTGAAGCGACCCATGGTTCTGCGCCAAAATACAAAGGCATGAACAAACTGAACCCGACGGCGGTCATCCTGTCGGGGGTTCTGATGCTTCGCCATTTGGGAGAGGTTGAAGCGGCGGCGCGCCTTGAGAAAGCTGTGGCGGATGTGATCCGCGAAGGAAAAGATGTGACCTATGATCTTAAGGACGACCGCAATGATCCTTCGGCCGTTGGCACGAGGGAAATGGGCGAAGCCATTATTCGAAAGCTGAGGGGGTAACATGGGCAAGGCCAAGGTCACCGTTGTAGGCGCCGGTTTTGTTGGTGCGACGACGGCGCAGCGACTGATCGAGAAAGAAATTGCCGATGTCGTGTTGGTAGACGTCGTTGAGGGGCTCGCCGCGGGCAAGGCTTTGGACATGATGGAGTCTGCTTCGGTCGAAGGTTTTTCTTCGAGGATCATCGGGACGCATCGTTATGAAGAGACCGCCGGCTCGGACGTGATCGTGATCACGGCGGGTTTTGCCCGGAAACCCGGCATGAGCCGCGACGATCTTCTTTTTAAGAACGCAGAGATCGTAGGCGGCATCGTAACGGAGAGCATAAAGTATTCTCCCCGCGCGGTCATCGTGATGGTGACGAACCCGCTGGATGTCATGACTTGGCTTGCGTGGAAGAAGTCCGGATTTCCCGCCGAAAGAGTGATCGGTATGGCGGGCGAGCTTGATTCCTCGCGGTATGCGTACTTTCTTGCTGAGGCTACCGGTGTCGAGGCGAAAGATGTAAAGGCGATTGTTTTGGGCGGGCACGGCGATCAGATGGTTCCTGTGCCGCAACACGCTGTGGTCCTTGGGAAACCGGTTGAAAGTTTGATGGATGCGGCAAAGATCGAAGCGATCAACCAGAGGACGCGGGATGGGGGCGCGGAGATCGTGAAGCTTTTGAAGACGGGGAGCGCTTTTTATGCCCCCTCGTCCGCTGTGGTTAGAACCGTGCGCGCGATCTTGGAGGATGCCGGCGAGGTGATCCCCTCCTGCGTCTATTTGACGGGTGCCTATGGCTTAAAGGACGTTTACTGCGGGGTTCCGGTGAAGCTCGGTCGCGGTGGCGTCAAACAAGTGGTGGAATTGCCTCTTACCGAAGGGCAGAAAAGATCGCTACACGCCTCGGCTGAGGACGTTCGGCAGAATTTTCTTAAGCTGAAATTTTAAGAAGAATGTTAGTCTTGTCGGGCCAGTGTACAGGCCTTAAAAAAAGTAAGCGCCATTTTTAAATGCTAAAGGGATCTTCTGATGAGTCTGCTGAATAGCTTTGGAAGCAAGGTGACGTTGAAGATCGCGTCCAAGGAGTACACGATCTATCGCCTTCGGGCGTTGCAGGAATGCGGGATCGCGAAGGTCCAGAGGTTGCCTTTCTCGATCCGGGTGTTGCTGGAGAATCTGTTGCGGAACGAGGACGGCAAGAACGTCACAAGAAAAGATATCGAACGTCTTGCCACTTGGGACCCGGCGCGCAAGAGCGAACACGAGATCGCCTTTACTCCAGCCCGAGTGTTGTTGCAGGACTTTACCGGGGTCCCGGCGGTCGTCGATCTTGCGGCGATGAGGGAAGCGATGGTTAAAATGGGCGGAGATCCGAAAAAGATCAATCCGCTCCAACCGGTCGATCTCGTGATCGATCATTCGGTGCAGACAGATTTTTTTGGGAGCCCGGAAGCTTTTTCGAAGAACATCACCCGGGAGTTCGAGCGCAATCAGGAGCGCTATCAGTTCCTGAAGTGGGGCCAACAGGCTTTCCATAACTTTCGCGTTGTTCCTCCCGCGACGGGCATTATCCATCAGGTCAATCTCGAATATCTTTCTCCCGTGATCTTCAGCCGTAAGGAGGGAGGGAAGACCTTTCTCTATCCGGATACGTTGGTTGGGACGGATTCTCACACCACGATGATCAACGGGCTTGGCGTGCTAGGGTGGGGCGTTGGGGGGATCGAAGCGGAAGCCGCCATGCTCGGTCAACCGATCTCGATGTTGATCCCGGAAGTGGTGGGAGTGAAGTTTTCCGGAAAACTGGCGGAGGGCGTGACCGCAACCGATCTGGTGCTCACCGTGACCCAGATGCTCCGCAAAAAGGGGGTTGTCGGGAAATTCGTGGAATTTTTTGGCTCCGGCGTTGGCGAATTATCTCTGGCGGACCGGGCGGTGGTGTCGAACATGGCGCCTGAATATGGCGCCACGGCGGGATTTTTCCCGGTGGACCAGGAAACGTTGAATTTTCTCCGTCTGACAGGGCGCAGCGATGAACAAGTCAAGCTGGCGGAGACTTATCTCAAGGAGCAGGGGCTTTTCCGTGAGGGCGGAGATGAGCGGATCGTTTATTCAGATACCCTCGAGGTCGATCTCGCGAGCGTTGTCCCGAGCCTTGCGGGACCGAAGCGGCCGCAGGACCGGGTGACGGTGAAGGAGGTTAAACCGTCCTTCACCAAACTTCTCGGTGAAACCGTAAAGAGCAAAGCGGATCTGAAGAAAAAAGCTTTTATCGATTTTTCTGGAGAAAAATGTGAGTTGGCCCAGGGCGCCGTAGTGATTGCATCGATCACGAGCTGCACGAACACCTCAAGCCCGTCAGTGATGCTAGCGGCGGGGATCCTGGCGAAGAAAGCACTGCAGAAAGGGTTGACCGTAAAACCCTGGGTCAAGACCAGCCTTGCGCCGGGATCGCAAGTGGTCACGGACTATCTTGCGGCGAGTGGTCTTCTTTCCTGTCTCGAGGTCCTAAAGTTCAATCTGGTGGGGTATGGCTGTATGACGTGTATCGGGAATTCAGGGCCGTTGCCCGAACCTGTGTCGCAAGCGATCAAAGCCAATGATCTGGTGGTTGTCTCGGTCCTTTCCGGGAACCGGAATTTCGAAGGGCGCGTGCATGCCCAGGTCCGGGCCAACTATCTCGCGTCCCCGCCGCTGGTGGTGGCCTATGCGATCGCGGGTACCATGATGATCGATCTGGAGAAAGATCCGCTTGGGACCGGAAAAAACGGGAAACCCGTTTATCTGAAGGATATATGGCCTAGCACGGCTGAGATCCGAGAGGCGATGAAGAGCGTGGACCCCGTGATGTTCCGCAATCGTTACCGAAATGTTTTTGAGGGTAACGAAGCGTGGCGGGCTTTGGGCGCTCCCTCGGGCGATACCTTTGTGTGGGACAAAAAATCGACCTATGTCAAACATCCGCCCTATTTCAAAAAAATGCCGGCGATGCCGACGGAGCTTAAAGATATCAAGGCCGCCCGCGTTCTGGCCGTTCTGGGTGATTCGATCACGACGGACCATATTTCTCCAGCGGGGTCCATTAAGGTGGACAGTCCTGCCGGGAAGTATCTGGTAGAGCAGGGTGTTCCTCCCGGCGAGTTCAATTCCTATGGATCGCGCCGCGGGAATCATGAGGTGATGATGCGCGGGACGTTTGCCAACATCCGTTTGAGGAATCTTCTGGTCCCGGGGGTTGAGGGTGGGATGACCCGTTATTTCCCGGAAGGGAAGGCCAAACCGATGACTCTCTCGATCTTTGATGCCGCCATGAAATACAAAGAAGAAGACCGTCCTCTCATCATTGTGGCAGGCAAAGAATACGGTTCGGGTTCTTCACGAGATTGGGCGGCTAAGGGACCGGCGCTTCTCGGGGTTCGCGCGGTGATCGCGGAAAGCTACGAGAGGATCCACCGGAGCAACTTGATCGGCATGGGGATCCTTCCCCTGCAGTTCTTCCAGGGCCAGAATAGCGCCTCTTTTAAATTGACGGGGGAAGAGCGTTACTCGATCGAAGGAGTGGCCAAGGGCCTTAAGCCCGGCAAGATCCTTACCGTGAAGACCGTGCAGGGCAGTACGGAAAAGATCTTTGAAGCGGTCTGCCGCATCGACACACCGATCGAACTGGAATATTATCGGCATGGTGGCATTTTGCAATATGTGCTTCGGCAACTGTTGAAGTAGCTCGAAAACCTTTCGCAAAGGCGAAAGGCGGCTAGCGGGATTCGGGGGAAACGATCATGAAAAAAAATATTGAAAAACGGGCTCGGGTCCGGTTCCGTGTTCCAACCCTGGTCAAACATAAGAAGATCCCGAATGCCATTGCCTATCGCGTGGCGAACATCAGAGATATTAGCGTGATCGGCATCGCATTTCTGGCCGATCGGGCGGTTCCTCCGGGATCTTCTCTGGAACTTCGTTTTCTGGACCCCGAGGGAGAGATCCTTGTGACGGAGGGGCAGGTGGTAAACTGCCGGCAGGTCTCCAAACGGCCGAGCTCTTTTCGGGTCGGCGTGCGTTTTGGCCACGTCTCTGGAGAAGCGCTTGATACGCTGACAAAGGCGGAAGCTTATTTTCTGGAACATAAAAAGAAAAAATGAGATACGCCTAGCCGCTATCGCTGAATTCTGAGGTTATTTTTGAAGCTTTGAGTATAATACCCGCGCTTTTAGGGAACTTTTTAAGGGAGAGGATGAAAGCATGCCAAACAAGAAAAAAGAGCCTTCGAGCGCTTCGAAGCTGATCAAGGGGTTGGAGGGTGTCGTTGCAGCTCAGACGTCGCTCAGCGATGTGGACGGAGAGAATGGACGCCTTCTTTACCGTGGGCTTCCGATCGGAGAGCTTGTTGAAAAATCCCACTTTGAAGAAGTTGCTTACCTTCTCTGGTTCGCTAAGCTTCCGAACGCGGCGGAGTTGGAAGCTTTCAAAGAAACCCTGAAGGCCCAGAGGCCCTTGTCGGAAGCGGCCATGAATGTTTTAAGGGCGCTTCCCCGCGAAGCTCATCCGATGAGCATTCTTCGCACGATGTGTTCATTGATGGGGACGCTGGATCCTCGCGCCCATATCGTGAATCCCGAAGAGTCCCAGCGTAAGGCCTACCATTTGACGGGGGTATTCCCGACGATCATCGCGGCGTTTTATCGGCTTCGGGAAGGAAAAGAACCCATTGTTCCGGACATGAGCCTTTCGCATGCCGCAAATTTTCTTTACATGCTCAGTGGGAAAAAACCGACGCCTGAAATGGAAAAAGCTCTTGATGCATACTTGATCCTTTTGGCAGACCACGGATTGAACGCCTCGACGTTTGCGGCGCGCGTGACGACCGGAACCCTCTCGAACCTTTATTCGGCGGTGACTTCTGCCGTCGGCACTCTGGCGGGGGAACTTCACGGTGCGGCGAATCAATACGCAATGGAAATGATCCTTGAGATCGGGGCTCCCTCGAACGCGGCGAGTTACGTCAACAAGCTTTTGGATGAGAAAAAGAAGGTCATGGGATTCGGGCACCGGATCTATAAAACGCGTGATCCGCGGGCGGAAGCTTTTCGTCAGATCGCGGCGGATCTTTGTGTGAAGGCCGGGAAGACGGAGTGGATGGAGATCGCGGCCCACGTTGAAAAGGTCATGATGGATCGGAAAAATATCCCCTGCAACGTGGATTTTTTCTCAGCGCCCGTTCTCTACGTGTTGGGATTTCCGCCGGACTTCTTTACCACCGTTTTTGCGGCAAGCCGCGTGGCCGGATGGAGCGGACATATTATCGAGCAACAGCTTGATAACCGTTTGATCCGCCCGCTGGCGGAATATATCGGGCCGCAGGAGCAGTATTACATCCCGAGCGAACAGCGCGTCTAGTCCGGCAGGTCCGGGAAGTAAGATTTCCGGAAAAAACCGTCGGGCCTTTGCCGGGATAAAAAGGAAAGCTGGGTCTGACCATGGCCTCAAACCTTGATTATGCCTATGATCAATATTTGAAGGCTCAAGAAACCCGAGCCCTTCCCGCGATCCTTCATTTTCAAGAGAAGTTAAAAACCCCCGCTTTTGCTTACGGCCGCTTTACCGTTCCCGCGTTCTACAAGGCGTATTTTGTCACGCCCAAACAGCAGCACCTTCTCAAACGCGTCGCGGCGACATTCTCTCAGATCCTCAACAAGACCGCGCGTTTCTATTTCGAAGAAACACAGATGCGCGCCCGTTTCGGTCTTTCTCCGGAAGCTGAGGAACTGATCCGTATCGATCCTGGCTATTCTCAGCACGTCGTGTTCAGCCGTTTCGACGCGCTTCTGGAGGGCGAAAGCCTGAAGCTTCTGGAATTCAATAGCGACGTTCCTGCGGGCGCAGCCTATGCGGATCAATTAGAAGCAGCCCTTCTTTCCGACGAGCTTTTTAAACCATTCGCGGAAGAAAATCATTTGGCGGCAAGCGAACGCGTTCAGGGGATCCTCTCGACGTTGTTGGCAGTCTATGAAGAATTCGGGGGCTATGAGACGCCGCAGATCGCGATCGTGGCCTGGCGGCATGCCCGAGCGTTGGCGGCTTTTGAACATATGAAGCGGTATTTTGAATCCAAAGGATACAAAACCGTTGTAGCGGATCCTCGGGAGCTTCAGTACAAGGGAGGGAAGCTCTATCACAAGGGATTTCGCGTCCACCTTGCTTATCGAGCCATCGCCTTTGAAGAGATATTGGAGCGTCTCGATGAGGTCCAGGATCTTCTGCGGGCCTACAAAGACAAGGCGGTCTGTCTGGTCAATCCGCTACGGTCAAGGCTTGCATCCAGCAAATCGATCGTTTCTCTCCTGACGACGCCGGAATGCGACCGCTATTTCACGGAAAATGAGAATGACATGAAACGGCAGCATCTTCCCTGGACCCGATGTTTATCCGACGCGGAAGATTTTTATGGGCACCGGAAGGTTTTTTTGATCGATTTTTTAAAAGATGAAAAGGATACGGTCGTGCTCAAACCTTCGGGGTCGAGCCATGGCCCGCGGCGGGTTTATATCGGACGTGAGACGCCGGATGGAGATTGGAACGCGGCCGTGGACCGGGCCCTGAAGGAGCAGGATTGGGTCATCCAGGAGCAAGTCCCGGTGCCTCTGATGACGGTGCCCGAGGGGGTGAACCAGAAGCTGGATTTTGCTTACAAAAAACATAATTTTAATTTATTAGTGTCCGGTGGAAAATACGCCGGAGGTTTTGTGCGACTAAGCGATGAAAGCGTGGTCAATGTCGGAACGGGGGGCGGGCTGATGCCGGCTTTGTGGACCGATGTCGCGCCCGATCATTTTGGGGCTTGAACCGTCGTCATGCTCGGTGTAGGCTTAGCTTCGGTAGCGATCCTGAGGGGAAAATGGAACCCGTGAAAAACAGAAAGATCTTTTCGAAGGCGGAAGCCGAAGCGTTGCTTCCCGAGCTAGAGAGCCGGTTGAAGGACCTTCATCAAAAAAAGGACGCTTATAATCGCGTTCATGATTCTCTTTTCATGCACGAACTCCTCTGCGATGCTGAACGATCCCAAGGGTTTTCAGAGGGGACGGAAGATCTTGAAACAAGTATGTTCGCCCTCGAAGAAGCGATCGAAGCTCTCGCGAAAGATGTTGAGGCGATCTTCGCTTTGGGGTGCTTTCTTCGGCACATCGAAAAGGGAATTATCGAGTTTCACGGTGTTCATGAAGGGCGAGATGTGTTTTTTTTATGGCGTCGCGGTGAACCCATCATCACCCGTTACCGGCTTCCTCGGGAAAAGACAGAAAAAAAGCTCTGAACCCAAAGTTTCCCCATTCGACTTCCTGCCGCACGAGATGCTAACCGTTTCAAATCTCCAAAGAGGGGCTGTCTAAGCGCGCACCCATTCTGTCTTTTCGGGCGGGACCATATCCGGTAAGGGATCCAACGAGGGATCAAGGCTGTTTAGCGCATCGTAAGGGTTGGGGGATTCTTCGACGGGTAGTGATATGTCTTCCGGTGGTGTTTCCGGGGTCGGCGTCGCTTTCGGGGCGGGAGGCGCTGAAACGGGTTCTGTGGAAGGTACCGGCTGTGGTGATGTTGCCGGCAGTGTAGCTTTTGGGGCAGGCGGTTCTTCTTTTTTCGGGACGACTTTCTCGACCTGTTTTGGGGCTTTTTCCGGAACGGGGGAAGCTTTCCTGGGCTTGGCGGTGGGAGCGGGCTGGCTCTGAACGCTTTTGGCCGCTTCCACCGATGGCTTGGGGGGCGGGGGCGTTCGGGCAGCGAAGCGAGGGTTCTTTTCATCAAGAAAAACCTCTTTCGTCCCTTGAGGGACCCTTAGCACGAATTCCATAGGATCCATGTCGTCCAAGGCTTTTAGCGCAACGAAGAAGATGGCGCTTCCTTTTCGTTTCTCGCTGGAAAGGATCGTGATCTTTTTCGGGAAAATGATCGAATGGAAAGCCCCCACGCGCATCGGGATCTCCCGGAAATCATAGCGCTGGATCTCTGTTTCAGGACGGCCCTTCGGATCATAAAAGATCTCACCGAGGACATCCCCTTCAGAGGAAAGATAAAGTTTTCGGGCCAAGGCGCCCTTGGCGTCCCGCTGGCTGTAGACGTCGAGGCTGGTGAGCGCCGGGTTGGCGCGGTCGATCTTGGCACGGCGGGGGTCTACGGCGAGCGGCTTGAGTGCCCGGTAGAGGTCCCGGACCTGCAGATGACTTTCGATCTCGGGAGAATCTTCGAGGTCGAAGATCGTTCCATGATAAACGGTTTGCTGAGAGGGAAGGTAAAGATCGAACCGGCGGTCGAATGAGCGAAAAGCGAAGACCAGCTCGTCCCGCGTGTCCACGCAGCTGAGGAACATGCGTTCTTCCAGGCGATGGTAAAGAAGCTCTCCACTGCACATGGCGCGGGCGTGGTCTGCTCCGGCAAAAAAGAGGAGAATGTCCGCGCGGAGCGCGACCCACCGGTAATGGCGGGAAGCGATCTTGTGAAGAAGTTCTTCAACCTCGGGAGGAGCGGAGGCCTGTCCGGATGGAACGGCTACGGATAAGGCAAAGAAAACTCCGACAAGCAGGGAGCAGAGCAGGCGGCGCATGCCTAGCTCTGCGGCGTTTCGGAGAGGATCTTTTTTGTGTGAAGGATGCGTTGAATGGCCGTTAGATGTGTGCCCACGAGCAGGATCACGAGCACCCACTTCAGAAGCGGGGTGACAAGTGTGCCGATGATCAGCAGGATCACCCGCTCTGCTCTTCCAAAACGGCCGACGCCGCAATCTTTGATGAAGTTTTCAGCGCGCGCCTTGGCATAGCTTACCGTGATAGATCCGAGGATTACGCCGAGCGTGACGAAGAAAAAGAAGATCTCGCCGTTCCGGGCAAAATAAGCCGCGAGGCCCGCGAATACAAAGAAATCCGCGTAACGGTCCATGACTGAATCCAGAAATGCCCCGAACGGGGTCATCTTCCCCGTTGTGCGGGCCAGGAGGCCGTCCAGGAGATCGGCCGCTCCCGAGATGAAAAGCATGATCCCGCCGAGGAAGAGATAACCCTTGGCGTAGATCACGCCGGTCAGGAGACTGAGTGCCGCGCCCGCGAGGGTCAGCTGGTTGGGTGTGATCCCCTGGGCCTTGAGGAACGATACGATCGCATTCGCGATCGGTTCCACCTTGGGGTACACCGTTTCACGCAGGGACATAGGGCCTACCGGGGACAAGTTCCCTGGATGAACTTGCGGACCAGTTCTTTGGCTTCATAGTCCACGATCTGTTTGGGTGGATGTTTCATCGTATAGGCCGACATGGAGATGAGCGGTCCGCCGATCTTGCGGTCCCGGGCGATCTTGCATGCGCGGATGGCGTCGATGGAGCAGCCCGCGCTGTTCGGCGAGTCCTCGACGGACAGGCGCATTTCCGCCGTGACGGGGAAACCGCCGAAACCGCGTCCTTCGATTCGAAGGTAGCAGACCTTGTTATCGTTTTGCCAGGGAACATAGTCCGAAGGGCCGATATGGATATTATCCTCATCCAGCGGAACATCCAGCTGGCTTTGGACGGCGGATGTTTTGGATATCTTTTTGGATTCCAGGCGGGCGCGGTTAAGCATGTTCAGGAAGTCCGTGTTCCCGCCCGTATTGAGCTGGTAAGTCCGGTCGATCTTGACGCCGCGGTCCATAAAAAGTTTTGCGAGGGTGCGGTGTGTGACCGTTGCGCCGATCTGGGCTTTGATATCATCGCCGACACAGGGGATGCGCTTGGCTTCAAACCGCTTGGCCCAAGCCGGGTTGGAAACAATAAAGACCGGCATACAGTTGATGAGACTGACGCCTGTTTTCAGGCAGGCTTCAGCGTAGAACTCGGTCGCTTTTTGAGAACCGACGGGGAGGTAGTTGATAAGGACCTCGGCGCCGCTTTCTTTGAGGATTTTCTCGACGTTACAGGGTTTTCTGTCGGAGGGGAGGAAGGTGCGGTCGTCCTTGTAATGAGCCATGTGTTCCGAGCAACCGTCCAAAATGTGGCCCATTTCGACGATGACCTTGCTTTTGGGGACGGGACCGATGGACCAAACGCAGTTCGGCTTTGCCTTCAACGCAACATCAAGACGCTCGCCCACCTTCCGCCGGTCGATATCAAAAGCCGCCACCACCTCGATATCGTGGGGGAAATAGCCGCCGACATCGTAATTCATCAATCCAAAGCACTCGACGGGCTTCTTTTTACCGCCTTTTTGGTTGGCCAGGGACCGATAGTATTCAATCCCTTGGATGAGTGACGCCGCACAATTCCCAGCGCCCACAATAGCGATCTTGATCTTCCCCATGAATTCCTCCTCTTGATTTTAAAATGAGAACGACGAAATCCTCGATAGGCGGCAGATTATGATAGCAGTAAGTTATTGGAAATCAAGCGAAACGAGGCTGTTCTAAGCAATTTTGGCAGTTGGAGTTATGGCTGTTACGTCCGATAACCCTCTATTTTTTTGAGCTTTTCAGCCGATTTTTTTGTGCTAAAATGCCGTCCATTCCATTTATTCATGCCACCTCAAGACAGGAGTTTTTTTATGCCGTCCTATGAAGATTTCCAGAAACTAGAGATCAAAATAGCCGAAATCGAGACTGTCACCCCTCATCCCAATGCGGATCGCCTCTATGTTTTGGGGTTAAAGGTTGGAGAAGTTCGCAAACAGATCGTTGCCGGAATTCGGGCCCACTACACGGAGGACCAGCTCAAAGGGAAAAAGATCGTCATTATCGATAATCTGGACCCGGCCGTGATCCGCGGGGTCGAATCCCAGGGAATGTTGCTCGCGGCGTCCGACGCCTCAGGGTTAACGCTAGTGGTCCCCGAGCGTCCGATCTCGGATGGCGCGAAGGTGAAATAACCGAAGATCCTTCTCCCGTAAGGAGGCATCTTCTTGTCAAACCCAAAGACGTATGCTACCATCCCGTCTCTATGAAAACAGCACAAGCCTCCGCCGGATCCCGTACGAAGCTCGATTTTCAGCCTTTTAAGGCATGGCGTTACGACCCCGCGCGCGTGGATGTCTCAACGGTGCTGGCGCCTCCTTATGATGTTATTTCCTCAGAGAAACAGCAGAAGCTGTATGACCGCTCTCTCTATAATTGCATTCGTCTCATCCTGAATAAAAAAGATCCTTCGGATAACGACAAGATCAATGGCTATACGCGTGCTCGCGATGCCTTTCAAGAATGGCAAAAGCAGGGCATCCTGACGCAGGAAAAGGAACCTTCCTTCTATATCTATCGCCAAACCTTCAAGGATCCCGCGACCGGCGAGGTCAAAAACCGTTCGGCCCTGCTGGGCCGTGTTCGGCTGGAACCCTTTGAAAAAGGGATCATCGTTCCTCATGAGAAGACCCTAAGCGGACCCAAGGTGGACCGGATGCGTCTTCTTAAGACCGTCCAAACGAATTTTTCGCCGGTATTCGGCCTCTACAAGGACCAAGATTCTAAAGTGGGCAGCGTGATCTGTGATCCCAAGAGCGCTACGCCGATCTTTGAGGCCGAAGATGACGATAAGATCTTGCACACGCTTTTGGTCGTGAAAGATCCCGTCCTGGTTGAAAAGCTGCATACCGCGCTGGAATCCAAACAGGTCTATATTGCCGATGGTCATCATCGCTATGAAACGGCGCTTGAATATGCCCGTCTTAAACGTGAAGAACTTGGCGCGTCGCCTTCCGATCGCTTTGCCTTCGATTATATGTACATGGCGCTGGTGAGTTTTAACGATCCAGGGTTCATTGTGTTGCCGACCCACCGCATCCTTCTCGATCTTGGGATGAGCGATGCCGACGCGCTCAAGCGGCTTGAAGGTTATTTCAGCATTACAAAGGCGTCGCTTAAAGAGATCGAGACCATGGTGCTTTCAAAATCCACGGACCCCATGACGTTCGGCTTGACGCTTAAGTCCGGCGGGGCTTATCTTTTGAAGCTGCTGGATAAGGCGAAGGCGCGGCAAAAAGTCGCTCAAGAAAAGCCGGACGTTTGGTTCGATCTGAACGTGAACATGCTCGGGCATCTGATCTTCGCGAAGCTGTTGGATCTTCCGGAAACTAAATGGGAATCGGTGCTTCGCTTCGATCACACGGTTGAAGGGACAATGGATCTGATGAAGAAAGAAAATGCCCAAGCGGCCTTTTTTCTGCAGGCTCCGGAAGTTGGTATGCTGGAGAAAATGGGTGCCGTGAATGAACGCATGCCGCAGAAATCCACCTATTTTTATCCGAAGCTCGCGACTGGGCTTATTTTTCATTCGCACAAAGAATAATCCCAGTTTTTCCGCAGCGTCGGAACTTTACCTCGGGATCTTATGTCGCTTCTGATCGAGACCCTTCGTTCCCGCAAGACTCCCTGGGAGATTTTTCAAGAAGTCTACGCTCGTTCTCCCCAATGTTTTTTTCTCGATTCTCCCCAATACGCGCCGCCTGACCAGGTTTACTCTTACCTAGGGATGGACTCTGAACTGGAGATCCGATTAAAAAGGGGCATTCTGTCCGTCCGGGGTGCTTTCCGCGGAGATTTTACGGGCGCCCGGACAATCGAGGTGCTTCGGGATCTTCTGAGGAAATACGCGATACGGGAGCCGGCTCGCCATCCGTTCTTCACGGGCGGGTTCGTTGGGTATTTCGGTTACGAAACGGCGGACCTCTGCGACAAGATCCGTTTTCGTTCAAAACCGTCTCCGGCGATGCCGCAGATCTATCTCGGGCTTTTTCGGCAGGTGATCGTGTATGACCATCGGAAGCGCGTCTACTTCCTTGTGGCCCACGCGCGGCAGAGGGCGGTTGCGCGCCAAGTGATCCGGAAGATGAAATGTTTTTTTGAAGAGACCATCCCCAGAAGACGAAGCTTCCGGATGAAGAAGTTCTCGGCAGAGATGACGAAGCCCGAGTTCAAGACGATGGTGAAAAAGGCCAAGGACTACATCGCGGCGGGGGATATCTATCAGGCGAATTTGTCACAGCGGTTCTCCTTCGATTATGAAGGTTCTTCTCTCGAGCTTTACGGGAAGCTCCGGCAGATCAATCCTTCGCCTTTCTCCTGTTTTTTGAAAGCGGGGGACCTCGAGGTCGTGAGCGCGTCCCCGGAACGTTTGATCCGGAAAAAGGGGAGGTTGTGTGAGACGCGTCCGATTGCGGGCACCTGCCCGGCGAAGGGCTCCCGGCGTCAGCTTCGCGCGTGGCGGAAAAAACTTCTCGCAAATGACAAAGAGCGGGCGGAGCATCTGATGCTCGTGGATCTGGAACGGAACGACCTGGGGCGCGTCTGCGATTACCGTTCCGTGAAGGTCGAAGAATTCATGACGCTCGAGAGATATTCCCATGTGGTGCATCTTGTGTCCAAGGTTACGGGGAAATTACAGCCCGGGAAAGATGCCTGGGATGTGCTTCGCGCGATATTCCCCGGGGGGACGATCACGGGATGTCCCAAGATCCGCTGCATGGAGATCATTGATGAGCTGGAGCCCGTGCGCCGCGGTCTCTACACGGGTTCCTTGGGCTATATCGATCTCCATGGGAATATGGACCTCAATATTGTTATTCGGACGATCTTGTTACAGCGGGGGAAAGGGCATCTTCAGGTCGGCGCCGGGATTGTGTACGACTCGGACCCCGAAAAGGAATATCGAGAAACGCTTCATAAGGCCAAGGCGCTGGTGCTGGCGCTCTGGCAGGCGGGGCGGTGAAGGTATGAGCTATCAGATCTATCAATGCGGTAAAGCGGTGACGGGGGCCATGCCGTTTGATGCATTGCGGACCGAGGCTGTGGGTATTTTTGAAAGCATGAGAGCTTACAATGGGAAGGTCCATCTTGTAGAGGATCATCTCGACCGGCTTTTGGAATCAGCGAAGACCGTCGGGTATCGACCATGTCCCTCGAGAAAAGCATTGCTCCGGGAGTTGGCCTTGGCGCTTCGAGCGTCCGGCGAAAAGGAATGTTACGTTCGTCTGACCTTATGGGAAGGACGCACGTTCGTGATCCTGGGACACCGGGAACATTCGCGCGAGATCTACGAAAAAGGCGTCGCCCTCAAGACGGCCTCGTTCCCGCGCGGCGGGCCGAACACATTCCCCTGGCAAGCCAAGGCGTCGGTGTACCAGCAGGCCGTACTGGCAAGCGCCGAGCCACATCCGGATAGGATCTACGATTGGGTGTTCCTCGACATGGAGAATTTTCTTACGGAAACGCGCGTCGGCAATCTTTTTATCGTGAAATACGCTTCCGGGAACGGACGCAGGGCCGTTACCCTGCTGACGCCGCCGGAGCATCTAATCTTGAATGGAGTGACCCGGAGGTTTGTGTTAAAATGCGCCCTCGATCTGGATTTTCGGGTACAGCAAGTTCCCCTGACGCGGCATGATTTTTTCAACGCAGACGAGGCCTTCCTTACCAATACTTCCTGGGAAGTGCTGCCGGTCCGTGAGTTGGATGGCCGCCTGATCGGTTCGGGGAAGCCCGGCCCCGTCACTTTAAGCTTACACCGTTTTTTTAAAAGGAGGGTTCAAGAAGATGTTACGTCCCGTCGTCCGCCGCGCGCTCATTAGCGTTTCCGATAAAACAGGCCTTATCACTTTTGCCAAGACGCTGCATAAACACCGTGTTGAGATCCTCTCGACGGGAGGGACCCTGAAAGCGCTGAAAGAGGCCAAGATTCCGGCCATGGCGGTGGAAGATTATACCGGTTTTCCCGAGATGCTCGATGGGCGGGTGAAAACGCTGCATCCCAAGATCCACGGCGGGCTTCTTTTCCTTCGCGGCAAAAAGAGCCATCAACAGCAGGCTAAGGCGCACGGCATCAAGCCCATTGATCTTGTGGTCGTGAACCTCTACCCGTTCGAGGCGGCGACGAGCAAAGGGGACCTGAGCCTCGATGAAGCCAAAGAATTCATCGATATCGGCGGGCCGTCGATGCTCCGCTCCGCGGCGAAGAATTTCCAGTCGGTGACGGTGATCACCGATGTCGCGGATTATGAGCGTGTGGCCCAAGAGTTGGACGCGCACAAAGGTTGCGTGACGGATGAAACGCGACTGGCGCTTTCCCAGAAGGTGTTTGAGAAGACTTCCGCGTACGATGCCGTGATCAGCCAATACATGGCCCGCTTCAAGAAAAAGACGGGCGAGGCCCCGGCGCTTCCGCCGCAATTCGTTTTTCATTTCAAGAAAGCCCAAGACCTTCGTTATGGCGAAAACCCACATCAGAAGGCCGCCTACTACATTCCGACCACGCATAAGGCCGCGGCTTCGTGGACCCAGCTTCACGGCAAAGAGCTTTCCTTCAATAACCTGATGGACGTGGATGCGACGTTGGACGTGTTGGCGGAATTCAGCGCACCGGCCGCGTGCGTGATCAAGCACAACAACCCTTGCGGCATTTCTCAAGACACGCAGGCCCTTGTCGCGGTGGAAAAAGCGATCGAAGGCGATATTCTTTCCGCGTTTGGCGGGATCGTCGGCATCAACCGCTGCTGTGACCGCAAGATCGCGAAGAAGGTCCTGGAGAAGCTGGCGTTCTTTGAAGTGTTGGTCGCGCCGTCCTTCAAGCCGGGCGCGTTGAAATTGCTCAAGGCCCGCAAGAATCTCCGGTTGATCGAAGTCCATCAGTTCCGCGACGAGAATCTCTACGACGTCAAGTTCCTCCGCACCGGGATCCTGGTGCAGGAAAAGAACCGGCCCATCAAGGAACATCTCGCGGAGCTCAAGAAGAACCTGAAGTTCGTGACCAAGGCCAAGCTTTCGGAGAAGGAAACCGAAGAGCTGATCTTCGCGTTCCAGTGCTCCAAGGTCGTGAAGTCGAACGCGATCGTGTTGACTCAGGGCAAACGCACGGTCGGGATCGGCGCGGGTCAGATGTCGCGCGTGGATTCGGTGCAGATCGCGATCCAGAAGGCGGGTTATTTGACCGAAGGCGCGATGCTCGGCAGCGACGCCTTTTTCCCGATGCCGGATTCCATTGAAGCGGCGGCGAAGCACAAGATCAAGGCGATCATCCAGCCCGGCGGGTCGATCCGCGACGCGGATGTGATCGCGGCCTGCGACAAGGCCGGGATCGCGATGGCCTTTACCGGTGAGCGGCATTTCAAACATTAATTGCGTGCAACGCGCAACGCACAACGCTGGGCGTAAAACCCCTCGCTGTGCGTTGCCCGTTGTGCGTTGTGCCAAACAATGAATTACTCCCAAGCCCTACATTTTCTTCGCTCGTTCACTGATCTCGAAAAACTTTCCCGGCTTCCCCAGAATCCTTTCTTTAACCTCAAACGGATGAAGTATCTGCTCCGGGCGGACGGTCATCCCGAGAAAAAATTCTTTCCCATTCTGATCGCCGGTACGGCGGGGAAAGGCTCGACGGGATTTTTTTTGGAGTCGATCCTGAAGGCCAATGGTGTCCGGGCGGGCTACTATCATTCCCCTCATGTCGAAGATCCCCGCGAGAGGATACGAGTTGGTGGGGTCATGACCTCGACAAAGGCCTGGGTTGAGGGCCTTTCCGGGATCCGCCAACTGCTCAAGCGGCACCCATTGCCGGCCCGGCTCGGCGCGCTGACCTATTTTGAGATCCTGACCTTCCTCGCGATCCGTGTTTTCGCGAAGGCGGGTGTTCAGGTCGGGATCTTTGAGATCGGGTTGGGCGGCCGTCTTGACGCGACGAATGTACTCAAGGCGCCGCTTGTTATCCTGACCCGGATCCATTTGGATCACGAAGCTTTTCTAGGACGGACGGTCGCGAAGATCGCGGCCGAGAAAGCTGCGATCATTAAATTCCGGGGACAGGTTGTGATCGGCGAGCAATTCCCGGAAGCGTTCCGGGTGATACAGAAGGCGGTGAGGCGCAACAAAGGAATGCTCTGGGAAGCAAGCCCTGTCCGAGGGATCCCTTTGGGCCTCGCGGGGGATTTCCAAAGAACAAACGCCGGCGTTGCCTTGAAGGCGGCGGAAGTGCTCGCGGAGCGGTTCGGTTTCACTTTCAGCCGGGATCTTTCTCTTCAGGGATTAAGATCGAAAAATTGGAAAGGGCGAATGGAGTTTTTTCGTCATGGGGGACGTCTTTTTATTCTGGATGGAGCCCACAATCCGATCTCGGTCAAAGCGTTGGTTCGATCGCTTCAAAAGGATTTTGGGACAAAAAAAGACGCGTGGCTTGTCTTTGGTGCCATGAACGACAAGAACAGCCGCGAGATGCTCCGGATCTTTAGCCGCTTTTTTTCAAAAGTGATCCTGACCGGCGTCAGCGGTTCCCGGGCAAAATCCATTCCGGCGCTTCTTCGCGAAGCGAACGCCCTTTTTCCGTGCGTGCTGACGGCGGCTTCTGCGGCCGAGGCGTTAGCGATCCTTAAAAAGATCCGGGGGCGCGAGAGGGCTGTTGTGAGCGGCTCGTTCTATCTTGTGGGAGAGGCCAGGAGGCTCTTGAGGCATGGCTAAGCTCGAGTTCGATGATACGATCGCCGCGATCGCGACCCCGGCGGGAGAAGGTGGAATCGCCGTGATCCGCGTGAGCGGGCCCGCGGCCTTTCAGGCGGTTGAAAAGAATTTTATTTCCCGTGATCCGGCCAAGTTGAGCGAGCGGCCGGCGAACACGATCCATTGGGGAAAGATCACCGGTTCCGACGGGGCCCTGGTGGACCAGGTTCTCGTGAGCCTTTTTCGGGCACCACAATCCTACACGGGCCAGGATGTGGTTGAGATCAGTTGTCACGGTGGTTTCGCGGTCACCCAAAAGGTCCTGGGGCTTCTGCTGGCTGCCGGAGCGCGCCATGCCGAGCCGGGGGAATTCACGCGGCGTGCCTTTTTGAACGGGAAGCTTGATCTCACCCAGGCCGAGGCCGTTCTGGATCTGATCCACGCCAAGAGCGAGCGCTCGCTGGATATCGCGGTCCGGCAACTTACAGGATCGCTTTCCCGCACGCTCAAGGGGTTAAAAGAAGAACTGATGCGGCTTTTGGCGCACATGGAAGCCTATCTGGATTTTCCTGAGGAGGATCTGGCGGTCGATGTCGTCTCGGGCATGCAGGCCCAGTTCACGGTGACGCAGGAAAAGATCCGCGCGCTCGTCGCCGGATTCGAAAAAAATCAAATGATCCGCGAAGGGGTGCTCATCACGCTTGCGGGAAAACCGAATGTTGGCAAGTCTTCGATCTTCAACGCGTTCCTGGAACGTGACCGGGCGCTTGTCTCCGAGTTGCCGCATACGACGCGCGATCATCTGGAGGAAGCGCTCGAGATCCGTGGGTTTTATGTGCGGCTTCGCGACACGGCGGGGCTTATTGCAACGCCGGAACATCCTCTTGAGAAAATGGGGATGGACCGGACACTTGGAGCGTTGCGCGAGAGCGACATCGTTCTCTATGCCGTGGACGGTTCCCGGCCATTGACGGAAGAAGACCGCCATGTTTTTCGAAATATTCCAGACGACAAACAAACGATCGTTCTCGTGAATAAATCGGACCTCGCCTCCGAGGTGTCCGAGAAAGCCTTGCGCGATCTGGCGAAGGGATCACCGCTTTTTAAAGTTTCCGCAAAGACGCGGGAAGGGTTCCAGTCGCTCGAGGAGCAGATCGCCCGTTTGCTTGAGGAGGAGACATCGGAGGCGGGAGAGCGCATCACAAAGTTGCGGCACAAGCAAGCGCTGGAGATCGCTTGGGAGGCGCTTCGCCGGGCTGAGGATTCCTTCCAGAAGAAAGTATCATTGGAATTTGTGACGCCGGACCTTCGCGTCGCGCTTGAAGCGATGAAAGAATTGACCGGAGAGGTCTATTCCGAAGATCTTCTCGATGTGATCTTTTCGGAATTTTGCATCGGTAAATAAATTTTCCACGCGCTGCCAAAAAAATCTTAATAAGCGTTTGACTTCAAAAATTTCTGAGCTAGAATCCCACACGCTGAAGGGGCGAGCCAAGAAAAACAAAATCATTCGCTCTCTCCACGAACCATTTTTGAAATGATAGCCCATCTTTAAGGATCCCTGCCGGAACGGTGCCCGGGGTAAGCCATGAGAGCTTGCTAGCCGGTGCCGCAAGACAATCCAGAAAAAAGTAAAAGGTTAAACTTTTGCGGTAAGCACTATATATGGTGGCTACAGCAAAAAAAACAACGACATATAGTAATATTTAATAAGCTTTTAAAAAGATTGATAGGAGCCAAACATGATCAAGACAGAGGAATCCTTACGCGGACAGGTTGTAGCGGGGGCCGGAAAAGGCCTTTCTTTCAAACGGTTTTTTACCAAAGCGGGGACGCATCCTCTTGACGAGATCAAGTATGCAAAGCGCAGTTCGGTGATCACCAACCCCGATGGTTCGGTGGTTTTTAAGATGGACAATGTGGAGGTCCCGGAGAGCTGGAGCCAGCTCGCGACCGATATTATCGTCTCCAAGTATTTTCGCAAGGCCGGGGTTCCCGAGACCGGCTCTGAAGTGAGCGCGCGGCAGGTGGTGCTGCGCATCGCGCGCGCGATCCGCGCCGCCGGCGAGAGGCTCGGCGGTTATTTTAAGACCGCGGAAGACGCGCAGGTCTTCGAAGAGGAGATGTTGCATCTTCTGATCCAGCAGAAGTGCGCGTTCAATTCTCCCGTGTGGTTCAATTGCGGGATGGACCTTTACGGTATCAAGGGAAGCGGCGGTAATTTTTATTGGGATCCCGTGACCGACACGATCCGCGAGGCCACGGATTCTTATTCTCACCCGCAATGCTCGGCCTGCTTCATCCAGTCCGTCGATGACAATCTGATGTCGATCTTTGATCTTCTTAAGAACGAAGCGCGGCTCTTCAAATTTGGCTCCGGAACGGGGACGAATTTTTCAAAACTGCGGGGCCGACAGGAAAAACTTTCCAGCGGCGGGACCTCCTCGGGGCTTATGTCCTTTCTTGAAGTGTTGGACCGCGGCGCCGGAGCGACGAAATCCGGAGGCACGACGCGTCGGGCGGCCAAGATGGTGTGCCTCGATCTGGATCATCCGGAGATCATGGATTTCATCAACTGGAAAGTTCGTGAAGAAAAGAAAGTCGCGGCGCTGATCGCCGCGGGTTATTCGTCTGATTTTAACGGAGAGGCGTATAAGACCGTGGCTGGCCAGAACTCGAATAATTCGGTGCGGATTTCCGATGAGTTCATGAAGGCTTATTTGAATGACGGGAAATGGCAGACGCGTTTTAGAACGACCGGAGATGTCTGCGAGACCTTTCAGGCCAAGGACATGATGGACCAGGTCGCGTATGCCGCGTGGGCGTGCGCCGATCCGGGCGTTCAGTTCGATACAACGATCAACGATTGGCATACTTGCGCGAACACCGATCGCATTCGCGCGTCCAATCCCTGCTCAGAGTTCATGTTCCTGGATGATTCCGCCTGCAATCTGGCGTCGATCAACGTGATGAAATATCTCCGGCCCGACGGCACCTTTGACGTGGATGGATTTCGACATACCGTGCGGGTCTATATCACCGCGATGGATATTCTTGTGGATTCCGCGTCCTATCCGACGGAGCAGATCGCACGCAACAGCCACACCTACCGGCCGCTCGGGATCGGTTACGCCAATCTCGGCAGTTTGCTCATGGTGAGCGGCATCCCTTACGATAGCCCCAAGGCTTCCGCTGTTTGCGGCGCATTGACGGCGATCCTCACGGGACATGCCTACAAGACCTCCGCGGAACTTGCGGCCGCGAAGGGGACCTTTGTGGATTACAAAAAAAATGAAAGCTCCATGCTTCGAGTGATCGAAAAACACCGGACAGCGGCGCACAAGATATCCCAGGAGCACTGCTGGCAGACGCTTCTGGTCGCGGCCCATGAAGATTGGCAGGAGGCTCTCGAGGCGGGGAAGCGGCACGGCTATCGGAATGCTCAGGTGTCGGTGATCGCGCCGACGGGGACGATCGGGCTTTTGATGGATTGCGACACGACCGGGATCGAGCCGGATTTTGCCCTGGTGAAGTTCAAGAAACTTGCCGGGGGGGGCTATTTCAAGATCATCAATCAATGCGTACCCCAGGCGCTACAGAAGCTCGGTTATTCGGAGACCGAGATCCAGGGGATCGTCGAATATATTCAGGGAACGTCGCGGCTTGAAGGAACGCCGTGGATCAACCGCGCGACATTGGCCGCCAAGGGGTTCACCGCGGCGGAACTCGATAAGATCGAAGCGATGCTTCCTTCTGTCTTTGATCTGAGCTTTGCTTTCACCAAATGGACCTTGGGCGAAGAGACCCTGAAACGACTCGGCTTTAAGTCGGAGGATTACAGTCATCTTCGTTTTAACGTGCTAGAGGCTCTCGGGTTTTCACATGCGGAGATCGAGGAAGCGAACAACGTGATCTGCGGCATGATGACGATCGAGGGCGCGCCGCATCTGAAACCGGAACATTTGCCGGTCTTCGATTGCGCGAACAAGTGCGGTAAATACGGAAAACGCTTTCTTGAGCCGATGACCCACGTGCGTATGATGGCGGCCGCGCAGCCTTTTATTTCCGGCGCGATCTCCAAGACCGTCAATCTTCCGCATGAAAGCACTGTGGAAGAGATCAAAAAGATCTATGTAGAATCCTGGAAAATGGGGCTTAAGGCCGTCGCGCTTTACCGGGACGGGTCGAAGCTTTCGCAGCCGTTGAACACCAAATCCGGGGATTCTGCCTCCGACAAAAAGGCCGAGAAGAAAACCGAGGCCCAGGCGACGCACCCTCCTGCGCTGGAACGGCGCCGCCTTCCAAAGAAACGCGAGGGGATCACGGTGGAATCCCGTGTTGGCGGACAGAAGGTCTATCTCCGCACCGGGGAGTACAGCGACGGCTCCCTGGGGGAGATCTTTATCGATATGCATAAGGAAGGCGCGGCATTCCGGTCCATGATGAACTGTTTTGCGATCGCGGTCTCGCTGGGGCTTCAGTACGGTGTTCCGCTCGATGAATTCGTGAACATCTTTACGTTCACGCGCTTCGAGCCGCAGGGGCTCGTGGACCACCCGAACATCAAGCTCTCAACGTCCATCGTGGATTATATTTTCCGCGTACTCGGGATGGAATATCTTGGGCTGACGGAGTTCGTGCAGGTCCCCCCCGCGCCCGAAACCTTGCAGATCCACAAGCGGACCGTGGCCGCCCTCGCGGCCCGGCAGCTCATCGAAGCGCCCCTGACCAAGGAGACATCCGCCAAGCCGGTGAAGAGCGGTTCCGTGGCCGCGGCCGGCGCCAATGAACATCTGTCGAATATGATGGGAGATGCTCCTTTTTGTACGAATTGCGGTCACGTGACCGTGCGAAGCGGTTCCTGCTATAAATGTCTCAACTGCGGGAACAGCATGGGCTGTTCCTGATCTTTCTCTTACCGCGAGCCCCCTCTCCGGGGGCTCGCTTTTCTCCCCCACTTAGGTTTCGAGTTTTTTTTCCGATAAACGTTGGGTGGGATTCAGCTTTATTCACCGGGAAGGATTCCCTATACTGCTTCCTATGCACGCCTGTAAAGGTAACGGGGATGTGATGAGGAAAATTTTATCGTTCATTTGCCTTAGCGCGGTCATTTCTCTGATGGGGAGGAGCGCGTTTGCGGCGAATGAAGATCGTGCTACCCATGGAGGCGCCTCCGCCGCTGTCGTTGATTCCAAAGCAAGGAATCAGGCGGAAGAAATGTTGTTCCAGCCCAAAGCCCAAAAGCCGCTCGCTTTTGAAGAAGATGAAGAAGTAACCCCTTCCGAGTCCGGCCCCTCCTTTGTTGCAAAAAAGATAGTGCTCGAGGGAGATGTTCTAGTCCCGGCCGCTGAATATGAGCCGTTGCTCAAAAAAGTTGAGGGCCGGACGATCCATCTTTCCGATCTGCAACGGTTAGCCAATCAATTAGAGCAGCTTTTTCGCGCCAAGGGCTACATTGCTGTCGTGCTCATCCCTCCTCAAAAAATGGAAAAGCAGGAGCTCCGGCTCAAAGCGGTGACTTCCCGCATGGGGCGGCTGTCCGTAGAGAGGAATCGGTACTATAGTGCCTGGCGTACGCAGGCTTATTGGATGACGCCTCAAGGGGAGGTTCTCAGCTATGATAAGATCCGCGACAATGTCATGGATATGAATGAGAACCCGGATCGCACCGTGAAGCCGATCCTGCGTGCGGGCGTGGAACGCGGTACGACCGATGTGGTGTTGAACGTGGAAGATCAGTTCCCGATCCACTTCGGGACCTCTTTTGATAACCAGGGGGTGAAACTCACGGGGAAGGATCGTCCGGGATTTACACTGCGGAACAATAACATGTTGGGGCTGGACGATACGTTCTTGATCGGGACGGTGTTCGGCAAGGACTTTGGAGCCCTTTATCTTTATCACCTGGTCCCGATCACGGATTTTGGAACCAAATTTATCTGGTCGATCAGTCATGCGCAGGTGAATCCCAAAAAGGAATATTCCGATTACGGCATTAACGGGACTTCCGAGACCTACAGCCTTGCGCTGCAGCAGCGCGTGATCCGGACCGAGAAATATTCGGGCAATGTTACATTGGGTTTTGATTTTAAAGAAAAACATACTCGGTCCCAGAGCGTGACCACGGCCTGGGATAAAGAGCGGGTGATTTCGCTGAAGGGGGATTTTCAGGCGCGTGACCGCTGGGGGGGCTGGGCGCTCGGGCAAGGGGTCGCTTTTGGAATGCCGAACCGTGACGACAATTGGCCGCTTGCTTCCGGGCAGGGCGAGCATTCGTTCTTTAAGTATTCCTATTCCATGACGAGGGTCACACGGCTTCCCTGGCGCACGAAAGCGATCTGGGATGTTCAGGGGCAATATACGCCCGACATGCTCTTGCCCCAGGAACAGCTTTTTCTTGGCGGCGCCCGTTCGATCCGTGGATATCCGGAAAGTGATTACGGCGCGGACAGCGGGTTTCAGTCCCGTCTGGATTACATGCTTCCGCCTTACGGGATGCCCGAAACCTGGAAAATGCCTCTGGATACGATCCCTCTGAAGGATCAGATCAATCTGATCGCGTTTTTTGATATGGGTTACGGACGGAACACGACCCCGCTGATCGATGATGAAAAAGTTTCGGATTTTCTGGCGGGCGTTGGAGGCGGATTTGAACTCCGCTTTCGTAAATACGCTTCAGCGCGGATGGAGTGGGGTGTTCCGGTGGGTGATAAGCCGATCACTGAGGGCGGGCGTTCGCAACTTCATTTTACGTTCAATCTCAATTACTAGAGGACCGGTCGCGTATTGCCGGTGACATGGTTCGTTTTTCCGTCACGGGATTCCGTGGGAGGTAAGTCTTTTTTAACGTCATCATGCCATTCTTCGAAACAGGGTCCCTGTTCTTATGAGCGCCCACGAGCCGATTGAAGCAACCGAGAAACTTTTTACCCGCACCCGTTCCCGCGCCTATCAAGGATGGGCCCGTTTTGGGATCTACGTTCTGATCGTCGGGGTTTTCGCCCTATTGCTGGGCACGCATCGTCTGGATCGCCTTGAAGATCGCGCGCGCGATACCTTCCTCAAATCCATTGCTTGGGGACAGGTCCGTCCGGATATCGCCCTGATCGAGATCTCCAGAGCCGCGCTGGATGAGATTGGAGCTTGGCCCTGGCCGCGAAGCTATTACGCGATCATGGCACGTCTCTTAAGCGAATGGAAAGCCGCGGCGATCGTTCTGGACCTGGATCTTTCGGAGACGACCGATCCCAAGAACGATCAAGACCTCCTGGGCGTTCTTGAAAAGATCACGACCCCTGTTTATCTTCCGGTGGAATTGAAAGACCAGAAGGAGAAAAAATTCTGGCTTCATGGGATGCCGGTGGTGCTTGAAACGAACGAGGGGAAAAAACAATGGGTTTACGCCCTTCCGGAATTCAGGAAAGCCGCCCGTGGTGTCGGGCACAGTTATCTCGAGCCCGATGAGGACGGGATCTTGAGGCGGTTCACGCCGTTCATCACGGAAGGCAAGGATCGGCATCTTTTCCTGCCGTTGCGCGTGGCCTTCGATCAGATGAAAAAACCGCTGCCCCTTGCCGGCGAGTGGGGGCCTTTCGCGGATTTTCAAGGGAAGGTGTTGATCCCTTGGAGCCGGGATTGGGATCGCGAAGTGTCGCGCTATAATTATGCTGAATTGATCCATAGTTTTTATGCCGTTCAGAACCAGCTCCGCCCGGTCATCGATCCCGCGAAGATCGCCGGCAAGATCTGCTTTGTGGGCCCCACGGTGGCCGGTGCTACCGAGCTCAAGATCACGCCGCTCGAAGCTTCGTGCCCGCGTATCGATATCTACGCGCAGGTCCTGAATGCCGCCATGACCGGAGATTGGGTGCGGCCGGTCCCCGCCTGGGGGAATATGGTTTGTCTCCTTGCGATCGGCGCGGCGACGACCGTTCTTTTTATGGTTTTTCATGGAACGATCGCACTCGTGGGGGCCTTGCTGCTTGCTTTAGGATGGATAGGATTCTGTTTCGGGGTCTTTGCCCAATGGCATCTTTGGTTTTATGTCGTGCAGCCGGTCCTTCTCATGCTCTGTCTTTTTATCTTTTCCGCGATCTATGCCCAGATGACGGTGACGCGTGAAAAATCCCATCTCTTCCATCTCGCGACCCGCGACGGATTGACCGAACTTTATGTGATCCGTCACTTCCGGCTGATCATGAACCAGATCGTCCGGGAGGTCAGCCTGCGTAAGGAGCCTCTCGCGGTGATCCTTCTCGACATCGACTATTTCAAGAAGATCAATGATACCTACGGGCATCCGGCGGGGGACATGGTCCTCAAAAAAACAGCCGAAGTCCTGTTGTCTTTTATCCGGAAACGCCGCCCGTTCCGGGAGATCGATTTCGCGGCCCGATATGGGGGCGAAGAGTTCATCATCATGTTGCGCAAGGCCGGGCTCCAGGAGGCCGCGGGGGTTGCCGCGGAGCGCATCCGGAAGAAGATCGAAGAAACGAAATTTGAATGGGAAGGCAAGCTGATCCCCGTAACAATCAGTCTGGGCGTGGCTGTGCTTCATTCCGGTGAAAATGTTCCGGACCCCATGGTCCATCGCGCGGATGCCGCGCTTTACCGGGCGAAGGAATCCGGCCGCAATCGCGTTTGCCGGGAAGACTAGGCCCCTTTTCCCGCCTTGACCAATTCTCTGGAAAACAATACACTCTAGCCTCCCATCGCCAGGATTTTGCGTTACAGCCTGGATTATCTCGTCGCGGAGAGGTGGCAGAGTGGTCGAATGCGGCGGTCTCGAAAACCGTTATCCTCGCAAGGGGATCGGGGGTTCGAATCCCTCCCTCTCCGCCATTGATTCTATGGATCAATGACGGTCAAAGCGGCGCATAAGGAAAGCCTCGTTCGGCAGACGCTGCGGAAGTTTATGTCATCAATGATTGTTGATCATAGGTGAACTGCGGCTTGCTTTAAGTACCGCTTGAAATCGGGTTCCTTTTCCCGCATCATAGGCGCACCTTCCGGAAGATTTTCCTGACAGGCAATCGAGAGAGACCATGGATTATTTGATCTTCGCTAGAAAATTCAGGCCGCAGACCTTCGATGAGATCGTGGGGCAGGAGACCATTACCACGACCTTGAAAAATGCGATCCGCCAGGAAAGAGTGCCGCAGAGTTTCCTCTTTTCGGGCCCCCGCGGCGTGGGGAAGACTTCGACGGCGCGTATTCTTGCCAAGGCGTTAAATTGCAAAGACGGACCCACCGAGACGCCGTGCGGAAAATGCGTTTCTTGCAAAGAGATCGAACAGGGAAGTTCTATGGATGTCCTCGAGATCGACGGCGCGTCGAACCGCGGCATCGAAGAGATCCGCGGCCTTCGCGAAACCGTGAAATTCAAGCCGTCCGCCGGTAATTTCAAGATCTACATCATTGACGAAGTCCATATGCTTACGACCGAAGCGTTCAACGCGCTCCTCAAGACGCTGGAAGAACCGCCCTCCCATGTGAAATTCATTTTTGCGACAACGGAGGCTTACAAGGTTCCGCTGACCATCCTTTCGCGTTGCCAGCGATTTCAGTTCAAGCGCATCTCGGTGGCGGAAGTGGCTGAAAAGCTTGGGAAGATCGCCCAGAAAGAAAAGCTCAAATACGAAAAGAACGCCTTGCTTATGATCGCCAAAGCCACAGAAGGCGCTTTGCGCGATGCGGAAAGCCTTCTCGATCAGCTCGCGAGTTTTTCGGACGGGGAGATCAAAGAAGCGGATGTGCTCACGCTGCTTGGACTTGCTTCCGAGACCCTCTACGTGGACGTGTTGAACGCGATCCGAGGCAAGAAGGGGGATGAGATCTTTGGTCTCGTCAAAAAACTTTATGAAGAAGGCGCTGATCTCGGTCAGTTCGCCAAAGGGCTCTTTGAGGTGTTCCGGCATCTGTTGGTGTTAAAAACAGCACCCAAGGCGGATGCATTGATCGACGCGAGCTCGGAAATGCTCAAAAAATTGCGCGGCCTCGCAGAAGATTTTTCAGCGGGAGAACTTCTTCTCGCGCTTTCCATACTTCAAAACCTGCAAGTCCAGCTTCGCCGCCCTGTAGCGACTCCCAAGCTTTTAGCGGAAGCCGCGCTTCTCAAACTCGTTTATCTGGACGGGCTCAAACCGGTGGAGACTTTGATCCAAAGCGCTGCCTCCGGCGCGCGAGCGCTTCCTGTGGCTCCGGTGGCGGAAAAAAAAACAATAAAGCCGGTTTCGATCGAAATGCCGACTCTGTCCGGTGAAGATGTTCCGCGCGAGGTTCCGACCCCCGTGTCCCTAAATCCCGCGGCGGTTCATGTTTCGCGGGGCGAGAGCGTTCAAGAGGGTCTGACCTTGAATGATGTGGAGCGGGTGTGGCCGCAGGTGATCGAATGCGTCAAGGCCAAGAGGATGTCGCTGAGCCTTTATCTTTCCGAGGCTGAGCCTGCCGAGTTGGACGGGATGGTGATCGTGCTGGGGCTTCCTTCCGAATTCCGCTTCCACAAGGAAATGCTCGAGAAAGAAACCAACAAGCAGTTCATCGAAGAGGCTTTTTCGCAAGCGCTGGGGCATAAGGTCCGGATCCAGTGTGTGGTGACCGAGCGCGAAGGGGCGATCCAGGAGGCGGCGCCGGGAACGGTTTCCGCTTCGAAAGATGAGGATGTCCCGGATATCGTTTCAAAGGCCCTCGAGATCTTCGATGGTTCCAAAGTGATCCGCAAAGACTGAAAGCGCTAGCCCCGTTTTATTGAGAAGCAGGTAACGAACGCCGAATAAAGGAATCATGAAAGCTTATTCCGAGATCATGACGCGATTGGTCGAGTCGCTTTCCCGTCTGCCCGGGATCGGCAAGCGTTCGGCGGAGCGGATCGTTTTTCATCTCCTTAAGACCCCCAAAGAAGAAGCGCTTCTGCTAGGCGAGCTTGTGAAACAGCTTCGTGAGCAGGTGGTGTTTTGCGGTGTCTGCCATAACTTCTCCGATCAGAAACTTTGCCACATTTGCTCCGATCCGGGGAGAGATGCTGGGTTGATCTGCGTTGTGGAAGACCCGAAAGATGTTGCGGCCATCGAAAAGACAGGCGGGCATCCCGGCGTTTACCATGTTCTTCTGGGCGCCCTTTCGCCGTTGGATGGGATCGGGCCGGACCAGATCTGTATCGCGGATCTTCTCGAGCGTGTGAAACAGAAAAAAGTTCGTGAAGTGATCCTCGCGACCAATCCCAACACGGAAGGGGACACCACGGCGCTTTATCTCGCCAAGGTTCTCGCGCCTCTGAAGGTTAAGGTGACGCGGCTCGCGCGCGGGATCCCCGTAGGCAGTCATATTGAATATACCGATCAGGCGACACTTTCCCGGGCGCTTACGGGACGGCATCTCGTATGATCCGCTCCTTGAAGGGCATTACGGCGCTTGTCACAGGAGCCTCCTCGGGGATCGGTAAGGCCTTTGCCCGCGAACTGGCGGGGCAGGGAGCGCATCTCATTCTTGTTTCACGGAATCTCCAGCGCTTGGAGCAGGAAGCCAAGGATCTGAGGATCCGCTTTTGTGTCAAAGTCCATGTCTTTCCGGCGGATCTGACCCAGCCTGGAAAATGCCGCGAACTTTTCGACGGGATCGTCAGAAGCGGGCTTTCGGTCGATCTGCTCGTGAATAATGCCGGGGTGGCTCATTACGGGCCTTTTGAAACGATGAACTCGGAAGCGGCCGCTTCGATCGTGGAGCTGAACGTTCGCGCGCTGACGGAACTGACCCATCTTTTCCTTCCTCGCATGCTTGAACGAAAGAGCGGCGGGGTCTTGAATGTCGCTTCCACGGCAGGATTTCAGCCGATCCCCTGTTTGGCGCTTTATGCAGCCAGCAAGGCGTTCGTGCTGAATTTTTCCGAGGCGCTTTGGTCGGAATGCAAGGATCGGGGCGTTCGGGTCTTTTGTCTTTGCCCCGGGAATACCATCACCCGGTTTCATCAGACGGCAGGGATCGACAGGCAGCGGATGTTCTTCAGCGCTTCGGCTCTGGACGTGGCGCGTTTCGGGCTTCGGAAATTCTTGAGATCGAACCGCCCTTCGGCGATCTATGGGTTTTGGAACAAGCTGATGATCTATGTCGAGAGGCTTTCGCCGAGACGGTTAACGGTTTTTTTTACAAGGCTTATGTACAAGCCCAGCCACGCGGCACAAGACCCCGCTTCTCGATAGAAGAAGTTCAGGGGATGGCGTGAATTTGAAAAGTTGCGTCCCTTCCCTTCCTTCGTTAGAATACCCCCTCGCTGAAAGTTACGCGGGCATAGCTTAATGGTAAAGTCTCAGCCTTCCAAGCTGACTATGCGGGTTCGATTCCCGCTGCCCGCTGATTTCCAATGAATCAGCACGATGCCGTCACCTCTTAAGGTTGGACGTGTACGGCGATCGTGCTTTTTTATAAAATTCTCTATGCGCCCTTTCCAAAAAAGCCGTTTTTTCCTCGAATATGTTGTTTTTCGAACGCTGGCATTCCTTTTGCGCCTCATTCCTCTCAAGGTGAGTTATAAGATCTCCGATGCCCTGGGTGTTTTTGCGGTGCGGGTGTTGGGGGTTCGGCGGGAGACGATGCTAAGAAATCTCCGTCTTGCGTTCGGGCAGGAAAAGGGCGAAGGCGAACTGCTTCGGATCGCGGAGCAGTCCATGCAAAATCTTGCCAAACTTGTTTTTGAATTCATCCGGACCCCGGAAGCTTCCGCGCATCCTGAACGCTACATTACCCCGCCCGATATGACCCCGCTTTTCGAGGCTGTTGGAAGAAGAGGGGGCTTTATCGCGGTGATCTCTCATTTCGGGAATTGGGAATGGCTTGCGATCCCGGTTAAAAAGTACGGCATGCATGTTCATGCTGTGGGACGTCCTCTCAAAAATCCTTATCTGTATCAGTATGTGAAGGCCATGCGCGAAGCGGCCAACCTGACCAATATTGAAAAATCGGGGGCCGTACGGTCTTCGATCGAGGTGCTGAAGCAGCGAGGTATTTTGGCGGTCTTGATCGATCAACACGAAAGCCGCGGTTCAGTTTGGGTTGATTTTTTTGGTCACAAGGCGGCGACGAGCACTTTGCCGGCCATGCTTGCCTTAAAATATGATTATCCGGTGGTCCCGGCTTTTTTTTACCGCGACGAAAGCGGGCGCTCCAGCATGTGTTATGGCCCTGAGTTCCCGTTGATCCGGACGGGGGATCTCCAGGCGGATCTCTTGGCGAACACCCAGCAGTTTGTTGCCCGGATCGAGGAAGAGATCCGGAAGCGTCCGGGGGATTGGCTGTGGGCTCACCGGCGCTGGCGATCCTTGAATTGATGGTTTTTAATTTCACAACTTCTTTATTTAAAAAAGGTTACAGTGGATCTCAGCCCATGAAAGATCTTTTTGCCCTTTACGAGGCGGCTTCAAAGTCTCCCAATCCCCTTCATTGACTTTTCTACGATTCTTCATATAATAACCACGTCATTTTAGGAATGCGGAGAAGTGGGCGCACAAACCCACTTCTTTTTTTTCCTCGCTTAAGGGGATTGAGGCCGTTTTTATTCTACCGGGGCTTGGCCTGGTTCTTAGATTTGAAGGGATAAAGGGACAAAATGTCACAGGATCTTCTAGCTTCACTGGAATATATCGAGAAAGAAAAAGGGATCACCAAAGAGGTGCTTCTGGACGCCCTGCGTCATGCCTTGATCTCTGCTTGCCGTAAAGGATCTCCCGAAAAAGGGGAAGGTTTTGACGTTCAGATCGATCCCAAGACGTTCCGCATTACCATGACCCTTGATGGCAAAGAGATCAATGACCCCCGTTTTGGGCGTATTGCCGCACAGACCGCGAAACAGGTTATTATTCAGAAGATCCGTGAAGCCGAGCGCGAATCGATCTTTAATGAATATAGTCACAAGCAAGGGGATATCGTTTCGGGTAGCGTGCATCGCATCGAATCCAAGGCCATTATCGTTGATTTTGGGAAAACAGAGGGCATCCTTCCCGCGCGTGAACAGTCACCGTTGGACAGTTTCCGCCAGGGCCACGTGGTGCGGGCTTATGTGATGGAAGTGAAGAAGACGGCCAAGGGCCCTGAGGTTATCCTTTCGCGTACGCATCCAGACCTCGTGACGCAATTTTTTGATATGGAAGTGCCCGAGATCCATGATGGTCTCGTGAAGGTCAAGGCGGTTGCACGCGAAGCGGGGTCGAGGACCAAGATCGCCGTGACCTCGACCGATGAAAAGATCGATTGCGTCGGTTCCTGTGTGGGCGTTCGAGGGCAACGCGTGAAGAATATCGTTCGGGAACTTGGCGGAGAAAAGATCGATATTATCCGCTACAGTGACGACGTAGAAACTTATATCAAGAACGCTATGGCTCCGGCGGAACTTAAGAAGATCACGCTGAATCCCGAGAGGCAGAGCGCCGAGATCCTTGTGGAAGACGACCAGCTTTCTCTCGCGATCGGTAAAAAGGGGCAGAATGTGCGTCTTGCCTCGAAACTGATCGGTTGGGAGCTGGACGTGCGCAGCGCCTCGCAAAAGATCGCGCTTAGCTCTCTCGAAGGGATCGGAGAAGCGATCGAAGAGATCCTGAGGGAAGCTGGGATCCGCGGGGTTCGAGAACTTTTGAAGAAAACGGAAACGGAGCTTGCGGAGATCCCGGGGATCGGTCAGAAAACGGCCGAAAAGATCCTCGCCGCCGCGAAAAAGGTGGCTGAGCCCAAGGCTGTTGCGGATAATGTCCTCGAGGAGAAACCCTCTGGCGCGGAAGCGAGTTCGGAGGTGGAGGGTGGATAAAGTGGAAGAGAAGAAAGAAAAGAAAGAGACGACCAAGAAAGCCCCGAAAACCTCCTCGATCAAGAAAACGGCAGTTAAAAAGACAGCCGAAGCTACGGATACTGCAGCGAAGCCCGCCAAGGCTCCCAAAGTTGTTAAAGAAAAAAAACCGAGGGCTAAAGCTGCTTCGAAAAAGAAAGCGGCCGAAGAGGTTCCTGCGGTTCCTGCCGAAGCGGTGGCGGTTTCTCAGCCCGTTGTGGTGGAAAAGCCGGCCGCTATTTCTGAGGCCCCGGTGGTAGAGAAAAAGGCAGAGGTCAAACCGGCGGAAGAAAAGATTGAAACCCCCTCGGTGAAACCCATTGAGCATAAGGCGGCCGTGGCTCCGAGCGTGAAACCTGTCCCCGCGGCCGAGCCCGTGAAGGCGAAAGTAGAACCGCTTACGCCTCCCGCGATCAAGGCGGCATCAGTTCCTGAAGTCGTAAAAGTTCCCGCAACTCCGGTCAAGCCTGTTGCGGAGGTCCGCTTTCCGATCACGGTGGGTGATCTTGCGCAGAAGGTGAATCGTCGAGTCCCGGAAGTGATCAAAGCGCTGATGGGGATCGGTATTTTTGCGAATGTGAACCAGCTTTTGAATGAAGAGATCGTCTATGCGGTTGGAGAAGCGCTTGGGATCGAGATCCGCAAGATGGAGGATGAGGCCAAGGAGATTATTGCAAGCGTTGAGGCGGAAGATCCTTCCAAGTTGAAATCGCGTCCTCCTGTGGTGACGATGATGGGGCATGTCGATCACGGGAAAACATCTCTTTTGGATGCGATCCGGACTACGAATGTCGCGTCAAAAGAAAAAGGACATATTACCCAGCACATCGGCGCTTACGGTGTGGAAATCCCCGGTAAGGGCCATGTGACCTTTCTGGATACACCGGGTCACGAGGCGTTCACCGCCATGCGCGCGCGCGGCGCGAATGTGACCGACGTGGTGGTGCTTGTGATCGCGGCGGATGACGGCATCATGCCGCAGACCGTGGAAGCGATCGACCACGCACGCGAAGCCGGGTGTCCGATCATCGTGGCGATGAACAAGATCGATCTTCCCGTTGCGAATCCTGCAAAAGTGATGGGAGAGCTTCAGAAGATCGGATTGGTCCCTGAAGAGTGGGGCGGTAAGACGATCGTCGTGAAGGTTTCTGCGAAAACAGGCAAAGGGATCCAGGATCTTCTGGATATGCTGCTTCTTGAGGCGGAGGTCCTGGAATTGAAGGCGAACCCGGACCGTCCTGCGGTCGGGGTCGTGATCGAAAGCCATATTTCGAAGGGAAGCGGTCCTGTCGCGACCGTGATCATCCAGAAGGGGACTTTGCGGCAGGGAGATATCGTGGTGGCGGGACAGTATACAGGGCGGGTTCGCGCCATGAAGAACGATCTGGGGAAAACGGTCCGCGAGGCGGGGCCGGCTTACGCAGTGGAGCTCTCGGGGCTGAACGGTGTGCCCGACGGCGGTGAAACGGTTTACGCTGTCGCGGATGAGAAGATCGCCAAAAAGATCACCGAGCAGAAGATCCTTGAACTTCGCGAGAAACAGATGCGCGGCGCGCCGAAGCATATGTCGCTTGAGGGGCTTTATTCCAAGCTTTCCGAGGGGAATTTTAAGGAGCTCAAGATCATTCTCAAGGCGGACGTTCAGGGGTCTGTCGAGGCTCTGACACAGTCCCTGGAGAAGATCAGCTCCGATAAGTGTCAGTTGCGCGTGATCCATGGCGTGGTCGGCGGTATTAACGAATCGGACGTGATGTTGGCCGCCGCTTCGGACGCGATCATTATCGGGTTCCATGTGAAGGCAGATCCCAAAGCGGAAGCCTTGGCGGAGAAAGAAGGTGTCGATATCCGCTTTTACGGGATCATTTATGAAGCGGTTGAGAAGATCCGTAAGGCGATGGAAGGGATCCTGGAGCCGGATCTCAAGGAAGTGGTCGAAGGAAAGGTCAAGATCCGTCAGATCTTTAAGTCTTCCAAGGTCGGTAATATCGGCGGGGCGATCGTGCTCAAGGGCCGCGTTTCGAGGCAGCATTATGTGCGGCTGGTCCGGAGTAACGTGGTGCTTTTTGACGGGAAGCTTTCTTCGTTGAAACGTTTTAAAGATGATGTCAAGGAAGTCGCGGAAGGGTATGAGTGCGGAGTTGCCTTGGAAGGGTTCAATGATCTTCGTGAAGGGGATCTTCTCGAGTCTTACCGTATCGATAAAACAGCGGCAAAGTTATAATCACGGAGGCGTTACTTCGGGAGAAGCCGGGCTTGGGTGCTGGCGCTTTCAGTAACGCCTTTTTAATTAAGAGGTGACTTGTGCAAGGGAAAAGAACGGAACGCGTGGCATCGCTTCTTCAAATGGAGCTGAGCAACTTGATCCTCGAGAGGATCAAAGACCCCCGGATGGGTTTTGTGACCGTGACGCACGCGAAGATCACGCCGGATCTCAAGTCCGCCGTGGTGTTCGTCAGCATCATGGGCGATAAGAAAAAGAAGGAAGAATCGATCAAGGTCCTTGAACGCGCCGCGGGGTTCCTTCAGCACGAGGTCGGCGTGGCGCTTCAGATGAGATACACCCCGAAGCTGCAGTTCGAGCTGGACGATTCGCTCGACAAGGATTTTGAGATCGGGCAAGTGATCCGGAAGATCGAAGAGAAGGACAAAGGTCTGTGATCGACCCTGATTTTATCGACGGGATCCTTCTTGTCGACAAGCCTGAGAATTGGACCTCCCATGATGTGTGCGCGTTCGTGCGCCGGCGTTTTGGTATTAAAAAGGTCGGGCATGCTGGAACGCTGGACCCGCTTGCCACGGGGCTTTTGGTCCTTCTTCTTGGAAAAGCGACCAAAAGTTCTGGTCCGCTGAGTGGTTGCGATAAGGAATATTTTGGGGCGATGGAATTGGGCGTTCAAACCGATTCTCATGACCGTCACGGCAAAGTTCTCGCGGAAGCCCCTTGGGAACATATCACGATCGAAGCGATCCGGGCCAAGGCCGCGGCGCAATTCACCGGAGATATTATTCAGGTGCCACCGATGGTTTCTGCGCTCAAGCATGAAGGGACGCGGCTTTACAAACTCGCGCGTCAAGGGAAGACCATTGAACGTGAGGGCCGCCCCGTGACCGTGCGCGAGTTCCGTATTGAAAAAAAAGACGGAAAATTCGTCGAATTTCTTGCGGATGTTTCAAAAGGCACTTATGTCCGGACTTTGGTCCATGACTTGGGTGAAGCGGTTGGATGTTATGCGACGCTGGCGCGGCTTCGCAGGCTTCGGAGCGGCCATTTTCGCATCGAACAAAGCGTTACGATCGAAACCCTGAAGCAATGGACGCCGGCCCAGCTTCGTGAAAAGGTGATCCCCCTCAGCGCGGCTCTCTCTCATGCAGATATTCCAGGATCTTCAAAACTATAAGGCGCGATCCTCGCGTCCGATCGTTCTCGCTCTCGGCAATTTCGACGGGCTACATTTGGGCCATCAAAAATTGCTCCGCTACGTGGTTTCGCAGGCCAAGCGGCACGGCGCGTTATCCGCGGTGCTGACCTTTCCCGAGCACCCGCATAGCATCTTGCATCCGTCGCGAAAACCCCTGATGTTGATGAGCGTGGAACAAAAACTCTTTTACCTCGCTCAAGCGGGGATCAATCTCTGTTTTCTGCAGTCTTTTACCCACCGGTTTGCCGCGATGAGCCCCAGGGATTTTGTGCAGAAGCTCCTCGTGGGGAAACTGCATGTCCGGGAAGTTTGTATGGGGTATGACGCGCATTTTGGGAAAGGACGCAAGGGCGATACGGCGACCATGGCACAATGGGCTCGGGAGTTCGGGTTTTTGTTCAAGACGATGCGGCCGGTCAAAGTGGGGAGGGAGCCCGTTTCCAGTTCGCGCGTACGTGGTCTTTTGATGAAGGGCGAGATCGAAAAGGCCGCGGCCTGTCTTGGCCGTCCGTTCAGCATGTTCGGGAAGGTGATCCATGGCAAGGGTCACGGGCTTCATCTTGGATTTCCGACCGCGAATCTGGAAGTTCATTCCGAGATCTTGTTGCCTTTGGGGGTGTATGTAGCCTCCGGCCGGTTTTTGACTCTTGCGCAATGCGCAACGCGCAACGGACAACGTAAAGACGCAAGGCAGGATCGTTGCGCGTTAAGCGTAGCACGTTGCGCGAAAAAGTGGATTCCCGGGGTCATGAATTTTGGTAAAAGACCGACCTATCCGAAAGAGGAAACCCCGAAGCCCGTTCTGGAGCTGCATTTGTTGGATTTTAAGGGAAAGGTGTATGGCCAGGGCATGGAGATCGCTCTCCACCAGTTCCTCCGCCGGGAGCGAAAGTTCTCCAGCGAAAAGGCTCTCAAGGCCTGTATTGTCGAAGATATTCAGGAGGCGCGAGATTATTATCGATGCCAGGAGACCTGACCGGGATAGCAATAACTATGGACAAAATGAAGAGGGGTGGGGTATACTCCCCAGACTCTAGAGGAAGAAAAAAGAGCGTAAATCAAACAAAGACGAGGAGTTAGGAAATAAAATGGCATTAGCAAAGACGAAGAAAAAAGAAGTGATCTCCCAATACAAGATCAGCAAGAACGATTCTGGTTCCGATGAGGTTCAGATCGCTCTTTTGACCGAGCGCATCAACGGTCTTTCCGGACATTTTGCGAAGAATGTGAAGGACCACCATTCGCGTTACGGGCTCATCAAAATGGTCAGCCGCCGCAAGAAGCTCTTGAAGCATCTTCAGAGCGAGGCGCCTGAGAAGTATCAAAAGCTTATCGCTCGCCTTGATCTGAGGAAGTAATTTCCTCATTTCAGTCAGCCCTTCTCTCTAGCGTTGCTTCCCGGGAATACTCATAAGGGCCGGCGTAGATTCTTTGAATCAAGGAACGGGTTTTTGAAGCCCGTCCTCATTTTGAAAAGACCCAATATCACAAGCGAAAGGTATAGATCCAAATGACAAAGCTCGAAAAAGTTACCATGCAGATCGGAGGGCGCGATGTTTCCCTCGAAACCGGCCGTATGGCCAAACAAGCGCACGGTTCGGCGCTCATCCAATGCGGCGGGACCGTGGTCTTCGCGGCGGTGGTTGCCGGAAGTGACAGCAAAGAAGTCCGCGATTTTTTCCCCCTGACGGTGGATTATCGTGAGCGGACGTACGCCGCGGGAAAGATCCCCGGCGGATTCTTTAAACGCGAAGGGCGTCCTTCCGAAAAAGAGATCCTGACCTCCCGTCTGATCGATCGTCCTATTCGTCCGCTTTTCCCGGAAGATTATCTTAATGAGGTTCAGGTCAATGTCATGGTGCTTTCCGTGGATGGCGAGAATATGACCGAGATCTTTGCGATGAATGCGGCCTCCGCGGCGCTCATGGTTTCGGATCTTCCCTATACGACCGCTCTCGGCGCCGCGCGCGTCGGGCTCGTGGATGGGCAGTTTGTTGTGAACCCCACGCACCAGGAGCTCGAAAAAAGCGCCTTGGATCTCGTGGTCGCCGGAACGATGGAAAAGATCGTCATGATCGAAGCGGGTGCGCAGGAGATCTCTGAAGATCAGATGTTCGAAGCGCTCAAGGTCGGTCATGAAGCGGTGAAGAAGGCCGTCCAGCTCCAGATGGAACTGGTGAAAAAGGCCGGCAAGACAAAGAAATCCGTGACCGCGGTTAAACTTCCTGCCGAAACGGAAGCGAAGATCGTGGCTGCGATCGGCGGTGAGTTCACGAAAATGTTCGATCAGAAGGGCAAGGAAGCGCAGGAAGCTTTCCTGAAGGGCCTTTATGAGAAGGCTCTTGCCCAGTGCGATACCAAGGCGGACGGTTTTAATGAAGCCCTCGTGAAGATCCTTTTCTCGAAGCTCGAGCACGAAAAGATCCGTGATGTGGTGCTTTCCACCGGCAAGCGTCCGGATGGGCGTGGGGAACGCGAGATCCGTCCGATCACTTGCGAGATCGATATTCTCCCGAGGACTCACGGTTCGTCGCTTTTTACGCGCGGACAGACCCAGAGCCTGAGCATCACGACACTCGGCACTGGAGATGACGAGCAGACCATTGACGCGCTGGAAAAAGAATACTCCAAGCGTTTTATGCTGCACTATAACTTCCCCCACTACAGCGTGGGTGAGGTCGGTCCGAATCGCGGGACCGGGCGGCGGGAGATCGGTCATGGAGCGCTAGCGTCCCGTGCGCTGGAGCCGGTGCTTCCTTCGCAGGAAGATTTCCCTTACACGGTCCGTCTCGTTTCCGAGATCATGGAGTCGAACGGTTCAAGCTCGATGGCGACCGTTTGCGGCGGGACGCTCGCGCTGATGGCGGCCGGTGTTCCGATCAAAGCCCCGGTGGCGGGGATCGCGATCGGGATGGTGTCGGACAAGAACCGTTGGAAGGTGCTCACGGATATCGCCGGGATCGAAGATCATCTTGGGGATATGGATTTTAAAGCCGCGGGAACGCGCCAGGGCCTTACCGCGCTCCAGATGGACATGAAGATCGATGGGATCACCGAAGCGCAGTTGAAGGAAGCGTTCGATCACGCGAAACAGGCGCGTTTCAAGATCCTGGACCTTATCGCGGCCTGCATTACCTCCCCGAAGGAGCTTTCGGAGTTCGCGCCTCGTATCACGACGCTCAAGATCGATCCGGAAAAGATCGGCCTTTTGATCGGTCCCGGCGGCAAGAATATCCGCAAGATCGTTGAAGAGACCGGTGCCAAGATCGACATTGAAGATGACGGGCGCGTTTTTATCGCGGCCGTGAGCCAGGAATCTTCGGATGCAGCGATCGCGCGGGTTCAGTCGATGACCGAGGATGCTGAGATCGGGAAGATCTATGACAGTACCGTCCAGAAGTTGATGCCCTTCGGCGCGTTCTGCGAAGTGTTGCCGGGCAAGGACGGGCTTTGCCACGTTTCCGAGATCACGGAAGGGTTCGTCAAGAGCGCCGGGGATTATCTCCGCGTGGGCGACAAAGTGAAAGTGAAGGTCCTGAGCATTGATGAGCGGGGCAAGATCAGCCTGAGCATCAAGCAGGCGATGACCGAACCGTTGCCGATCCTCCCGGAGGATCAGCGTACGGTGGTCGAAGCCGCGCCTCCGAGACGCGATCGGGATGATCGCGGCGGCCGGGGACGTCGTCGTTAAGATCTCACAGTGATCCAAGGGGACAATCCTTTCGGGGATTGTCCCTTTTGATTTTAAGGGAGAATATGGGAAAGATCACGATCCAGATCAAAGTGTTGCCTCATGGCGCGGGGTTGCCGCTTCCGCAGTACCAGACGGAAGGCGCCAGCGGGATCGATCTTGTCGCGGCGTGTCAAGAGCCGGTGGTTCTTCTGCCCGGCGAGCGTTCCCTGATCCCGACGGGGATCGTCATTTCGCTCCCGGATCATACGGAAGCGCAGATCCGCCCCCGAAGCGGGCTTGCGATCAAATACGGGATCACCCTTCTCAATACGCCCGGAACGATCGATGCGGATTATCGCGGAGAGATCCAGATCATTATGATCAATCTGGGGAAGGAAGCCTTTACCGTGACGCGGGGGATGAGGATCGCCCAGATGGTGATCGCGGAAGTAGTAAAGGCGAAGCTCGAGGTAGTCGATAATCTGGATGAAACACGCCGCGGTTCCGGCGGTTTCGGTCATACCGGTCATTAATGAGCGTATAGTTCACAGGGTATAGGGTTTAGACAAAAGCTTAATTCCTCGCATTTCTATTCCCTACCCGCTATACCCTAAACCCTGAAGTCATCATGAAAAAAGAAAGAATCAACGAAATCTGGGGTGTCTTTTTCCTGCTTTTGGGGCTTTTTACTTTCGCGAGCCTTTTTTTCTATCACGCTGAGGATATCGCTTTTTACACCTCTCATCCGACCTCGCCGGTGGCGAATTATGCGGGGATCTCCGGAGCGTATCTCGCCTTTGCCCTTTTTCTGATCTTCGGTGTGAGCGCTTTTGTCCTTCCTTTCGTATTCCTGCTCTGGGCCGAATGTTTTTTCCACCAGAATGTCCCGGAGCGGAAACTTTTCAAATTCATCGGGCTTGCCATCGCCATGGTTTCGAGCGCGACCCTTGTCGCAATCACCGTCGGATGGGAACAGCGATTCACAAGCGGCGGGGTACTCGGCTATGTGGTTGGGAACTATCTACTGCGTTACCTCGGAAAACTTGGGAGTTATATTCTTGTCGGCGGGGTGCTCCTCCTTTCGTTGCTTTTAGCGACGGACTTTCTTATCTATCCGCTTTTTAAAGCCATTCTCGGGAAAATACGGGATTCTTTCGAAGCGATCGCAGCTATGATGACCCGCAAGCCCCGGAAAAATATTTCGGGACTGTCGCGCAAGGAGCAGGAGCGTCAGGAGAAAGAACAGCGGAAAAAGGAGCAAGAGCTGGAAAAGGCTCGGCTGCGGGTGGAAAAAGAGAAGGAAAAGGAGCGGCAGCGTCTCGAAAAGGAGAAAGAAAAGCAGGCTCCGCGCATGCCTGATATCCCGATCAAGATCAAAACGTATCAGCCGACGGCCGTGATACCGGAGGAAAAGGCGAAGGTTGAAAAGAAGACTAAGGATGAGGCCAAAGAGATCGTTAAGAAGGCGGTGATGCCGCCTCAAGTCTCGAAGCCAGCGCCGGGAGAGAAGGAAAAGTCTACCGGGACCGGGGCTGAAGGCGAGCCTTCGTTCAAAGGGGTGATCGGTTCCCAAAGCAAAGAGGATACGAGCTACCAGTTCCCGCCGGTCGATCTGTTGAAACGTCCCAAGGCGGACGCGGTCACCGGGGGAGAAGACCTCGCGGCGAATTCCAAAGCGATCGAAGCGACGCTGGCCGAGTTTAACATCGAGGTGAAGGTCGTCGAAGTGGAACAGGGCCCGAAGATCACATTGTATGAGATCCTTCCCGCGCCGGGCGTGCGCGCCAATTCTATCGCGACTTATGAAGACGATATTTCCATGGCGCTCAAGGCGACGAGCATCCGCATGATCATTCCGATCCCCGGGAAGCAGACGATCGGGATCGAAGTGCCGAATGCGGTCTCGCGGCCGATCCTGGTGCGCGAGATGATCGAGAACGCGGATTTCCGTTCCCAGAAGAGCGTGCTGCCGCTCATCCTCGGGAAGGATACGAGCGGGCGGCCGATGATCGCGGACCTGGCCTCCATGCCGCATATCCTGATCGCGGGGACGACCGGTAGCGGGAAAACCGTTTGTATCAATTCGATCATCACGGGTTTTCTCTATCACTGCACGCCCGCGCAATTGAAACTGGTCATGATCGATCCCAAGATGGTCGAGCTTGCCGTCTACAACAAGATCCCGCATATGCTCTCGCCTGTTGTGACCGATGTCCGTAAGGCCGCGAACACGCTCAATTGGGTCGTGATGGAGATGGAGAAGCGGTACCGGCTTTTTTCGACCGTGGGGGTCCGGAATATCCAATCGTTCAACTCCCGACCGATGTCCGAAGAGGGCGTCAAGCAGGTAGAAGCGGCGGGGGAGTCTGACAATGTGATCCCGGCCTCGATCCCTTACATTGTGGTGATCATCGATGAACTCGCGGATCTGATGCTCGTGGCCCAGGACAAGGTGGAGACGGCGATCACGCGTCTTGCGCAGCTTTCTCGAGCCGTGGGGATCCATCTGATCCTGGCGACACAGCGGCCTTCCGTGGATGTTATTACCGGTGTCATCAAAGCGAATTTTCCGGCGCGCGTGGCGTTCAAAGTAGCCTCGGTTGTGGATTCCCGCACGATCCTCGATAACAAGGGCGCCGACAAATTGCTCGGGCGCGGCGATATGCTTTTTGTGCAGCCAGGCAGCGATAATATGATCCGAGGGCAGGCGCCGCTCATCGTTGATGAAGAGATCAATGGAGTGGTCGCTTTTGCGGCGCAGCAAGGGAAGCCGGAATATCATTCCGAGATCCAGGCCGCCCAGAACGGTCCCGCTCAGGGCGGTGCCGGCGAAAGGGATGAGATCTTTGAGGAGGCAAAACGTATCGTGTTGACCACGCGCCAGGCATCGACGTCTTATCTGCAGCGACGCTTGAGCCTCGGGTATGCCCGCGCGGCCCGCGTGGTCGATCAGCTTGAAGCGGCGGGTGTGATCGGCCCTTCTCAAGGCGCCAAACCCCGCGAGATCCTCATGCCGAATCCGGCCGGAGACTATTCCGAGGCCACGCCGGTGGATGCCGGGGCTGAGGACGACGAAAGCCTTTCATAATCCGTTCGTGCGTCGCGTGAACGAGGAGTATCCCTTATGATCCAAACTCCCGGGGACGAAAAAAAGGTCCTCCTTCATTGCTGTTGCGCTCCCTGTTCCTGCTCGATTATCCAAAGGTTGGTGGAAAGCGGGGTCGAGCCCACGGTCTTTTTTTATAACCCCAATATCGATCCTTACGAGGAGTATGAGCACCGAAAGGCGGAAGTGCTTCGCTATATCCGGAAAATGAAAGTCCCGTTCGTGGATGCGGACCGAGATGCGGATCTGTGGTTTGAGACTGTCAAAGGTCTTGAAGCGGAGCCCGAGCGCGGCAAACGCTGTGACGCGTGTTTTGATCTGCGGCTCACGAAGTCAGCCGCTTATGCTCACAAAAACGGCTTTAAGGTTTTTGCCACGAGCCTTGGCATTTCCCGATGGAAAGACCTTGATCAGGTGAACCGTGCGGGGCAAAAAGCCGCGGCTTTATTTCCTGGAGTCCATTATTGGGCTCAGAATTGGCGGACAGGCGGCGCCCAGGAGCAAGCGGCCAGGATCATTAAGGAAGAGGGGTTCTATCGGCAGAATTACTGCGGTTGTCTCTATTCCTTTCGTGAAGCGCTTCGCCGTCGATCTGGCTAGTGTAAGCCAAAACCCATTTTTAACTGCATTTCGCGCAGAGTCCTTCCATCTGGATGGAGTGGGATTCGACCTTGGCGCCGAGTTTCCGGCGGACGAAGGACGCGATCTCTCTAAAGTTGCAAAAATCCACTTCTTCCGTTTTCTTACACTTTCGGCAGACGAAATGATGATGGTGCTGTCTTTCGCCGAGCGGACCGCACAGGCTGTATGAAAGTTGGCGATTTTCGGAGGGAAGCTGGATCAGGAGCCCCAGCGATTTAAGTTCTTCCAGGATCCTGTAGACCGTCGGGAGCCCCAGACGGGGTATCTTTTTGACGAGCGCCGCATGAACCTCATAAGGGGTTTTGCGAGAATTCTTTTTAGAAAAAAAACCAAGGACCGCTTTCCTTTGAGGGGTTAGTTTGAGGCCGCCTTGTTTTAATTGCCTTTCTTGATCTTCCACGCCTTCCCCCTTTTTCAGAAAATGTTTGACAGGAACTCTATTATCCATAGAATGGCCACCATGTAAATAGAAATCATTTTCATTTAGAAAAGGAGCGGGGGATGGGGGTCTTGAGGCGGATGAGGTGGATCGGTTTTTTCTCGATCTTTTTTTTGGCTTGGGGTGCTTTGCCGGTTCGTGCGGAAGCCCCGCGGTCCCGGGTATCACCGACCCAGGAAACGGAGGTCTTTGAGCCCGAGGCGACCAAACTTGTTTTGGTGGACGCGACGCCGATGGAGCCAGGGGAGATCGAGTGGAGCACAGCCTATTCGATCCTGGGATCCGGTAAGCAGTGGCAAACCAATGGCGGACGGACGGGCAGGAAGACATTACGGGACAGTTCCTTCCAGTCAACCCTGACGGTGGGTGTTGTCGAAGGATTGGATATGGGGATCACGGAAGGGTTTTCCTATCTGACGGATAAAGAGAACAGTTACGATGAGAATACCGAGGGGCCTCACAAGGGGCATGGCTTTCAGGATATGACCGTGAACGCCCGATGGCGTTTCTATCAATCTTGCGATAAGACACTGCGGCTCGCTTATGTGCCTTATGTTGTGATCCCCATTGGCCGGAGGAGCAACATGGACCATCTGGGGCCTTCTCAAGGCTACACGAGCCTTGGAAATACTTTTGCCCTGACCAAAGACATTCACCGTTGGACGATGAGCGGTAACGTCGGGTACGAAACTCCGCTGGCGCATAAAGAGCGGCGCGCTAATTCTGCGGGGACTTTGACGGTGGGTGGGGGAGCCGGTTATCACCTTTTAGACTGGTTCCAGCCGCAGATCGAAGCTCTCTATACGCATGGGTTCGAAAATCCGGGAAAGGGATCCAAACTTTTCAGCATGATTTTTGGCGCGATCATTCCTGTGAACGAGCATCTTCGTTTTGACGTCGGGATGGTGCAGGATATCCTCGGAAGCGGGACGGATCAGACGACAAGCGGGGTCTTTAAAGTAGCGTTCCTGACTTGAGAAGAGGCTTTGCCTCTGGTTTTTTAGCCCGCGCGATAGAGCAGGACGTTCGCTTTTTCAAGGGTGATAAGGCCTTCTTTTACCATGGGGTCGAGTAGTGGCAGGAATTTCTGGATCTTCTCTTCGCTGTCCACGATCTCGACCACGATCGGAAGATCAGAAGAAAGGTCCAGGAGCTTGGCTGTGTGCAAGTGGCTCTTCGCGCCGAATCCCATGAAACCCTTGAGCGCGGTCGCTCCCGCCATCTTTTCTTTTTTCGCGAGAAGCACGATCGCTTCATAAAGAGGCCGGCCCTCCCACCGATCCGTTTCTCCGATAAAGATCCTCAGAAGTTTTCCATCCGCGGGTAGTTTCATAAAAGCCTCCTGTTAAAAGATCCGTGCAAGCATGACGCCCAGGCGAAAGATCAGAAAGCCCAGGGCCACGCTCAGAAGAACGTTCACGAGCGCGTAAAGGGTCTCGCCGCTTTTGGTAAGATTGGAAGTTTCAAAAATAAAGGTGGAGAAGGTCGTGAAGGCGCCGCAGAAGCCGATCATCAGGAACATCCTCGCGGTAGGGCCGAGAAGGAACTTTTCTTCCGCCAGAACGGCCAGGAAGCCGATCGCGAAACAGCCGAGAAGGTTGACCGCCAACGTGCCGAAGGGGAACGTGATCCCGAAGAGCCGGTGGATCAATCCGGAGAGAGCGTAACGGGCAAATGTCCCGAGGATCCCTCCCGCGGCCAATCCCAGCCATTTCCCCATAAAAAAGCCCTCTATTTCGTTTTGCCGATCGTGTAAGCCTGCCCCAGGAATTTTCCGGTCGCGTAGTAAGAACTGGTTCCGGGATCGAACATGAAGGCTTTCATCTTTTCGGTGTCAGGGAAGCCTTTCGCGTTGAGCGCGGAAGTTTCGACCTTAACATCTTCGATCTTCCCGATGAATTGGGTGTGGGTGCCGAGCTTGTGAGTTTCCACCAGGGAACATTCCAGGGAGACCGGGAATTCCTTGATGTAGGGGGCATCGACCAGGTCGCTTTTCACGGCGGTGAGGCCTGTGGCCTGGAATTTGTCCTCGTTTTTTCCAGAGACGATCCCGAAATGGTCCGCTTCCTTCAGATATTGCTCGGACGGGATATTCACGGTAAAGGCTTTTTTGGCCATGATGTTCTCGTAGGTTTTCCGGTGTTCCCGGATCGAGACCGTGACGCACGGGGGTTCCGAGCAGGCGATCCCTCCCCAGGCGACATTCATGGCATTTGGCACGCCGTTCTCATCGTAGGAACAGACGATGAGTACCGGGGTCGGGAAAAGAATGGTCTTGGCGCCGATCGATTTTTTCATAGATCCCTCCTGACGGTTCAATTACCGTCCTTCGATCCTTAACAAGTTGGTTTTTTTCTTGATGAAACGAACGGTCAAATAGATCACGAGTCCTATCCCAAAAAAGATGAACCAAAAAAGGTCCGGGGTCGGGTCTTTTTCGATGAAAATGTCCGCCATGAAGCCCAATGCTGTGATGGAGGAGACCATGGCGAAAAAAGAGGAGTACTCCCGGCGGATCATGGTTTTCCATGAAAAAGGGAGAGCCGCTTTTTTCCAATCACAAAGTTTCGGAATGAAAACGGGGGTTTTAGCCGCCCAGTCAGTGAAGGCCGCGCCGAACTTTTCACGCAAGAAGGATTCCTCCGCGAAAATGATCCGCTCATAATAGATCCAGAAGATCGCCGTTCCGAGGATCACGAACCACCAGACCTGCGTGAAGAGAAGAAGCCCCAGACAGATAAGATAATTACCGAGATAAAGAGGGTTCCGGACGAGGGAGTAGAGCCCCTGGGTGTTCAAGCTGTCGGCGACCTGCCTCTGGGTGTTGCGTCCCGAGGTCCCTCCGGGGACAAAGCCCGCCACAAGACAACGGATGGTGAATCCCAAGAAGGAGACAAAAATGCAAAAACCTTCCCAGAAGCTGTCAAAATGTTCTCCGAACAAGCGGTGGGTGTATTGCGAGTCGAGGAAGACAAGGATGAGCAGGGGCGCGATCAGGAGCGGCAGATGGCTCCTGTAGCGAAAGAGAAAATTACCGTGTTTTTCGTAGGTTTCTTTGAGGGCCATAACGACCTTTCGTGTTGCGTCACAAAAAGCTACCGGTCTTTCCGGAGATCCGGAAAGAGATGAACCCGTTCTCACTACCACTTCTTAAAGACAAAAAAGACGGCCAGGATCATACAACCGAACCCGGCAAGATAGTTCCATTTTAGTTCTTCCTTGAGATAAAGGACAGAGAAACCGCAGAATACGACCAGCGTGATCACCTCCTGGATCGTTTTAAGCTGGGCGGTTGAAAATTGTTCCGATCCGATCCTGTTGGCCGGGACCTGGAAGCAGTATTCCACGAACGCGATGAGCCAACTGACCAAAATGACGATCCAGAGGGCGGTATTCTTGAATTTCAGGTGCCCGTACCACGCCGCTGTCATGAAGATATTGGAAACGACCAGAAGTGCGATGGCGCGCATGGCTACGGCTTTTTTCTCGAGTGAAGCCACTCTCTCAGGATCGGAAGGAGTGAAAGGAAGATCACGACCAGGATGACCCAATGGACCTTCTTTTCGATGTCCGGGATAGAACGCGCGAGAAAAAATCCGAGAAAGGTCATGCTCAGGACCCACCCGATCCCGCCCAGGATGTTGTAGATCAGGAACTTACGGTAATCCATTCGCCCCGCCCCTGCGATCGTGGGAGCGAACGTTCTGACGATCGGAACGAACCGGGCGAGAATGATGGTTTTGGGGCCGTGTTTTTCATAGAACTTCTGGGTACGCGTAAGATGATCCTTGTGGAAAAAAAAGGAATCTTCCTTGTTGAAGATCCGGGGGCCCAAGTGATAACCGATCCAGTAACCGGTGGTATCCCCGAGGATCGCTGCGGCGCACAGGAGAAGATTGAGGATCCAGATATTCATGGAGCCGTCGACTGCGGCGATAAGCCCGGCTGTGACGAGCAGGGAGTCTCCGGGGAGAAAAAACCCCGCAAGAAGGCCTGTTTCCGCGAAGACAATAAGCGTAAGGGCTAAATAGCCGCCCCACCGGACCAGGGCGGGAAGATCTGAAAGCATGCCAAAAAAATCTTGAAGCCACTCCATAGTTTAAGGTCTTTCCCTGAAGGTGTATCAGTTTAAAAGAAAGATGCCGAGATTCAGGCCGCTGGCGAACGTGACCCAAAGCAGGTAGGGGACGAAGAGCGCGGCGGCCCAAGTTGAGACTTTCGAAAAACGCGCTATTGTAACCAAGATCATCGCCCAAAGGAACAGAATATCCACAAGCCCGGCCAGGGGCGAGCGCAGGCCGAAGAAAAACACCGACCAGAGCATATTGAGGATCAATTGCAGAAGGAATGCCACGAGCGCGGCGCGGACCTTGGGCTCCTGAAGGCCTTTGCGCCAGACGAGCGCCGCGGCGACGCCCATGAGAATATACAGGGCTGTCCAGACGGGCGCGAAGAGCCAGCTGGGAGGCGAGAAAGAAGGTTTGTTCAAAGCCGCGTACCATTCGGGAATGGCTGGGGCCGTGAAGGTGGACCCGATCCCGCCGGCAGAAAGACATAAAAGAACACAAACGAATGTTTTGATCAGCATGTTGTCACCTTATGTTGTTATCTTCCGGATCCGGATGATCTTGTTTTGTTGGGTGCGGATAACGTCCAGTTTATCCCAGAGTTGAAAAAAGAGCTCGGGTTTAAACCGGGCTAATGGTTCCAGCCCTTTAGAGGTTGAGGCGTAGAGCTTTCTTTCTTTGAAGAGACGCCGGAGGATCTCGACGCCGATCGCCGAGCGCTTATCCTGCTTTTCTGCGACCTTGAGGGCTTTTGCGATCCCCAGCTTTGCATCGGAACAAGGGATCCCTTTGATGAAGTTGATGATGCGCGTCGTGATCAGAAGCGTGTAAAGGTCTTCTCTTTGGAAGTTCTTTGTTTCGATCGCCATCGCTGTGAGCCTTGTCCGGAATACATCTTCAAAGGAGCGCTCCGGAAAATGCTCCGCGATCGGAGAGTGGGGGATCAGATAAAACGGAGAAGCCCCGAGCAGTACCGGAAGCTTGGCGTTGAAAACGAGTGTTTTGATCATCGACGGGAGCGTGTCGCCGGGCAGGCCCAGGATTTGGTAGGCGACGACCTGGAAGCCGAGGGAAACGGCTTGCTTCACGACGGCGCGGTACTTGGGCAACGGGCCCGGACGATGGACGGTTTTAAGCAGCGCCGTGTTGGTGCTGACAAGCGAGAGATTCAAGTGCGTGAACCCCGCCTGGCGCATCAGCTTCAGGATGGCCGCATCCAGCCGCCAGTAACAGACCCCGTTCATCGCGAGGAGCTGGATGTCCTTGGCGGGGAAGCGGAGTATCAGCTGCTCGCAAAGCTCTTTCATCTCTTTTCGGTCGAAAGTGAGGTTATCGTCCTCGAAGTCGAAGACGCGATAGCCTTCCTGGTATCGCGTTTCGATCTCGGAGAGGATGTGGACCGCGGAACGTCGACGACACTTGTGTCCAAATGTCTTGTGGACCGAGCAGAAGGCGCAGCGGTAAGGGCAACCGCGCGAAGTGATGATAAAACAGAGCGGTTTTTTTTCGAACAGATAATGGTCTTTCGGAAGATCCGAGAGGTCCGGGAAAGGGGTCTCTTCGATCGGGAAGTTGTCCTCCCTTGGATTCAAGATGATCGCTCCCTTGTCTTTGTATCCCAGGTTCGGGACCCTAGCCAACCCCCGAGGTTTGATTTCGAGGCCACGAACTTTAACCTCGGGGGTTGATTTCTTCGGCTGAAGTGCCTTCAAAAGTTCTACAAGAGGCCGTTCGCCTTCGCCCTGGATGATGAAATCGACGGATGGGTGGGCGAGCATGGCCTCCGGCATGGCCGAAACGTGGGCGCCGCCGAGCAGAATGGGGACGTTCAGCCGCGCTTTGATCACTTCCGCGCAGCGCAGGGCTTCGCGATGGTACGGAGCAAAAAGGGACGCGACCCCGACCAGGTCCGGCTTTTCGAAAGCGACATCTTGAGCGATCGTTTCGAAGTCTGCTCCAAAGTGATAATAGTGATGAAAGGTCGAGAACGGGCTTTTGTCGTCCTTGGCGTAATAATCTTTCAGATAGGCCAGCTCGCGGGGGAGCGGGATGGTCCGCCGGCCCCAGCCGTGATGGTAATCTTTGATCACGATCTGGATCTTCGGGAGGTGTTTTTTGACAGCCGCTTTCAGATAGGCCAGGCCGATCGGCTGCAGACGAATATCCGTATTGTAAAAATCCTCGACTGGAGGTTGGATCAACAGAACCTTCAAGCAGGGCTCCTTTGAAAGGGATTGAAAACGGAATGATAATAGAAAGAATCAGGCCGGACGCCAAGGATTTAAAATACACCTTTCAGGAGAAGCCCCTCCTGGTATAGAATCCGCCCCGAGTTCACGGAGAACTTTGAACCGGGCCGGATGCCGGCCTCATCAACCGAGGAGAGAAGATCATGGGGACAAAAGGGAAAGAGATCGTTGGCGTGAATATCGATGAATTGTTGAAATTGATGAATAAGGCGTATGCGGACGAATGGCTTGCCTATTATCAGTACTGGGTCGGCGCCAAGGTCGCGGCGGGACGGATGCGCGGGATCATCGCCAAAGAACTGATGGAGCACGCGGGAGAAGAGCTTCACCATGCCGACATGCTAGTGGAACGCATGATCCAGCTGGGAGGGACACCCCTGCTTTCTCCGGAAGCGATCCTGAAAGAAACGAACTGCGGTTATGACGCGCCGAAAGATCCGTGCACCAAAGTCCTGCTGGCGCAGAATATCAAGGGCGAGCAGTGCGCGATCGAGACCTACAAGAAGCTCTTTGATTTCGTGAAGGGAAAAGATCCGATCACGGAAAAGATCGTTCTCGAGATCCTGGAGGACGAGGTCGAGCATGAAGAAGATCTTGAAGCGATGCTCGAAGACATGAAAGCTCCGGTGAAATAAAACCGCTGTACGGAGAGCGCTGTCATGGTTGAAGGAGGAGGGACCGGGATCGCGATCCAACAGGCGCTGGTCGCGGGGATCTTTACCTGGGGCATGACCGGGCTTGGCGCGGCGACGATCTTTGTTTTTAAAAAGATCGACCAGAAGATCCTGGACGTCATGCTCGGCTTCGCGGCCGGGGTTATGATCGCCGCAAGTTTCTGGTCGCTTCTCGCGCCTTCCATCGAAATGGCCGCGGAGCAGGGGATGATCCCCTGGCTCCCGGCCGTGATCGGATTCCTTCTTGGCGCCGCCTTCTTCCGGGGGGTTGACAAGATCCTGCCTCATCTCCACCCCCTGCTTCCCGCCGATAAAGCCGAAGGGATCAAAACGGCCTGGCCCAAATGCACCCTGCTCGTGTTAGCGCTGACGATCCACAATATTCCCGAGGGCTTAGCCGTCGGAGTCGCCTTTGGTTCTGTGGGCTCGGCCGCGCATTCCCTGCCCATGGTCGGAGCGTTGGCCCTCGCGGTCGGGATCGGCATCCAAAATTTTCCTGAAGGTCTGGCGGTCTCCCTGCCGCTTCATCGGGACGGGCTTTCGCGCGGGAAAAGTTTCTGGTACGGGCTTTTGTCCGGGGCTGTGGAGCCCGTTGCGGCCGTGATCGGCGCGGCGATCGTCGTGGTGGTCCAACCCTTGCTTCCTTTTGCGTTGGCCTTTGCCGCGGGCGCGATGATCTTTGTGGTTGTGGAGGAAGTGATCCCGGAATCCCAGCAGAGCGGGAACGGCGACCTTGCGACAACGGGGACGGTCCTCGGGTTCGCGCTCATGATGGTCCTGGATGTCGCTTTCGGTAAGTAGGTAAAGCGGGAAGCTTTTATCATGAGCAGGGCGCCTTTTTACTCGCCTCCGTCGGGGTTTTTCCTGAAAGGTTGTTCTCCCGGCTAATAAACAGGAAGATTCTCTTTCATTCTATTCGCGATAATGGCCTCCATGCTGTAAAGACCGCTTGGTTTTCCAAACAGCCATTTCGAAGCAAAGATCGCTCCTTGGCCGAAGGCTTTTCGGCTAATGCTTTCATGTACCAGCCGGACGGTCTGGTTCGGAAGCCCGAAGACAACTTCATGACGGCCGACGATCCCACCGACGCGAATAGAATTGATGTGATGGGCCCTGTCCAGCTCCAGGACATGCGCTATTTTTAGCGCGGTTCCCGAAACGTCCTTTTTATTTCGGAAATGTTCTTCAACGATCTCCACGTCCGCGTGCGGGGCTATCTTGCGGAGCAACTGGGAGGCGACCAGCAGAAAGTTGATGCCCAGCGTGATATTGGGGGACCAGAAGATGGCTGCTTTTCGGCTTAAACGCTCAAGGCATTTTTGTTGTGTTGTTTTATAGTTGGAAATGGCGGAAATAACAGCGATCCCTTTTTTAACTCCGCAGGCATATTCATAAACCCCTTCTCCCGATGAAAAGTCGATGATCATATCAACCGGATTTTTTTTGAAAAAGGATTCGTTCACATCGCTCGCCGGAAAGATCCTTCCTTGGTCCGTTTCAAACCCGAGAAGGCGACTGGCAAATTTCCCTTTGTCTTTTTCGCTTTTCCGTATGACCCAAGAGACGTGAAAGCCGTCTTCTTTCATGAATTCTCGAACAGCTTCCTGCCCGGCCCTTCCAAATCCAAAGAAACCGATGGTGATGGCGTGCATGGGAACCCCCTTGAATGAAATGGGAAAACGACAGGGGCCAAGTGGAAGGGGCGATAAGGGTGGGAGAAGCCGACTCCCCACGGTCAAGGCCCTTTCAAAAACTGCCACCTGACTCTTCTGTCAGATGGCGGCCCGGCCATCGAAAATGATCCCTTCTGGCGGCGATGCGCCAGAACCCTTTTGAAACGCGCGGTATTGTCTTTGGTTCTTGGAGGCTGGTCAAGCTTTTCTTCCAGGCGCGGCCGTTTTTCTCGGGCTGGTTTTTGCTTAAAGTATTCCTTGACCAGTATATTCCATTAATGGTATATAGTGGTCATGGGCGTAAAAAAACTTTCCATCGATCCTAAGACCCTTGCTCGCGCGGCGGAGATCCTGCGCGTCCTTGCGCATCCCGCCCGTCTCAACGTGATTGAATTGCTCCGTTCCAAGCAGCGCTCCGTCGGCGAACTGGTCGAGGCGCTCGACCTCCCCCAGGCGATGGTGTCGAAACATCTGGCCCTTCTTAAAAGAGTGGGGCTTCTCGCTTCCGAGATCGACAGCAACTACCGGTATTATTCTTTAGCGAACACCAAGGTCCTGGAAGTCCTTAACTGCATCAAAAAAAGCTGTTCGAAGGGGGAATAGCCATGCGTATTCTGATCGTAGGAGGAGTGGCCGGCGGCGCTTCTGCCGCGGCGCGGGCGAGAAGGTTGTCGGAAGAGGCGGAGATCGTGCTTTTTGAACGAGGCGAGCATATTTCTTTTGCCAACTGCGGCCTTCCTTATCATATCGGCGGCGCGATCCCGGATCGGGAACGACTCCTGGTCCAGACGCCGGAGGCCATGCGGCAGACCTTGAATATTGATGTCCGTCCCGGGACCGAAGTCCTGAAGATCGAGCCCGCGCAAAAGCAGATCGTGACGCGGGAGCTGAGCACGGGGATCCAGCGCAAGGAATCTTATGATTTTCTGATCCTGAGCCCCGGCGCAGAGCCGGTTCGTCCGCCGCTTCCGGGGATCGATTCTCCCAAGGTGCTCACCCTTCGCAATATGAAGGATATGGACGCGATCCAGAAGATCCTGAAAGACGAGCGTCCCGGACGTGCGGTCGTCGTGGGCGGTGGCTATATCGGTCTTGAGATGGCCGAGGCCTTGAGAGAAAAGAAGATCGCCGTGACGCTTGTGGAATTGACCGGACAGGTGATGGGGCCCGCGGATCCCGAAATGGTGACGGCATTGCATCAGGAGTTGACGTTGCACGGCGTGGATCTTCGCCTGGGGACCTCGGTTAAAGGGTTCCGGGAAAAAGAAGGCGCTCTTTCTGTGGAGCTGAGCACGGGAGAATCCGTTTCCTGCGGGCTTGTCATTCTGGCGATCGGAGTGAAGCCCGAGGTGAAGCTGGCCCAGGAAGCCGGTCTCAAGATCGGCTCCCGTGGCGGGATCGTGGTCGACCCGGGAATGCGCACGAGCGATCCTTCCATTTTTGCGGTCGGGGACGCGGTCGAAGTTCAGGACTTTATGCTCGAAACGCCTTCCTTGATCCCTCTGGCGGGTCCTGCGAGTCGGCAAGGGCGCATCGCCGCGGACAATGTTTTTGGCCGCTCAGCGACCTATAAAAACACCCAGGGTACGGCGATCTGTAAAGTGTTCGGGCTCACGATCGGCATGACCGGCGTGAGCGAAAAGGCTTTGAAGCGAGCGAAAGTCTCCTGCGAAACGATCTATGTACACGCCGCATCTCACGCGAGTTATTACCCGGGGGCTTTTCCGATTCATCTGAAACTGATCTTTGATCCCCAAAACGGCAAGATCCTTGGCGCGCAGGCGGTGGGGCGTGACGGGGTCGACAAGCGGATCGATGTGCTCGCGGTCGCGATCCGCGCGGGGCTTACGGTCTATGATCTGGAAGATCTGGAGCTCTCCTACGCGCCCCCCTACGGCTCGGCGAAAGATCCCATTAACTACGCGGGTTTTATCGCCGCGAATGTCCTCCGCAAAGACGTCCGGATCTGCCACGCTTCCGATATGGTTCAGCCGGGGAAGGATCAGCAGATCCTTGATGTGCGAGCCGATGGAACGACCCTTTCGGGCCTGATCCCTGGAGCGATCCATATTCCCCTGGAAAATTTGAGGGAACGGCTCGGAGAGCTCTCAAAGGAAAAAGAATATCTTGTTTATTGCAAAGTGGGCCTGCGGGGCTATCTTGCGTGCCGGATCCTTTCGCAACAGGGCTTTCAGTGCAAGGATCTGACCGGTGGTTACGAAACCTATCAGGCAAGTCTGGGGATCCTCTCGCAACAGCCCCCAGTCAAAGAAATGAAAGATGACGCTGGGGCGAAGAGCGCTTCGGAGGAGATGGAAAGCGGCGGAGTTTTTCCCGTTAAAGAGATCGACGCGTGCGGCCTTCAGTGCCCGGGGCCGATCCTCAGAGTCAAAAAAGAAATGGAAAAGATCCTTCCCGGAGAATCTCTCAGGATCTCAGCGACGGACCCGGGGTTCGTGAGTGATATCGGGGCTTGGTGTCAGAGTACCGGGAATCGGCTTGTGGGCCTGAAACCCGTTGGCGGAAAATATCAGGCAACGATCCAGAAGAAGGAGTCTTCGATGACCGCAACCACGCCTGTTTCAAATTCCAAAAAGAAAACGATCGTGGTCTTTAGTTCCGATTTTGACAAGGTGATGGCCGCGTTCGTGATCGCGAACGGCGCGCTCGCGATGGGAAGCGAAGTGACGCTTTTTTTCACCTTTTGGGGATTAAACGTCCTTCGGAGGGCGGATCCCGTCCCCGTGAAAAAGAATTTGATTGAGACGATGTTCGGGTTCATGATGCCTCGTGGGCCGGAAAAGCTCTCCCTCTCTAAAATGAACATGGGGGGAATGGGGCTCGGGATGATCAAGGGGATCATGCGAAAAAAGAGCGTCGCCTCGCTTCCGGAGTTGATCGCGAGCGCCAAGGCTTCGGGTGTCCGTCTTGTAGCCTGCGCGATGTCGATGGACCTGATGGGGATCAAGAAAGAAGAGCTGATCGACGGCGTCGAGTCCGGCGGGGTTGCGATGTATCTTTCTGAAGCCGAGCAGGGGAATGTGAACCTTTTTGTTTAACCGATCTTTCAATCAACGTAACCCAAGGAGAGATGTCCCATGAAAGAACAGAAGATCGCTTCGGTCTTTCTCACCGTGTTATTCCTGTTGTCTGCTGTGGCGGCGCCCGCGTTCGCGGAAGAAGTCCCGGCCGCAAGTCATTTGCCGTTGATCGGCGATGCCGCGCCGGCTTTTACGGCCAAGACCACGCAAGGCCCCATTAATTTCCCCGGGGATTACAAAGGGAAGTGGATCATTCTTTTCAGCCATCCGGCTGATTTTACGCCGGTCTGCACGACCGAGTTCATGACGTTCGCAACGATGATGCCGGAATTCGAGAAACTCAACACCCAACTCGTGGGACTTTCGATCGATAGCGGCTACAGTCACATCGCATGGCTCCGAACGATCAAGGAAAAGATCGAATACAAGGGGATGAAGGATGTCGAAGTGACGTTCCCCTTGATCGAAGATATTAAAATGGAAGTCGCCAAAAAGTACGGGATGCTGCAACCCACCGCAAGCGACACGCAGGCCGTGCGTGCGGTTTTTATCATCGATCCCGCGGGAAAGATCCGGGCGATGCTCTATTACCCGCTTTCCAACGGGCGGAATTTCGATGAGATCAAGCGCCTCCTGATCGCGATGCAGACTTCCGATGCCTACAAGGTCGCGACGCCCGCCAACTGGCAGCCGGGCGATGATGTGATCGTTCCGCCGGCTGGGTCTTGCGGCACGGCGAAAGAACGCATGGAACAATCCGGCAAGGGGGAAGTGGATTGCAAGGACTGGTTCATGTGCTTTAAAAAGCTCTCTAAAGAAGAGGTCGAAGCCGGTACCGCTCAGCAGTAAAACCCGCCTTCAGGGACGGTTCTCGAAACGGGAACCGTCCCTTTTCTTTTCCCCCTCTGCTGTCTTGACAAGAAGGTTTCTCGGGGCTATTATTGGCATATGCTAATAACAGGAGGCGACCATGCCAAGACCTTTTAAGTGCCGGCGCGTGCTGGGAGTTCCGGGGGCGGATTATTTCAAACCGCGGGGGATCCCCCTTTCGGACTTGCAGGAGATCGGGCTTACGATCGACGAATTTGAGGCGATCCGGCTCGCGGACCTTGAAGGGCTTTATCAGGAAGACGCCGCGAAGAAAATGGATGTGTCGCGGCAAACGTTCGGCAACATTGTCGCGTCTGCCCACAAAAAGATCGCTGACGCGATCGTAAACGGCAAGGCGCTCAAGATCTCGGGAGGGACGTATGTTCAGGAACCGGCCCCTCACGATCTGCCGTTTGGGCGGGGGTTCGGGCGGGGACGTGGGCGGTGTCGCCAGGGTGGTTTTTAGTTTTTGTTGTACAAGATCATAAAAAAAGGAGGTAACGATATGCCAGGAGGCAATGGAATGGGTCCCATGGGAATGGGGCCGATGACGGGCTGGGGGCGCGGAGGATGTTCTCCGGCGGCTTCAGCGGGACAGCCGTTCGCGGGCCGGGGTTTTGGCCGCGGTGGCAGGAACCGGTTTCAGTCCGCCGGGATGACCGGCTGGCGTCGGGGCTTTGTGGTTCAGCCTGGGATCGGGCGTCAGGAAGAAAGCGGGATCCTGAAAGAACAGGCCGAATATCTTTCGGCTGAGCTCGAAGCGGTCCGTTCGAGACTGACAGAGATCGAAAAAAACGAAGCGAAATAGCATTGGGGGAGGGCAGAGCGTTGTCTCTGTCCTCTCTTTTTTAAAACAACAGGAGGATATTCCAATGAGGATCGGGATCACGTTAAATGAGGATAATGGGCTCGAAGGCGATGTTTGCGCCCATTTTGGACAGTGCAAGTATTTTGGGTTGGTGGATCTTGAAGGGAAGGATGTGAAAAAGGTGACCGTGGTTCCGAATACGGCGGAACACGGCGGTGGAGGGTGCCAGGCGGTTGCGGAGATCTTAAAACACCATATCACGCATGTGATCGCCGGAGGCATGGGCGGAGGCGCACAGGCGAAATTCTTGAGCGCGGGGATCCCCGTATTCGGATATGCCGGGAAGGCCAAGGATGCGGTCGCGGAATTCCTTCAGCAGAATCTTGGCGGGCTTTCGTCCTGCGCTGGTCACCATTAACCGAAGGGAGATTCATGAAAATCGCGATTACCTCAGAGGGGCCGGGGCTTGACGCGGCGGTCGATCCGCGGTTTGGAAGGTGTAAATATTTTGTGATCATGGATACGGACTCGGGAAATCTCGAGGCCCTTGAAAACAAGCACGCCCAAGCGTCGGGAGGCGCCGGGATCCAGGCCGGACAGCTGATGGTTTCGAAAGGCGTTGCGGTGCTTTTGACGGGACATGTCGGGCCGAACGCGCTCCAGGTGCTGCAGCCTGCCGGGATCAAGATCTGCAGCGGGGTCTCGGGAAAGGTTGCGGAAGCGATCGAACTTTTTAAACAAGGCGGTCTAAAACAAGAGTAACCTAAGGAAAGAGAAGGGTTTTATGGTCAAAGTGGATGCTTCAAAATGTACCGGGTGTTGTGAATGTATCGGGACCTGTCCTGTGGATGGGATCCGATTGGTGGAAGGCAAGGCTGTTGCGAACGAACAGTGCATCGAGTGCGGGGCCTGTATCGGGGTTTGTCCCGCCCAGGCGATCTCCCAATGAAAAAAGAGCCGGTGCGGGTCTCCCGGAAGAGCACGATCCCGCCGGACCTTCCTCCAGTCCTGAAACGGATCTTTGAACGCAAGGCGTTGTTCCTGAAGCTGGGCTACGACGTGGACCGGGAAAGGGAAGTGATCCTGGAGCTGGCTTTTCCGTTAAGAGGCAAGATCCTTGAAGCGGGAACCGGCAAAGGCCACTTTGCGAGCGCGCTTGCGAAATGCGGCCTCTCCTTCACGAGTTTTGATATCTCCAAGGAAGAAAGGGCCGTGGCGCGTGCTTATTTGAAATATCAGCTTCTGGACGGCTTCGCGGATCTCCGCGTGGAAGATGGCGAACGCCTCAGTTTCCAGACGGAGAGTTTTGATATGATCTTTTCCGTCAATACCCTGCATCATTTTTCGGATCCGGCGAAAGTCCTCGGCGAGCTCCTTCGTGTTCTGAAGCCAGGGGGAAGATTGATCCTGAGCGATTTTACTGAGAAGGGGTTCAAATTCATGGATCGGATCCACGCGCTTGATGGCAACACCCACTCCCGGGGGATGATGACGGTTTCCCAGGCCGGGGCTTATCTCCGAAAGAAGAAATGTTCCATCAGCAGCTCGTCCACGGCGTTTCACCAGACCCTTTTTGCGGAGAAGCGGCGATGATCCTTTCAGTGGCAAGCGGCAAAGGAGGCACGGGAAAGACGACGGTTGCGGTGAACCTGGCCCTTTCGCTGGAGCGGGCGCAATTCCTGGACTGTGACGTGGAGGAGCCGAACGCGCAGATCTTTTTGAAGGCTGTCATGACCGGACGGAAGCCCGCGACGGTCCGTGTCCCGGTCATCGATCGGTCGAAATGTAATTCTTGCGGCGTGTGCCGTGAGGTTTGCGCCTACCACGCTTTCGCGGTGCTTCCCCAAAAAGTCCTTTTCTTTCCTCAAATGTGCCATGGGTGCGGCGCCTGCGCGCGTTTTTGTCCCCAGGGAGCGATCCGGGAGATCGATCGTCCGATCGGTGAGATCGCAACGGGGGAGCGGGAGGGGATCCGTTTTATAGAGGGCAAACTGGCTGTGGGAGAAACTATGGCGCCGCCGTTGATCCGCCAGGTGAAATCCCTGATCAACCCCGAAAGCCCTGTGATCCTGGACGCCCCTCCGGGGACTTCGTGCCCCATGGTGACCACGGTGAAGGGGAGCGATTTCTGCCTCCTCGTGACGGAGCCGACCCCGTTCGGGATGAATGATCTTCAGTTGGCGATCGAGACCGTCCGTAAACTGGGTATTCCCTGCGGGGTGGTCGTCAATCGCGCGGAATCGGACGATCTCAGGACGCGCCTTTATTTCAAGGCGCATGATATCCCGGTGCTTATGACGATCCCCTTTGACCGGAAGATCGCGGAACTTTATTCCGTGGGGACCCCTCTCGTGGAGGCGCTTCCGGAATACCGGGAAAAATTCCGGGACCTTTACCGGACGATCCTTGAAATGGCCAAGGTGCCCGCATGAAACAGATCCTTGTGATCAGCGGGAAAGGCGGCACCGGAAAGACCATGCTGACAGGCGCCTTCGCGGCGCTGGCCGAAAAGAAGGTCATGGCTGATTGCGATGTGGATGCCGCCAATCTGCATCTTTTACTGGAACCGCTCGTCAAAGAGCGGCATCCTTTTAAAAGCGGCCAATTCGCCAAGATCGACCCCGCCGTTTGCATCGGTTGCGGTCAATGCGCGGATGCCTGTCGTTTTGGGGCGATCAGTTCCACTTTCACGGTGCGCCCGATCGATTGCGAAGGCTGCGGGTTTTGCGCCCGCGTTTGTCCGGTGAAGGCGATCCGGATGCGGGAGAATACGGCGGGGGATTGGTTCGTCTCAAGGACACGTTTTGGGTCATTCGTGCACGCGAAGCTTGGGATCGCGGAAGAGAATTCCGGAAAGCTGGTAGCGCAGGTGCGCCAGGCTTCCAAGGAACTTGCCGAAAAGGAACATGCGGATCATGTGATCGTCGATGGGCCTCCGGGGATCGGATGCCCCGTGATCGCGGCGCTTTCGGGTGTGGACCTTGCGGTGATCGTGACGGAGCCGACGCTTTCCGGTCTTCACGACGCGGGGCGAGTGATCGACCTGGCGAAACACTTTGAGGTTGAAGCTAAACTTGTGATCAATAAATGGGATATCAATCCGGATATGGCCGAAAAGATCGAACAGTATAGTCTCGAGCGCAAAGTTCCCGTGATCGGCAAGATACCGTTTTCGCGTGTGGTCGTTGAATCGGTGGTCGCCGGAAAACCGATCACAGAATATACGGATGGGGTTCTCAAGAACGAGATTGTCCGGATCTGGGAGGCTGTTAAGGGTTAAGCGATGGTTTACTCTGAAAGAGATCTGCACGTTCTGAAATACTTTTCCTCGGTGGTGACCGTTATGAACGGGAAGGTGGTCAATGTGACCGAGCCTTTTCTAAGGCATTGTCCGCTGGCTTCTCACTTTTACCCTTCCTTCAAGGAAGCCGATTCGGCGGATGTTCACTCTCTCTGCGTGGCCATCCGGGAAGCTATCGAAAGTAAGATCCGGGATCACGGTTTTTTTACGAAGGACCGGTCCTTTCGATTCCCCGCGGGGGCGGTCCCCTTCGGGGCGTCTGAAATGTTGGCTTCCTTCCTTCAAAAAAAATTGATCGAAGCCGCCGTGGTTGTTTGTGATGGTGCGGGAACGGTCATTGCGGCTTCTCCCGAACTTGTCCAAGGGATGGGGGCACGGATGAATACCCTGATCTTTACGTCGCCGATCAAGGAGATCCAGCGCAAGCTGAAGGCGGGGGGTTGTCATGTTGTTTCCGAGGATACAGCATGGATCGATCAGTTCGAAGGCGTGAAGAAAGCCCTTTCGATCGGCTACAAAAATATCGCTGTGACCGTTGCCGGATATGCCGCCGAACAGCTCGAATCCATTCGCGCGCTTGAGGTCCGGGAGGGGGCGCGTGTGACGATCCTGGTTGTCTGTACGACCGGGATCTCCGATGACAAGATCAAAGCGATAGGGCGTTACGCGGATCTTGTGTGGGCCTGCGCTTCCGGGGAGGTTCGGGATCTTTTGGGAAAAAAAGCGAGATTGCAGCTATCTCAAGAGATCCCGGTCTACGCCTTGACGGAAAGGGGTATGGGGTTGGCGGGGCATTTTTTGGGGGCCTCTTCCACGGATCTCGCGGATCGTGATAGTCAGTATCTTGTTTCGCGAGAAGCTCAAGGGATCTCTCTCGGAGCCGGGAAGCCGGGATATTATCTTCGCGTTGCTTCGCTACCTGTCGCGGGTTCTCGCGGTCCTCGATAGATTTAAAATATAAGGAGACCTTATGGAAAGGGAAGACAGTTCTTTTTGGGGGAAGATGGAGAACCCTTCAGCTTATGGCAAGATGCAGGGACTTTGCGGGGATACGATGGAGTTTTTCCTGAAATTAGATGGGGTCAAGATCACAGAGGTGAAATGCACCAGCACCGGTTGCGGGGCGTCGGCAATATGTGCGCTTGAAACGGCGAAGCTGGTTTATGAGAAAAACCTGGGGGAAGCGCTTTGCATTTCTCCGGGAAATGTGATCCGGAGGCTCCGGGATATCCCGGAAGATCATTTGCATTGCACGATCCTGGCGGTGAGCACGCTTTACCGGGCGATCGCGGATTATCTGATCTCAGGGAAGCCCTCCTTAGGGGTGAAGGATCCCACAGCATGAGCGGAAATGTTTTTTGCTGGATCCTCGGGAGCGGATTTCTGATGAGCCTTGTGGCTCTGACTGGGAGCGTTACCTTTTTATTAAAGCCTAGGACTTTTGAAAAGATGATCCTGCCGCTTGTCGCTCTCGCAGCTGGAAGCCTGATCGGGGGGGCTTTTTTTCATATGCTGCCCGCGGCGCTTTCCAGCGCGCATTTAAACGAACAGCTTGTCGGGATCTGGATGGCCTTTGGATTTGCGGTCTTCTTTGCTTTGGAACAGTTCATTCACCACCATCACTGCCACCGACAAAATTCGGATTGTCAAAAACCCCTGGCTTATCTCATTCTTCTGGGGGACGGGCTTCATAACTTCTTGGGGGGTATGGCTGTTGCAGGGGCCTTCCTGGTAGATATTCGGCTTGGGATCGCGACCTGGATCGCGGCCGCGGCGCATGAAGTCCCGCAGGAATTGGGCGATTTTGGGGCTTTGGTTTATAGCGGGTGGAGCCGGAAAAGAGCGCTTCTTTGGAATTTTATTTCTGCTTTGATGTTCCCGGTTGGGGCGCTTATGACCTGCGTTGTTTCTTTCAGCTTTAACACCGATTTTCTGATCGCTTTTGCCGCCGGGAATTTTATTTATATCGGAGCGTCCGACCTCGTGCCGGAAGTCAACAAGGCGCGTACTCTGTCGAAAAATGTGGTTCATTTCGCGGCTTTTGTGGGGGGGCTTCTGTTCCTTTTGGCGATCCGGAATTTACTTGGGGCGTGAGAGCAAGCAGGCGTTCATGAAAGGGATCTTATGAGAAACGGTAAAATGAAGAAAGTGGTCGTTCTCGGGGGCGGGATCGGAGGCGTGGAGGCGGCGATCTCTTTGAGGCGGCAGGCGCTGGAAGTGGAGCTTGTCTCCGACCGGGATTTCCTTTTTGTCTATCCCCTGGCGATTTGGATACCGACGGGAGGAACCACGCTTAAAAAGATCTCGATCCCTCTTCGCGAGATTGCGAAGTTTCACGGATTTCAGCTGACCGTGGACAAAGTTGCGGCGATCAGCGCCGCCCGGAAAAGCTTTGTCTTGGAACGCGGAGGATCGCGTTCGGATTTTGATTACCTGGTCGTGGCGATGGGGGCCCATAAGGTGCGCCATAAAGGGATCGAGAATACTTTTTCGATCTGCGGGCACCCTGAAGATACCGTGCGACTCAAAGAGCGGTTTGAGGCCTGTCTGGCCAAAGGGCGAGGGACGATCGCGGTCGGCTTCGGGGGGAATCCCAAGGACTCCAGCGGTGTGCGGGGCGGGCCGGCTTTTGAATTTCTTTTTAATGTGCAGCATCTTCTCAAGAAACGCGGGATCTGGGAAAATTTCGATCTTATTTTCTTTGCCCCGATGCCTGAACCCGGGATCCGGCTTGGGCATAAAGCGCTGGCGATGATGAACGCCTTATTTCATCAACTTGATATTCGGCAGCAAAAAGGGGTCAAGATCGCCGAGTTTCTTCCGGACGGGATACTTTTTGAAAATGGACTCAAGATCCCAAGCGATCTGACCATGTTCATTCCGGCCGGGGATGGCCATTCCGTGATCCAGGCTTCGGACCTTCCCCGGAATGAGGCGGGATTCATTACGATCTCCTCCGCCTGCGAGGTCCAAGGCTATCCGTGGCTTTATGCCGTGGGGGATGTCGCGGCGCTTGAAGGCCCGGAGTGGAAAGCGAAACAGGGGCATCTCGCGGAAGTAATGGCCCGGGTTGCGGCTCATGATATCGGGATCAAGGAAGGCGGCAAAGGCGTCGCGATGAGCTATGGGGACCATCTGTGCATTCTTTGTGTTATGGATATGGGGGACGGAGCGGGGCTTGTCTACCGGGATGAAAACCGGGCGATGCTCGTCCCGATGCCTGTCGTGGGCCACTGGCTGAAAAAAGGCTGGGGTTACTACTATCGCGAGACTAAATTAGGAAGGTTCCCAAGGATCCCGGGGATGTAAGAGGCTCCGTGTTTGTGTGGAACAAAAGAGAGAGGCAATCCACTTATGGATGTGATGTTGATCGGAGCCACGGATAAGCCGGATCGTTACGCGTATCAGGCGCAGAAGCTGCTTTTAGAAAAAGGACACCGGGTCTATCTGGTTCATCCCCGTTTGAAGGAGATCGAAGGCGCGCGCGTTTACGCCGTTGTTCCGGAGGTGCCGCGAGGGGTCGATACGGTGACGCTCTACATCGGCGAAACCCGTTCGACGCCTATGATCGGAGAGATCCTTGGCGCCCAGCCCAAGAGGATCATCTTTAACCCTGGAGCTGAAAATGAACTTCTGGAAAAAAAGGCGCGGGATGCTGGTGTTGAAACCGTCCGGGGCTGCACGCTCGTGATGCTGAAAACGGGACAATTTTAAAAACGCCCTATGGGAAATATTTTTGATCGATATTGCAGACGCTATGATGCATGGTATTACAGCCACCAGAAAGCATATTTGTCCGAACTTAGAGCGGTTCGGGAACTTTTCCCTTCCAGAGGCAAGGGGTTGGAGATCGGAGTAGGGACAGGACGATTTGCTGCGTCTCTGGGCATTCAGATGGGTATCGACCCTTCAAGAAAAATGATAGAGGTCGCGAGTGCGCGGGGGGTTGACGCTCGGCTGGGATGCGGTGAGGCCCTGCCCTTCGAAGATGCATCGTTTGATCATGTGGCGTTGATTCATAGTCTGTGCTTTGTAAAAAAGCCATACCGAGTTTTGACCGAGGCTCGACGGGTTCTGAAAGAAAAGGGTACTTTGCTTGTGGGGATCATTCCCCGGGACAGTTTTCTCGGGGCAGCCTATCAGAAAAAAAAGGGCATTTTTTATAGAAACGCACGTTTTTTGACCGTGTTTGAGCTCTTGCACAAGCTGGCCGTATTGAAATTTGCTGATTTTAAATTTCGCGAAACATTATTTTGCTTGCCCGATAGGATGAAGCGCGTTGAATGTCCTAAAGAAGGTTTTGCGAAGGGCGGATTTGTTGTCATGTCCTGTCGAAAAAAGCAGAAGATGGATTAGGGGACCGAAATGAAAAGAAAGATCGGATTCGAAGCCATTGACCGGGCTCGGCGGGGTTTAGGGCTTGGGGAAGAGGCCACGATGCAGGAGATCAAGGGGGCTTACCGCCTTTTGGCGGCCCGCTATCATCCGGATCGGTGCAAAAAAACGCAACTGGCCTTGTGTGAAAAAAAGATCCGTGAGATCAATGTCGCGAAGGATATTCTCACGGCTTATTGCGCGAATTATCGGTATTCCTTTAAGGAAAAGGATGCCGCGCGGAATGCCTTTGAGCAGGAAGAATACGAATATTTAAAGCAGTTCTATGACGGATGGGTCACGGAGCTATGAATTCCAAACTTAAAAAATTACGCGGGGAGGAACACCCGGGGTGTCTTTTGTGCGGCCCATCGCATCCGCGCGGGATGCGGCTTGATTTTAAATTGAGGGAGGATGGCGGCGTTGAAGCTGTGGTCAAGGGTTCGAAGGCTCTTGAGGGATACCGGGGTATCCTGCATGGCGGGGTGATCGCGGCGTTGCTTGACAGCGCGATGACCAATTGCCTGTTCGCGCGCGGTGTTAAGGGGCTTACGGCGGAACTGAAGATCAGGTATTTACGGCCGGTGGCGCTCCGGGCGCCTTTTCTGGTTCGGGCTTTTCCCGAAAGGGCTTATGGGAATTTTTATGCGCTTAAAGCGGAGCTTCTTCAAGATGAGATCTTAAAAGCAAAAGGCACGGGAAAGTTCCTGTCTTTTTCAAAAATATCCCTTGAACAGTCGGCTCGGGCCTCCGGTCAGGACTCGTCGGGATGTCGGCCGATCCGACGGGAGGCTTTGTGACGAAGGGGTATGCATTCCAATACATTTATGGGCCTGTGGCTTCCTGGCGGTTGGGCCGGTCGCTTGGGGTCGACCCTGTTTCGGCCAAGGAAAAAATATGTTCTTTTGATTGCGTTTATTGCCAGCTTGGAAAGACGCGGACTTTTTTGAATCAGCGGCGCGAGTTTGTCCGGACCCGGGATGTGGTCGCCGAGATCCAGAAGGTTTCCATCGCGGTGGCGGATTATATTACCTTTTCCGGCGCGGGGGAGCCCACGCTCGCGAAAAATCTGGGGGCCATGATCAAGGCGGTTAAAAAAGTCCGTCGGGAAAAAATAGCCGTGATCACGAACGCCTCGTTGATGAATCGAAGGGACGTCCAGCAGGACCTCGCCCTGGCCGATTTCGTTCTGGCCAAGCTGGATGCTTCTTCTGAAGCGGTTTTTCAGAAAATGAACCGGCCCATGCCGGCGATCCGTTTTGAGACAGTCTTGGCAACGCTGAAGGGTTTTAATTCTTTTTATAAGGGCCGACTGGCTTTGCAGATCATGTTCACCGGGTTGAATGTGGATGATGCTGAGGCGATCGCGAAGATCGCTCGCGAGATCCATCCCGATGAGGTTGAAATCAATACCCCCCTGAGGCCTTGCGGGGTCCAGCCGCTTTCGGAAAAGGTTTTGAACGGGATCGAACAACGCTTTCGGGAGATCTGCGGGCGAACGATCTCGATCACTAATGTTTATCGAGCTGAAAAAAAGAAGGTTCTGGCGTTCAGCGATCCGGAGACCTTGAGGCGGCGAGGAAAGGTTTAGGTATGTTCAAAAAAGGGGGCCCTCTTCATGTTTGAAATATGCCGGCGGGAAAATTTTAAAAAAAAGATCCTTCCGACCTTAGCCTTCTTTGCAGGGGTTGTTTTTCTCTCGGGGTGCGCGTCGTCTTCTCCCCGTCCTGCGGCAGTGTCTCCCAACCTTTCCCGGGTCTCTTCGCCGGTGACGGTTCTGCCGGCTTCTTCCGGGTCTTTGCGCACCATTTATCACGAGGTGGGCCCTTGCGAAACGCTGTGGCGGATCTCCACGACTTATAACGTGGATATGCAGACGCTGATGAGGGTCAATCACTTGACGGACAAGACCCAGATCAAAAAAGGGATGAAGCTTTTGATCCCGAATACCCGCGGGCCGAGAGCGAATATTCCCCTTTACCCGACAGCTCGATGGACCCATATTGTGGTGCATCATACGGCCACGGATGAAGGGAGCGCCTACAGCATCGACGGGCTTCATCACAAACGTGGATGGGATAACGGGATGGGCTATCACTTTTTGATCGATAACGGGACCCGAGGCAAGGCTCCTGGCCAGATCGAGGTGGGCCCCCGATGGATCAAACAGTTGCAGGGGGCGCATGTCAAGGAGAGCGACTGGAACCAGAAGGCTATAGGGATCGCGGTGGTCGGCAATTACAGCGAGGGGGAGCTTCCTCCCAAGATGTTCGACTCGCTTGTTTTTTTGACGCTGACGCTCAAAAATTTTTATCGGATACCGGACCGGAATATCCTGGGCCACAGGGATGTTCCGGGAGCGGCTACGGAATGCCCCGGGAAATTTTTCCCGTGGAGGGAATTCAAGCGCCGGATCCGGACGGCTTAAAAAAAGGTTCTTGCCCGCTGGTTTTCAAGGATTTGTCAAAGGGGGTTACCTCCTGGAAGGTCGATATGATCTATTTGTACTTGCTTGTCTTGTTGGCTTTTCTGGCCTCCCTGTTCGCGGATCCCGGGAAAACCTTTCGGGCTCTCAAAATCGGGGCTCAGGAGCTCCTCCGGATCGCACCGGCGCTTCTCCTGATGGTGATCCTGGTGACTTTTTTTCTCCTTTTTTTCCCTGAGGAAAAGATCGCGCATTACTTGGGAGGGAAGAACCCCTGGGGCGCTTTCTCCCTCGCGCTACTTTTCGGGTCCGTGACGATCATGCCTGGATTCATCGCCTTTCCTCTTTGCGGGATCCTTTTGAAAGCGGGTGTGTCTTATATGGTGCTTTCGGCGTTCGCCAATGCGCTAATGTTGGTGGGGATTGCGACCTTTCCCCTCGAACGGGAATATTTCGGGACCCGGGTCGCGCTTTTGAGGAACGGTCTGGGCTTGGCGATCGCGATGGTCGTTGCTCTCGTGACGGGCTTTTTTTACGGAGAATTATTCTAATGGCCCGGGCCCATCGAGGAGTTTGGATCACGCTTCTGGTTTACGGGTTGTTTCTTGGGGGTTCCTTTTTGACCGGTTATTTGCCGGGGCAAAAAGCCGGCCGTGATTTTGTTTATTTTGGCTGGGATATGTTGAGGATCCTGCCTCCGGTCTTCATCCTGATCGGATTATTTGAAGTGTGGGTGTCGCCCGAGGCGGTTCAAAAACATTGCGGGAAGGATTCGGACTGGAGAAGTTATCTTTGGGCGATCCTTTTGGCGGGAACCTGCGTTGGGGGGATCCAGATGGCTTTTCCGGTAGCTTATGCCCTGTACAAAAAAGGCGCACGCCTGCGCATGATCTTTACTTACGTGGGTGCGGCGGCAATTTGTAGAATTCCATTAACGACTTTCGAAATATCTTTTTTGGGGCTTAAATTCACACTGATCCGGTGGCTGGTTTCTTTACCGCTGGTTATGGTCGTTGCGGTATTTCTGGAGCGGTCTCTCGATGCGAAGGGTTACAGGATCTGTTTGCCACAGGATAAAAAATGAGAACTTATCTCGATTGTATTCCCTGTTTTTTCCGCCAGGCGCTTGAGGCGGTGCGGCTTGCGGGCGCAGCACCCCGGGTTCAGCGGCGGATCTTGAATGAGTTTGCGAAGCTTTGTCCGTCCATCGCCCTGAGCTCCTCTCCGCCTGAGACGGGAAGGATCGTTTACGGCCTGGTTAGCCGGATCACAGGGAAAAAAGATCCGTACGTGAAGATCAAAGCGGAGAGCAACGAACGAGCTCTCAGGCTTTATCCCCGGCTCAAAAGGATGATCGACCGGTCTGTCGACCCGATGGCGATGGCCGTGAGGTTGGCGATCGCCGGGAATATCATTGATTACGGGGTCAAGAATTCCCTGAACGTGGAGGGCGAGCTCCGGAAGATCCTGACCGAGGAAGGCCGCCGGATTCCCGAGGAAAATAAAAAGTTTTACCAGTATAGCCGATTCAAACGGGCGCTTGCTGGAGCGCGTACCGTTCTTTATCTTGCGGATAATTCCGGGGAAGTCGTATTTGATCGGCTTTTGATAGAGCAGATCCGGAAGGCGGATCCTTCCAAGAAGATCCTCTACGCGGTCAAGTCCCGTCCCATTCTTAATGACGCGCTGGAGGAAGATGCCCGGCAGTGCGGGATCGATCGCGTTGCGGATATTCTGGAAAGCGGAGCTGATGCCCCGGGCACGGTGCTCTCTCTTTGTTCGCAGGCATTTTTGAGAAGGTACCGGAAAGCCGATATGGTGATCAGCAAAGGCCAGGGGAATTTTGAAGCGCTGTCCCGGAGCCGGCGTTCTGTTTTCTTCCTGTTTATGGCCAAGTGCCCTGTGGTGGCAAGTCACGCTGGATGCCGCGTGGGGGATATTATTTTGAGGCGCGGCGGAAACGAAACAGTTAGCATGAGGAGGATCCTGTGAAATACATGACACGGTTTTTGGCATTTGTTTGCGAGGTGTGTCCTCTGTGTATCCTGGGCCGGCGTTTTCCGGTCTCCCGGTTCGCGAAGGTCCTGAAGAAAACGGAAAGATTCTGTCCGTTTTGCAGAGCACATCGAAGACTGGAACAAGAAGGCCAAGCCCGAAGACGTTCATAAAGCAGGAGGTAAGGATGATGAAGGCGCTCAAGATCAGGGTTTATCCGGATGCGATTTTGAGAACGAAATGTTTGCCTTTGGAGAGGGTTGCCGCCGTAGAAAAAGAGCTGTTTGAGCAGATGCTTTTTACGATGAAGTGCTCGAGGGGGATCGGTTTGGCCGCTCCTCAGATAGGGATTGCCCGGCGAATGATCGTCGTGGATATTGGTAAGGGGCCTGTCCGTCTCGCAAATCCAGTCTTGCTTCAGGCCCAAGGTTCGGGGATTGAGATGGAAGGTTGCTTAAGTGTTCCGGGGGCGAATGTTTTTGTCGAGCGGGCAGACGAAGCTGTGGTGAGCGGCATGAACGAAAAGGGAAAGCCTGTTGTGGTTCGGGCTCGGGGCCTTTTGGCAAGGGCGCTTCAACACGAGATGGATCATCTGGAAGGAAAGTTGATCCTTGATTATTTAGTTTCATCACGTGAACAGAAATGAAAAAGCGGAGGTTGGAAAATGCAGGATAAAGGCCGTTCATCAGAGATCGAGATCCAGCAGGAACGGATCAAAGAGCGAATGAAAAAAATTAAAAAAACATTTGTGGTCATGAGCGGGAAAGGCGGCGTTGGGAAGACCACGGTTGCGGTGAATTTGGCATACGCTCTCGCGTTGAAAGGCCGTGAGGTCGGGATCCTGGATGTTGATATTCATGGTCCCAATATCGCCAAGATGTTGGGGATTGAAGATAAGCTTATCCAACAGTTCGGGGAGCATTCAATCCAACCGGTGATGGTTCGGGACAATCTGAAGGCGGTTAGCATTGCTTTGCTGGGGATGGATCCGTCCGAACCGATCATTTGGCGAGGTCCGGCTAAAGCCGGAGTGATCCGCCAGTTTTTGTGCGATGTTGAATGGGGCGAAATGGACTATTTGATCGTGGATTGCCCCCCGGGTACGGGCGATGAACCTTTAAGCGTATGCCAGCTCATTCCGGGGTTGACGGGCGTGATCATTGTGACAACCCCTCAGGAAGTGGCGATCCTTGATGCAAAAAAAAGCATTTCCTTCGCAAAAAAAATAGAGGTCCCGATCGCGGGGTTAGTGGAGAATATGAGCGGATTTTGCTGCCCCCATTGCTCGAAGGAAATAGATCTTTTCAAAAAGGGAGGCGGCCAAAAACTGGCGCTTGAGCAGCGTGTTCCCTTTCTTGGGGCTATCCCCATGAATGCCCAATGGGTTCAGCGAGGGGATAGCGGGGCGCCTTTTGTTTTGCTCTGCAGCGGAGATCCTTCAGCCGATGTTTTTTCAGGGATTGTGGATCAACTGGATTCAAGGAAAGAATAAAAAAAAGAGATTGGGATCAAAAAGGAGGTTGTACAGGTGAGCGTTGAGAAAGCGAAAGACCATTATCTGGGCCGGTCAGGCTCCCGGAGGATGAATTGCTGTGAATCCGTTGCGCACGCGTTTCATCCGGAAATCCCTCTTTCTTTGGAAGAGCTTCAAAATTTTTCCGGGTTCGGGAGCGGGCGCGCTCCGGAAGGTTACTGCGGGGCCGTGTATGCGGCCAAGCGCCTGCTCGAGGCATCTGGTTCGGAGAAGGTCGTGACGCTTCATGAGATCTTCCAGGGACTCGCGGGCTCTGTGAAATGTCGTGAGATCAAGGCGCTCCGGAAGATCTCGTGTCTGGAATGCGTCACCCAAGCCGCGGGAACCGTGGAGAAAAAATGAAGATCACGCTGATCGCGGAAGGTTCGACGAAGCGGGACCGGAAGTCTTTGCGCTGGGGCCTCGCCTTTTTGGCCGGGGACGTTCTTTTTGATGCTTTCGGAAGATCGGATGTTTTTTGGGAAAATATCTGGAAATACAAAATAGACCTTTCGGGAGTCCGAAATGTCGTGATCTCGCACGAGGATTGGGACCATGTGGACGCGTTGGGCGGATTTCTGCGGACACGACGCGAGGGGACGCGCGTGTATGTCTGTGCCCGCACGGGCCGACCCTTAAAGGCTCTCATTAAATCCAATGGGGGTGTTTTACGTGAGATTCGTGGATCGGTAAGGATCGCGCCGGGGATCTTTTCGCTCGGGCAGATGCGGGCTGACACAGGCCGCGGCATTCTCTACGAGCAGGCCTTGGTCGTGAAATCCCCGAGGGGATTTTCGGTGGTCACTGGCTGTGCTCACCCAGGGATCGTGCCGATCGTCAGGCGGGCGGTGAAAATATTCGGGAAGAAACTCTACGCGGTCTGCGGCGGGTTCCATATGAAGGATCATTCTCAAGAAGAGAATCAAAAGATCATTGCCGCACTTCAAGCGCTCGGGGTCAAGAAAGTCATTCCTCTCCACTGCACTGGCCCTGCCGCGCGCCAGTCCTTCCGGAAAGCTTACGGACAGAACTTTGTTCGGCTTCACGAGGGCGCTTCCGTCATTTTGTAAAGAGCTCTGCAGCGGGATTTACTACTGGTTTTTTAAATAGAAGCGTTACAATGTCCACCAACTAAGGAGGGTACGACCATGGGAACTAAAGGAAGAGAAATCGTTGGAGTGAATGTTGACGAATTGCTGAAATTGATGAATAAGGCGTATGCGGACGAATGGCTTGCCTATTATCAGTACTGGGTCGGCGCCAAGGTCGCGGCGGGACGGATGCGCGGGATCATCGCCAAAGAACTGATGGAGCACGCGGGAGAAGAGCTTCACCATGCCGACATGCTAGTGGAACGCATGATCCAGCTGGGAGGGACACCCCTGCTTTCTCCGGAAGCGATCCTGAAAGAAACGAACTGCGGTTATGACGCGCCGAAAGATCCGTGCACCAAAGTCCTGCTGGCGCAGAATATCAAGGGCGAGCAGTGCGCGATCGAGACCTACAAGAAGCTCTTTGATTTCGTGAAGGGAAAAGATCCGATCACGGAAAAGATCGTTCTCGAGATCCTGGAGGACGAGGTCGAGCATGAAGAAGATCTTGAAGCGATGCTCTCCGACATGGGAGCTCCGGTCGCCTAGAGGGAACACGCTTGGGGGCGGTTCGGTGTTAACCGGGCCTCCCTTGACGCTTCCTTAAAGATCCCCCATGACTGGCGCTTCAACTCAATATCCCGGAAGGGCTTGCCGTCTCATTCCCGCTGCATCGGGACGGGCTCTCGAAGGGAAGAAGTTTTTGGTACGGTTGGCTCTCGGGCGCGGTCGAACCGGTCGCGGCGATCGTGATGGTGGTCCAGCCGCTCCTACCTTATGCCCTTACCTTTGCGGCCGGTGCAATGATCTTTGTCGTCGTGGAAGAAGTGATCCCGGGATCTCAGCAGAACGGGAACGGCGATCTCGCCACCACAGGTACGATCCTCGGATTCGCCCTCATGATGCTCCTCGCCGTCGCCTTCGGGAAATAGGGCCAGGCTGATTTTTTTACGATATGTAAAATATTCTGCCTGGCCCTATTTCCCTGCGTTATCTCCTAGGCTGTCGCTCCAATAAGCTTATTTTTAATTAAACGTTCTTGATGCACAGTTCAACGAAGAAGAACGGAATTC
>CAZDVO010000002.1:0-2348 GCA_964508905.1 uncultured bacterium
AACTACAACACCGATTACCCGCATTCGTCGCTCGGGTATCTGACGCCGGAACAATTTGAACAAAAACATCAACCCAAAATCGAGCTCAGTCCTACACTTTTTGCCCATTGACTAATGGGGGGGCATTACAAATTCTAACCCGCCTTTTCGATACAAATGTACCAAAAGAGGGGTTAACAAAATGTTAAATATTAATTAAATTTTTTAATGATTATTCGCTGGCGGCTGGAGGAATATCACCGATAATTCGAGGCAGGTCTACAGTAAAAATGGTTCCTTTTCCGACTTGGCTGGAAACCGTTATTTCACCTTGATGAAGTTTTGCTATTGATTGCGCGATACTTAACCCTAATCCGCTGCTCGGGCCAATATCTTTTATTTTTTCTCCGATACGGAAAAATTTATCAAAAAGCCTGGGAAGGTTTTCCTGTTCGATGCCGATACCGGTATCAGCGATGGAAATCCTGATGCGATCAGTTTCAAAATGGGCAACAATATCTATTTTTCCATTTTGCGGCGTGTATTTTATAGCATTATCAATAAGATTTAAAAATAAACGCCGAAGGGTTGGTTCATGCGCGTTCACCAACGCCGTTGTTTCGGAAACTTGAACATTAACCGTGATATTTTTTCCCGCGGCTAAAATTTTGGCCTTTTCAAACAACACTAGAACAAATTGACTTAAATCCAAAGGCTGTAGCTGCAAATCGTTGGAACGATAATTGACGCGTGTTAACAATAACAGGTCTTCAATAATCTTAAACATCCGCCTAGTTTCTTCCAAGCTACCGATAATAACTTTCTTGTACTCTTCTTTATTCCGTTCTTTTTTTAAAGCAACTTCCGCCTCTCCCCTCATAATTGCGAGAGGGGTTTTTAGCTCATGGGCAATATACGAACTCGATTCGGTGATATAGGCAAAAGCGGCTTCCAGTCGGGAAATCATATCATTGAAAGCCTTGACCAAAAACTGCGTCTCTTCACCTGCATTGTCGACCTCAACTCTTCTGCTTAAATCCTCATGAGTAATACCCTCGGCTGCCTCGGCAACTTCCTTGATTGGTTTAATAATTTTTTCTATTGAAACCCTGCTCATTAAATAACCCAGCAAAAACACAGGAGGCAAAGGTATTAAAAGATAACAAATCATTTCAATGTTCCGAAAATTGGGACGAAGCAAAAAAAGAGCAGTATAATACCCACCTAAAAAGACACTCAATAGTATGATGTATAAAATACTGCGTTTAAAGCTAACGGTATTGAAACGCATTATTCCTCCCTTATCGTATAACCTTTACCATGAATGGTATGGATAAGCGGTTTTTTAAAATCCTTATCTATCTTATTACGTAAAAAACTGATAAACACATCAATAACATTGGTGAAACTATCAAAATCCTCATGCCAGACATGCTCAGAAATCGTTGTCCGAGTAACAACATGATTGGCATTAAGCATTAGGTATTCCAGAAGCGCAAATTCCTTACTGCTGAGCTGAATTTCTTTTCCCGCTCTTTTAACTTTATGACGTAATTGGTCTAGTTCTAAATCTCCAATTTTTAAAATGCCAGTCTTATCATCCCGATTCCTTCTGAGCAACGCGCTGATCCTCGCCGAAAGTTCCTCGAAATCAAAGGGCTTCGCAAGATAATCATCCGCTCCGGAATTTAATCCGAGAACTTTATCCCTTACTCGATCTTTTGCGGTGAGCATTAAAATGGGGGTGTTAATCTTTTTTTTCCGTAACTCCCGGCAAATAGTAATGCCGTCAATACGAGGAAGCATGATATCAAGAATGACCAGATCATACGGATTTATTTCCGCTAAAAACAGAGCCTTCTCCCCATCGGACGCCACATCAACAACATAATTCTCTTCTTTCAGCCCGCGTTCAATAAAATTAGCTATTTTTATTTCATCTTCCACTAATAATATCCGCATTATTTGCTCCTAAGAATTTATTCTTTTAATCGTGCCAAAGCAGATTGCAAAACAGAAAAATCTTCCGCATTAGCTAACACCAGTAAAACATCCCCACCCTGTATAACGGTTGATCCTGCCGGGATAACAAATTTATCGTTTCTCGAAATAAGCATTATCAAGCACTTTTCGGGAACGTTCAGTTCTCGAATCGTCTTGCCTATAGCCTCCGAATTATATGGCACTATTAAATCGGTCAATTCTGCATCAATGCCTTCCACCTTCTCAAATTCTATAGGATACGGTCTCCTGTCCATAAATGGTGCGTCCAGCTTCAGCATCTTTGAAACAATAGGAATCGATGTGCCCTGTATAAAAACTGAAGCGATAACAACGAAAAAGACGACATTGAAATAAACATCCGCCTG
>CAZDVO010000002.1:2448-45515 GCA_964508905.1 uncultured bacterium
AATTCCGCCTGTCCCAGCCCCAACCCCGCGAGATATACCGTAAGGATCCCGTTACCTTTTAAAAAGACAGCTATTACATAGGTAAATAAAACCAGCGCGATCGTGATTACCGGATAAAGCCCTTCGTAGTCCAATTTCAACCGCTTAACAAGGAATACAATAGCTCTCGCCATTAAATACCCTATAAGCGCTCCCATGCCCATATCTAGAACAAAACGAGGGAGCAAGGAAACAAGCCCCATGTTTTTTACCGTAAGAACACTTATAAAACCCATGGTAAGAAAGATCGCCATCGGGTCATTACTGCCGGACTCAAACTCCAGCAACGGTTTTAAAGGTTTTTTGAGACGTATGCGTTTTGACCTGAGAACAGCGAATACAGCGGCGGCGTCAGTAGAAGAAACGATTGAACCGAGAAGTAACCCTTCTAAAATAGAAAATTTGAGAATGTAAACGGCAAAAAAACCAGTAATAATAGCGGTGAGCAACACTCCCAATGTTGCCAGTAAAATTCCCGGCAAAACAATCGACTTACTATCCTTCCAATTCGTATCAAGGCCGCCCGAGAAGATGATAAAAATAAGAGCCACGATGCCGATAGACTTCGCCATCTGGGCATTGTCAAAATGAATCCCGCCTATCCCTTCCGAGCCGGCAAGCATCCCAATTGCCAAGAACAGCAATAAAACAGGCACGGAAAATTTATCTGAGAGCTTGCTTGAGACAACGCTCACAAATAGTAAAACCGCAACCCATAATAAAATAGTTTCAAATGCCATAAGTAAATTCTGTTTTTACCTTAACCTATTTAAATTTTTTGCATAACTTCTTAATCAATCTTCACCTATCAACGCTTCCGCCAGATCCGCCATGCTGTGTCTATAAGGTAGACATCGGCCACCCGAAGGTTTTTAAAAGTACCTTCTTCATAGATGTACTTTTAAAAACCTAGACTCGGGTGTCCCCCTGCATAGTTTTTGCCTGTATAAAGGCAAAAACTATGGGGGCATCCTTCATAAACTTTTATTTTTCTCATAAATTCCTATCTTTGCGTCCTTCTGTTTCCTTGTCAGCTTTTTCAAATTCCGCTCAGCATGCAACGCGTTCTTATAATAACGATACTCTCTCTCGCAGACCCACTTCACGGGGAGTTTGGCTTTTAGATATGTCGAACCATGCCCGGAGTTATAAGCTTTAATCCTGTTCGCAAGACGGCTTGTGCTCCCAACGTAATAAGAACCGTCTCGACACTCAACGGCATAGACAAAGAATCGATCGACCCGATTCATAAGGCGGACATTATACGTATTTATCCTGACACGGAAAGTTTTCACAAAAAGATCTCGGACCCCTCAAGAAAAGAGGAAAAGAGTGGAAGGAACTCAGTTCTCAGCCATCAAACTGCACGCCGGCAAGGAAAAAACCAGGAAGGATCTCCCTCACCCAAACAACTTTTCCCGTACAGCGCATAGGTTCAACCTGGTCAAAAAGAGCGAGATTAACCTCAAAATGCCTTCCTGGCTCGACCCGATGCTCCGATTCAAAGCATAACCCTTGGTGGGAAAAATTCACGCAGTACGCCTGCAATTCATGAAATAAGCCGCGATCCTTATAGACCAAGCGGACCTTACCCAGCGCGTTCCTGCGGTTGACGAGCCGCTTGTCCGATCCCGCTTCGGAAAACGATCGAGACTGGAGCAGATCCGAGATCAAACTGTACCGGCGCATCGCATCCGCGAACATCCCCTTCAGCACCCCGGCGACGTAGGGATCCTGAATTTCCGCGACAAGATCGGTCAACCGGTAGATCGTTTTGCGTTCAAGGCACGCGATCTGCTCAAAATAATGGATATAATCGCGTTTAGAAAACATCTTGTTCGGAGGCCTCCACCTCGGAGATCAGCCGGTCATAGACATTCAAATGCGCCTCCGATTCCTTCTTCATGGAAAGAAGCATCGACTTCACGCGCGACTGTTCTTCAGCGCTGAGATTGGCGAGAAAAAGAGGATTGGCCGTGTTCTGGCCATAGACCGGAACCGCGCGCGATTCTTCATCACGACACCGTTTGAGCGACAATAAGAGTTCTTCCCTGGACAGCATCCCGCCTCCTCAATCCTCCCGAATCTTGAAATCCGGGATATATTCCTTCAATTTCATACGCAACCCCACGGAAATCCCCACGCCCGACGAGGCGCTTTCCCGCAAGGCTTTGTCGGCGCAATGATCGGGCCGAAATCCTTGAAGAGTATAATGGGTGCAGCCCATCGAAGCAAGGTGACGGGCCATCTTTTCGAGATCTTGTTCCGAAAGAAGGTCGGGATGGAAAGTCGTACGGAACTCACAGGCGACCCCACTGGCAAGGAGCTTCTCTGCTCCCCGCCTGGCCGCAACACCGCTCCCCACAACACCGGTCACGGCCTCATAGGTCTCGAATGGAGCTTTAATATCCATCCCCACCCAATCGCAAAGGGGCAAAACCTCTTCAAGTCGCTCGGGAAACATGCCCCCGGTATGAAGCCCGATCTGAAATCCCCGATCCCGGACAGCGCGCATCCAGCGAGGCAGATGCTCATGACCGGTCGGCTCACCCCCGGAGAAAACGATCCCGTCCAGATGGCCCGCTCGGGACCTGAGAAAATCAACGATCTTTTCGGAAGGGATCCGCTGACCGGCGGGAGGAAGGGGCCAGAATTCAGAGTTATAGCAGTACCGGCATCGCCACGGACATCCCTGGAGATAGAAAACCCCGGCCAGACGGCCGGGGAAATCTATCGTCGTAAAGGGCGTAATACCCGCGACACAAATATCCTCAAGATCACCTGTGCCGGCATTCATAGCGTCAATCTTTAAAAGCACAGGCACTTTGAACCCGCAAGATCAACAGAGTCACAGTGTCAGGAACAGCAGCACCCGGCGTCTTTGGGTTCGGTGAAATTCTTCCGCTCATAGAACTCGCCTTTTTTCCCGACATTGAATCCCGCCACAGGACGGTGGTACCCCATCACGCGGGTCCACACCTCACAACGGGTGCGTTCTTCGTCACGCAGTACAACCTGGTCACGTGTCATAGCCATCTCCTTTAAAGCTTCGCTTCAGTCGCCGGCAACGCTTCGGCTTCTGCAGATTGGGTTTGATGAAGCATTTTCTGATTGATCAATTCCTGGTCACATTTGGGACAGAATTCGTGTTCGCCGGCAAGATAACCGTGCGTCGGGCAAACCGAGAAGGTCGGCGTGATCGTGAGATACGGGATCCGGTAACCTTCCAAAGCCCGTTTGACAAGCCGCTTGCAGGACTCAGAGCTCGACACCCGCTCTCCCATATAAAGATGCAGCACGGTGCCCCCGGTGTAGCGGCGCTGCAATTCCTCCTGCCGCCCCAGAGCTTCAAAAGGATCATCCGTGAATGCCGCGGGAAGCTGCGAAGAGTTCGTATAGTACGGGCGTTGATCGGTGCCGGCGTGAAGGATATCAGGGAACCGCTTAATATCTTCTTTCGCGAAGCGGTACGTAGCACCTTCCGCCGGAGTCGCCTCGAGATTGTAGAGGTGGCCGGTCTCTTCCTGGAACGCCGTGATCTGGGCGCGAATATGGTCCAACGTCCGAAGCGCGAATTTAAACCCTTCCTCGGTCGTGATATTTTCTTTTCCATTCGTAAAATTCCGGATGGCTTCATTGATCCCGTTCACGCCGATCGTCGAGAAGTGATTACGCAACGTCCCGAGATAGCGTTTTGTGTACGGAAAGAGGCCCGAATCCATGTGGCGCTGGATGACCTTCCGCTTCAGCTCAAGGCTTGTTTTCGCAAGCTGAAGCAGCGTATCGATCCGGTTAAAAAAGGCCGCTTCATCCCCCTTCGACAGATACCCCACGCGCGCGCAGTTCAACGTCACGACACCCAGCGAACCCGTCTGCTCCGCTGAGCCAAAAAGGCCGTTTCCGCGCTTGAGAAGCTCACGGAGATCCAGCTGGAGACGGCAGCACATCGAGCGCACGTGATTGGGTTTAAGATCGGAATTGAGGAAATTCTGGAAATACGGGAGGCCATACTTCGCCGTCATCTCAAAGAGCGGCTCGCAATTGGGATGATCCCAATCAAAGTCCGGCGTGATGTTATAGGTCGGGATCGGGAACGTAAAAACACGCCCTTTGGCGTCCCCGCGCATCATCACTTCAATGTAGGCCTTATTGATCATCGCCATCTCTTCCTGGAGATCCCCGTACACGAAGTCGACTTCTTTACCACCGATGATCGGATGTTCATTGCGGAGGTCTTCCGGGCAGACCCAATCGAACGTCACGTTCGTGAACGGGGTCTGGGTCCCCCAACGGGAAGGAACATTCAGGTTATAGATGAACTCCTGGATGCTTTGCTTCACCTCATCATACGGGAGCTTGTCGATACGGATAAACGGGGCCAAATAGGTATCAAAGGAAGAGAACGCCTGTGCCCCGGCCCACTCATTCTGGAGCGTACCGAGAAAGTTCACCATCTGCCCCACGGCAGAGCTCAGATGTTTCGGCGGCGCGGACTCCACCTTATCGGGAACTCCGTTAAAACCTTCGCGGATCAGGGTCTTGAGAGACCACCCCGCGCAGTAACCGGAAAGCATGTCCAGATCATGGATATGAACATCCCCATGACGATGCGCGTTGGCCACTTCTTCGGGATAGACATGGGACAACCAGTAATTCGCGATGACCTTGCCCGAAATATTGAGGATCATACCCCCGAGCGAATACCCCTGGTTGGCGTTCGCGTTCACGCGCCAATCAAGCTTATAAAGATATTCGTTCACGGAGGACGTGACGTCGACCACCGTCTTCTGGTCGCGACGCAATTTCTTGTGCTGTTCGCGATAGACGATGTAGGCGCGGGCGGTTTTAAGATGATTGGAGGAGATCAGGACTTGCTCAACAATGTCCTGGATCTTTTCGATATCGAGAAAGCCGGGAGAGTAACGGTTATCAATAACTTTTATAACTTCTAAAGTCAAAAGGTGAGCTTCGGCCCCGTCGTATTCACCTGTCGCCTGCCCCGCCTTCACGATCGCGTTATAGATCTTGGCGCCATCGAAAGGAACGATGGAACCATCGCGTTTGCGGATGCTAGTGATCTTTTTGGACAGGAATTGCTCAGCCATAGTATCTCCCCTTTGCTTTCTCTATATCGGCACCTTGACAACATCTTGTAGTTTTTTTATTAGCTATCCCCCATACCTAGTACCGGAGACAGCTAACCACCCGAAAGAGCTGGCTTGGATTTTTTTCAGGTAGGTCAGAAAATGAATTGTGCGGGGCGCTTTAAAAGAACAGTGCCGATGATGTGAAAGATCTTTTGCTGCGACTGCGAACGCGCTTCATTTCAAAACCGTGTGAAATAATATTCGCATCACAATCGAGTTTCAAGAACAATTATTTATTTTTTTTCGAGATTTTTAAGAGAAAAAATTTTCTTTAAGAAAGGACTTGAAAAACATCGCGGAGCTACGAAGAAAAAAGGATCAGCGGGCCTCAGAGGCTTTGCGGCGGATCATCTCGATCAGAAGGTCAGCGATCTCATCGATGGGAACACGGCTCGTATTCCACTGAACATCGTAAAGGAGCGGATCGCGGATGTCCTTATGAAAAAAAGTTTTCACGAGGTCGGCTTTGGCTTTATCTTTTTCCTCGATCACTTTGCGAACGCGTTTTTCATCCGGGCCAAATTCCGGCATCATGCGCTGGATGCGCGATTCCATCGACGCTTCAAGACGCACATGGATCCCCAACGGCAGATCGCGCGTAAGAAGCGTCGATCCCCTGCCGACAAAGATCACTTTCCCATGGACCGCGAACGCCCGCATGGCGTGGAACATTTTTTTGACGACAAGGTCCTGGGAAAAACCGCCGTAGATGAGTTGCGAGAGCATATCTTCGGCCTGGGAGTGATATTCGGTACGCCGAAGGGATTCGACCACCGTCTTGAGCGCCGGGTCCTGACCTTCGATCAGCTGACAGAGCTGAGGTCCGCACAGTTGCCAGCCGCGGAACGGGGGTTCTTCGTGAAGCAACCGGATCTTTCCTTCCAGAGCGGCCGCAAGGGCATTCCCACCTGCGCCGGCCTGGCGAGAGATCGTGATGAACGGAAAACAGCCCTTCTGGTGATTGATCTGAGGAACGGTCTTCTCGTAATAATGAAGACTGTCCACAAATGACGCCAGTTTGCTGTGGATCTCGGTCATAAGGCCTCCCGTTTTTTCGTCACCCTAGTTTCGCCGAGGGTGAAGGATCTGATGTTTCAGAACGAGATCCTTCGATTCGCCCTTCGGGCTCACTCAGGATGAGTGGGGCTCAAAATCCCAGCCCCCTCACTTCAGAATGATACGCGCGTCAATGACCCCGGCCCCTTTGCCTGCTCCGTAGACCATCAACGGATTGATATCGATCTCTTCGATCTCCGGATGATCACAAGCCAGCTGGGACAGGCGCTTCAAACAATCCGCGATCGCTTCAAGGTCCGCAGGCGGTTCGCCTCGAACACCTTGAAGCAACTTGAAGGCGCGAATGTTCTTCAGCATGTCGTAGGCGCTCAGTTCCCGGATCGGCGCAACGCGGAACGTCACGTCCTTGAGCGCTTCCACATAGATACCGCCCAACCCGAACATCAAAATGGGGCCAAAGTGCGGGTCCCGTTTCATCCCCAGAATGACTTCACGGCCTTTAGGGGCCATGCGCTGCATAAAAACCCCGTCGATCTTCGCCTTGAGCCGCTCCCCGACCGCCATGATGTCCTTGAACGCATGTTGGACATCATCCGCGGAATTCAGATTGAGGCGCACGCCGCCGACATCGACCTTGTGGATGATCTGCTGGGAAACGACCTTCATCACGACCGGAAACCCGATCTTCACCGCCTGCTCCCAGGCATCCTCGGCCGTACGGACAAAGGCCCAGGGCAACACGGGCATTTCATAGGCGCTAAAGATATCCATCGACTGATTGATCGGAAGGAACTTCTGGCCTTCCTTCATCGCCTGTTGGATCACCGCATCGGCGCCCGGCTGATTGACCTTGTACTGTTTGATCCCGGTGCGGGCGCGATGAAGCCACTGCTGATAGCGATCCATCGCGGCCAGTGTCCGCGCGGAATTCTCGGGAAAAGAACAGTGAGGGATCATGTGCTGCTTCAGGATCTTGACACCCGCTTCGACGTCCGAATGCCCCATAAAACAGGTCACGATCGTCTTGTCGGATTCCTTGTCCACATCCACGATCACGTTCGCCGTGGGTCCGGCTTCCGTCATGGCCTGAGGCGTCAAAAGAACGAGCACGCCATCGACATTCGGGTCGTGGATGACACAGCGGAGCGCGTGTTCATAGCGGTCGCTACGGGCATCCCCGATCACATCGATCGGATTAGAAAAATTCGATGTCGGCGGCAGCTTTTCTTTCAACTTTGCCACCGTCGCGGGGCTCATCTCAGCCATCTGAAGTCCGTAGCGCACGCAGGCATCGGTCGCCATGATGCCCGGTCCTCCCGCATTCGTCACGATCGCGACACGGCTCCCTTTCATCAAAGGCTGATTCGCGAACACAATGGCAAGATCGAACATTTCCTCCGCGGAATCCATCCGCATCACGCCGGACTGCGCGAACACCGCGTCATAAACCTCATCCGCGCCCATCAGCGACCCGGTATGAGAACTGGCCGCCTTGGCGCCTTGAGCCGTACGGCCGGACTTCACGACCAGGATCGGCTTCGGTTTCGCGATATCGCCTGTGATCTCCCTCGCAACCTCGATGAATTCCTGACCTTTCCCGATATCCTCGAGATACATCATGATCACGTCGGTGTTCGGGTCGTCCTTGAGATATTGAAGGATCTCCAGCTCGGACACGTCGACCTTGTTGCCCAAACTTACGAATTTTGAAAACCCGACATTCTCACCCTGGGCATAATCAAGGAGCGCGGTCCCGAGCGCCCCGCTCTGAGAGATGAAAGCGATATTCCCACTCTTCGGAATGGTACCGGCAAAGCTGGCGTTCAGGGAAAGCTTCGGGTCACTATTGATCAACCCGAGGCAATTAGGACCCAGCACCGCCATCCCGTACGCGTCGGAGATCCGCTTGATCTCCGCCTCAAGCTTGACGCCCTCGCCGCCGATCTCACGAAATCCCGCGGAGATCACGATCGCCGCGCGAGCGCCTTTCTTGGCACACGCTTCAAGTTCCGCGGGGACCGAGGTGCTCGGGATAATGAAGATCGCCATATCGATCTCTTCGGGGATCTCCGCCACGGTCGGAACACATTTCACGCCAAGAACATCCTCCGACTTCGGGTTCACGGGGTAGATCTTCCCCTGATACCCGGTCTGGAGCAGGTTCTTGAGGATCGCGTAACCAACCGATTCCGGACGCCGGGAGGCGCCCACAACGGCCACAACTTTCGGTTCGAACAACGCCTTCAGGTCTTTCTTCTTTCCCGTCATAACGGCATCTGCGCTCATGATCATCTCTCCTTAGGCTACGACCGGTTTGAGAGCATCGACCTGAGGCTTCCCCTGGGACAAATACTCAAAGCGTTTCCACCGGGCATCGACGTTCTTCTGCGCGATCTCGAAAAGCCGTTTGGCTTCCTCGGGGTTGCTCTTCATGATCATCTTGAACCGGTTTTCCATTTTCAAATATTGCTCAAGAGGGATCGTCGGAGCTTTTGAATCGACCACCAAAGGATTCTCGCCCTTCTCCGCGCGACGCGGGTCGAAGCGGTACAGGATCCACTGGCCCGAAGCCACCGCGGCCTTCTGGTCCTGAAGCCCGTTGCTCATATTGATGCCATGCGCGATACAGTGACTGTAAGCGATGATCAAGGACGGTCCGTCATACGACTCGGCCTCCTGGATCGCTTTCAGGGCCTGCTGATCGTTCGCCCCCATCGCGATCGTCGCGACGTAGATATTCCCGTACGTCATGGCGATCATCCCCAGGTCCTTTTTCCCGGCCGCCTTACCGCCCATCGCAAATTTCGCGGTCGCGCCGATCGGCGTGGATTTTGAGGCTTGCCCACCGGTATTGGAATAGACTTCCGTATCCAGCACGAACACGTTCACGTTCTTGCCGGAGGCGAGCACGTGATCCAGCCCGCCGTATCCGATATCATAGGCCCAACCGTCGCCGCCAAAGATCCACACACTCTTCTTCACGAGCGCGTCTGCGAGGCTGAGGAGCTGCACGGCATCCGGATTACCGCCCAGGGACGCCAGCTTCGTTTTAAGCGCCGCAACGCGTTCGCGCTGATCGTAGATCTCGGCTTCGTTCTGCTGGGAGGCCTTGAGGATCGACTGCACAAGATCGCTGCCCAGCTGGTCCTGCAATTTCACGAGCAGTTCTGAGGCATAAGCCGTCTGCTTGTCGATCGCCATGCGAAAGCCAAAACCGAACTCCGCGTTGTCTTCAAAAAGCGAGTTCGACCAGGCCGGGCCGCGGCCGTTGGAATCCTTCGCCCACGGCGTGGTCGGCATGTTCCCGCCGTAGATGGAAGAACAACCGGTTGCGTTCGCGATCACCGCGCGGTCCCCAAAAAGTTGGGAGACGAGTTTCACGTACGGCGTTTCGCCGCACCCCGCGCAAGCGCCCGAGAACTCAAACAGCGGCCGCATGGCTTGTTGCTGATTGATCATCCCCACCTTCAGCTTGCGGCGGTCATAATCCGGGATCGAAAGAAAATGGTCCCATTTCGGTTTTTCGCTGCAGCGCAGCGGCATCTGCGGCTGCATGTTGATGGCTTTTTTATTGGGATCCGTTTTGCTCTTGGCCGGACACACACTCACGCACAAACCGCACCCCGTACAATCTTCCGGAGCCACCTGGATCGTGAACTTCTGGCCCTTAAAATCCGGCATCTTCGCGTCCGCGGACTTAAACCCCTCCGGAGCGCCTTCAAGATGCTTCGGATCATAGACCTTCATACGAATGACCGCATGGGGACAGACAAAGTTACATTTGCCGCACTGGATACAGACATCAGGCTCCCACACCGGGATCTCCAGAGCGATATTGCGCTTCTCCCACTGCGTGGTCGCGGTCGGGAAAGTCCCGTCAACCGGCATCGCGCTCACGGGAAGCTCATCCCCGCGGCCCTCGGCGATCACACCCAGCACTTCCTTCACGAACTTCGGAGCTCCCGCCGTCACGGGCGGCAACCGGTGCGCCTTGCCGTCAGCGGCCGCGGGCACCTTGACTTCATGCAGATGCGCCAGCGTCATATCCACCGCTTTGAGGTTCTGGTTCACAACCTCTTCGCCCTTCTTGCCGTAGGTCTTCCGGATCGATTTCTTGATCTGCTCGATCGCCTGTTCGCGCGGCAACACGCCCGAGATCGCAAAAAAGCAGACCTGCATGATCGTATTGATCCTCATGCCCATCCCGCTGTCGGCCGCGACCTTGTAAGCGTCGATCGCAAAAAGCCGGACCTTCTTCGCAAGAATATCACGCTGCACTTCGACCGGGATATTCTCCCAGATCTTGTCCATCTCCCAGGCCACGTTAAGGAGGAAAGTTCCGCCGGGGATCAGGTTCTTCAGCATATCGTATTTTTCAAGGAACACGGTCTGATGGCACGCGATAAAATCCGCCTTGCTGATCAGATAAGGCGAACGGATCGGGTCGGGACCAAAACGGAGATGCGACACGGTCATCGCGCCGGACTTCTTGGAGTCGTAGACGAAATACCCCTGCGCGTAGTTCTCGGTATTCTCCCCGATGATCTTGATCGAGTTCTTGTTCGCGCCCACCGTACCATCCGCGCCGAGGCCGTAAAAAAGAGCCCGCTTCACCTTCGCCGATTCGATCGAGTAATCCGGATCGTAAGGAAGGCTCGTATGCGTCACATCGTCATTGATCCCGATCGTAAAACCGTGTTTCCCCTTCCCCGCCGCGAAGGCATCGAAGATCCCCTTCGTCATCGCCGGGGTGAATTCCTTGGAGGAAAGGCCGTAGCGACCGCCGTAAACCTTGGGAGCCTTTTTGAACTTGGACCAACCATTCTGGGAAGCTTCCTGAAGCGCGCTGACGACATCCTGATAAAGCGGCTCGCCGATCGACCCCGGCTCTTTAGTACGGTCAAGCACGATGAGGTTTTGGGTAGTTTCGGGAAGGAGGCTCACAAAACGTTGTATATCAAAAGGACGATAGAGCGAGACCTTGAGGCAGCCGACCTTCGCGCCTTGCGCGGTGAGGGCCTTGACCGTCTCCTCAGCCACTTCAGCACCCGACCCCATCACGACCACGACTTGTTCCGCGTCTTTCGCTCCGGTATAGTCGAAGATCTTGTACTGGCGCCCGCTGACCGCGGCGAATTGGTCCATCGCTTTCTGGACGATATCGGGGCACACCGCGTAGAACTTGTTGACCGTTTCACGTCCCTGGAAATAAACGTCGGGATTCTGCGCCGTCCCGCGAAGCACGGGATTTTCCGGCGAAAGAGCGCGAGCGCGATGCTCAAGCACGCGGTTCATATCGATCATACTGCGGATCTGGTCATCGGAAAGGATACTGATCTTCTGAACTTCGTGCGACGTGCGGAACCCATCAAAGAAATGAAGGAAAGGAATACGCGACTCCAGTGTCGCCGCCTGGGCGATCAACGCGAAATCGAGCGCTTCCTGAACCGAATCGGAAGCTAACAAGGCGTAACCCGTCTGGCGCACCGCCATCACGTCACCGTGATCGCCAAAGATCGACAAAGCTTGGGCAGCCAAAGAGCGCGCGGAAACGTGGATCACCATGGAAGTGAGTTCGCCCGCGATCTTGTACATGTTCGGGATCATCAGGAGAAGCCCCTGCGACGCCGTAAAGGTCGTCGTGAGCGCGCCTCGCTGGAGGGCGCCATGCACGGCCCCGGCCGCGCCGCCTTCGCTCTGCATCTCAGCCACGGAAGGCACCGTTCCCCAGATATTCTTTTTCCCTTCGGACGCCCACTGATCGGCCCACTCGCCCATCGTCGAGGACGGCGTGATCGGATAGATCGCGATACACTCGTTCACGCGATACGCGACATATGCCACCGCTTCGCCAGCATCCATCGTGACGAATTTCTTACTGGTTGATTTCGATTCGGATTTTTCCAGGGTCTGTTCGGCCATTTTAGATTTCCTTTAGGTTGAAGTTCATGATGTCAAGAAACGTCCAGGCGCTCGCAAGCGCCCAAAAAAAGCACACGGATAGCTGTCACTACGATACTGCGCGTCCTCCGGATATTCCAAAAATGAGGTCTGGAACGAGGCACTCTGAAAGGCTTTCAAATCGGCTCGGGCTTCCATGAAGAGAGCCCGCTAAACCCCTCCGACTTGGTTCGCATTCTATGTTTTTACGGAGGGATTTTCAAGGGATTTCAAAAAATGCCGGCCGGCACGAAGCCTCGCTCCGCGCCGGCCGGCATCATTTCACCCCGAAGACAGGGGCCATTCGAGGTCGAGTATTATTTTCGCCGGAAGCGGGCGATGTATTTCTCAAGCCCCACCACCAGAGAGATCACAAGACAAACACCCAGGATCTCCTTGAACCCGCCTAGGGAGATCGGCGCTGAATGGAACATCTGATTCATAAAAGGCATATACACATACAGAGCTTGAGTCCCGATCATCAAGGCACACCCGATCCATATCCAAGGGTTCGAAAACACCCCGACTGAAAACACAGACCGGGTCAGCGAACGGCAATTAAAAAGATAGAAAAGCTCCCCCATCACAAGCATGGTCGTCGCGACCGTGCGGGCTTCCGCCAGCGAAGCGCCTTGAAAAAGCGCGTATTTAAAAAGTCCGAACACCCCCGCGACCAGCAGCACCCCGACATAAAGGGTTCGGATCACGACATCCCGCGTCATGATCGGCATTTGGGGGTCCTGGGGCGGACGCTGCATCACACCGGGTTCCTTAGGCTCAAAGGCAAGCATCATTCCCAGAAAGATCGCCGTGGTCATATTGACCCAAAGGATCTGAACGGGAAGGATGGGAAGCTCGGTGCCAAGAAAGATCGCCAAAAGAATGGAGAGCCCCTCGCCAAGGTTGGTCGGAAGCGACCAGACAATGAACTTCTTAAGGTTGTCAAAAACACAGCGCCCCTCTTCCACCGCGGCCTCGATCGACGCGAAATTGTCATCCGTCAGGACCATGTCCGCCGATTCCTTGGCGACCTCGGTCCCGGTGATCCCCATGGCAATACCGATGTTGGCCTGTTTCAAAGCGGGAGCGTCATTGACGCCATCGCCTGTCATCGCGACCACATTCCCGCGGGATTGAAGCGCCTTCACGAGACGCAACTTCTGTTCCGGGGTCACCCGGGCGAAAACAGATCCACGGTCCGCAGCATCCGCAAAGGCCGCGTCATCCATTTTTTCAAGCTGTGTCCCGGAAAACGCCTGCAAACCGCTTCCTTCCGCGGCACCCGCCTTGCGAAGGCCCAGCTGCGCGGCGATCGCCGACGCGGTCAGGACATGGTCGCCCGTGATCATCTTGACGCCCATCCCGGCTGAATAGCAACTCCGCACCGCCACGATCGCTTCCTTCCTCGGCGGATCGATCATCCCCTGCAAGCCAAGGAATGTCATCCCGTGGAGGTCTTGATGCGCCAGCGTCTGCTGCGATACGGCCACTTCGCGCTTCGCGAAAGCAAGCACCCTGAGCCCTTTGGCCGCCATAGCCTCGGCTTGACGAAGGATCTCCTGCCTTTCCGACTCGGAGTTCCCACACCGGTCCAGGACCTTTTCCACCGATCCTTTCATAAAAACAGTCCGGCCTCCGCCGCGGCCGTCCTCATGCAAAGTCGCCATGTACTGATACTCGGATTCGAACGGCACCGTATCGATACGTTTGTCCCGGGCACCCGCATCCACATCCTGAAGCCCTGCTTTGCGCGCCGAAACAATAAGCGCTCCCTCCGTGGGGTCCCCTTCGATCTCAAAGCGCCCGTCCTTTTCGATCAACCTCGCCGTGTTACAGAGAAGCCCGCACATCAAACAATCCCGCAAAGCTGGCTCGTCCACCGCGTTTAAAACATGCTCATCGAGCCGGAACTCGCCGCGCGGCTGATAGCCCGCCCCGCTCACCCGGTAAAGTTTCCCGCCCGCAACGATCTCCTGAACGGTCATCTGATTCTCCGTCAGTGTCCCCGTTTTATCCGAACAGATGATCATGGTGCTTCCCAACGTTTCAACCGCTGGAAGTTTCCGGATGATGGCCCGGCGCTTCGCCATGCGGGACACTCCGATCGCCAGCGTGATCGTGACCGCGGCCGGAAGCCCCTCAGGGATCGCGCCCACCGCCAGTGCCACGGCCGCCATAAAGACCTCAACAGGAGGTTGACCGCGCAGGACACCGACCAGAAAGGTCAGAGCCGCCATCCCAAGAATGACATAAAGAAGAAAGTGACTGAAGTGCGCGATCTTTTTTGTCAGAGGGGTTGCCAGGTCGTCCGCTGAGGAGATGAGTTCGGAGATCCGCCCCACCTCGGTCCGGTCTCCCGTCGCGACAACCACCGCGCGGCCCTGTCCATAAGTCACAAGAGCCGAGGTGTAGGCCATATTCACCCGATCGGCAAGCGCCGCCCCAGCTGAAAGAACCTCTGTTTTTTTCTCGACCGGCACGGACTCGCCCGTCAAGGCAGACTCATTGACCTGGAGTTCACGAACCTTGATGAGCCTCATATCGGCCGGGATCTTGTCGCCCGAGCCGATCAGAACGACATCCCCGGGGACAAGTTCGGTGGAAGGAACGACCCGTTCGGCGCCGTCGCGACAGACCGTGGTTTGAGTGGTCATGGAGCGCGCCAAAGCGTCCAGCGCCTTCAACGCTTTGGCCTCCTGTAAAAAGCCAACGATCGCGTTGATCAGAACAACGCCGAAAATGACCCCGCTATCGACGAATTCCTTAAGGACCAGAGTGACTAGCGCGGCGGCAAGCAGAATATAAACAAGGGGTTGGTGGAACTGAAGGATAAAACGCAACCAAGCGGGCTTTCCCTTTTTGGGGGTCAGGACATTCGCCCCGAAGAAACTCCGCCGGGACTCGACTTCCCCCGTTGAAAGCCCCTGCTCAAGATCGGTCCCGATCTTATCCTTTACTTGTTCGACCGGAAGCGAGTGCCAATTCTTTTCATCCAGGATCATTTGAGCATTCATAATGAAAACCTCCTATTTTGATCACGGGCGCCTGGGCGTATCCTTGCGCGGCGGAATCATAATGAAACCCGCGTGGCTTTTCAAGCTTAAACGGACGTCCGGGCACCTAAATCCTTGCGTGAAGGGCCATTATTGAATAAGATTCGCGCATGCCCGATGAAAACATCCGACTTCTTCAATTCGTGATCTGCCGTGATTTCGCCACCGGTAAGGACGACTGCTACACGGCCAATCTCGTGCGCAGCAATATGTATGTCCCGGCATTCCCCTATCACTTTGACGGCCTTTACGCGGTCACCTGCTGGCGCAAAGACAAAAAATTCCACAAGGAAGTCCTTGAATACTCCACGGACGACGGGCAGATCATCAAGACGCCCCCGATGGATATCGAGCCGGTCACGTCCAGCGTCCTTTTCCGCTGGCACAAACACGCCTTCCCAACCGGCCTGGTGATCAAGGAAGACGGACTGCTGCACATCAAAGTGGTCCTCGACTGGAAGGTCCACTTCGAATCGTATCTCATGATCGAAAAAAAACCTTAAAGAAGCATATTGGCTTGATTCTTGCTGTTCACTTGAACACTGAACGGTATTTTAAAAATCTCGCGTTTCGAGACAAAACGTTTTCATAAGGTGGAAACATGCTTTTTGTCGTTAGTGGCTGTTTTTTGGCTAGCCTTGCTGTTTCATTGATGCCGTCACGCATGGGGAAAGTCCCCGCCGGGGCCTTACCGCTCGTTCCTCTCCTGATCACCGCTTATTTTGCATCCCAGATCGCGGGCGTTTCAGGCGGGACACCTCTCCGCGAGGAGACTGCCTGGTTCCCCGCGCTCGGGGTTACTCTTTCTTTCACTCTCGACGCCTGGAGCCTCATCTTCGCGCTTCTGATCGCGGGGATCGGCACACTCGTCACATTCTATTCGACCGGCTACCTCTCGGGCCATCCGCAACAGAACCGCTTTTTTTCTTACCTTTTCTTTTTCATGGCTTCCATGCTAGGGACCGTCCTTGCCTCGAACGCCATCCTCATCTTTATTTTCTGGGAGCTGACCAGCCTGAGCTCGTATTTCCTCATCGGGTTCGATCATGAAGACGCCAAGAGCCGTGCCAGCGCGCTCCAGGCCTTACTCGTTACCGGGATCGGCGGCCTCGCCATGCTCGCGGGCTTTGTGCTTGTCGGAAATATCGCGGGAAGCTTTGAACTGAACGAATGGTTCCTCCAGGGAGAGGTGATCCGCAGCCATCCGACGCTTGTTCCGGCACTGTGCTTGATCCTCCTCGGTGCGTTCACAAAGTCCGCCCAGTTCCCGTTTCACTTTTGGCTCCCGAGCGCGATGGTCGCCCCCACTCCGGTAAGCGCTTATCTGCATTCGTCCACCATGGTGAAAGCCGGCGTTTATCTCCTAGCGCGGTTGGTTCCGCTCTTTGGCGCGACCGCTTTGTGGCCGGTGATCCTTCCCTGGACGGGTGCCATCACGATGCTTGCGGGAGCCTTCCTGGCCCTCCGCGCAGACGACATGAAGCAACATCTTGCTTACCTCACCGTCAGTGCCCTGGGGCTTTTGGTGCTTCTGATCGGGAGCGGCTCCACCCTGGGGGTTCAAGCCGCGGTCATTTTCCTCGTCGCTCACGCGTTTTATAAAGGTTCCCTCTTTATGACCGTTGGCTCGGTGCATCACGCGACGGGGCTTCGCGACCCGGAGAAACTTTCCGGGTTAGCTAAAAAAATGCCCTTCACCGCCGCAGCCGCCGTTGTCGCGGGAGCTTCACTAGCATCCCTCCCGCCTTTTCTCGGCTTTGGGGCAAAAGAGCTGGCGCTCGCTTCCGCCATCGGATCGCGCGCATCCTGGATCGCGGCCTCCTCCATTGCGGCGGCCGGCATGGTTTACACCGCCCTTTTCCTCTGGATCGCGCTCAAACCGTTTTTGGGGAACAAACCGGGCCCCCACGCCCACGAAGCCCCCTTCTCCATGTGGAGCGGAGCCGCCGTCCTCGCATTTCTGGGACTCGCCTTCCCCTTGATGGTCCCGATCACCTCGCCCTTTTGGGAACAAACCGCCAGCGCCCTCTCAGGCGCAACCGCTTCTTTGGGCCATGCAGAGACAAAAGGAATTCACCCCGAAATTCTCCTGAGCCTCGCCTCCTGGGCCGGCGGCGTGATTCTCTACTGGAAAAGGCTCAAGTTGAGAGCCGTCTTAAATAAGATCCTGGAATTTTCCCGTGTCGGCCCCGAAATGCTTTACAAAAGATCGATCGAGAGCCTTCTTCTCATCGCAAAAACTCAGACTGATTTTTTCCAGACCGGTTCCCTTCGCTATTATTTCCGGATCGTGACCGCGACAGCGATCGTCCTCACCGCCCTCGGATTCCTTCGCTCGGGATTCCCCGCGGTGAGATCGATCCCCTTTTACTTTTTCGAAACGGCGCTTGCGGTCATGATCATTGCCGCGACCTTCGCCACACTGTTCACCGAAAAAAAACTGGCGGCAGTCGCCTACCTGGGAGTCGTCGGCCTTTCAATCTCGCTCATTTTCTTTCTCTTTGGAGCTCCGGATCTCGCCATGACCCAGTTCGCCGTCGAAGTGCTGACGCTCATCCTGCTGGCGCTCGTCCTTTACCGGCTCCCCCATTTTAAAAAGATCTCTTCTCGGCGGACGGTCCTGACCGATGCCCTGCTTGCGATCGGCTCAGGCTTCATGATGTTCCTTTTTGTCCTTTCCGCAACGTACCACACTCCGGGGATCTTCCCCGCGCTCGTCGAGTTCTACGAAAAGAACACGCTCAAACTGGCGCACGGCCACAACATCGTCAATGTGATCCTGGTGGATTTCCGCGGCTTCGATACGCTGGGCGAGATCACCGTGTTGGGGATCGCGGGTATCGGCGCCTACGCCCTGCTCAAGCTGACGATCCGGCATAAAAAGGAGCGGCCATGAATTCGCTGATCCTCCGGATCGCCGTCACGATCCTCAAGCCTCTGCTCCTTGTCTTCTCCCTTCTTTTACTTTTGCAGGGGCACCAGTCTCCCGGAGGCGGGTTTGTGGGCGGGCTTCTCGCTGCGTCGGCATTCGTCTTCCACGCTCTCGCCCACGGCACAGCCTCGGCCCGAAAACAACTCCGCGCCGAGCCCCATCTTTTGATCGGAAGCGGGCTCCTCCTCGCGGCAGGAAGCGGCCTCTTCCAGATGGCGGGCGGCCTCCCCTTTATGACGGGGATCTGGCTCAAGGCTAAGCTCTTCTCCGGGTGGACGCTCGAGATCGGGACGCCTTTTCTCTTCGATGTGGGGGTTTACCTGGTTGTCCTGGGAACCGCCCTTCTGATCTTTTTTAATCTGAAGGAGGAGTGATGTCGCTCTTGCTCGCTGTGACGGTCGGAGTCCTTTACGGTGCGGCCATTTTTCTGCTACTTCGAAGAAGCATCGTCCGTCTCGTGATGGGATTGATCCTCCTGAGCCATGCGGCCAACCTGCTCATCTTTACCTCGGGCGGTCTGACCAAAGGATCCACCCCGATCATCCCGGAGGGACTGATGTCGCCTCCGGTGCCGACAGTCGACCCGATCCCTCAGGCGCTGATCCTGACGGCGATCGTGATCAGCTTCGGCGTGTTGAGCTTTGCGCTGATCCTGATCTACCGGTTCTTCGAAAGAACGGGTGAGGATGACACGGACGCGATGAAAGGCTCTGAAAAATGAGCCCCGTGATCTTCCCCATTCTCATCCCCAGCCTCACGGGCGCCATCTGCCTGATGGCTTGGCGCTCGCGCCCGGCCCAGCGATGGATCGGCGCGGCAGGATCCTTCCTGCACCTCGCGGCCGCGATCCTCCTGCTCCACAAGGTACACTCGCAGGGGATCCAGGTCCTGAGCGTCGGCAATTGGCCGGTTCCGTTCGGCATCGTCCTCGTCGCGGACCTGCTCGGCGCGATCATGGTGTTGATCACGGGGATCATCGGTTTTTCGGTCGCGGTCTATTCGCTGGGCTCCCTGGATCCTGAGCGTGAATCGTTCGGTTATTACCCGCTTCTGCATTTTCTTCTGATGGGTGTTTCGGGAGCCTTCCTCACCGGAGACCTCTTCAATCTGTATGTCTGGTTCGAGGTCCTGCTCATGAGTTCTTTCGTTCTCCTGGTCCTGGGAGGAGAACGGCCGCAGATCGAAGGGGCCATGAAATATGTCGGGCTCAACCTCATCTCTTCGGCGTTTTTCCTCGCGGCGGTAGGCGTCCTCTACGGGATCACGGGCACGCTCAACATGGCGGACCTCGCCAGGGTCCTCCGCACCTATCCGGACCCGAACCTCATCACAACGATCTCCATGCTTTTTCTTGTGGCGTTCGGGATCAAGGCGGCGATCTTCCCCCTTTTCTTCTGGCTGCCCGCCTCGTACCATACGCCCCCGTTCGCCGTCTCCGCGATCTTTGCCGGCCTTCTGACAAAAGTCGGGGTTTACGCCATGATCCGCGTCTTTACGCTTCTCTTCATTCAAAACACCGGCTTCACGCACACGCTGATCCTCATCATCGCCGGGCTGACCATGATCACCGGGGTCTTGGGAGCCGTCGCCAAGAATGAAATGAGAAAGATCCTTTCGTTCCACATTATCAGCCAGATCGGCTACATGATCATGGGGCTCGGCCTTTTCACGCCATCGGCCCTGGCGGGATCGATCTTCTACATCGTTCACCACATCATCGTGAAAACCAATCTGTTCTTGGTCAGCGGCCTTGTCCACCGCGTCCGCGGGACCTGTGAGCTCAAGGAACTCGGGGGCCTTTACCGGTATACGCCCTGGCTCGGGGTCCTCTTTCTCATTCCCGCCCTCTCGCTGGCCGGAGTGCCGCCACTATCCGGATTCGTCGCAAAATTTTCGCTGATCAAAGCCGGCCTTCTCAAGGAAAGTTTTCTCATCGTCGGAGTCTCCCTCGTGGTCGGGCTCCTGACCCTTTTCTCCATGACAAAGATCTGGCAGGAGGCATTCTGGAAGGATTCCGCGCACCAGCCCGGGCCCGTCGGCGCCGGCGGCGCTTCCCTGGTCCTTCCTATCGTTTTCCTCGCGCTCCTGACCGTCCTGTTGGGCTTGGCGGGCGCGCCCTTTTGGAATATCGCCACAGAAGCCGGACAACAGGTCATGGATCCCTCACGTTACATCACCGCCGTCCTCGGAGGCCGGACATGAATCTTTTTTTACTGAATCTCTGCCTGGCGTGCCTTGTCGCGGCCCTCGTCGGCGTTTTTTCGATCGACATCTTTCTCTCGGGATTCCTGCTGGGTTTTATCGCCCTCTGGCTTGTGCGCCCGTTCACGGCGCGCTCCGCTTACTTTCGCACCTTTTGCAAAGCCCTGCTTTACCTCTTCTATGTCGCATGGGAACTTCTGCTCTCGAGCCTCCGCGTCGCCTGGGTGATCATCTCCCCCCGGCCGCAGATCACGCCCGGGATCGTGGCAGTCCCCTTAAAACTCAAAAGCGATGGGGCGATCTTCCTGCTAGCCAATTCCATCACACTCACCCCGGGCACACTCTCCCTGGACGTCTCGGCCGACAAAAAAACGCTTTACGTCCATGGCATGTTCATTCAGGATCCGGAGGACTTCCGCAAGGAGATCCGCGCGGGGTTCGAACATAAAATTGCGGAGTTCATGAAATGAGCCCGGCCCTTTTTCTGGAATTTTCGATCCGCATCGCCTTTCTCCTTTTGACGCTTTCAATGGGCTTGGTCCTGATCCGGATATTCCGGGGCCCGGGGCTCTGCAACCGCGTTATCGCATTCGACCTTCTCACCGCCCTCATGGTCGGAGCGATGGGCGTTTACATCCTTCACACCCACGACGCCGTACTCCTTTATGTCCCGATCCTCGCAACGCTCATCACATTTCTCGGAACGGTCGGGTACGCCTATTACGTCGAAAGGGAAAAGCCATGAAAGAGATCATCACAGCGGTATTGCTCCTGCTAGGATCCTTTTTTGCGCTCGTCTCCGCGATAGGGATGCTCCGCCTTCCGGATCTCTACAACCGGATGCACGCGGCCTCCAAGGCGGGAACGCTTGGGGCAGGCCTCATCATGGCGGCTCTCGCGGTCCATTTCCAGGAAAGCTCGGTAACGTTCGAAGTGATCGCCATCATCGTTTTCATCGTCGCTACGGCGCCGATCGCCGCGCATGTGATCGCGCGCGCGGCTTACAAGACCGGTGAACCCTTATGGAAGAAGAGCGTGATCGACGAGATGAAATCCCCTGATCCCAAAACCGGGATTTAAAATAAGACCTCCCCTTTTCCGCCGCGCAGCAAAAAGAGACTCCTTCTTACGCGGCTTGCTCGATCGACTGCTTGGCGCTGAAGAGATCGGCAAGTTTCTGCACATCAAAGGTCATCACATTCCCGTTAAAGCGGATCACCGCCTCAAACCCCTTTATTTTGAGATCCGTCAGGATCAGCGCCGGATTTGTCTTCATAAGTTCCCGCTCGGTTTCTGTGGCCGAAGAGTACTTCAGGAGAACGTGCCGGATGGCCGCACAGGCCAAAGCCTTCAGGTCCGGATCCGAGATCCGACCGATCTCGGCAATAATGGTATAAACTCCGACCTTGCCGATGCGGAGATCATCCGTCATAAGAGCCACAACGGTTCCGTCCACCTTGAGATTTCCAACCTGTTTGTCCGCAGTCTTCTGCGGGTTCTCTTGATCATAAACGACCGTCGTCAGAGGCACGCTGGGAAGATTAAATCCCCGGCCCACTCGCTGATCCTTCCGGTGAAGTAATATCAATCGATTGAGCGTCAAGAGCTCAAGAATCTTCAGCACTCGGTCATTGTCAGAATCTGAGTGATTGATAACAACGATGATCGGGCTTTCCTGGGTCTTGCCTGTAATCGCATCCATAACATCCAGAACCGCTGTGGCCACAACGATCTCATCCTTTCGAAGGCCTGAGGGCCCCGCATCCACAAATCCCCTGATCCCAAGCCCAACCCCGGCCACATCGATCTCTGCAAAAGTCTGACGGATGGATTCGACAACCGCTTTCACTCGTTTCGCACTCTCATCCCCAAAGAACGGGTTAAGCCTCGGTTCAAACTCTTTCAACATCGCAGCCTCGAACGCGTCATCCTCGACATAGCTCCGGATTGCCGCCGGCGTTTTTGCCGCCAACACCGGCCCGAGAACATTCTTGATCCCCTTGTCGAATTCCCCCTCAAGCTTCTTAAGCTCCGTCTCCCCCAACGCCCGCATTTCGGAGCGCATCTTCTCCGGGGCCTCGGTCTTTACAGCCGTCGTCGCCATCTGTTCTAATAACTGTTTTAATAATCCGACGGGCAACGGCGCGTCCTCTCCGACGACCGCGGGCTCAGGGGGAAGTTTCGGTAAGGTAATACCCTCATACTTTTGGATAAAGGCTTTCATTTGCTCAAGCAGCAACAAATCCGTTTCTTCAAGATCCTCAATGCGTCGTCCCGAAATGTTCCAGGAACTCAGGATAAACTGATAGCCGGCCGCTTCCTGCGCCACCCCCTCGTTTTCAACCGTTCCTTTATGGGCCTCTAGGATCCGCCTCAAGGCGTCATTCACGGCAGACAAACTCATGATCGCCCCTTGTCCAAACCCTCCGCCGGATATCCGAGGACGTGCGATGATCAGCTTCTTGGCTGTGAATCCTTCATAGGAGGGATAATCTTCGGGCATATCTTGAACCGTCACTTCAAACCCCGCCTTTTCAATATCAACCGCCACCTGTTTGTCCAGCCCCGCTTCAGCATCGCTTTCCTCCACGGTCACCAAGAGCACGCTTTGGTCCCTTTTTAAAAGACGTTTTGCCTGTTCCGCAAGGCGGGTCGCCTCCGGAACACCCCGATAGCGCGTCACCACATTATTGATCGTAACAATATCAAAACTGTGCTCCGCGAAATCGACATCGGTTCCAACAAGGTCCCCCTCAAGGACATCATAAGGAACGATCCGGCTCAAAAGAACCTCCTTCGATTTTCCGCGCACACTCGGATCAGATTCGGTCCCCAACCCCATCTTGACTTTGTAGCCTAAAGCATCCAGAGAATCGTCGAATTCCGGCAAGAAATTCCCTAACCCCGTATCGAGATCCAGATAGCGAACGTCCGTTCCTTTAGGAATATACTTTTGAAGAATATCTTTCAGGCTTTGACTCCCCAACCGCGACTCGGAACGAGGCTCAAAACAACGATAAGATTCATCTTCGTTAAAGATCACCTCGTGACGGAGAATACGCGAAGCGAGTTCAGCGGGCGTTACTTCTTCTCCACCCGAGAGCCAGAACAGCGTCTGACGAAGGTTATTATGGGTGGGATTCGTCTGCCCGATCAGTTTTACCATGGCCACGAGCGTCTGCTGATCCTGGCTGTATTGTCCAAAACCATATTTTTCTGCCATGATCGAGATGTCATCGCCCCGAACTGAACGCTCGTCTGCAATAAGCCTCAAGGCTTCGAGCGCCAAAGCCCCGGCCAGCGGAACCGAAACCAAGGAGCCCTTTCCATCCTTCCTGAGAACGGCTAACCGGTCGGGCATCAACAACACCTTCCGCTGCTCATGCGGACCACCTTCCAGCGCGGCGATCGAGCCCCCTTCGTAAAGTTCTAATTGATCTAAAACCGGAATTCTCATTCTCTCAAGAATCTCGGCGTCGGACTTGGTCAAAACAAGGACCCGATCCTGAGGTTGCAGATAGCTGAGAATGATCTTCAAGGTATCCTCACGATCCGCAATTCGCCCCCCATAGAAAGCAAATCCTTTGAGTACGAGGACGTAGGGCGGCCTGCCTTTTTCTTTGAGGAACTCATAATTTCGGGGATCGGTCGCGTCCAGTTCCGTTTTAGGATCGATCTCGAGGTTCGCGATCGCTTTGTCGGAAGCCTTAAAGTCTTTCAATGTCCGCGCAAGAGACCCCTTACCCAGTTCGATGTCCCGTGCGTGCCAATTAATGTGCCGCGTCTTTCCGCGAAGGGCAAGCACGAGGTCCGTTCCCATGAACGGATAGAGAATCCGGAGCCCCTCGCCGCCCAGGATCCCCAGATCGAACAAAGCCGTGGCAAGGGCATCGTAGGCAGGGATCATCAACTCCTCCATCGCGGTGCGGAATGCGTCATCCACCGCCAAACGTGTCGCATAGTTCGGAATAGCCTGAATACTCTTGATCACATCCATATAATCCTCAAAAGCACGATTCACGCGCCCCAACGCGTCAGGCGACAGATCTTCCACCCCATCTCGTCCGGCCCGAGCCTCGGAACGTTTCGCCCGATTTCCCGCGTCATCTTCCGACCGTTCAGAGTCCTGCACAAATGAGGTGCGGCTAACCTCGCTCAGATGCTTTAGCGTGATGGCCCCGTCTCTATCAATACCAATCTCTAATTGCTGCCGGGATATTTTAAGTCGCCAATCAGCAGAAGCCCCGCTTGCCCCCACGGGGACGTCCTTACGACCTACGATGATTTTGCTCGCCGTTCCGATCGGTAGCCTTATCACACTCGGGTTAGAATCAGGATCTTGCCCTTGCCGGATCGTTATCAAGAAGTCTTTTCCATCAGGGGCAACATCCATATCCGCAAAAACATCCAGCCCGCTCAGCTTCAAACTTAGCGGGAGTTTCTCCGGCAGGTCACCTTCGATCTTCTTCGCCCCCGCCTCGAGGGTCACCTTTGTTTTCATACGAAGCAAAAGAACCATCACTTTTTCAGCTTTGCCTCGAAGATTGGGCTGTCCCTGTTCGGCGCTCCCCCTTTCATCCTCCCACAGATTTCGTATCACTTTTAAAACGCGATCCAGATCACCACCACGCGCGAGCGACACTCCCCGAACAAAAGCTTCGGGCGATTCCTTTTTAAAAAGTTCTCTGAGCCTGTCCTCCGCATACCCCTGACCGGCACCCCCTTCCACCATGCACGCTAGAGGATCTACGGTTCCATCCTCTTTGAGCAAAGGAGACGAGAGGAGCGTCGGACCAGCCCCTTGGATCTTCGCATATCGTGGATCCGCTCTCAACGCCGCATAAAAAGCCTCCAGATCCGCCCGGTCCAGAAAGTTGATCACGAGCGGAGAAACTCTCGAAGAATCGATCTCAAGTTTTTTTGTGAAAAAATTCTCAGCAAGATATTTAAGATCAATACACTTGGCGCTGAACCGCTGAGCCACGGAACGAACGATCTCACGGGCGATTTCAAAATCGTCCTGATCCACAGGATTAAGATAGATCCTCCACAGCTGGCGGCTATCGCCCACGGCACGAAGCCTGTCCAGAGTTTCGCCAGAGGCAAGAAGTCGCTCCAATCCTTCCTCTCGCTCAATCCCCAAGTCATCCATTTTCTTTTTTAAATCAGCCATCACGCGACTGGTGAACCCATGCCACAAGAACTGGAACCCCCCCGTTGGATAGTAGTGATAGTTATAGCCCTCGATCTTCACTCCAGGCGGTCCTTCCCATTCCTTGGAGGCCTCTTCACCCTCAGAATCCGCATCTTCATCTTCTTCCCGGGTTTCTGAACGCTTACGCGTCTCCGATTCTGTGAGATCTTCGCGTTTCGAAACAGATCCCTGGCCCCTTGAAAAATCTTCCCGCATCATTCGCCATGCGCCTTTTGGAGAGAACGTCCCCGTGCGTTTCCAAACCCGCCCAAGATAGAACAGCATTCCGCCAAGCGAGGCTATCCCGGCGAACCAGAGCGGGGCATAAGGGCTTTCCTCTGAAAGTTCCCCATCCATTCGCTCAAATTGAAATCTCCCATCCACGCCAATCTGACCTTCCCCGAGCCGCATATCGCCCGAGGCGGTGGGAACTTTGATCTTCCACACCTCCTGGTCCCGAAAGGCGTACACCTGAACACCAAAGACGCCCCGAAGATCGTAAGAGCCGCCTGACTCGTAGTCTTTAGATAATTCCAACTGAAGAATTTTGCTGAAGGACTTCCTGGATGGGCCGTTTTGGAACATGTAGAAGACACTATCGTTGCCAATCCCGGCTTGAATAAATTGGGCTTTGATGTTCCGGACTTGATCTTTTATTTCTTCCGGAGAGGCCCATTCGTCGGCAAGCACATTTCCCGGGAAGAAATGAGCCGCGCCAAGGGGAGTATTTCGCCCCTTCGGATGCACCAGGATAAAGCAGCATTGCCCGGCTTGGAGAAGACCGGAACGGATCTCCCCGCCGTAAAAAACACCCGCCAGATCCTCACTCACCTTGGTCGAATACGGGTTGGCCCTCAAACTTTCTCCGGTCGAGATCATCGCGAGAGTGCTCTTGGAGGCTTCCGAGGGGACCACGGAACGGGCCACGGCCTCGGAAACGGCCAAGCTCCCCAGCACAGCTAAAGTCATCAGTGTTCTTTTCAGGGTCCCAGAAATCATCCCCCGTGATTCCGAGCGGGACCCGGAACGCAAAGCGCCCTCAGGCTGGCCCTCCTTCCAGGACTCGGAACGCAAAGCGCCCTTAGGCTCAGCTTCCGTCGAGACCTGGACCCCGGACGGTTGCAAGATCTGAGGCTCATGCATCATCGATTCTTTATCGCTTAAAGGCGGTATCCCGATCGCCGGATCCATCGGTTTGAGTTGCGCGAGAAAGGACGGCTTGGCACGGCTCACACGATCCAGGAGATCGGCCGCAGAGGCGTCGTTCAGTTCCTTCTTTGCGATGAGCTGGTTGATCCCATCCGTCCATGCGCTAAGCTGCACTTCGAACGTCTTCCAGATTCGCGAAAGCATATCCGACTTAAATTGTCCAAGCTGGGTCCTAACGATCCCGATCATCTTTTCCCTTAGCGTCTGGGAATCAGCCTCGCTCATCGGCTCGGCATAGGCCTCAAAGACGGCATCAATATAGCGAAGATACTTCCCCGCCTCCGTAATGCGACCTTCTCTGGCAAGTTGACGGATCAGGTTGTCACGCCACAGCTTGAGCATCCGGGAACGATCCGGCAAAGGCAAAGCCTCGCTCAGAAGCCGGGATGCGTGGCGCATCAGCGCATCAAAATAGGTCGTCTTAAGATAGTCCTTGTAGGAAACATCCCCTTGCATCACCCGGGCATAATTTTCCTGGCCGTCCAGTGAATTGATCTTGGGCGTTACGACCGCATACGGGACCCCTTTATCCCGAAGCAGGTTCTCGATGCCGCTCGTGTGAAAACCGCCCGCGACCACCGCGATGGCGTTTAGCGTGGGGCGTTGAGATTTGTTGTTTTCCCTATCCGCTCTCCGCATCGCGCGATTCGCTCGGCCTTGTTCATCCATCATCGACTCGATATTCTTGTAAAAGGCATGATCGCGTTCGATGGCAGATTGGTAGAACGCAAGCGCCGGCTCAAGACTTTTCGCGAAGGAGGTATCCTTGAAAAGCGCCTGGTGCGCCTCGGAGTCCTTTTCGTACGCGGCCAAGTCCTTAAAACTTAACTCCAAGTTAATGAGATCCCTCACGAGAAACAGCCGGTGATATTTGTCGGCAAGCGCTCTTTCGGCCGAGGTCCGGACCAAGCCCGCTTCGACCTCAAGAAGGAATCGATCGAGTTCTTCCGCAAGCTGGGTCCCCTGGATTTCCGAAAGAACCTCCGTATGTCCAAGGAGCTTCTTGAGCGCCGGCGTCAATTTCACGGTTTTGCCGGATTCGGCGCCGACTTGAACAAGATACTGGAGCATCTGCCCGGCCGGGATCTCGCCGGTCATGAACGCCTGGTACTTATTATAGAAATTCATTTCCGTTTTCACGCCAAGGCCCCGCAGATACCGCGCCTTGAACTGATCCGCGATCTCACGAACCATCGGCACAAGCGCCCCCGGCCTTCCGCTCTTTTCATATCCGATCGAACGGATCAACCCCGGAAGTTCCTCATAGCCGGAACTCTTCTTAAGCTGTGCTGAAAAATTCGAAAGATAGAGAAGAAGATCCAGAAGCGGCGTTCGGTCGGAACGGAAATCTTCCCACATCGTCTGAAATTCATTCAGTTTCACGCCATAAACAGCAGCACGCTCTGCATCGCATGCTTGTTTGACTTTATTCCACTGAAGGAGAAGCCCTCCCTGATTCTGCTTCGCCGCGAGATAAGCCGCATAGTTGCGCTCGTACAGATCCCAATTTTCTATTCCCCGAAAGTCACCTTCCTGGTCTTGAAGCACCGCCGCCATTTCGGGGCCTGAAAGTTCACCTCGTTTTTCATACCCCGCAAGAACTTTGCGCTTGACCGCGGAGTCCGGAAAAGTCCGGAACAGGATCGGCTCGATGCGCCCGCGAGCCCCCTCGAGCGCGGCCAGTCGGACCCCGTGCTCTTCGCTGAGCCACCCCAGGATCTTGCGTATATTTTCCTGAGCATCGCTCACTGCGTGAGCGTCTTGAATGAGAATGACAAACTTCTCGGATTGCGGAGAGCGGGCGGCGTTTGGCGCCAGATTTTTAGTTTGACTCCCTCCGCCATCCTCCATCCGCTCCCCTCGATAAGCTATTCTTATCGATCCCATCGCCTCGGGGATCACAAGGTTCTCAAGCGGTGTGATAGCAACCGTCGGAGCAGTGGGTGAGGCAGAAGCCAGGGGCGCAGGCCATGACACGCTTGTAACCGTAAAAACCACGGACACAAAGAGGGCCAGCGTTCTGAGCCTCAGCCTCGGTTTTTTGCCACTTTGTTTATTGATCATACATGTCCCTTTTTATACCCCTTAAAAAGCCGCGCAACGGAATCGCAGCAACATTCTTCTCTACGCATCCGCCTATCAGAACAAACGCATTAATCCTATTTCTATCTCTACCTAAAATGTGCCATGCTTACAGAGTTATTACAAGTCTTTAAAAGCGTTTATTTAAATGTTTTTGGCTATATTTTGATATAAATAAACAATTTTGCTATATATTGCTATCTTTAAATGCGGACAAGTTTATTGAGCGAATGAGAGGAAAAAGAGGCCGACCAGGAGAGGTTACTTCTTTTTACGAAGGACAAGACTGAACGAAACAACCATCATTGCGACTATGAAACTCCAACTCAACGAAAGAAAGATCCATCCGGAAAGTCTCATTGGGGAACCCTCTGCTGAATGAGGTGCTTGCGTTGCCATGCGATATGAACCAGAAAAATCATGAGGGCCGCAACGCCCGCCATCATGAACCGCGCGAACCAGATATAAGGATAATCTTCTTTCGGGACCCCTTTCATCATGAGGATCCCCATGCCATCCTGCATGAACCAAAAGGTCATCAGGACCAACAAATACGCGAGCGTCACATATTTCATAATGCGGATCACCCACCGCGGCAAATGAAGATCCGCACCCGAATTGATCTCTTTCCAGGCATTCTCCTCGCCGAAGACCCAGACAAAAAGAAGCACCTCGAGGATGGCAAAGACCACAAGCCCGAACGTCCCGACCCAAAAATCAATTTCATTTAAAAAACCATGCTTCAAAAAGAAAATGATCGGGAGCGTGAAAAAGAACGTCATACTCCCCACGATCCAGGAGGCCGCCTTGCGGGTCATCTTGAATTCTTCTTGGAGGAATGCCATGATCGGTTGGGCCATGGCCACCGCTGAAGTGATCCCCGCGAGAAAGAGAAGGAAGAACCAGATGGCCCCAAAAATATTCCCAAAGGCCATTTTCTGAAAAATGACCGGCATGGCAAAAAAGCCGAGATCGAAGGCCCCGCCCGCCGCGATCATCTTGGTCTGAGCAAGGCCAAAAAAAGCCAGCGTCACCGGGATCGCGATCGACCCACCCAGGATCACTTCGCAGAACTCATTCGTCGAACAGGTCGCGAGCCCCGAAAGCACCACATCATCCTTCGGCTTCAGATAGCTGGCATATGTCTGGATCGCGCCAAACCCCACGCTCAAAGTAAAAAAGATCTGGCCCGTGGCGGCCAGCCAGACCTTGCTGTCTTTCAGAATAGAAAAATCGGGGTTCCAGATAAACCCTAATCCGTTCAGAATGTTCCTATCGGGAAACTTAGGGTCCGGCGTACCGATCAAAAAGACACGGATAACAAGACACACACCAAAGACAATGATCATCGGCATCGCGACCCTCACCAACCGCTCAATCCCCTTCGTAACGCCTCGGGAAACAACCCACATCATGCAACCGTGCGTAATGCAGAAAAAAAGAAACGCCGTCGCAACCGTCGGGAAATGACTATTGGAGATCTTCCCTTGGTACGCGGCCAGGAAATCTGCCATCCCCTGAAAACTCGTGACCCCTGAATACTTTCCCGTGAAAGAAAAAACGCTGTAAGCCAAGGTCCAGGAAACGATGTAGTTGTAATAGATGACGAGAAGAAAGGGCACGGTGATCCCGATCGCTCCCACATATTTCGCCAGAGGATGCCGCCAAAGATAGTGGAACATGCCGGGCGTGGTTCCGTGACCATATTTGCCGCCGAATCGCCCAATCCCCCACTCGATCCACATGAGCGGAATCCCGAGCAAAATAAAAGCTACGAAATACGGGACCATGAACGCTCCGCCGCCATTAGCGGCGCATTGAACGGGAAACCGGAGGAAATTGCCGAGGCCCACGGCGTTCGCGGCCATGGCAAGGATCACGACAAGACGGGACCCCCACTGTTCACGGGGTTTGGGATGTTGTTCACTCATGCAGGAAGACTAGCGAAAATCGAGGCGGGTTTCAATCAGGAAAGATCGCCAAAGAACGCGCTGAGCCCTAGCGGACCTTCCGGGTCTGGTATTTATTCTTGATATTGGACTCAAAAAAACGCCCGTAGGAGGGCGCCGTGAGAAATTCCTGGTAAACCACTTCGGGGACATTTTCATACTGGTAAATAGGCCCGGCGATGAATTCCACTTGGAGCATATTCCGCTTGTGCTCATAACCGATCCACTCAATGTCGCGCGATAAGACCATATTGTTTACCATGGTGTCCTCCTGGGTTACTACTATTAACGGACAACATGATCGAAATCTTGAATTTTGGCCTCCTTTTTTTGAAAAAATCCGCTTACGGGCACACCCCTTCCGCACACGCATAGGAAAAGGATCAAGCCCCTGCAACGACGAATCCCTGATCCCGCGCTCTTCGTGTTTCCGAAAAGAAACACACCTCCCGACAACGTTCAGGCGACAATCCCTCGTGAGATCAGGATTGCGGGTGTCTTCGCGGATCTTCAAGCAAGATACGGATCTCAGCATCCAACGCTCCGAATTCTTTGGCGATCGCGATGATCTCGGCACACTCTTCGTACCGTTCCGAGACCAAAGCCTCCCTTAAGTAGATCAAGGCGGTCAATTTTACCGGGTCCCTCGACCTTTGCCTGTACCGTGATGTGATATTCGTTCCCGTTGTTGCATTCATAAACGCTTCCTCCTTAGGTTGTGTTGTTGTTTACGCTTCGTTATGAAGCCGTCAAATCCCGTGCCAATCAGTGGCTCGAGACAAAAAAAGCCCACGACCGCTTTTGCGATCGTGGGCTTTTGAATGATTCCGTTTTCCTTACTACCTGCTTACGCCAGAGTTCCCTCCTGCATCCTCAAAAGCCCACAGCCGCGACCCGCATGGCGGCACTTCGTGGACAGAAACCACGCCTGCGCCATGACAGGCGAAATAACTCGCCCCGCAAGACGGGGCTCGCGCGTCACGAAATACATTTCCAGGCTATGGATTCGTTTGAGGTTCAACATTTCTTCTCCGTTCGATGTCTACGCAAGAAATGTAACAGATTTCAGGATTTTGTCAAATGGAGGTGCGGGGAAAAACATCCTAATACAACCGTTTCCAACGCAGGCTGTATTCGTGACGGGTTAATAAGAGCGGATGCGGCGCTTAAATTCACCCCAGGGGAAGAATTTACCGGGGCACTCCGTCGCCGCGCCGGGGGCATCGCGATGGCCAATGATATTCTGATCGGGGATATGATAGAACGTTTTTAAGGTCGTCACCAGGAACACCAGAGAATCCATCATTTTATCGGGAAGCCCCGACTCGCTGTAATTCCCCACCACGGCGATCCCGATCCCCTTTTGGTTGTAGTCCCCGACCTTGGTATGGGCCCCTTGCATCTGTTTGATCCACCGGGGTCCGACCTCGATCTGCCCGAGCCCCTTCCCGCGGGTCCCATTGTCGATCAAGAAGTGGTACCCCATCCCGTTCTCAAAACCGCGATCCTTGTGCAAGCCATTGATCATGAACGCGCTTCCCTGGTCCGTTACGGTGTGGTGGATCACAATATGGGTCCAGCGCGTCGTCGGATAAAGCGGGATATTCGGCCTCGGCCCGCGGGTATTGGGGATAAGCAATTTCATCCCATTCTTGAGGGCCGGGCTCCGAAGATTATTGACCCGCATGATGGTGGCCTGATCCACATTATAAACCGTAGAAATGCGCCACAAGGTCTCTGACGGGCCGACTTCATGGTAAATATCCCGGGCGGGACCGGCAGGGGTCGGCAACATCGTGGTAATGGCCGAGGGCGTCCGCGAAGGCTGATGAAACGACGTCACGGGACGCGCCGTAGGCGTTGAGGCGCAACCGGACAGGAACGCCGCACTGCCACAAACAAGCGCCAGCAACCAAAAGCGAATATCGGGAAACCGTCGAACCGCTGTTTTTAGAAACATAAAGGCATCCGCATTGCTATTTATTTTCGCCCAAAAACCTTTTCGCTTGAGTCGAATTTCGGGCTTATTTCTTCGCCTTCAGATAGGCCTGAAGCTTCTTCTGAAAGGAGGCAAAACCCGTCGCAAGTCCCGAGCCGAGATCCACCGCCAGTACGGGAAGCCCTTTACTGGAGATCGCCTCATAATCTCCCATCGCCTGAGCCTGTTTCAACTGGCTAAAACCATACACCTCACCCGCGATCTTAAGATCCTTCGCGTCTTTGACAAAGAATTCCACGAAGATCCCCTGTTTCGGTCCGCCTTTGTAGAGCTGGCCGATCGAATGGAGATAACGGGGACCAAAACCGGAAAGCACCGGGACTTTCAACGCTGAGGCAAGGGAGCGCTGCAACGACTGCAACGCTTTCTTCGTCGCGGGCGAACGATCCACATAAGCCAAAAGCGAGACAAAGCCATTCGCTGGAAGCTTGGCAAAAAAAGAGCCCAGTTTCTTCGCGTCCGACGACGACAAGGCGGCGCCCTTCGCGGTCAGGAGATTTTCAGGCTTGGGGAGCGCTTTTTTCTTCTTCACGTCCTCCAAAAGACGGCTGGTGATATTCTTGGATTCGGTGACATTCGGTTCATCGAACGGATTCACCTTCAGGACAACGCTCGCGAAACTCGTCGCGACTTCCCAACGGAGGAATTCTCCGCCAACATTCGTCCCGTCGCTCCACACAAGATCCAGCACCGGGAACCCTTTGGCCTTGAGCGCCTTGATACGCGCGGCCCACATTTTTTCGTTTTCCCCCTTGAGACGTAACATGACGAACACCCGATCGCTGCCGTAACGATCCAGACCAAGAGGAAGCTCCCCGGCCACTGGGGTGATCCCTTTCCCATCTTTGCCGGTGCTCTCGGCGATCAACTGCTCGGCCCAGTCAGCAAAGGAAGCCAATGTCGGCGAGGTCCAAAAGGTCAATTTGTCACGGCCCTGCAACGCAAGAGAGCCGAGCAGGATGCCGAGCGCGATCCCTTCATTCTTCGCGATATCTTTCGTCGCGCGCATCGCATCAAGGAAACGCTGCGCATCCGCAAGCACCTGACGGATATCGATCCCTAAAAGTGCCGCGGGCACGAGACCGAAGAAGGATAGCGCCGAATAGCGGCCACCAATATCCTGGGGGTTCAAGAAAAGCCCGCCAAAGGGCTTGGAGCGACCGAGCGTTTCGAGCGGAGACCCATGGTCGGTCACGATCACGAATCGTTCCGCCGCCTTATTCTCATCGTTTTTGTAGAATTTCTTCACCCGATCAAAAAAGTACTGGTACTGTGACCGCGTTTCGATCGTAGAACCGGATTTTGATCCGACCAGGAACATCGTCGAAGGATAGCGAACGGTTTTTTCGACCTTGAGAATACTCGCCGGGTCCGTCGTGTCAAGAAGATGGAACCGGATCCCCTTCAGCGCCCCTTTGACCTTCTGCGCCGGTTTCTTCAAGATCAGCGAAAGCACCTCGGCCGCGAGACTGGAACCGCCCATCCCGAGAAGAACAATGTCCTTCACTTTGGCCTTAAAGAGTTTTTCCTGAAGCTGATCGATCTCATAGAGTTTCCCAGTGATCTTTTCACAGATCTCCACCCATCCAAGACGGTTCAGGATCACTTTCTGATGCGCCGCGTCATTGGACCAAAGCGTCGGGTCCTTCGCGAGCCAACGGGCGTGGACATCCTTTTTAGAAAGTTGCGCCAGCGTGTCGGCGGCTTTGGTTTCGAGATCTTTGGGAAGAGAAACGGTCACTTTTACATTGGAGGCCATTTTAATCGCTCTTTTCTTTTCAAGGGTTGTCATGAGGGATTCAAAAGCTGAAACAAAGGATTTCACGCCATCTTGCTGGAGCCGGTCGCATACCACGTGGAGATCGATCCCCAGGCTCTTTAGGTTCGCGATCACCGCATCCGCCTCCGCCACATTTTCTTCAATGGCGTCGGCCCGGACCTCACCCCGCGCTAAAAGCGTTTCCCAGGTATTCTGAGGCAGTGTGTTGACGGTATCCTTTCCAACCAGATTCTCAACATAGATCAGATCCGAATAGGAAGGATTTTTGGAACTCGTACTCGCCCAAAGTGTTTTTTGGACACTAGCGCCCTGACCTTTGAGCGTTTGAAACCGAACGGAGCCAAAAAGCTCTTTAAAAGATTGATAGACCTTCTTCGAGTTCGCGATCGCGGCCTTGCCTTTAAGATCACTCGCGAGCATGCGCTTGGCAGGATCCGTCTCGTTGGCGAGCTTCGCGTCGAGCTGCCTGTCGATGTCGCTATCGATACGGCTCACAAAAACACTGGCGACCGAATGAACGCTCGCAAGATCGCCGCCTTTTTTCGCGAGAAGTTCCAAGCCGGCGAGATAAGCGTTCGCGACATCGCGGTAGTTCTTCTGAGAGAAGATCAATGTCACATTCACGTTGATCCCTTCCCCGATCAGCTGGCGGACCGCCGAGATCCCCGCATCCGTGGCAGGAACCTTGATCATCACATTCGGCCGGTTCACAAGACGATAAAGGCGACGCGCTTCTTCCACCGTCGCCGTCTCATTGAAAGCCAGATTGGGAAGCACCTCAAGGCTGACAAAGCCATGTTCGCCGCAGGTCCGTTTAAAGACCGGCAGGAACAGATCACAGGCCTGGCGGATATCACTGATCGTCAAAGCATCATAGATCTCGACCGTGCTGGCGCCGCGTTTCACGAGCTTTTGGATATCCTGCTCATAGCCATCGCCCTGACTGATCGACTGCTGAAAAATAGAGGGATTGGAGATGACCCCCAGGAGCCCGCTTTCTTCGATATAGGCCTTGAGCATCCCGGAATTCAAAAGCCTTCGGCTGATCGTATCCAGCCACGGCCCTTGGCCGGCTTTATACAGTTCAACGCTTGGCAAACTCGTTTTAACGGTTTCCATGATTTTTCTCCAATGCTTGATGAATGATGTCACTTAAGGGGGGAAGGAAAAACAGGCGAAAGTATATCACAAAGAAAGAACGCGACAAATCACAATGTGGCGATCCCGCGCGCCGAAAACCGGTCGTCAAACCGCGCCCGGGTCACCGTCTAAAAGCTTGGCACGGATCGCGGCGATAAGCCCCGAAATCCCCTGCTTTTCGGTCGCGGAGATGAGGAAACTTCCCGGAAAAAGATCCGCCAGACGGACCTTCGCCTCTTCAGGCAGAAGATCTGTTTTATTCAAGGCGATCATTTTTGTCTTGGCCTCAGCTCCCAGCTCCTTCAGAACTTCGAGAACGACCCGTTTATGCTCCAGGGCGTGATCACTCGCCGCGTCTATCACGATCAGAATGAGGTCCGCATCCAAGGCTTCTTCCAGCGTCGCATGAAAAGCCTTCACCAGCCCATGAGGGAGATCTCGGATAAAACCCACGGTATCGGTAAAAAGGATCGAGGGAGCCGTCCCGTCTTCATAGATGCGCGTCTTGGGATCCAGCGTCGCGAAAAGCCGGTTTTCCACATAGGCATCCGCTCCGGTGAGCGCGTTCAGAAGCGTCGATTTCCCCGCATTCGTGTACCCCACGATCGCGACCTGCTTGAGCCCCTTTTGACGGCGCCCCCGGCGCAGCTGCGCGCGATGCGTCCGGAGTTTCTCCAACTGGCCCTTGATCGATTCAATGCGCCGCTGGATCTTGCGCCGGTCCACCTCCCGCATTTGTTCTCCGGGGCCACGGGTCCCGATCCCGCCTCCCAGTCGCGACAGGATCACACCCAGCCCCAGGAGCCGCGGCAAAAGGTATTGCATCTGCGCAAGCTCCACTTGGAGTTTTCCATCACTGGAGATCGCGCGCCGCGCAAAAATATCCAAGATCAGGCCGGTCCGGTCCACGATCCGGATACCGCAGGCGGTTTCCAGGTTGCGCGCCTGAACCGGCGTCAGGTCCACACTGAAGACCAACACATTCGCCCCGGTCCGCGCGATCGCCTCACGGATCTCAGCGATCTTACCTCCGCGGATAAAATGGCTCGCATTGGGCTGCGGCACATTCGCCGTCAGGCTCGCGACCACCAGCCCCTGAGCCGAATCGACAAGCTCCGTCATTTCTTCGAGAATGTCGTGAGCCTCCGGACAGTTCTTTCCGAAATTCTTGATAATGACCAGCATAACTTTATCGCGCGCCATCGAGACCTTTCAGCAAATTCTCCAGGATGAAATCCCGAACCGTGCGCAGCTTCGCGTCTTCCGGCCACCAGACCCATCGGATCCCGCGCTCCCGTTTAAACCAGGTCCATTGCCGCTTCGCAAAGTGCCGCGTCACCTGTTTGATCCTCTCCCGGGCCTCTCTCAAAGCAACCTTTTGCGACACATCTTGCCGTCTGAGGGCTCCCAGGATTTCTTTATACCCGACCCCTTGAAGCGCCGTATCCGAGATCTTGACGCGAGAAAGCCGCTTCACTTCACGCACAAGCCCCTTCCGGAACATCGCATCAACCCGACGATTGATCTTCTGATAAAGCGCATCCCGGTCCCGATGAAGTCCGATCACCACCGGGGCATACCCCAACGCTTCAATCCCCGGAGACTTCACCACGGCCCGCGATGCCCGTTCTCCTGACAAAAGAACGATCTCCAGCGCGCGAAGGATGCGACGCCCGTTATGCGGCCCTATCGCTTCCGCTCTCACGGGATCCAGCTGATATAATCGATCATAAAGAGCCGGTAACCCTTTTTCCTGCACCTCACGCTCCAACTGACGCCGAAGCGAAGCGTTACTGCCAGGCTGAGGGGCAAGTCCCTCCAAGAGAGCCCTGACGTAAAAACCCGTTCCGCCGGCAACGATCGGTAGCCTGCCGCGGCGGACAATATCTTTGATCGCTTTGAGCGCAGCCTGGCGATAGGCAAAAACCGAAAAGGGCTTCGTGGGAGGGATCAGATCGATCCCGTGATGAGGAATGCCGCCGCGCTCGTGGCGGCTAGGTTTTGCGGTACCGACATCCATTCCCTGATAGATCAGCATGGAATCCGCTGAGACAACCTCTCCGTTCAATTTCTTGGCAAGCGTCACCGCGAGCGCGGATTTGCCGGAAGCCGTGGGGCCAACAATAAAAACAACGGAGGGTTTTATTTTCTTTTGAGCGGGCGTTACGCGTTGCACGTTATGCGTCGCGCTCACATCGATTCGGGCTGGGAGATCCCGAGAAGCTCCAGACCGTTACGGAGCACGATGCGAGTCGCATCCGCCAGAAGAAGGCGGGCCTGGGTCAGTTCTTTATCCTCAGTCACGACACGATGATGGCTGTAGAACTTATGAAAGCAAGCCGCCACCTGGCGCAAATAATCGGCAAGACGATACGGCTCCGTCGTCCGGCTCGCCTGAATAAGATAATCGGAGAACTGCGAAAGGCAGCCGATCAGCTCCGACTCTTCGGCTGAAGCCAGCCGCTTCAGATCGACATGCGCCGTCACTTTTTGATCGGAATATTTGAGGAGGCTCGCGATACGGGCGTGCGCGTACTGCAGATAGAACACGGGATTGTCCTGGGATTTCTCCTTTGCCAGATCGAGATCGAAATCAAGATGGCTTTCCTGGCGGCGCATCACGAAGAAGAACCGGGTCGCATCCACCCCGACCTCTTCGTAAAGTTCCCGCAACGTCACAAATTCCCCGGCGCGCGTGGACATGCGGACCGGCTGGCCTTTCCTGAAAAGCGTCGTTAGCTGAACGATCCCGATATGGATTGCCTCCGGCGGGTAACCGAGCACCTGGCACGCGGCCTTGAGACGCGGGATATACCCGTGATGGTCCGGCCCCCAGAAGTTGACGAGCATATTGTAACCCCGCTCATATTTCGAGAGATGGTACGCGATATCCGGCGCGAGGTAGGTATACTCGCCCGTGGATTTCTTGACCACGCGGTCCTTGTCGTCCCCGAGGTCGGTCGAGCGGAACCAAAGGGCCCCTTCGTTTTCAAACAGATAGCCTTTTTCTTTCAGCACCGCCAGCGCGTGCTCAACGGCATTCTTGGCATAAAGCGTTTTCTCGCTGAAATAATGATCGAAATGGACCTGCATCGTCGCCAGGTCCGCTTCGATCGTCCCCATCAGATACTTGACCGCGTAATGCCCGCAATACTCAACGGCCTTGTCCTCGGGCTCTTTCAGCAGGGAATCTTTTTTCTCCTTTTCGATGATGTCGCGAGCGATATCGCGGATATAGGCGCCCTGGTATCCATCCTCCGGAAACGCCATCTCCATCCCCAAGAGTTCGTTGTAGCGGGCCCACACGCTCGCGGCAAGCATCCGCATCTGACGGCCCGCATCGTTGAGATAATATTCCGCGTGAACTTCATGGCCGGTGAATTTAAGGATCCTCGCGAGGCAGTCCCCCACGGCGGCCTGACGTCCATGCGCGATCGTCAGCGGCCCCGTCGGATTGGCGCTCACGAATTCCAGGATCGCTTTCTTCCCCTTCCCGAAATCGGAGCGGCCATATTTCTTATCCTGCTTATGGATCTCGAGAAGAACGGCGCCCAGATCCTCTTTGCGGAGATAAAAATTGAGGAAGCCCCCGCCCGCTAATTCGGTTTTTTCAACCGGGGAGCCTTTCGAGGTCTTCTCCTGGATCAGCGCCATAAGCGCCGCGGCAATATCGGAAGGCTTCTGACGGGTCACCTTGGCAAGTTTAAAAGCGACGTTACAGGAAAGGTCGCCATGCTGGCTGTCTTTCGGAGGATGAAGATCGTACGCAAAGCCATCGGGTTTTGCAGCTCCCTGAGCCTGACAGTAGCATTCCACAACAGCATTGATAAGAGATTCGAGTTTGGATTTCATAGTTTGGCGCAACGCGCAACGGTCAACGCTCAACTTTAAAAAACGTTGCGCATTGTGCGTTGCGCTAGATCTGTTTCGCCTCTCCCCACAGGCGCTCGAGGCTGTAGAATTCGCGGGTTTCGTGGTAAAAAATGTGGGCGATCACGGGACCAAAATCGAGCAGGACCCATTTCCCCTCAGCCAGCCCTTCCACATGGTAAGCCGGCATCTTCTTCTGCTTCATTTCATCCATCAGGTGCATAGCGACGGACTTGACGTGTCTGTCACTATTCCCGTGACAGATCAGAAAATAATGGGCGATACTGGAGTGCTTGGAGATATCCAGAAGCACCGGATTCTCGGCCTTCTTGTCTTCCGCGCACGCTTTCAGGAATTCTGCTAGTTTTTTAGGCTGCAAGGGAGTTCTCCTTCGTAAGATTTCGGGGAGTATAGCACGAAACCATGGAAACTTGGAACGGGAAACGTCTTCAGCTCAACGCGCAAAGAGCAACGGCTTAGATCGTTTTCGTTGGGCGTTGGCCGTTGCTCGTTGAACAAAAAGGGCTTCATGTTCTAAGAGCCACCGCTTCCATTTTTTGCCCCCCGAATACTCCCCTAAACCACCCGAAACAGGAACAACACGATGGCACGGGATCACGATCGGGAGCCGGTTCTTCCTCATCGCGCTCCCCACCGCCCGGGCGGCGCCCGGAAATCCCGCCCGTCGCGCCAGCTCACCATAAGTTACGGTCGTTCCCGCGGGCACTTTCCGGAGAGCGGCATAAACCTTCCGCTGAAAAGGGGTAAGGCCACTTCGATCTAATTTCATTCGACGAAACCAGCGAGAGATGCGCCAACCCATTCTAAAACCCGGTTTTAGAATGGGTTGTTTTTGAGGGAAAAGAATACGATAAAGCCCCTTAGAACTCTGATGGAGAGTGAAAATACCCACGACGGTTTTCAGTGGGACCCTCTGAAGGCGGGGTACTCGGTAACCAGCATCCCGCCTTCGGAGATCAGACTTTTGAGGCATTCGAACTCAGAAGTTCGGGGAGCTGTAGCTGGATCATCGCGGGGGTCCGGGCATTGGAGTAACTTTCCGCCAGCACGCCCTGCCCTTTCACTGCGACCATCGCCCAACTGCCAAGATCGCTCAGCTTTTGGATCTGGGTACTGCCCAAAGCCGCGAGCGTCTTATAGAACCCCTGCGCCGCCGCCCGCGAACGAAAGACCGTATTCGTGGATACGACGCCCGACAGCGACATCGTGACAACGGTCCCGTTATCGAGATCCTTGATGTAAGCGTTCAAAGAGTTCATCCCCACCGAGGTGCTCACATCAAAACTTCGCACGCTCGCCGAGCTTGTCCCGAGCTTCGGATCAAACGCAACAACCTGGACACCCCGCGCGGTCGCTTGAGTCGCCTGACGGCGAAGGACGATCTTACCGTCCAAACTCACGCTAGAAATCCCGGAGCTCTGCGCCGTAACGCTGATCACGGGCATTGCCGCGGCAACAGAAGCGGCCGCCTTTTCTTCCGGGGCTGAGGCCAGAGCCGCAAAGGAGCCGGCTCTCCGTCCCGCGTCCGCATTCAGCGTCAAAGAAAGCCGGGTGCTCACGGTGACAGGTACAAAAGCCGCGCCAGAATAGGCCGAGATATTTTCAACCGTTTTGGAAGGCTGCCCCTTGACCACGATCATCGCCCAGCCATAACGAAACTTCACTTGACGGACCTTGGTGCTACCAAGCGACTCGAAGAGCTGATAAGCTTGCGTCACGGCCGGGTTCGTATAAGCGTTCCCGTTCACATCCGTAAACCCGCCCTCATCCGCGATCGAGATCGCGATAGCCGTTCCGCTTGGAAGGCTATTGATATAATTGATCATCGCGATCGTGTTCGCGAAGGTGCCCGAGTAACCGGATGTCGCATGGGTGTTGAAAGTGCGAATATCACTCAGCCGGATCCCCGTATTGCCGTCGATGACAGCCACAGTGATCCCGGTATAACCTTGCTCCTGCCCCCCGCGATAACTTAAGACCTTATCATCCAGCTTCACACGGATGGATCCACGATAGGTGTCTTCCTGAGAAGTCACCGTGATCAGCGGCGTCGCGTTCGTTTGAACATTGGCCGCAGGGTTCAAGAATCGCCCCTGCAACGTCGCATACGCCTGTTTTACGTTGCGGTTGATATCGACTATTCCGAACCACTCCTCATCATTGTAACCATCCGGTTGTCCACCATTCGGCTCAGAGCTTACGGTATGAGCCCCATCCACACTATTCTTCCACCACTCATCACTCCATTCAAAAGCCAAGGCGCCGACCAAAGCACCATCCGTTCGTTCCGCCGAAAGATCAAAATAGACCTCGTCCCAAAGCCGTCCGTCCATCTGCGCTTGCATGAGTTGATTCTCAGAACCGGTCCCATGATCGTAGGAATCGGCACCATATTCCCCGATATAAAAGGGCTTGTTCGAAGTCAACTCCCATTGAGAGATCGCCTCCCCAAAGGTTTGCCCGCGATAGACATTGATCCCCCAAACATCCACATGAGGCACGAGGGAACTCGCCGCCGTTTTGGCTGCGGTAGAATCCGCAACCACCGTAGTCACAGGATGATTGGGATCCAATAATTTGATCGTTTGGGCCGCACGTTCGACAAAAGCAGCAGCATCTTCGAGCGTATTATATTTCCAATAATATTTTCCGTTACCTTGGACAAGGTCCCACTCGTTCCCCACCGACCACATCAGAATTGCCGGGTGATTTTTATAGGCATTCACTACAGCGGAAATATTGGTCTCATCCGCGATCACCGTACTCAACGGAGAATCGACGGTCATGATCACCTTGATCCCGTACTGATAGAGCATATCCAAGATCTTGATCGCGTCAGCTCCCGTCCCAAAATCATGGTAAACCCGGACCACATTGATCCCCATTTGCGCCATAAGCGGAATATCCGTCTGATACCAAGTCTGAAACCCTTTCTGAAAGGCCAGCGGATCAGCCGAAGGATTTGCATTCGCCGACGTAGGCGACCAGTTCACCCCTTTGGCGACAAAAGCCACCGTCGGAGCAAGCGACCCGTCCGGAAGACGATCTTGAACAAAAAGGCGACGGTCCCCGGCCTGCACGGTCACAACCGCAGACTGCGTCGGCACACCCAGCTCATAGTTGATCGTATCGCTGTAAACCGTCGAGATATTCCCGGCTTTATCCTTGATCTGATAAGAAACTTTCTTGGTTCCTGCCCCGCCCGGAAGCGTCAAAGCTTTCGTAGGCACGTAAGCTTCCCAAGACGTCCAGATCGCGCCATCGTCCGTGGAAAACTGCATCATGTCGACACCCGAAGTTGAATCCGCCGCGGTAAGATTCAAGGTCACATCCCGGGAAGTGGTGGTCGCGTCCCCGTTGTTGATCTTGATGGAACCCGTCGGCTTGACCGTATCCAGAACGATCGTTTTCGAATACACGACACTCACGTTCCCAGCTTTATCGTAATACTTCACATAGACCGTCTTCGTGCCGTCTCCCGCGGCAAGCGAGT
>CAZDVO010000002.1:45615-116046 GCA_964508905.1 uncultured bacterium
TTATCGTAATACTTCACATAGACCGTCTTCGTGCCGTCTCCCGCGGCAAGCGAGTACGAGGACTTTGTCGCCGCATACGCCTCGGGCGTAGTCCACGTGCTGTTATCATTCGAAAAACTCATCTTGTCCATGCCGCTCGTCGCGTCCGTTCCGCTCAGATTCAGCGTAACCGTTCGCGAAGCCGTATACCCATCGCCGGAATTGATATTAATAGAACCGGTCGGAGCCGTCGTATCGAGAACGATCGAATCAGAGAAAGTCGCCATATTCCCAGCCCAATCGCAAACCTGCAAATCAACCTGCCTCGTCCCGTCCCCCGAAAGCAAGGAGAAGGATTTCGATGCAACAAAAGTTTCCCACGAACTCCAGGTCACACGTCCATCCAGAGAAAGCCTGAGCCTGCTTATCCCGGAGGTCACATCCGTGAGATTCAGATACAGCGTTACATTGGGCGATGTAGTCCAGCTAGCGCCATTATTAAACGAGATGGATCCTGCCGGCGCCACGGTATCACGAATCGGGTTCACGGAAACAGAACCGCTCTCAACGCCGCTCGAGTTCTTGCTTTTGATCACGAACGTATTCGCACCTTCCACTGCGAGGTTTACGGTCACGGACCACGTCGTCGAACTGTTCGACGCCACTTTCTCCACCCCATTGACCAGGATCGAAGTATTGGCCTCTTTCGTCCCCGAGATCACAAGCGTTGTCTGATTGGTAAACTCAGGCACCGGCGAAGTAATGACAGGCGTTGTCGGAATCACATCGTAGACGATGGTATCCGAGAACGTCGCGATATTCATCGCCTTGTCACGAATCCGATACTGCACCGTCTTCGTTCCGTAGCCGGACGTCAGGGTCAGTGACTTCGTCGTTGCGAATGACTCCCACGAGGACCAGTTCACGCCACCGTCCACAGAAAAAGACATCGCATCCAAACCAGCAGTCGCATCCGAACCCGTCAAAGCAAGATTCACCGACAGCGAGCCGGTGAAAGCATCGCCGTTATTGATCGACACCGATCCCGCCGGCGCCACAGTGTCACGAACGGGGCTCACGGAAACAGAGCCGCTCTCGACCGAGCTGGAGTTCCGGCTCTTAATCGAAAACGTATTCGTCCCCTCAGACAAACTCACGGTCACGGACCATGTCGTCGAACTATTCAGCGCTACTTTCTCGACCCCATTGATCAGAATCGAGGTGTTAGCCTCTTTGGTTCCCGAAATCACCACGGTGGTCGCGTTCGTATAGACTGGCACCGTCGACGTCACCACGGGCGTTGTCGGGATCACATCGTAGGTGATCGTATCCGAATAAGTCGCAACGTTCGCGGCCTTATCCTTGAGCTGGTACTGCACCGTCTTCGTGCCATACCCCGCCGTCAGCGTCACCGTCTCGGTCGGGGCAAAAGCTTCCCACGACGTCCACGTCGCCCCACCATCCACCGAAAAGCGCATCGTATCCACTCCCGAGGTCGCATCCGACCCCGTCAACGCGAGCGTCACCGTCGTCGAACCCGTCGTCGCATCCCCGTTATTGATCGACACCGATCCCGCCGGCGCCACGGTGTCGCGCTTGATAGAAAGAGGCAGTGTCGCGCTTGATTTTCCCAGTGCGTTCAGGCTTGTCACATTCAAAGTATTATCGCCTTCCGCCCCAAGGGTTACCGTTGCCGTCCAGGTAGTTTCATTATCAAGAGACACCACAAGTTTTCCATTGATTAGGATGGACGTTCCGGCGTCTTTGGTCCCGGAAAGCACAAATGTCGTCTGATTCGTAAACTGTGGAACCGGCGAAGTCACCACGGGCGTTGACGGAAAGACCGCTTCCCGAAGCCCGGCATTAATATCGAGCACGAGGCTCGGCTGAAGCGTGATCGAAACGGGCACTTGCTGGGCGGACACCCCCTCCGCCAATTTTCCCTGTCCCTTGATCGCGGCCATGGCCCAACCACCCTGATAGACCACATTATTGATCTCCGTGCTTCCCCACGCGGCACTGCTCAAGAGGGCTTTGGTTTGAAGGGCCGCGCCCGAGTTTCGAAGCCCTCCTTCGTCCTCGACTGAAAAAAGCACGAGAGTCCCGTTGGCGAGATTATTGAGATAATCAATGAGCCGCGTATGCCACACATCCCCCGCGTACGTATCAAAACTCCGGTAATCCGAAATCCGGATACCCGTTGAAGTATCGAACACGAACACATTGATCCCGCGAGCTCCCGCCCCCCCGCCGCCGCGATTGAACATGACCTTGCCGTCGATCTCAACGGAGCTATCCCCTTGAGAAGTGACCGTAATAACGGGATGGGCATTCATCTGCACACCGTTGACCGGGTCCTTAAACCGGGACTGGAGCGCCGTGTAGGCCAGGCTCGGGTTCCGATCGATATCCACAAGCCCAACGCCCGCTCCGCCCGTATTGTTATTCCAGGCATACGCAAAAGCGCCAACAAGCGTTCCGTTCGTGCGTTCCGCGGAAAGTTCAAAATAGACCTCGTCCCACATCTCACCATTCACCTGACTTTTGTTGGCTTCATCCACATAAGCCAACTCCGTGGTCCCCACACCAAATTGCGCGATATACGCGGGCTTGTCCGTGATCGACTGCCATTGATCCAATGCATCCTGAAATGTATTGCCCCGACTGGGCGTGATCCCCCACACATCGATGCTCGAAACCAGGGTATTCACCATATCCTCGGTCGAAACCGAAGTGCAATACCAATTGTTAGTACAGTAAGGTTTCATAAGATAGGGAAACGCCTCAGCGCTCAAAACATGGGATCCAAGCGTGTGAGGATCACCAATCTCGGTGGTCACAGGATGGAAACTATCCAGCGACTTGATCAATTGAGCCGCTTGCTCCGTAAAAGCAGCCGCGTCTTCGATCGTTGAAAACTTATTTCCATAACGGTTAAGATCCCAGAGGCTCCCCACAGACCACATCAAAACAGCCGGATGATGCTTATAGGCATTCACCACGGCTGAAACATTGGAAAGATCCGCCTGGGTTCCACCCACGGGGAAATCCACGCGCACGACCACCTTGATCCCCTGGCGCCACAGTTCATCCAGGATCTTGATCGCGTCCGCCCCCGTCCCAAAATCCTGGTTCACACGGATCGTATTGATCCCCATCTGAGCCATGAGCGCGAAATCCGTCTTGTACCACTTCACATATTCGGCGAGCTGATCCAGCGGAGATTGCGAGGCCGGGGCCCAGTTGACACCTTGGGAAATGTAGGCCCCTTCCGTCCCCAGCGATCCATCTTCCAGCCGCTCCTGGACAAAGAGACGACGATCCCCATCCAGCACGCGGACGATGGACGCCTCGGCCGGCACGGGATTATTGAGCACGATCGTATCGATATAGGTTGCAATATTCCCTGCTTTGTCAGAAACCTGATAACGGACTTCCTGCTCACCATCGGCTCCCGGCAAGGTGATCGAACGGGTGGCCGAAAAAACCTCCCAATCGGTCCAGGTTTCCCCAAGATCAACAGAAAACCGGACTTTATCGACACCCGAAAGAGCATCAGAGGCGGTAAGATTCAAGGTCACAACACGGGCGTCCGCCATAGCGGCCCCGTTGTTGATCTTGATCGAGCCCGTCGGCAGAACGGTATCCCGGATGGTCTGAACGGTCGCGGCCGGACTCTCTTTTCCCGTCGCCATCTTGGCCGTGATCGAAAAGGTTTTCGATCCATCACTCGGCAAGGAGACAACGGCCGTCCATGTGGTGGCATAAAAATCCGCCACGTATTGGGTTCCGTTGATGTAAAGATTGGTTTCGGCATCCTTGGTCCCAGAAAGCACAAGCTGCGTCGAGTTGATGAAAGCAGGCACAGGCGAAATGATCACGGGCGCTGCCGGCGTAAATTCATAAACGATCGTGTCGCTGAAGGTCGCGATATTTCCGGCCTTATCGCGAACCTGATATTGAACTTCTTTCGTGGCATACCCCGCCGTCAGCGTGATCGCGCGGGTCGCCGCAAAAGCCTCCCAATCCGTCCAGGTCGATCCACCGTCCACCGTAAAACGGACCCCATCCACCCCACTCAACGCGTCCGCCGCCGTCAGATTCAGCGTTACGTCCCTCGTACCGGTTGAAGCCGCGCCATTGTTGATCTTTACTGAGCCTGTCGGCACCGCCCGATCACGGATGGTGGCCACAATGGCCGCCGCGCTCGTTTTCCCTGCGCTCGTTTTCACGGTCACCGAGAATGTTTTTGATCCATCGGCTGACAGAGAAACGGTCGCCGTCCATGAAGTCGCGTTAAAATCCGCCGTGGTTTTAGTCCCATTGATATAGAGATAGGTCTGAGCTTCCTTGGTTCCCGAGAGAACCAGCTGGGTCGCATTCGTATAAGCCGGAACGGTCGATGTCACGACCGGCGTCGCGGGAAGAAATTCATAAACGATCGTATCTTTCAATGTGACGAAATTGCCCACCCGGTCGCGGATCTGAAACTGAACCTCTTTCGTCCCATACCCGGCCGCCAACGTGATCGCGCGGGTTGGGGCAAAAGCTTCCCAATTCGTCCACGTCTTCCCCCCATCCACCGAAAAACGCATGGCATCCACACCCGAGGTCGTATCGGCGGCCGTCAAATTCAGCGTCACAGCCGCCGTCCCGGTGGATGAGGCTCCGTTATTGATCTTGATCGAACCGGTCGGAGCCGTGGTGTCACGACGAAGAACAAGGTTCTGGGTCGCGCAGGCAACGCCAAGAATGCTCTTGGCCAGCAACGTAACCGTATTATTCCCTTCCGAAGAGAGTGTCACTGTCGCCGTCCAGGTCAACGAGGTATCCGCCGGAGCCACAAGCTGGCCATTCACGTAAACCGAACTATACGCGGCTTTGGTCCCAGAAATCGTCACGGTCTTCTGGCCAAACACCGTCGGCGTCGAAGGATCCAGCACCGGGGCAGCCGGCGCCGTGGCCCCGGTAAGCGCCCGGGTAGCCCCTGAACGATAAACTTCGAAAGCGCTGCTCTGGAGGCGGGTCAGCGCCGGGACATCATCCAGGGTGATCGCGACCGAAGGAAGACTGATCCAAATGTCCGGGGCCCCACTCCACGTAAAATAAACACGCGTCCGCAAAGGTACGGACATGATTTGCTCCTGAGCCAGGACCTTCGCTACGGCCGAACGCTGCGCCAATTCGTTGTACCGAGCATCCATCACCGCCATCATCCAACTTTGAGAGGCCCAGGTCGTCGAGGGGTTAGAATCCTTAAAATGAGGCACCGCCAGGAGGGCCGCGAAGGCCAGAACGCTCTGGGGGTCCATTCCCTCCAGGATCGTAACGTTGTTCTTGAAGTCCGTGCTCGTAAATCCCGTCACCGGCGGCGCTTTTTTCGCGTACGTAGTCAACTGGGAATCCGAGATCGTGGGTGCGATCACCTGCGTCGTCGCAAAAAGCATCTTGGCCAGGGCCTGATCACGCGCGCTCAGCCCCGCCAGCAACGCGGTCCTTTGCGATGAAGTATAAGTAGAAATTTTCCATTGAAAATTTTCGCGCGCCTGGAACACGGCATCGTCATAGCGCGTGGACAAGGCGGGATTCGCCAGTAAAGCCGCAAGCTCCGCGGAAAATTCGGCGCAGAGCGCGGACATGTCATTACTCACGATCGTGTCTTTATAAGTGCCCGTATTCCCAAGGCGGTCGCGGACCTGACAGACGACCTCATTGGTTCCGATCTTCAAAGGAAGGGTCAACGGTTTTGTCGCGGCGAAAGCTTCCCACTCCGTCCATGTATTTCCCCCATCCATCGAAAAGCGCATGGAATCAACACCCGCCCCCGCGTCGGTGACGGCCACATTCAGGATCACGTTCGCCGAACTCGTCGATGAAGCACCATTATTGATCTTAACCGATCCGGTGGGCGCTTTGGTGTCGCGGATGACCCGGATCGTTTGGGTAGCCGTTGAAACCCCCAGAGCGCTTTTGGCGAGAAGCGCAATGGAGTTAGAGCCTTCGGAACTCAGGGAAACATTCGCCGTCCAGGTCGTCGAGGCATCCGCGGCGGCAACCAGTTTTCCCTTCACATAAACCGCGCTGTAGGCTTCTTTAGTTCCGCTCAAGGTGATCGTTGATTGGTTGGTCACAAGCAAAACGGAAGGGTCTAGTTGCGGAAGCGCGGGGGCAGCCGCATCCGTCCCATTCAGGCGAAGATAGAAAGTCCCGCTGGCATAACTGGCTGTGGTATTTCCCGGCTCTACATAAAAATCAATCGCACGGATCCTGGAAAGATCCACGCTCGACTGGATCTGACTGAGATTCATCACCCAATAACGCTGCGTGGAACTCGCCACTTGAGTTAACTGAAAACCGGCGGTATTGCCCTCGACATCTTCAAAGCGGACGTTCACCGTATGGGCACCCCCGGTAAGTCCGACCGTTAGGTTGCCAAGCCCCGAGAGGTTGCCGGTCTCCTGACCCGCCGTGGAGTAATCATTAAAATCCATGGTGATCCCCGACTTCGTCCCCGCCGTTTTGACATTGTATTTGACCGCGAACTTTCCGGACGAAAAGCTGATCGCCGTGGTACTGCTGGAACCATCCATCACATGCGGAAGAGGTGTCCCCGGCAAGGTTGAAACATTCGATGTCGTAAGGCCAGACGTGTAAGAGATCGCGACAAGAGGCGCCGCCACAGCCGCCGCAACGTAAGCTTTTTCGGGAAGCCTGGGATCCGTTGCCGCCGGGGAATAAGCGACCTCCGCGCGAACGACCGGAACCGGCATCAAACAAAGCGATAAAGCTACGACCACGGAAACGGCTGATTTCATGTAAACCTCCCGATTAATTTTTTGTATTAAAAAAGTTTTAATGTCGAAAAGATAACAGCTTGTTGTGTTTTCGGCAAGGGGTAAGCGGACATTTTTAAAGCTGGGGAATACAGAACGTAACCCTATATATTATAACGATTTGTGATTGGCATGCGGCGGCCGAACCAGGCCTTTTCAGTGACACGAAGAATGGGCGGCGTCTGGCGGCGCTTGTATTCATTATGGTCGACTTTCCGCATAACATCCTCCACTAATGGGGTCAGACACAATTTCCCTAAAATTGTGTCTGACCCCTTTTTGAGACGGCGGAAGATCTCATCACACCCCAGATTCTTTTCGATATACAAACGAAGGATCGCATCCAGGATCTCGTACGGCGGGAGCGAATCCTGATCTTTCTGATTCGGACGAAGTTCCGCCGAAGGCGCTTTGATCAACGTGGCTTCCGGGATCACCACGCCGAGCGAATTCCGATAACGCGCGAGGCGGTAAACATCCGTCTTGTAAACATCGCCGATCACGGCAAGGCCACCCGCCATATCCCCATAGAGCGTGCAATACCCCATCGCAAGCTCGGATTTATTCCCGGTCGTCAGCACCAGCCGGCCCTCGTCATTAGAGAGATACATCAGTTCGAGACCGCGCAATCTCGCCTGAAGATTTTCCATCGCCAAACTCGGCCCACGATCCACGGGCCATGCCCCGCGCAGCTCGCTGTTCAAGAATGTTCCGTACATCTTCGTGATAGGATGCACTTCAAATTCGATTCCAAGATGCTTCGCCAAAAGCTCCGCATCCTTCCAACTCCCCTCCGAAGAATACGGCCCGGGCATCGTAACGCCCTTCACCGCATCCTTCCCCAATGCATCGCCGGCAATCGTGGCCACCAAGGCGGAATCAATGCCCCCGCTCAATCCGATCAGGGCTTTCTTGAACCCGTTCTTCCCGAAATAATCCCGGACGCCGAGGACAAGCGCACGATAAATTTCTTCAACCGTTTTCAACCGCGCAGGTTGAAAGGGTTTTCCACCGACAAGAAAGAGGCCTTCTTCGAACGCGGGAGCCTGGAAGGTCACACGGCCTTTCTCGTTCATCAGAAGACTTCGCCCGTCGAAGATCAGATCATCCTGCCCGCCCACTTGATTCACATACAGGATCGGAAAACCGTAGCGGCGGGTATGCCCGGCGAGAAGTTTTTCCCGAGCGGCCGCCACCCCGGCATAATAAGGCGATGCGGAAAGATTGAGGACCAGGTCCGCTTTTTTCCGGGCGATCGCCGCGAGAGGCTTCACTTCGTATCGGTCATCCCAAATATCTTCGCAGATGGTCAGACCGATCTTGATCCCTCTGAAAGGAACGACCAGCGTCTCGGCGCCGGGCTCAAAAAAGATCTCTTCCAGGAAAACGTCGTAGGTGGGAAGCAACTGCTTGTGATAGACCGCGCGCACCTTACCGTTTTCAATCCACGCCGCGGCGTTATAGGAGCATGATGCCGGGTCCAGCTTTCGAGAAGAGGGCCCTGTCCCCTTGTCAATAAAACCCAGAACCGCGGCGATCTTTTTGCCACGCGTCGCCGCCGCGATACGTTTGAGCTGACGCAGGCCGTCGGCCACGAACTGTTTTTTATTCGCGAGATCCCACACAGGATAACCGCAAAGCGCCGCTTCGGGGAAAACGATCAGGTCCGCGCCCTGGGCTTCCGCGTCGGCGATCCAGCGGAGGATCTTCGTGGCGTTCGCCGCATAGTCCCCGACCGTCGGGTTCATCTGCGCGAGGGCGATCTTCAGAGGTGTCTTCAGGGGCTTCATATGAGGCGAAAGTATATCAAATACACGGGAAACGGGGAACGGGAAAGACCTCGCATCGCACGTTTTTGCGTTAAATCACGAGCGATCGCATCAATCCCCATGAAGCCTACGGCCTCATGAAAATCGCCAGATCCGCTATGCGGAAGCGGCGACACGAGACTGGGTGGCCACAAAATTCGCGAGCTCGGCCATGAGAGACTCCAACCCGCCCAGCTTTTCCACGGACACGAAGTGATACCCCATCGACCAGATCGCGTCGTTGAGCAATTTATCAGCCGCCAACAGCGTGGACGCTGTTTGCTTGAGCGGATTCCGGGCCCCCACCACGCTCAAGAGATGCCGACGAGAACCGATCTTCCGAGTCACGACAGAGTCTTCACGATCCGTGATAAGAGCCACGGATTGCCCCAGCGGCGCCGCACTGTTATAGAAACTCGCAAAGGCTCCGACAAACTCGTTCTCATTGGCAAATGCACGAACTGCGAAATTCTGCGGCAAAGCACCCATCTGGCTAAGAGCCGCAAGTTCTTTCTCGAACGTAGCGACCTCAGAAGCTTCCGCGATCAATGCGAGCACCACCGCGGCCTTCGGGTTATATCGCGCAAAGGTTACCAAAGGCAGCACGCTCGCCGCATCCGGAATCCCCTGCCGCTGGTCAACCACCATCCGTTCCGTTGAAGCTGTCGCGGATGAGCTCATGATCTTGTTAAACACCGGCCACTTCTGCGCAAAAGCGGAAGGAACCGTCGAAACCTGCTGAAAGTGACGGGTACCTGCAAAAAGCTCCGGGGCAATCTCGGAAGCATATGCCGGAGTGCTCGACAGGAGCGGCGAAACCGTATTCGCCGCCACCCGGATCGCCGTCCCGATCTTTGCCCCTAAGCTGCTCGCATCCACCGCAAGGGCCAACGGAGTATCAGTCATCTCATAAGTTCGCGCTTCGGAGCGAGATAGAACCTCATGGGCCCGCGCATCAGATTTCAAGGGAGTAACAACCGCTTCAGGCGCTATAGACTGAACAACACCCGTTGACGTGACGGCTTTCAGTCTGGCAATGGCCACGACAAGCGCTTCATGGGCAGGATTGGGGCGACGTTCCACGCCTGTATTTGCAGACCCCACAGAATAAAGCCTTCCCGTATCTCCAGGCCCACCCGTTTCAAATTGCTCTTCGGAAACACCGTAGACAAGCTCGGCAGGCATGGTCTTCAGGATTTCTCCCAAGGAAGCGACCATCGTGGGGTTATTGACCGATTGAAACATATCAACTAAGGCGAGAATAGCACCTTGTGCAGGATCTATAACTTCATAAGGTCTTGTATCCCCCGTGCGATACTTCAGCTCTTCAACGAGAACGGGAATGCCGCTAAGATCCTGTAGCTTAAAACGCGCCTGCGCAGCAGCAATGCGCACATCCAGATATTTATGTTTCAATTCCTTGCCGAGTTCTCGCAAAGCGGCGAGGTCATTCAGCCGAGTAATAGCCGCCCAACGAATATGAGGATTTTCGTCGCCCAAGATATCGATCAATATTGGAATAGCCCGCGGATCGTTGAGCACCCCAAGCGTATTGATAGCCTCCACCCGGCGGTTATTCTTGCGTTCCTCAAAAATCCCCCAAAGCCAAATACGGAAACTCAGAATCCCCCCAAGAACCGTTCCCAGGACAAACCCCGCGACCACGGATGTCATCGATCCCATTAAATATCCCACCAGGCCACCCATAACGATACTCCCGAGAAATGAGATCATTGAACCGTGGTCACACCACTTGGGCTGAAGATCCGATATGGCTTTCTGGAATTGTTTTTCTTGCTCGGGCGTCAGGCGGGCTTGCCCTGAGTTTGCCGAACGGGATTCTGAGCGGGACTTTACCTGGGGTTCAAGAATGCTTAACGCTTTCAGAACAGCATCCCGAACCAAGAGATCAGGATCCCCGGCAACCGCTTTTAACGCAGGGATCGCCTGAGATTCTTTGATCCCACCAAGAATCTTAGCCGCAGCCATTCGACGATCGGCGACCTTCCCCGGAAGCAAAACCCCACCCTTTCGAGGTTGGAGATCCATGATCAAATGCTGAATCAACGCTTGTCTCAAAACACGCACCTCTTCCAGGGCTCTAGATCCGAGGATTGGTTCAACATCTTTATCCAACCTGCCGGACTGCCAAAGGATCTCTTGCAAGCCCCGCGCGGGATCTACGGGAATTGGCGCCGCATAATCATAAACGGTCGTTGCGATACCAGCCTGAGACAACGCCCCCCGAAACGCCAACGAGCCGCGAATCTGGAGCAATGGCGCATGCATAAAAATGGCCGAACGACCTTGATATCCCGAAGCCAGTTCTCTTTTAAGAATATCGACAGAAAAAACGCCGTTGTCCGTCATTCCTTGGGACGCCTTCTCCACCCATATCGCTTCAGCGGGTACTCCGGCTCGAACCAGAGCATCTTTCATCACTAAAGCCTCCGCACGAACGGATTCCCCCGTCTGTCCATTCGTCCCACGATCGGGATCTTCAGGAAGCGGTTTGATATGTTTGCCAAAGCGCCCGGATACGATAACCCTGGACATTTTGTGAGCAAAAAAGATCTTAGCCGCCTCCTGAGCCACGGCTTCACTGTCGGGACTTCCGAAAATCACCAAAAGATCAGCTTCTCGAGGCAGTGCATCCCGCTTAGCCATCAAAGCGACGATCTGCTGCGCTTCTTTTTCTCGAATGGATTGAAGAATCGCGCCGGCGGATTCTTCAGCAGAACGGTTCGTGTTATCGATCTCAACGGCATCCGCGGCTTTCCTGAAAGGAGCCACGGGGCGGATACTATCGATACGGTCACGTTCCAAAAGATCCCGCTTCACCTGCTCGAGCGTGATCTGTTTTCCGCCCCCCTCAAAATCACGCATTCTCCGCTTCGCACGAACATCGGGATCCGCCGTCAGAAAAAACTTATACGGTGTATCAGGAAAAACATCCGCCCCCACATTCCGGCCTTCAATCACCATATTGTCGGCTTCCCCAAGCTCACGTCCGGTTTGAAAAACCCAACGGAGCACGGCAGAATGGCGTGAAACAAGTGCAACGGCATTACCCACCTCGGGACTCCGGATACTTTCCGTCAAAGGGACCCCATCACGAAAGACCACTGTTTTCCCTTCGGCATATTTCACATCGATCCGTGTGCGAGCCAGCATGCTCTCGATCCCCGCAGCATCATCCAGATCCAGCTTTTCATTCAAGGCCTTCTCAGCCACAGCTCGATTCAAAACACCAAGCTCAATGTGCTTATAGCCAAGCGCTTGGGCAAGCTTACGCGCCACAGTTCCCTTCCCCGTCGCCGAAGCCCCATCCATGGCAATCACCGTGGTTTTAAGCGGGTTCAGCTTAAGATCCAACTCCCGCGACTCAGAGCGACCGACCATTTGACTGGCCGCCCTGACCTGGAGTTCGATCTCATTCCCCTGCCTCATGACAGGAATGCCGAAGAAATCCTTCTCCACACCGTCGGGCAAACCGTCCAGTTCCCTTTTCACATCAGCTGTGCGCATGTCGTTCCGCCATCCCTCATTCATCATAGCCCGCAGCACCAAGGCACCGGCATCACGAATGGCTGCTTTTCTTAGTTCAGGCGCCTCTGATCTTACAAGGTCCGTTCGGATAGCAATGTCTCCGCTCCCAGAAATTTGAGATAACTGGGCAAGAAACTTCATAAACTTCACGTACTGACGATAACCCCTTCCATGTTCGATCAAATAATTACAAATCCAGACGGTCCCGAGAATGATATCCAGATCATCTCGAAGGCTTTTGCGTAACTGAGCCTCCTCGGCTCCGAACAATTGGCTAATAGTAGCTTTCAAAACCTTTATTTGAGTATGGTCTAAAAGAGGCGCTTGAAGATGCGGACGGGCCGCCATTTCAAGCCGGTATTCGTCATAGCGCTCCGTCAGCCCCTTCAACCCTTTTGGAGCCAGCCATGTCGTCATGGTTTCCAATTGATGAAGAGGCAACTTGTTATAACGATCATCGAGCGATGCCGCATCGGCCACAACATGCAGGACCAAGTACGGCATGAGCGTTCCGGAAGAAAGGTACCCTTTGTATCCCTTCGGAACCTCGAGAAATTTTTTGGCGCGCAATTCTCCAAGATAAGTAGGGCCGGCCTCCATATGTTTCAATACGATCGCGGCTATCATTTCCTTTTCCTCTGCGGCCATCGGCAGAGGTGCTAGAAATTTACGAGCAATATCAGAACCTCTTTTTTCATGCCCCGTTCCATTCAGATCCTCAGAATATCCCGTATCATGGAATCGAATCGCCAAACGAAGCGCCTGCTGTTCCTCAAGCGATAATTTGTCAAAGAAATCCTTCAACGCTTTTAAGCTCTTCCGATACCGCGCTTTGGTTGCATCCTTTGTTCCTTCAGGCATCCGTCCAAGGAAATAAGCGAAGTCCCCACGGGTAAGCGCTCTAAAATAGTTCTCCACCTGCACCATGTGTTGGGCGCGCCCCTCATCGTCCTTGAGAATTTTCTGGTAGGCCGGGATGTCTTCGATGGCAATGATCTGCGATCCCGGATCCGCCTGCGCGGGCATCAGGCGCGATTGAGCTGAGTTTGTCGAGCGAGATTCGGAGCGACCACGCCCATTCGGTTTCGACATATGCTGAAGACTGATAAGAGCCAAAAGAACTCCGACCCCAACGCAAGCGTATGTCGCTGTGGGATTAGCATCAAAAAAAGCATGCAGGTCTCTGATCCAACCAATCTCATTTGCACTCACATGAGCAAGCAATGGGAGGGGCATAAAAGAGGGATATCTCTCATTCCAATCTGCTTCGTCGTAAGCATGGTCCCTATCGCCACCTCTATACGCCGGTCCAGATGACCTACCCACCTCTCGCTCCAAGCGATCCGCTTCTTCCCGCTCAGCGCGTTCCATCTCTTCCCTCGCTATTCTTTTTTCATATTCCGCAAAGTCCTTCAGCGCCACTTCCGAACGAGGATCGCCCATTTTTCTTAATGCTTCCGCCGCAGCTCTTCCGGCATACTTGTACAACTCGTCCATCAGAGCCGACACCGCCCGAAGGTCCCCGATCACTCCCAACTGAGCAGCAACAGCCTTATTAAAATTGCTACCAAACCTCCGAATTCCAAGAGCTTCAATCAGCATGGGAACGGCCACAGCTCCTCGGACTCCCATCGCTTTCACTAAATCTATAGCCAACGCATCGTTACGAGTAGTCTTTATAGCTTCAAGCAAGGCCTCCAAACTCGCCTCATCTGTCATCTGACTAAGCAAATGAACGGCGAGAGAGCGATTGCCGAGTCCGCCATGCAAAACCTCAGACAGCACGGGAATTGCTCTGGGGTCCTTCAGCTCACCCAAAGCAATCGCCACGAAATAACGAAAATCCCATCGTTGATCTTTTAACGTAGCATCAAGCGCAGAGGCAAAATGTTCTTTGAGTTCCCTCAGAGATTTTTTTGCTAAAGATTTGCGATCGCGTCCATAATTATTAAACCTACCATCCCACCACTTGGGCTGGAGATCACTCAACACCTTCCGGAATTGTTTTTCCTGCTCGAGCGTCAGGCGGGCTTGCCCTGAGTCTGTCGAACGGGACTCAGAACGCAAACTCTTCCTCGACTTGATTGCTTCCAAAGATTCAGCCGCTTGTTTCGAGATCTCCTGGCTTCGATAAGTCACAGCATCATTCAACAATTGTTCCACCGCGGGGGAATCGAATTCGGCTAAAGCGCTAACAATCAAAGCCTTTGTTCCCGCGGAGATCGGTTCGCGAGCAAGACCCGTTTTGTAAGCGTCATCGTAAAAGGCTCCAATCAAGGCTCTGAATGATTTCAAACTGCCGGCTTTAGCATACGCGGCCAGTTGTTCCACCGCCCGAGCACAAACAGAAGGATCTTCGTCCCTCATAAGAGCCCGCAAACTCCGCAGAGCCTCAGCACCCACTTCAAAACGAGTCGGCTGGGGTCGCCTTAAAGAATTTACGGCATAAAGAAAACACGTGATCATGCCGGCGAGGGCAAAGATCAACACAGCTGTTTGATGATCCTTTATGAAGAGAGAGAGAGGCTCGTTCCCGGCAACAGCAAGAAGCGAAAGAGGAATGAAGGAATTATGGCTCTCCCATTCGGCTCTATCGTAAGCATAGTCCCTGTCGCCGCCTCGATACGCCCCGGGGAAGGACCTGAGCCCCCTCGCCGATTGACGACGAGCGCCGAGAACCACAGGAAGAACGAAAATACCCACAAACGCGCTAATACCTAGCACGCGACCACCATATACGGCGAAAAAATAGTGCATCTTACTGATTCTATACAATGCCTTTGCCGCAGCCTCGGAATCATAGCCGAAACCACGCCGAAATATTGCTCTAAGCCTGGGGATCGCGGATGAATCATTAATTTCACTACTTTCGCCACGATCCACAAGACATTCGAAAGCTCTGTAAAACATTGGCCACTCTTGGCTATAAAATGCTGATTTTAAAGCGATAGTTACGGAGCGATCAGGGATCTCACGAAGTGCCTCCTGAGCATAAAAAAAAGATTTCGACCCCGACAAGGCGTTAATCAATTCAGGCACAGCCGCAGGGTCCCTTACTGCCCCCAGGGCATTTTGGGCAGAATACCTTACCGAAACAGGCTCGCTCTCATCATTACAAATTCTCACCAACGCGGGAATCCGCGAAATTTCATCTATTGCTTTTCCACGCAACGGGATCATCCCCATCACCGCCGCGAGCATTAACTTTGCCGCGATAACACTACGCCTTCTAGGATTGATTTCTTCCTTATCCGTTCGCCGCGCTTCAGCACGAGCCACAGAGGACGTCGATGCAGGCGTCGGCGAACCAAAAGTAGAGGTAGTTACAGACTTAGAAAGGGACGGACGGAGTGAGGCCTTTTCAGAATGGATCAGGCCGGAGATAAGGCCGCGAATCTCGGAACGCCAGGCTCGGGTTTGATCCTGGCCCGTGACGACAATACGATCGCTAATCGGATTCATACCCAGGAGCGGAACGGCCTGGGAGGTCGCAAAGTCCCGCGACCCCATCATGGCCTTGAGATAAATATCATGGTCGCGTTTCGAAACTTCATTGATGCGCGGGGTGATCTGGAGATAGGAACAATGCTTGGACACCGCAAGCTTCTTGAGGCCGTCGGTGTGGAAACCGCCTGTCACGATCACGGCGCGATCCTTCTTTTCCAGGTTCATGCGTTTGAGAGCATTCGCAAACATCTTGTTTTCACGAGCTACAGCCACAGCATAAAATTGTATTGCCTGCTCGTAAATCGGCTTAACCTTCTCAACTTCCGAGGAGAGACTGCGTCCCACCGGGGAAGTTCCTGAGGCGCATAGCTCTTCGTACTCAGCGCGAGTTAATTCGAGTGAAAATAATCGGCGTAGCAGATAAAGCTCCCGCGACTTCGAAAGATATTCTTTTTCATCCGCGGTCCTAGCCAAAACCGTCAGGAGCTTCTCTTTCAAACGAACCGTCTCCTCCTGCAGGCCCTTCCCCTCCATCTCCTGCATCAAAATGATGTATTGAGCATACCGCATCCAATTTGGCCACGGGGCCATGGAAAAGTCTTTGGAGAGTTTATTGAAAACAAGATCAAAGGCGCGGCGCATCATGGAATAACCATCCGTCGTCCGGCTGACAGTCTTCAGCAGGTCTGTTTCGGGGGCTTGCAGGAGGGTTTTGAAGGCATCGAGAATCTCTTTGGAAACCTTGCGCCGGCCAAGCTCTGATAAAAACGCATCGGCTTCGCGGCGGGCTTTTTCACGGTCGATCTTGGAGCCGATGGCCTGTAAACGGAAATAGCGTATCAGGAAAGGATATGAGTCCTGATAAAAGGCGTCTGAAAGGTCGGTCTTAAGATGCTTGCGGCTTCCTTCACCCAAAGCCTTGATCCAGCTTTCAAAGGAAACGGTCCCCACCCCCAACGCTTCCTCTTGTCGAACGAGATTCAGGAGGTCTTTATTCAGCTTCGATGAAAAACGCCGGTCGAGCGCGGCCCTCAACGAACCCAGGAATTTCTCCGCGGTCTTTTCTTTTTTCACAACGCTGATAAACGCATCACGATCCTTCTTATAGGCATCAAGGTCTTCAATCCCCCACCCTTCGGTTTTGTCCGTCGACTCGATCAAAAAGGACTCAGGCCCGGTAAGATAGCCTTCTTGCATAAGCTTGTCCGTGACCTTCTTATTGAAATCGGGGTGTTTCGGGAAAAGGCGAAAGAGCTCGGGCTGAAGCTTATTCCCCGCGCCTTCAAGGAGGAGCAACTTCACGGACGAGTTTTTTTCGATATAGCCAAGAAGCTTTTCGATATTCTTCTCGGCCTGATAATTCCCGTGCGCGGACTGGATATGAATGAATGTGGGGGCCAGAGGATCCCCCATCATGGTATCGGTCACCTGCCCGAGCTCCGTCGGGATTGCAAGGGAGGCGGCGTTGAGCGCGGACACCTCGGCACGTCCGGCCAAGGATTGCGGCTGGAGCGTGGACACACTGATCCCTTGGGCAGGAGCGCCCCAGCTGATCTGCGTCGAGACGAAACAAAAAATTGTCACAAGGCTGATCGCTTTAAGCGTTTTGCTGAAGGATCTCATATCCGTTTTTCTCCTTTGATCGTCCATGTTTTTAAAACTAAAACACCGGGATTGCCGTCCCAAAACGTCTTTTTAAAAAAGCTCTAAAACCGCCCGAAAGTTAACTGCTGTATGGGAATAAATCAAGGGGAGGAATGAAATAAATCCTTTGTAAATCTTTTGAAGGGCGAGGGATATCTCACCTCAGGCGATGCGGATAGAACTGGGCCCGGGTGTACGATTTTCATCATTAAGCAATTTATAGCAACATCACAATCCGTAAGACGAAAAGATATACGGCATTCGGCACAAGCAAACCGGCCGGCTCAGCGCAAAATATGCCAGCTGAGCAAGAAACAAAGGTCGTTATGCCGCGATGGCGATGGAACGGGCAGCCTCGATAGCGGCCTCCACGACTTGGAGCGCCGTTAACGTCCGGGCAATACCCGCGATCTCACGATCCGTGACCACCACGATCTCCAGACCCAAGGAACCAGCCAGCAATTCGCCATAAGTCTTGGCATCCAGTTGCGAGGCGCCACTGATCCTCGTCGCAGTCGCGCGCGAGAGGTTACGGCCAGCCTGCTTCAAGCCGGCATCAAAGGCTTCTTCGATCGACGCGATAACGACCGCGCACTTGGTCATATCAAAGCCATATTGCGTCAAGAACGCCTTGGCGGAGGCCTCGTCAGCTTCATTCTTCACCGCGATCGAGAGGTAGATATTGTCAGTCGATTTAAGCGATTTCGCGAAGGACTCAAGGCCCGCCTGATTGAATCCGTCCTGGAAGACATATTTCGGAGCCTCAGCGCCCACGATCACGTCGGCATCAAGGCCCAAAGCCGCTTGCATCTTGGGTTCCGCCGCAAAATTCGAGATCACCTGCGTGAATTCGTTCTCGATCCCAAGAGCCTTCACGTGCTCCACCGTACGAGCGAGATCAAAACGCATCGCCTGCGAGGACGCAATACCCGCAACCATTCTCTGCGCCACAGGGCTCAACGCCGGCTTTTGCTGCCCAGCCATCTCCGGTGCGGGAGTTCCGAGCTTCTTTAATTCGTCCTCAATAGCCGCTTGGCGCGCCGCTTCAGCAGTCACTGCAGGCCGCAACTCCGAGCGTTTCGTCTCAGTCTTCGCGGGAGCTTCAGTCTCGGTAGCAACCGGCAAAGGCGTGTAATCCGAGAGACGCTCCAACTCCGCCAAAAGCGCGGAAGCCTTGGGATGAATGACAAGCATCTTCGCGTTGGCCTCACGGATAGCTTTGGTCAGAGTTTCCCCTTCCGCCGGGACTTGCGCCAATTCACGGCCGGCCGACGCGGGATTCTTAACCGCACGAGCAAGCATGTCTCCAAGCCCCTTGATCTCATTGCCACGGTTCACATGAGGGTAGCCGGAAATATCTTCAGGCAACCCCGCGAGATAGATCGCGTCAAGCATCAACTGCTCATCCGCCATTTTTTCAACATTCGGTTCATAAACCCTCAGCGCGGCGACCTGGAAATTTTCCGTTGAAGAACCCGTCTGCCACCAGAACGCCTGCGCCGTCGCCTTCACACGGGCGGTCAGCATGGGGCTTGTGACCATATAGATCCTCGGATTTTCAACCGACGCGGGGATCTTCTCTCGGAGGATCTCCGCGGAATTCCGAAGATTGGCCTCCGTGTTCCGCGCGCGAGCTTCTTTCGTGATCATGCCGGCTGGAACACCTTCCGCCGTTAAAATATAAGCCATAATGTCCGCCTCGGTCTGCCACAGGGCGACCACATCCGAGGTTTCATTAAGCCCGTAATGCTCCATAGCCGCCTTCCTAAGCGGAAGATAACCACGCCCTCGGCCACCCGTCACCACGATCGGCAACTGGGTCTTAAGAGCTTTCCACGTCGCGGCAAATCCTGTAAAAGTCCGCAGATCGGGGTTACCAAGGACTAAAAATCCATCGGCGGGCTTCGTTTGGAGATCATCCCCCTTCGAAAGATCATCCACCAGCTGCTGCATCTTCGGCACCATCACAGAACGAACGGCCGCGATCTCACGCGACTCAGAACGCCGCGTTCCGATCGCGGAAAGAATCGTTTGGGGAGCATTATCCTGCAATTCCGACCAACCGAGCGGAAACGTCTGGATCAGAGAAAGGGTTTCTTCTCCGGGCTTTTGCGTCGGTTTGAGATCGGCTCGCATGAGCTCCACCGAATTCACAGCAACGGTACCGAATTCCGTATCCCGATTGGCGCGAACCTCGTCCATGAGCACCTTAAATTTTTCGCCGGTCACCGAATGCTGGAGCCGAAACAGTTTCGCATGGATAATGTGGCCGGATGATTTATCTTCGGCGTGGGGATTATCCGTAAAAGCTTGGTGCAACCCGGAACGAAGGCCGCCAAGATTTGACGGTTCATCGACATAGCCTTGCGCGGTCACCGTACCATCTTTGGCGATCGTCAACCCTTTGTAGGTAACGCGGAACGGCATTATCCTGCCCGTTACCCCGCGGATCACATCCTGAATTTCGGCAGATTGATACGGCGCCATATCGATCACGCCGTTATACGTTGTGACAAAGGCAAAGATCGTGCTGTGAAGCTCACCCGTCCGGACGACATCGGCATCAGTCAACTGAGCCGTTTGAATGATTCGTTCTGTCATCTTCCACAGATTATTCTGAACCGCGCCCTGCGGCACACGCATCAAGACAGGAACTGTCGTCCCGTATCGCTGAGCGCCCTTTTCATCAAAATAATTTTTATGCGCCATGATCGCCGCCTCACTGATCGAACCCTGTGCTTCCGTTTCGGTAAACATCCGGTCGTAATACCCCCTCAGCACCTTGGGATCCAACTCTGCCACCGTTTCCGCCAACCGCATCTCCGAGCGGGCGTTAAGCTGCACGTCTTTCCCCGGCGTCCTTGATTCAGAACGAGGTTGAACCATTTTGGGTTCACTAGTCTCGCTTTTTTTCACGTTCCCCTCGCCTGTCGAACCAATTCCATGCAGAGGCACCGATGATTCCTTACCCGGCGCAACTGATTCTGGCACAACACGCGCTATCAGCATCAAAATGCCCGCGACTCCCGAAGCAATCGCGAAACCGATCCAGCCTCCAATCGAAAACCCGATCCCGCCAATCGCGGCGATTCTCGTAATCATCCTGATATATTTAGCCGATTGTTTTGAGCCAATAACAAGCCCCGCGACGATCACAAAACCCACAATCGCCGCCACAACACTCCATCCAAGCACATGCCCCACAGCAGTAACAGGCACGAGAACCAAGACAGGCAAAGCAATCGAACCCAGAAGGTTTTTCAAAATCTTCTCCCTCTTTGCGGCTTCGATCTTTTGGAACACAACCATAAAACCAATGCCCCACGCCGGAAGATTTATCCCCGCCCATTTTCGTTTAATTTTTTCCTGATCAGCTTTCTTTTTCTCAGTCCGGACGGAAGCCACAAACGTTTTGATGTTCACCCCAAAAGCTTTCACAGCCGTGATCCTATCTTTTATCCATCCACGCAGTGTTACTTTTTCCTTTTTAGCAGCCAAAGCATTTTCGGGTTTGGCGACTTTTTGAGCCTCAGCCTTCAGCTTCGCTGCCGGCGCATAGAAAGTAAACCACCAAACCGCAAAGATCAGACTTAAAATAATCGCCAGAACCGTCCCGCCAAGCAGGAATGTCTGAACAAACATCAGCAGGGGCGCGTTCCCCTGTGCGAGCGGGCTCAACGGCCCCCGCATACCTTCCACAAGATTTCCTGAAGCCGCGACAAAAAAGCTATTCGCCATCACCTTCTCGAAGAACACCGAGAGCGCCATCTGCATCGCTACAGAATTAAAGAGAAAGATAGTGAAAACAATAGCCGCAACACCGAACAACCCAAGCGCGATCTTTACCGCACGACGAGCACTTCCGACATCCCCCTCTTTTTGTTCAATCACCAGCCCAGTCGCCCAATTCACGAGCGGGGCGGCGACAAAGAAGAGCGCCATCACCGAAAACAGCATCAGCCAGAAAAGCGGAACGAACTGCACCAAAAACGGAAGGAACGCGCAAACCGCTATCAGCGCCACTGAATTCAGGATCAAATGGTTCATGTAGCTCCTGTACCATTCCAGTTCAAAAAGCGGCTTAGGATTATTCTTTTGGAATAGATTCCGATTCTTAAAAAAACTAAAATCTTTGACTAAACGCAAAGATGCAGGCGCAGTTTTTACGACGGCATATCCGTAGAACCTGAGCATCAGTCCAAATTTCTTCATAAGCCCAAGATCTTTACTCTTATATAATTCATTCGCGCCGAACACTTCGAAGAACTTGAGTTTGGCATCCTGCATATTAGGAGCCTTGGAGCCGGCAATAGACTTCAGCAATTTCCCATCGACGATGTCCGCCTTGACACCGGGAATAATGAACACAAACAAAGCAACCAGAAACCCAACAGCTGCCCCCACCAATCCAACACCCCAGACGGAAATCACCGCAACCAATGAAAGCAACCCGACCTTGAACATGATCCCAAACAGAACAGCCAAGAATGAAAAACCCACCATCAATCCACGTCGGACATAGGGATCCTGGAGGTTCTTTGAAAAATTCGGGGCCTTACTGAGGTCAATACCAGCCGGTGCGGGATCCGCCGTACCCACTTCGCCATACTTGATAAAATCGTGCCTGCGGACTTTCCGCTTGTACCAGTCAAAGACATTCAACACACGATTCACGTAATTCGCGCCACTGATCACCTTTTCAGCCGCAATGATCGCCATATCGTAAAAAGCCTGCTCCAGGAACCGTCCTTTGACTCGGAACCAGTTCCAGACAGTCAACGGTCTGAGGAAGTCAACTTTAAAACCAACAGGAGCCACAAGTCCGTTGAACAAAACACCCAGGAACGGCATACCGATCAAAAGCGAAAGAACGACCAAGGTCTGCACCATAGCCGCATACACGCCGACAACCCCGATGAACCCCGGAACAAACGCCGCGAGAGCCATGATAGCCAGCGTCGCGAACCACTTATGCCCGATATTCAGGCCGTCCCTCGGGAAAGAGTCAAAAAAGTCAGTCTGAGGTGTCAGGGCAAAAACGCCGCGCTCATACAGTTCATCGGTCGGCTCGTCATTGATGATCTGCCACTTGTCGGACTGCGGATTCTGCGCCGGCATGCTCGGCAACTTATCGTCGATGATACCTTCGCGACCGGCAACGAGCGCCAGCGCCGTCTTGACCCCGGGAAGCGGCGCTCCTGTCTCAGCCACATCATCCCAGATCTCTTTAGGCAATACCCGGATCGCGTCAGCATCGAAGGGCCGCCCCTTGACTTCGCGATGAGCCGCGCGAGGATTATTCGCATGCTTCCGCTCGAGTTCCTCTTTTTGATCCTTCAGCTCTTCTTTATGCTCGGCCGCGTATTCAGCCTGCACATACGTGTCCGTAGGCGTATACGTCACCATCTCGTCTTCACCGTTATACTTCGAAGGCAATCCGCTGAACGCATGCATCGCGTCTTCCAGATCTTCCTGCGTAAATATGCTGATCGTGGCGACCTTTGCATCGTCTTTTTTAGCACCGCACAACACACCAAGCAGCTTGCGATTAAGAAGCACCATCTCAAAGTCTTCGATCTTGAGATTTCCCGCTTTGAAGCCCTCAACTTTTCCCTTTTCTTCCGCAATCTTTTTCCTCAACTCTGTTTTATTCGTAACGCCGGCCCTACTCAGAAGTTTCATAAGCGTTTTGGGATCTTTTTCCTTCAGGATATTTTCAAGTTCCGTCACCGTCTTCGCCATCGCAGGTTCAAGAAGACGATCCAGGCTGCTCGTTTGACGCTTTTCGATGTACCCGTCGTACAATGCGGCCATGAGAGATCTGTTCAGAGCCTCCCACTCGGAATCGTTCAGAGCAGGGGTCGCCTTGTCAACTTTCGTGAGCTCGGCCTTCACGCCCTGCAGATCCGTATAACCCGCGGCAGCCATATCCTCCGCCTGCTTGATGGCATTCTCTTCCGCAACAATATCCCGCAGACCAACTACGGCATCCTGCGCCTTCGCCCGCTCCAGGAGACCTTTGACTTCCGGAGCGAGTCTGTCCGCGATCGCCGAATCCTGAGCGAGGAACTTAACATAAAAAACCTTGAACTGATCCTTATCGTTCAGGATCTTAGTCACCGCATCCGCAAGTTTCTTACGGTCTACCCCGCTAAAATCCACCGCCCCCGCCGCGGTTCGCTTTATCCCAAGCGATGCCAGGATCGCGTTATTGACCTCTCCATTCGCCTGAAGGACGGCAAAAAGGGCAGGAACATTCGACGCCCCCAAGGCAAAGTCCTCTTCGACAAAACCCGCCCGGTCCCTCAACATCCGTTTATGAGTCGCTTTAAACTTGGCGTCTTTTAGAAGATTAGGATCCTGCCGCGCCGCCTCGGAAAAGAGGTCCTTATTGTCCTTGGAAGCCACCGCACGCAGAGCCTCCGTGATGGCCATAAGCATGTCCCTTTGAGAAACTCGCTTGGAAGCAGCCTCAATCAGATGGGGAACATCCAATGTGGCGCCACCTTCAGCGGGAAGGAGTAGCTTCTTATTCAACTCGAGCCATTCTTCAGGCTTCAGATTTTCATTTTCGGCTTTGAGCCTCTCAGCTTCCTTTTTGACCGCATCGATGTCTGCAAAACCCGCCTGAACAATAAAGGCTGCCTGACGAACGGCATTATTGTCATCAACAATGCTCTGGAGGTATCCCGCCCGTTCCAGCAGCATATCCCGCGCAACCGGGGAAACTCTAGCGCGGGCCAAAAGCGCCGCCTCGGGGTCCCCGGGAAGAATCTTCGCGAGGATGGCCTGATCCGTTGCCACAAGCCCCTTGAACAGGGCCCGGCTCTTCAGCACCTCAAGAGCAAGGAGACCATTGAGGGGCCCCTTGGCCTGGAGGCGCGCAAGGAGCTTCGGATCGCCGTTCGCTTCAAGACTGAGGCGGATCGAGCTTTCTTCCAGCAACCGGTTGAGCTGCCGGAACAAAAAGCCGGAAAACACAAGAACCCTCGTGAAATAGGCACCAAACGGAAGTCCCGGTCGTGGCCGAACCATTTCCGCCGCGACCATGGTCAAAATAGTGTACTTTCCGAACATACGAACAAGTCCAGCAACCATTGAATTAAAAATAATCGTCCAGAATCCCGCCGCGTGGATCTTCGCTCCCATTTCCCAGAAAGCGGTCGAATGGTCCGTTTCATACCCGGTATTGAGCTGGGCCATCCCGACATCGGGCCGCCTGCTAAGCATGCGGATCAGGAACAGCATGATCCCGGCCGAAACATAGTTGCCGCCATCCAGCGTCGTCGTATGAAGCACCTGCGGCTCAAAAATATCCTTGCCGGTGACTTCATCCGTTTTGACCGCGGGCAGATACTGGCCGAGCATCTGCGGGTCATCACGCAGCGACTGGCTATAAGGGACAAACGCGTTCCCCTCTCCAGGCTTGGCCATGCCGTTAAAGAACGGGATGTTATCAAACGGAAGATGCAGTTTAAGGACATTCGCCGGAAGCGGATTCCCGTGTTTGTCAGTCCCTCTCGTTTCGACCTGCTCCAGAACATAACTGGATCCAAGCAGGATCGTCCTTCCGAAGATGGTGACCTGATAATGCAGTTTGTTGATATCAACCCCGCGATTCGAGATCTGCCCGAGTTTCCGGCCCGCCAAACCGTCCTCACCATATCCCGTAAAGGCCCCCATCAAAAGGACGTTAGCGACCGGCTTGCGACCCGCACCGCGGTATATGACTTGCAACCGCTCGTATCCCGGATGCACGCTCTTGTCAGCCTTATCCGTATATTCCAGCAACTCCCAATAAAGCTCCATACGGGCCTGCATTTTCTGGAAGAACTGTTCCATCGTCCCTCCGCCGGGCTCCTTGGCACCTTTGGTCTCAGCATAACTCCCCTTAACCTCGGGCCCGTTAGCCAACAGGATCGAGCGCTGGCTCTTGAAATTATTCCCGATCAGCTGGCGAACCATGGCTTCGACCGTCTCATTGATCTCGCGGCTGTCAAGACGCCACGCCTCAAACATAATATGTTTTTTGCCCTTGGGCATGTGCCCCGACATATAGCCATTGATATCTTTGTATTGGAGAGTAGGATCGGCTTTAAGATCGACAATGGTCTCCGCAACAGCCTTTACCTCCTTGGCTTTTTTGGCTTTCTCCGCAGCTGTCAGATCGCCGTACATCCCGGTCTCAACTCGTCCATTTAATATCGCCGCCTCTATACTCTCTACCTGCTTAAGCACTTTCCCCGCGCCTTCCGAATCACCCGCCAAGTCCAGCCATTTCGCGTTTTCCTGAAGTTTAATAATCCGGTTCTTTTCTTTTCTGTAGTCCGCATATCCCGGCATGTCAAAGATCAGCCTGGCTCGGTTCATAACCTCATTAACCTTCTTATCCGAAAAATCTTTCTCTTCTTTTTCCGTTGGCGTGTCATACATAACACCACCGGATTTGTCTATGTGAGAGAGAGTGATCATCGCTATCCAAACCACCATCGCAACGATGAACGCGGGCTGTGCGACAAGAAAACCGCCAATAGCGGTCAGAATCGCCGGTTTTGCCACCGCTGCAACAAAGCCCGCCATTGCCAAAAGAAATGTCAGGGGTTTCCACCCGGCCGTCAAATAAGCGATTGGATTATAAGCCCACTGCTTGAAGAGCGGGACATGCCAAACAACATACAAAGCTACAAATATGGGCACAGCCGCGACAGCATAGGGAGAGAGAGCCGCTAAGGACCAACCGATCATCAGAAAGGCCAGAAAATCGCGGAGAAACTCGTACGTCGCAAGACGCATCAGCGACAGTTTGGAACCTTTTTCGATCGTCCGGAGCGTCTGCGGTGAATGAGCAACGTCGTACCGAGCCGTGGTAACAGGAGTGGCGGAGCCCACCCCGGGGACCGCTTTTGCCGCCGTCATCGCCTGCTTTACCGACGCAAGATCCTGCTCCAAAGCCTTGAACTGATGCTCAACAGTCACGAGTTCGGCGGCAATTTCCGCGTCAGTCATTTTACTGAGTTCTGACCGTGCTTCCGAACGGCTAACAGCATTACGGCGTTTCTGCTGTTCCTTGATAAGTTCTTCGCGTTTGCTAAGAAGAGCGTCTTGGCGCTCAACGATTTCCGTTTTTTTTCGTTTAAGCCCGTTTTGTCTTCCATAAACCGGCGACTGGAACCTGCGCTTGAGATAATTCTTCATGGCGAAGAAAGCCGCCAGAACAAAGGCAATCCAGGAGATGTTCCAGAGAGGCGCCTTCGAATCCTTGATACCCAAAGCTTTCGAAACGGGAGATTCCTGGCCGTCAAAATTGAACAAATGTGAGAGCATAACGCCGGAAACCCCGTAACCAGGAAAACGATAGTCATGCACCTGAAAAGCCGGTATCCGCAAGCCGGAGATTAAATGCGTCATCGCGGAATCAGGCACAGGAGCATACTTATCGATAAGCAATTCATCGCTGCGGCGGCTAGCGCCGGCGTAGTGGCCATTCACCTGAGCATCAGCACGAAGAAGGTCTTTGCCTTCCTCCTTCACTTTGGGGAAGAGCAACTCAAAGAGGCCGATCCTCTTGACGGGATCGGGATTTTCCATATCCAGAACCAGAAGGATCGTCAGCGGTGAAACTTCGTGAGGCTTCGGAAGATCCTTGCTCTGGAGCCCGTCTTTTTTGGCTTTGGCATTCACATCGACAAGTGATTGATAACGCTGAAGGGCAAGACCGTTGAGCTCCTTGAGATCAAGCGGCGTCAGGGCTCCCGATTTAAGCATCTCCTCAATACGCCGTTCAATTTTTTCCCTGGCATCGTCAAATGCCGCGGCATCAAGCGCCTTGAGCATTTTTTCGCGCGTCGGTTCAGATTCAAGCGTGGCACGATTACTTCCGGCCGGCGTGGCCGCATCACGTTTACTTCCGGTCGGCGTGGCCGCATAAGGTCCGCTATCCGTTCCACGATCAAAGATCCAGCCTATGGTGCCATTGATCACAGCGAGAGCATCCATCGATGACTTGTCCTGAACGCGCTGGGGACTCGCAGCCAGCCCAAGGTTCCACAAGCTGTCAGCCTCATAGAGGATCTTTTCCATATCGGGGTCTTTGGCACCCGAAACCAAGACGGCTGTCTTGAGATTCGAAGCCGCTGCAAACCAGGCACTCAGGGATCCCGTCGAGACATCCCGGTCCAGGACGCTTTCAGCGATACGCTTGATCTCCCGTTCTCTCTTCAACACGTCATCGGAATAAACATTTAGTTCGGAAAACTTTTCCCGGATCACATTTTCGTTCGTCTGAACGCCTTCGAAATCTTTCAGCTGATATTTAACAGTTCCGGCAAGGGCCTCGGTATCAAGAGTCTCCAGCGTTGTTTTCACTCCCCCGGCATTTCTGTTCACCGCAAAAAGAAGTCCGGCTTCCGCACGTTCGAGGATCTCCCGAGAGCGATAGCGAAGCTTGGCCTTAAGGTCCTTGGCCTTCAGGTTCTTATCCTTCAGGTCCGAATCCTTCAGGCGATCGATGTCCTTGCCTTCCAGCCCATGGCCCTTTAGAAGCTCGGGCAAAATGTAATGGTCCATCAGCAATATCTCTCGAGCCGTATAGCCGTTTCGGATCATCTGGCTGGCCACAACGGCTTTCTCCGTAGAGCGGAACGGGGTCAGACCTTTAACCTTTGAGGAGATTTCTGCCCAGGATGTTTCGACTTCTTTCATGGCATCTTTGTGAACCGGTTCGTAGTTCTTCCCGGCATATTTTTTGGCATACTCGGCAACCCGGGTCTTTCGTTCCGACTGGATATTCTTACGAGACATTTCCAAGTCTTCCCGTGATGCTGCGTTTTCCTTCACGGAAAGCGTCTGAAGTTCCGCTTTCATGCGAATAAACTCCTCGGCCCAAGCGTTCATATAAACCTTGAACTGAGCCTGCACCTCCGTCTTATCGAGCAAGGCGGCATCCTTTGAGGCTCCGTAAACAGCTCGTCGAAAAGCATTCCGGGCCTTTTCGGATCCGATCATAAATTCATCCCGAATCGCGGATATCGCTTCTCCGCTCACCGCAACATTCTTTCCGTCAAACGTAATATTCTTCAGCTGATGGTCGAGCCGGGCGATCTTTTCCACAAACCAGAGTGTGCGCAAAACCTCTTTGGCGGCGGGAATCCCAAGGTCGTCGTCCCCGATATCCGTACGGTACACCGTCCTGTAAGCGCTACGGACCCAGCGGACATCATTCAGATCCACGGGAACCCGCGAAGTGTCGGAAAGTTCAACCGTCAGAGGCCTGCCGTCGGCGCCAGTAACCTCGCCGAGCACACGCAGATCGGCGTCCCAAAACTGCTGTGAGCCATACTTCTGCAGCAAATAATTATTGCGGCCTTTCTCCAAACGGGACCATTGCGGCAGATTCTGGATAAGGCTGGTTTCCGTCTTGTAGACGGGGATGACATCACTGCCATCCCGCTCGCTCTGGATCAACGCATCAAGAACTTCATTAGGCGGGAAACGCCCCTGAGACTGATAGATCACGGCATCCATCACCGCGGCGTCTTTGATCCACTTATAAAGATAATCCGGCGTGCTTTCGGGCGTCATTTCAAAATGGGGCGCGCCAAGCTCCTGAGCCTCCAAAATACGCGATATCTTTCCAAAGATCTTCTCGGTAGCCCAGCCTTTGTGGTTGGCCTTAACCCATTCCTCATCGACCGGCTTCCAGGCATCTCCGTTCAACATGCGTCCGTATTTATTCATCTGATCTTTGACCAGAGTAATGCGATCGTTGGCCCCCTCATACGGATTCCCGTTGATCGTCTTGCCGTTCAGAGCCGCTTCCGCCAAACCGTAGAGCTTCAGGAGATGACCGGTGCGCAACATAGGCTTAAGCTTTTCTTCTTCCTGGGTTTTCCGCACAGCTTCGCTCACGGGCTGTTCCGTCGCCGCATTTCGCTCATTTTGCTCACGAAGGATCTTCTGCTCCTCCAGCATCACCACGCGTGAGAAAGCCGCAAGTTCCCCGGGATTCAGCGCCTGTGTCCGGTAGAGCATATTCGCCGCTTGAAGGAACATTTCGATCTCCACGCGACGCGAAACCTCCTTGATAACAGGCTGGGTATTCTTCAGATCGATCCCGCCAGGAGTCAGGAGAAAACCAGCAACCCATGTCTTTGCATCATTCAAAGCATACGGAATCTCCGATATTTCAGCGATCTTATCCATGAGCTGCCGCTTCTCAGACGGCAACATCCAGAAAGCTACGGGAAAACGCCCCTTTAAAGATTGCCCAGCCACTTTCCTTGAATCCAAAACCTTGCTGACAAGGCTGTAATAGATCTCAGGGGTCAAAGCCTCTCCCAATCCCGACTTGGCCTTCAAGTCCTCAAGGGCTTCATCCTCCGCCCCCAGATCATCCGACTTAACACTAATCTCCGGGGACATCCCGTCGGCTCTGCTTACTTTGTAAATTTTTTCCCGCCGGCTAAGGATCAAATCCGCTTCTTTCAAATTTTCGGCGATGGTTTTAGATCGATCGATTCTTCCCGAATCGCCCAAAAACACAGCCAATTCTTTAGCGAGCGAAGTGCGATCCCCTATTTTAGAAACGAGACTTTTGGCGAGGTATTCATCCCTATTCGTTTCAGTCAAATAGTTGTCCAACATCGTCTTCGCCTGAGGGGTCCGCATGACGGCAAAAAGCATCCATACCTTGTCCGAATCCTTGAGGTTCCCTTTTTCGTCGAACATTTCACCCAGCAGAACGTCCCCGGAAATCAAGGCTTGCGATACAGACAACAAAAATCCGATATCTTCACCCTTCCGGAGCATTTCAGCAGAACGCTCCCCTTTTAAATCAAAAACCACACCCAGATTCTTCAAAGCATCATTCATTCGGCTTGCAACTTCGAGTCGACCCATTAATAGCTCCTGGCGTTTCTCGGGGGTCTTTTTTTCTGTTTCTGCCCAATCATCCTCATTGTCGAAGCCGCCTGCCGCATGCATGTACTGAGATTGTATATCTCCCTGAATAAAGGTAGCCATGCTACGAAGCATCCCCATATCGGAGGGACTCCCGTCGTTAAGCGGACCGACGAGCTGTTCCACTGCGAAGCGAATATCCTTCATGATCACCGCCAACCCAACGATCCGGGCAATACGTCCTTCCGCGATCTGGCCGTTGACGCTCATATAACGCTTGTCGCCAGTCTTCCCCAGAAAAAGATCCTGGTCGGCTTTGATCTTGTTCCGGATCTGCTGCAGGTTGGCCAGCTCGGCTCTTTTCTCACGCAACTGGGCCGAAGGCACACGACTCTCACCTTTCAAGCCTCTTGTCTCACCGGATTGCGGCAAATTCGGCTTATTGGAAACGGCAGCCTCAACAGCCTTCGCCGAAGCGCCCACCAGTCCTTGCGTGGCCAAGGCCGGGACCGTATCCCCGTAAGCGTTCAGACCGAACACCAGATTCCCAGCAAACGAGGAGGCCACGGCGAGGATGTCCGTGAACTTATCCCATGCCGAGGTTTTCACGGGTTCAGACTTAAGCGGAACAACAGGCTCCGAAACTTTCGCGGGCTCTTCCTGCACAGAAGTTTCCGGAACAGCTCTTTCAGCTTCCGCTTCTAAGGCCTTGATATCCTTTTGAAGAGCCTCAATCGCCTTGTCAATTTTCTCTGCAGGATCGATCTCGCCAAGATACTCCATGGCGCTCGACATCAGGCTCCCGACGCCCAAACCGCGTTCGGGTACCGCCGTATATTTGGAATCCTTGAGTTTTATCGTGATCCCTTTTTCCGCAAACCGGTCTTTCAGCACTTTCATAATATGGAGGCGTTTTTGCATGCGCTCAAGCCGCTCTTTCTTCGGGGTATCCTGCCACTTCTGCCAATGTTCCGCATCCTCAAATCCACCGGCCCCCGGCTGATACTTCGGCTGAATATCGCCCTGAACCGAAGCGGCCCAGAGCCTCAGCATACTGACATCATTCGGGTTATCGTTGCTCAGGGTCCCAAGGAGCGCCGTCGCGGACGGGCGAAGGTCCGACATGATCTGCCATAATTCCACCAAATGCTGGATCTTTTTATCTTCCGGTAAGGAATTGAAAAGCTTGTAATCGGCAACCCGCTTCGCGTTAGCATCTTCGTAACGCTGAAGCTCGGCCTTCTTCGCATCCAGACGCCCCTGAATCTCCGGCTTTTTCTCGTCAGAAACACGCGTCAGCTCTTCGCCAAGGAGATCTATCTCTTTTTGGATAGCTCCCATATATTGCTTGATCGCGGGATCAATCTCATCGCCGGTCTCTCCAAGGATTTCCATGGCAAGCCCTGAAACAATTCCGCGGATATTACGGTCATCGTTGTATTTCTCCCGGGGCGTTGCTTTATAGCCCTCGGGCTTGTGCGCAAGTTCAGAGATCGACTTCACCAGTTCGGGTTTTCCCCTTAACTCGTTCTCGAGCCTGAGGCGATCCTCTGTCAAGCTAAGACGGCCTTTAATAACCTCACCGGTTTTGGGATCAATCGTATCTTCGATCGACTTGGCGAGCCATTTGTCGCGATTCTCACCAGCATCATGCCCCGCGCCATAAAGGACGTCATTAACGTAGGAAACCGCCATGGAATTAAAAAGACCTTCCATCACCGCTTCTCGAACCGCCTTCATGCGGATTTGGATACTTTCAAGAGTGGCCACCCCTCCTGTCACAGGATCTTTGATCCCACCCGACCGCGTGCTCTTCAATATCTCAGGCAGAGCTTTCATCAAGCGGCTGTGTTCCGCGACAGACATCTCCTGCGGCGGGTTCGATAGCCAGGAGCGAACATCCTTAATCAACACGAGGCGCTTGGTATCTGGATCGACGCCATAATCCTCCTGCTTCTGGCCCGCGAGGGCTTTTAATCGAAGATAAACGGTATCCTTGATATCTTCTTCCTTCGGGCGCAAATGTTCCGACTGACTGATCTTAAAAGCAAACCGGGCCGTCAAATAAGCGCTTTGTTCCATCAACTTGTCATGATCCGACACCTTCGCCTTGGCTGCGTTATAAGCCTCTCGTTCCTGAGGGGTGGCGTTCGCCGAAAGTTCTGCGGGCAATACGGGCCGAGGATGAGCAAGGATATTCGCAATATTCTGCGCCATGATATAGGCCATATACTGAGGATCGTCGACCGGGATCTCCCGCGGGATCACCTCACCCGTTCCCTTATCATAGCGACCCAGCGAAATAGACAAGTATTTGGCGGCATCCTGCCACCCTGTGACCCAAGTATCTTTATTGATCTCGTGCCCCACCACCCCCGAAAAAACGTTATTCAGATTGAATTCAGGAGCCACGCGAACAAACGCTCGGCGGTGTTCCGCATCATTCAAGATCTGATCAAATCCCAACGGGTTCCCATTTTTATCCTTGACCGACTCGCCTCCAAATGCCCGATAGAGAACGAGCGTCAGTGCTTCAGCCCCTTCCACAGGACTGCGCAAAGAATAAGAGTCTTGAGGACGATGCCGGTAACGTTCAAGTGCTTTCATGGCATCCGGAAGATCTCGAGCGATCGATTCCGTGATCCGAGCGCGATCCCCCGGTTCACCGCGCGTCATCGAAATGTGACCGAGATCATTGACAAAAAGCGCAAAAGCCAGCTTGTTAAAGTCAACCCCACTGTCTTGCAAAAGCTTGGAGCCCTCGGGGCCGATCATAAAACACTGTCCAAAAAGATTGCCCCATGTTTCCTCTCCAAGACCGACTTCCATAAAACCTGTCCGGTCAAAGGCTTTATTATCTTCAAGATCCTTGTAGGCGGCGGCGATCTCTTCGATCCAGGCCGGGACATCCTTGCGTCCGTAACGGCCCGCAACCCGTTCAAAGATGCGGGTCAGAAGCTTTCGAGCGTTTGCCTGTTCAAGTTCCAGCCCAGCCTTCTCTTCGGGACTCAGGAGACCCGTCACAGGCACTTTGCTTCCAAGAGCCGCGATCAGCTTATCCAAAGCCTGATTCGTTCTCGCATTCTTCGTCGGGGTTTCTTTTTCCAATCCCTCATCAATCGCAAAGGTCGCGGAGCGGGTCCCAGTCCCTTTGATCACCGGCAACACAGGTTTTTCACTCGCCAGATATTTGGCCTCGATGTCGTCCCCTTCGGTTTCATCTTCGAGCCAACTCGGGATCGCGTCAGCGAGAAGCTCCACCATATCTTTTTTACCAGCGGTATAGTCGAGCTTGATCCCATTCGCTGCGGCCGATTCGATCAGCTTCCGGCTGGCATTCCAGTACGCGTAGACCGCCGATTCATACGCATCAAGTTCATTCATATAACGAAACGCGAGATCGATCTCGGCATCGACGTACCCAAATTGACGGCTTCTCTGCAACGCGAGGTGATAGGACTCCGCCGCGGACTCCAGACTTTCTCTCCGCTTCGCGACTTCCTTTTCAAGGTCTTCCCGATCAGCCAGAAAATCCTCAAGCTCATTCCGAAGGTCCTGATTCGCCTGTTTTGCGAAAAGCTTTTCGATGCCCTCCCGGTTCGACCAGAACTTCTTGATCGCGCTTAGATGAGAATCATAAAGCGTGTAGGTTGCGCCGACTCCCAAATACGGCTCTCCCTCCGAAAGATCCGACTGATACGGTGCGTGGCTGAATCCAAATTTCACAAAGCTTCCCAGTCGATCCTGCCCCAGCATCTTGACGAATTCCTTATTGAGAAGGGTCCTCAAATTCGCGCGAGTAGCCTCATCCGATTGGAGAGCCTCCAGGTTCCCAGCCTTCGAGAGATCCACACCCTCGACCACTTCAAAAGAGATGTCAGCCTCTCCCGCCGTTTTTTTCAAAGCTTTCAGATCGTCCTTGATGCTGGCGTTCTCGATCCTCAACAACTGGTCGATCCCCTCGATCATCTTCTGACGTTTTTCTTCATCGCTGGAAAGACCTTTGACCTCACTCCAGAGTTTTCCGATCGCCTCGATAGCGGCATTGCCGGTTTCCATAGACTCGATCCGGCTCAACCGGCTCAGACTCTCCCCCTTCACACCATGTTCGACGCGAGCCGTTCCGAGGATATCCTCAAGGCCTTGAGGGGCCAGCGTCTTTGCCGCAAGGATCTTTTTGAACCGGTTCATCACACGCATATGGCTGATGGCCGCGACAACACCCCGAGTCTGTTCCGAAACCGCAAGTTCAGACCCCTTTTTGTCTGTCCCGGCTTCACTCTCCTTGTACTGCATCATAAGCATAAAGGTCTTTTTAGGGGTCCCGAGAATTGACGAGGTGGTAAAGTTCACGACAGCAAAGCGATTCCCGTCGGAACCCGGAAGCCCGCTCGGAGCGTTCAGAAATTGATTAACGACCCCGAAATCCCGGTAGAACGGAGACTGGGCCAGAGAGGCGGCAGACGTGTACGGGGAGGTCCCGAAGGTCGATTGTTTCAGCATCGTCCCCACCAAGGTGTTCAAGCTGGCGATCTGAGCGCTGTAGCTCTCCCGGCCGATCTCGCTTAGCTGATCCCGAATAAGCGCCGCTGATTCATTTTGTTTGTTCGCCGAAGCGGTATAAAAGGCCCCGGAACGCATTTGACGAGGAGAAAAACCACGGCTCAAAAGGGACGCTTCGAGTTCCCTTATCGAATTCGCATCCGCGCGAATACGCGCGTCAAGCTGTTCAACGTTCAACGCATAGATCTCATCAGTGGTCCTGTCATTTCCAAGCACCGAACGAAGGCGGGACACGATACTCCGTAAGGCTCCGGGGGTGGGTTCATAGCGGTCCCGCCACTCCACGAACTGCTGCTTGATATCTTCATACAGCTTGATCCGAGAATCCAAAACCCCTAATTTCCCTCGGAGCGCCAAGGTATCCTGGTTTTCTTTAACCTGGGCCTTTGCGCGATCCATGATCCCGCGGGAACCTTCAGCAAGAAGAAAAGCAGCATTGCGCCGCGCGTCGTCACTCGGCCCCGCAAAAAGACGCTTCAGATGGCTAAAAATCCCTCCAAAACCGAGCGTCGTGCTCTTCCCGGAAGAAGTCCCTCCGGATTTCTGATAGGAAAATCCCCCCCGAATATTGAGAGGTTCTTTATTCAGGCTCCAAGCTTTTTCAACGTTCAAAAACGCCGAGTGGATCGCGGTGATCCTGCCCGTATAGCCCAAAACCGATGTTCCTTCCGGCCCGATCAGATCCAGAAGCTGTCGGATACCCTCGTACCAGCTATCGCGGGATTCGTAGGACCAAAGGTTGAACATCTTCTCAAGGAGATATTCGGACGTCAGATAGCCCTCAGTGGCCCCCACAAGATCTTCAAGCAAGTCCCGCATGGCATCGCGCTGATCCGTCTTCGCCATTTTCCCTTCAGCGTTGAGCGCCGCTACTTTGGAAAGATACATCGCCTTATACCGGGCATTCGAAAAACGCTCGCGCGTTCCTTTAAGCTGCTTGACGGCTTGTTCACGCTTCGCAACGGCCTGGGCCTTCTCGGCAAGATCAGCCGCCCGATCGGCCCATTTTTTCTCTTCCTGCTTGTTCTTGAAAACCGACGGCTTCTTGGCGTTAAACGCCGCCTGTTCCCTATCAAAATCAGACTTTTCCTTAGCGAACGCCTTTTCTTTGTCGGCAAGAACCTCATCCATCCCGGGAAGAAAGTTCTCAATGATCTTCGTCATGGATTCAAGGTCGGCCTCCGCGGTATCAAGAAAAACCCCGTTCGCATCCAGATAACGGAAATAGGGATTGGTAAGTTTCTTCAGCTCCGCCTGGTAATCCGGCTCGTTTAAGTGAGTTTCCACCTCCGCGCGAGCGATATCGATCGCAACAGGATGAAGATCGCTGCTTGAAAGTTTATTGAGTAACAGCTGAGCCTTGGCCCGGTTATCCTTCGTCGCAGACAACGCGATCTTTTGCTCCAAAAGCTTGCCCGCGGTTCCGGCTAATTCAACCCATAGTTTTTCTTCGATCAGCGGCGCCAAACGCGGCTGCAACGCCGCCACACTATCCACATTCCCCTTTTGAACTTCGGCAAGGAGACGCACCGTTTCAGAGTCCACACCCAGTTTTGTCAGTTCCCCCACATTCCCCTGTTGAATTTCAGCAAGAATACGATGCGCGCTGGCATCCACACGATGATCCCGCTCCGCCAGACGGATCGCGACTTTATGAGCGACCTCTTCGAGCATTTTTTGGGAAGTCTGAACATTTCGTTGAAGACCCGCGATCTGTCCTTCAAGAAACCCAAGTTGTTCAATGATCTGCTGAAGCTGTTGCTGCGCACGATTCGTAACATCCCGGAGATAGCTTGCCGAGCGACCCTCAGCCGCAGCCTTGGAATATTCCGCCGCACTCTGCGTAAAGCTCAAGACGAGAACATCGAGACCGATCCCGCCGTTGACAACAAACGAGGTGGCCCCGGGATTTTTCGCCGAAAAACCGAAACCCGCATTCAAATAAGCGGAAAGCCGGACCCATTCCTGATACACCTGGTCCAGTTTATCCGCCAAGGCTTTATAGCGAGACGCAACCAACAGGCCACTGTTCTTCAGCATTTCATGGGCAAAGGCGGCCTTTCGAAGCGATTGACCTTCCTCGTCCTTCGCGACGGCAGCCTCGCCAATATAACTTTGATACACCGCATCCGCTTGATCGTTAAGTTCGGTCGTCCACTGAGAATGCCCCCTAGCGATCGCCTCGCGGAACTGCCGTCCGGTCACGTCAAAACCGACTTCACCGGCGAGCTTTTGATCGTTTTCCGCGAGCGCCGTCATTTGTCCCTGGATCGCATCGAGCGTCGTCAAGAGATCCTTCTCGGCATCCTGCAATTTCTGCAGCTCACCTTTGGCAGACTCGATCTGATCGGTAAGCAGAAGATATTTATCCGCCGCGGAAATGGGATCCATATCACGCTGGGATTCCCTGCTCCGGCTGTTCAAAAGCGCATCGGCCACTAGCACATCCACCTGCGCTTGCGCCTCGAGATTCTTGACATGCTGTTGCAAGGAGCGGAGTTCATAAAGCTTCGAGATCCCGTCATGCATCATATCTGCCAAACGATGCATCACATTCGTCTTAGCCGCTATCACATCCGCCTGATTTTTCTTATCCAACTGATAGTCTCTCGAGGACCAGGCAGTTTCCAGCGCAAAGATATTCAGTTGCGCCGTCAAGCCACTCTCGGTCCCTAACGCCAGATTGACTTCAGGGATCGTAAGACTCCACCGCGCGCCCGGGACCGTGTCTAATTCAGCCTCGCGGCGTTGAATGTAGTATTTCATTTGTTCGAGCAGGGCCTTTGCGCCGGCATCCGCCCTCTCGGCATAAAGTCCCAGTGAACGGATCTTTTCAAAATCCATCGTCTTGACAAATGTCTGATAATCAGAATTCGCCATCCATTTGGAAACATCTTTGCCCATCAAGCCAACAAGGTGACGGGCATGATAATTACGCGCTTTAATGAGGGCGTCCTCTTCAATCTCTATATTCTTCAAGGAATCATCGAGTTGGCGTTTTAACACCGGGACAGAAGCGTGGTAGGCACCTAGAGCCTGCTGACGTTTTTGGAGAATACCGTGATAGCGAGCCTTGGTCTGACTGATCTTCGCAAGCCGCGCGTTGATCGAAGCGATCTCTTCGAGGCTAAAAACTTTTTGTTTGATCAGCTGGACAAAAGCAATCCGGCTATCTCGACGTTTTTGTCCTTCTTCCGCGGCCAACCGCTGATCCTGCTTGAGAATATCACTCCCCGTTCGCAGTCCGGCGCTCACACTACCCTCAAGAGCATTGTAACGATTCGAAGACGAAACGGTCGTTGTCGTACTCGTTTCCGTGTAGGTGTAATCCTCTAATTGAGTAAGGCCTGAACCATCGCCAATATCAACCTCTCTCTCCCCCGTTTTTTCTTCCGTTGAGGTCGAAGTCGTTTTTGTCTGATTTTTGTGCGAAGTCAAAACAGCATTGAATCCAGCCCCGACAAAGGCATTGAACTTTTTATAGTCAGACGAATATTGCGCGGCAAGATCGGCATCGCGATCCAGGGCCAGCACGGACGGACGCTGATAGGTCTCATCAAAAAGCGCCATTCCGACATTAAAACCCGAGGGAACTTCCGGCGTCACCTTCCCTTCGATCACCGCATCTTCAGTTTTCGTCGAGGCGCCCTTGCTCATCAAGGTCTCAAAATTTTCAGCCGCTTGATCCGCCGCTTCTTTAGCCGTCGTCTCACCGAGCCCGACGGTTCCCGAAGTAGATATATCAGCAAGAAGGGGCTCCATCGGCGCTATCGCGGCTTCTCCCGCAGGTTTGAAAGCATTCGACACGACTGCGGCGCCGGCAACCACGGCTGGACTTGTCGCGATAGCTACGGGCAAAGGTTTCGCCGCATCGTACAAACCCGTAAGCGAGAGGGTCGCGTCGGCATGCGGAGAGGCTATCGTTTGAGTTTTGGGGGCCAAATCAACAAGAAGGGGTTCAACATCGGCAAACTCAGCGGGAACATCCACCCCCACCATTTTCCGGGCCATCACGTCAAGATCGTCCTCGACCATCTGCCGGTCTTTGTCATTCCGGATCGATTGACGGAGCCGAGTCGCGCGAGCGTGGAACTGAGCCCTGTCGTTATCGCTGCGAATAATGCCTTCCGTACGAACAACAAATTCATCAAAACCATCTAGAGCCGCGTCGCGTTCCTCTCCTACAGTCTCTGCCGCAACCTTCGAACGGATCTCTCCGACCAACCCCGCGGGCCCGGCAACGGAAGCTTTCACAGCATCCAAAGAACGAGACGCAATAGCCGGTTCAGGCTTTTCGGGTATGGCGATCTTGCCCTGAACGGGGGCGGTCTGGCCCGCCATCGCGGCGCTCAGGTCTTCAACCGGCGGAGGCGGAGCTCCCACGCCCGTTCCGGGAGCTGACAAAGCGGTTGCCACAACACCGACCAACTCATCTTCCTTGACTTCAGTCTTCTTTACTTCCTGAGGTTTCTCGACTTTCGAGGCCGCAACAACGGCAGGAGTTTCCACGACTTGAGTTTGAATCTCCAGAACACCGCGCTCGCCACGGTCTAAAGCCGTGGGAAACGAGGTCGCTTCTTCGGGAACGGTCGCAACAACAGGAGCCGTTACTACGGGCTCAGTCGCCGTTGGCACCGCTGCCACCGGAGATTTTGACGCCAACTTCAACGGCTTCACTGGCGCGGGCAACGCCGCTTTCACTTCCCGGTGGAAATAAGGACTTACCTCCCCCCGCTCCCGGATCAACTCAAATTTCGAGGGCGTTCTTCCCGTTTCCCGGTCCCAAGACGAATTCCATCCCTTCACAAAATACGCCTTCAAATGAGGGATTAAGGCTTCCGGAACCTCGATCTCATAGAGATGCGTCGTTCGGCCGGGAACCCACGTGAAATCCCCCGCCCGGTACTGCACAAAGATCCTGTAGGCCCCGTCCACCTTACGCCCCACATATGCCCCGGCATCGTACTGATCCGTAAAATTGATATCTTTCATGGCTTCGAGCAATCCTTCGCGATGCGCGCTCGAAAGCCCAAGCGACTCGACCCATTCTGTCACGGACTTCCATGCCTGCTTCTGTTCCGGGGTTTCCTCAACCGCCTTGGAGGTTTCAGGTTTGGTCGCGATCGCGTGGATCAATTCCCGGGTCGCGACAGGCCCCGAACACACCCAGTTAAAAAGACCTTTCGCATTCCGGGAAACAAAACTCCCGAGGTCATGCGCGCTTTCTGCGACAAAACCCCGACGCAGTTCCGCCGGCACAGCCTGATGATCCTGATAAGCGCGATAATAGACTCCGATCGCATTCTCCAGACCATCGAGGTTCCGCGACAACCGCCGAAGATCTCCAAAAAGGGTATCGCGGAACCAGGAGTTGTGAGTATCCCGGATCACATTCTCCAGAGACATCCCCTGAGCAACAGCGTCCCGAATACCATCCAACACCAGGCCCTGGTCCCCAAGCGCCCGTTCATGGATCGAATTCCGGACAGCCACGCGCAATCCAGTTTCCGCAGCATCCAACGCCGCGATCTTCGCCTGAGCCGCCTCCGCCGCCGAAACGGGCTTCTCCGCAGCGGGAGTAGCTGTTTCAGAAGCCTTCGCCAGCGCCGCGAGGGCTGCCTCGTTTTCATTTTTTTCGATCAGCGCGATCTGTTCCGGAGTCCTGGCCTGCAGGACCGGCCCCATTTTTTGTTCAGCAGCTTCAAGACGTGCCTGGGTCTGGGCATTCATCGTTTGAACCATTTCAGACCCTGAGCTGACGCTTGCAGCAGCAACTCCAGCAAACATGCTGGCAGCGCTAAAAGCACCAAAGACCTTCGAGGTATCTTCACCCGGCTTATACGTATAAACAGCGGCTGTTTTACCAGTCAGTTTGGCATAGAGCGCATTCAACGCAAAGTAGGCCACAACGCACGCGGCCAAGATCAGCAAGATCGGCCAGGTGGCTGCGATCGCCGACACAAAGCTGAGTGAGCCAAAGGCCCATGTCCCGCCCACGATCCCGGCATAGATCACCGTGATCAAAGGCGCAACGATCATAGAAAGGATCATCGGCTCAAAAGAGGTCTGTTCCGTGCGATTGGTCAGCTTGCGGATCGCCGACAGGAGCTTGGTGTCCTTCGCGTAAAGGTAGGTTTCTTTTTCCGCGTTTTTATCCGCAGCTTTTCCCTGCGCCCCATTCTGAAGCAGTGTATTTCCAAAATAGAAGACGCTAAGCAACGCAGCAAGAGTCCCTAGCACAGCCCCCGCTGGCACACCGAGCGCGATGACCAAACCCGTCACAGCAACGATCCCGGCACCGATATAAGTACCCCTCTTGCCCGGTGTCCCGCCATAAAGTGTCTGGGCTTCCTGAAAGCTCGCCATATTTTGAGGAGAGGTGAACAGCTTTTTCTGAAGAACATTGCCGCCATACCAAACGCCGGCGAGAAGCGCCACGCCCAACACGCCAAAAACAAGAAGCGAGCCGGAAAGGATCGAGAAAAGAGCGACCGCCGCCCCCACAGCGATACCATTCTTAATGATCGCCGTTTTTTCAATGTTGATCTGTACGGGCTTAAAATGAACGGGCCGGCCGAGGATCGTGCCGAAAAATTCCGGGAATGAGATCGACCACCAATCCGGCTGGATCGTCATCGTTTTTACTTCAACGGGGCGTCCCATCTTGGCGTAGTGGGCTTTCAGCGCCCGATGGAAGAAAAAGAGCCCTGCCGCAAAAACAACGGCGAGAACACCCATCACAAGAGCAAAAGCGGCGACCGACCCCAAAGCGACAACCGTTCCACCTGCCACGCCGACAAGGGCCAAGGCCCCCGGGATAGCAATGATCGCAAGCGAGGCCCCCAAAGCAACGGTCGTTACGTTAAAAAGAAGATTCAGCCCTGAAAAAATGAGATGGCTGACAAGATCCACCGTATACTGTTCCAGCGGAGTTTCCCGGGCCGTATTCCACAACCCCTCATAGCTTTCTTTTAATTTCATCTTCGTAATATTGTCCGCCTGGATCCGCTTCAGCACGAACCTCTTGAAAAGCAGGATCCCGATAAAAATCGCGAACGCAGCCACAACGATCAGTCCAACTGTCGCCAGAGCTGCGACAGAAGCCGTCGTCACAGAACCCGTCCCGGCGAGCGCGACGATCTTCGTCAGAAAAGCCGGTACCCAAGCCTGGATCCCTGCCGCGATGCTACCGACCGAAAGGGATTTGGTTAAAATGCCCGTAAAGATCCCGATCCAAACGGAAGAAATAGCCGTAAAACCGATCGCAATACGGGCGATCCTTCCAGGACGTAGCGGCGCACGAGGCGTAGGCATCTCTATTTTGGGGGCTTCCGAATCGACAAGGGCCTTTCTCGCGGCATTCGCGGCGGACGCCCTCACCTGACTTAAGGACAAGGCAAGCTCACGGGATACCCGGCTCCGGAAACCGCCTAATTTGGTCTGGTCGGACTTGGCAACAAGCCCGGATCCTAGAAAATATTCTTTCTGGATCTGATCGGCCGTTGCGTTATAGTTGCTGCGCGCCACATCGACAGCATCCGGAAGCATCTTCCGCACGGCCGCCTCAGCCTGCGCCAAAAGAATGGCCTGAATGCGGGCATTCACAAATGCCTCGCCGGCAGCGTTCTTGGAACGGCTCAGACAAAGTTGCACGAAATCTTTCCTCACAGAATCACTCATCCCGGCAAGCAGTCCCTCTGGAAAAACAAGATCCAGGATGACAGCCGCAAGGGTCTCGTCATTCTTTGTTTCGATCGCTTCCTGCAAACGGGCAAGAGCTTCGCCCTCGTTTTTGATCTTGGAGGTTTTCCGTTCCTGGATATTCTTCAGGATCTGCTTTGCTTTCAGCCCTTTTGCTCCGGGAAGCAGATCCGTCCGCACAACGTGGAGCCACGTCCTAAAGTTGGCGCTTTCGGTCAGCTCCCTTGCAGCGTTGACCGCTGCCGCCACCACCGCGTCATGGTCATCCCCTTCTTCGTCCATCGCATCAAAAGCTCCGATGCTCGCATAGGCCGCGTCATCCGTTTCTTCCTGCTGGGCGTCCGCCTGCATCTTTTCTGCCAGCATCGTCCTTTGTAATGCAAGAAGAGCACTTTCGATCCCGGTCAATCCGATCCCACGTTCAAAATTGCGCAGACGGCGAGGAGACCCGTCCTGGTTCGTCCGTCCTTCCCACCAGCGCTCCCACCAACCTTCCCCCTTCATACCCATTGCAAGTTCCGCCTCCCGGGCCAACTGCTCCGCGCTCGGATCCCAATCCTTGACCGAACCATCCGCATTCCTCGGAGCAGAGCGCAATCTGGCGATCAAGTCGAGCAGAGGCTTCCTGTTTTCTTCGGAAAGTTCACGGCCAAATTCTTCGAGGCTCGAAATGGCCAGATAAGTAAACACATGGCCAAAAGTCCCGCCGCGGCCGACACGGCCGATCAGCTGATCCATGATGATCTTCAGGGTATGGGGACGGGTCAGGTGCAGCGTCAAGCCTTTGATCAAATTGCCATCGGCATCAATGATCTTTTCAAAGATCTCAACATTGATACCACGTGTCAGCGTCGCGTCGATCAAAAGAATATGCCCCTTACGACCCGCCCGCTCCAGCATCGCCTTGCGCACGCTGGGAGCATCCGAATCGCGGTAGATCTCAACGGTGACTTTCAACCCTTGCTCGCTGGCCGCTTTTTCAATAGCGTCCTTGATCCCGGCTTGATCTTTTGCGTCTGCGTCAACAAGATGGAAGCCTTCGACCTGGGAAGCGCTCAAAGCATTAGCCACAAGAGCCTTGTTCCTCTGCGCGATCTCGCTTGCGTTCCTTTCCTCAACAGTCGCAAGGCCTTCTTCCCCGCCAAAAACTTTCGGCGGCGCGATCTCCTTCGTATAGTGGAAGAGGCCATCAACGTTGTGCGTTTTCATTTTTCTTCCGCGCGCGGTCAGCTTGGCGTCCAACTCATCGCCTCCGGTCGCGGTCATCAGCACATTCCCGGCAAAACACGACAACCCCATCATCTGAAGCATGCTAAGCCGGCTCGTCGTCCGCGATCCCTGAAGACGCGTAAGCCCCGCTTTAGCGCGCAACGCATTCTGTAAATCTCCCAAATGCGTCCCTGCCATAGCATGCTCGTTACTGTCAAACGGGATCACATCCTCTTTCCCGTGAACCTGGCCCTTGATATAGAAACGGAAAACCCTTCTTCCCTGATACTCCGCGCCCGTTTCCGGATTATTTTTATCCGTGTAACATTCATGCGCGATCAGTTCCGCCTGGATCATCGCGATCCAGCGGTCGCGGCTGACAAAACGAGGATCGATCGTCCCCGCTTTTACAAGTTCGTCATACCGCTTATTGGCCAGCGCTAACCCCGTGAAGAAGTTCAATTCGACTTTCGCATGCTGGTCATTGATCACGTAGTTTTTGGTATTCACGTCCACCGACGGTTTGGAAGAATTCGCACGCAAGCCACGGGCCAGATCAGAAGCGTGACTTTCAGCCAGCAAGATCGCATTCGCCTGAGCAATGACTCCGGCGGAAACAATCGCTTTGCTCGGATCCGTCACAATGTACTGGTCCGCTTCATCCAGGACGCTTGCAACCGTTCCCCGATTGGCCGCAGCATTGGCAAAACGGCGGCCGGCCCTGCCCTGGAAATAGAATTGATAGCCGTCGTAGCGAGAATAAACGACTTTAGCGTTCTTGATGACGTAATCGATGGGATCTTCGTACGAATTATCGAATTTTCCAGTATGAGACGAAGCGACTTCCACAAGTTTCTCCTCATCTCCGGATTTGACCGCCTTCCACGCGTGAGCAACGCCTTTCACATCAACCGTAAGCGTCACGAACATCCCGAGCTTGGCATCCCAGATCCAAGCGAATTTGTTTCCCGATTCGTCCGTAGTCAGATACCCCACGGTATGGGCCCCGGGAGCTTTCGAAAAAGCCGCCTGACATTCAATGGCGCCGGCAACAGCGTTCACATCACTATTCGTCTCAACAAAAGCCTTCCGGTCCGGTTCCGATGCAACCCAGGCATAAACCGTCGCGATGCCGATGATCGTTTTACCGGCGCCGGTTGCGGCATAGTTCAGGATATCTTCGATCGCCGCCTTCTCGCCTTTTGGCGCACTCTTGATCTTGTCGCTATTGCCTTTCAATATTTCGATATTTGCCAAAACAGCTTCAACCTGTCCGAGGGTCGGATTCTTGGATTTAGCTTCCAGCTTCGCAAGGCGTTCCGCTTCAGCCTGGCTCTTGCCTTCCGTCAGATATTTTTTAACCAATTGAGCCTGCTCATATTCCAAAGTCGCCGTTTGAATTCCAACGTAGATCTGTTCAACCAGCTTATTCCCTTTAACAAGAGGATGATTTTGATCGATCACCTGGTTCAGATCCCTGACATCGCGGGCAACGGGTTTTGCGGATTCTTCGGTGGTGGGCGCAACTGCGGCGGGAGCTGTGACGGTCTGGCGAGCGGCATCGCGCTCCTGGATATTGCGGGCGACGATCTCAAGCCCTTCCTTTTTAAGCGCCATCGTATAGGTATTGACAGGGATATTGACACCCTGTTGTCGATATCCATCGATCAAAGCCAACTGAGCCGTGATCTTCGCTGAACTAAAACGAACCAGAATGTCCCGGCGAAGTTTCGCCTGATCTTCCCCCTCGAGGACCGTACCCAAAGCCTGAACTCTCGCATCGAGCGTCGCAAACGTTCCAGTTGCAGCATCAAATCCAAATCTCAAGAAACGGATATCCCCGGCAAAACCGCGTTTTTCTAACGCGTCGATCTTCGCCGCTAAATCAGAACTTTTAAGAACTCGTTTATAAAATCCCTCGGCAACGGAAAGCTTCTCCGCAGGGGTCGAGAGGATCCGCGGAAGGTTCGCCGTAATTTCGGCAGGAATTCCATACTTCGTCGTCAAAAGTTGGGCGTTCTCCGTAGCCCGCTTCGCTTCAAGCTCCCTTTGAAATGCGTCGGCGGCAATGGGCCCCGCCTCAACCGCCACACCGCCAGGCAGCTGCAGGGCAGAAGTCCCCTCCACCGGAGCTACCACGCGCGATTCAGAGCGGGCAGCCTTCTTGACCGAATCGGGAACCTGGTCGGCATCCATCATATAGAAGGAAAGGACCTGATCCGTGGCCGGCATTGAGATCGACTTCAACGTGCTACGCAACGACGCCGCGACTTCCGATGTCTTGACCCCATTCCCCTTGGCATCCAGCGAGAAGGCCAGATACGGGGCATCCCTCTTCGAGCCATCCTCCATCGGGATCATGAGAACCGTGTGTCCCCCAACCTTCACGACCCGGGAAGGTTTGAACTTTTTGACAAAAACATCAAATTGAGCGCGGTAATCCGCGGGCAGCGTAGCCACCGCGGCCTGCAGCTCCTGATAAGCCTTCCCTTTATCCGCAGCTGACAGGATCGAGATCGCCGCGACGAGCGGGAAATAAAGCATGTCGTCGCCTTTAAAGGCCGAGAAGTCTACCTTCCGGCCGAGCATACGCCACGCCGCCAACTGGAACCGCGGATCGTTCAGCGTCACAGCCTTGGGCTGCAGGAACGCCTCGGAAAGAACTTTCTCGATCGGAAGCGGCGTTTCGCGCAGCGAGGCGTCATAAAGCGCGTTTTCCCTCTTTTTATCGATCGCCTTGGTGATGCGAGGGGCGACTACTATATAAGAAAGCCCCTTCTCCTGAAGATACTTCTCAATCCCAGGCGTATGGAAACCGCCTGTGACGATGGCGGATAACTTCTGCCCGGTGGCAAGGGTTTTCTCGACCGCTCGCTCGATCAGCACCCGGTCGCGTTCGAGAGCGGCTTTATAAAAGCGCTCCACACGCGGCAGGTCCTGATCGAGGGTCTTCACTTGGGACGGCAATCCGTAGGTGAAGTGGTATTGCTTCATGAGCGGTGCGAGAAAACTTACGAACGTTTCGGACTTGAACTCGTCCTGGTAGGTGTAATAGAACTCGGCGTCCTGCTTGGTCAGGCTGAAATCGAACATCTTGCAATAGATGTCATGGATACGAAGGATATGGTCCAGCCGGATCTGCTCCTGCGTCATGAAAAGCTTGGCCTTGACGGTCTTTTCGAGAAATTCGATCTCGTCAAAGATCGAGACGTCGATCGCATCATAAAGCTTCATGTACTGGATATACGCCATGACGTTCGCATGCTTGACCGCGAGGTCTTCCCCTCCTGACTGGGCCACGCTGATGCCGCGGATCTCCTGCTCCAGATAACCGTAATAAGCAGCTCGCTTCATTTTCTTCATACGGAAGTGGACGGTATTCGTCAAGAACCGCGCCAGCTTCTCGCGCGGAAGGAAGCGCTTCAGATCATTGACAAGGGCCTCGGTGTCCTGATCGGCTTTATCAAAATCGACTTTCCTCTCAAGATCAACCAACTCGAGAAGCGAGTGCATGCCCGGATATTCATCCAAGGCGATCTGCTGTTTGCGGCCAAGGTCGACGAGATAACGGACATAGGCGACCATTTCCGGGCCACCCTCCTGGAATGAAGCCCGGCGGCGGATCAGATCCCGCATTTCTTCAGAGAACACGAACCGTCCGACATCCTCCATGGCTTTTTTGAGTTCGACGAGAACCGCTTCGTCGCGATCCTTGAACTCAAGAGCTTCCACATACGCAGTACGGTTCTCTTCGTAGAGGTCCCGGTCTTCAACGCCATAAAGCATCATAACCGGCTTATCCACAACCGCCAGATATTCCGGCCCCGTCAAACGGCCTTCACGGAGGAAGTAATCGGCCACGTTGCGGCGGGCTTCTTTGTTCGGGAAAAAAGAGAAAAGATCCGTGTTCAGTTCACCGGAAGCGCCCTCAAGGCTCACGAGCCCCAGCTGATGTTTTTCCGAAAAGTAGCGGAGGATATTGGCGATATTGCGTTGGGCTTCCTCGTTGATATGCGCATCCTGGACATGCAGAATGATCTGGTCCCCCGTTCCCTTGAATGTGGTCTTGACCGTACCGTAGCTGTCGGGAAGATCAGGGCGATCGATCAGCGCAAGAGGCGCCTGAGGGGCAACTGTTTCAAATGAGGAAAGGGCCTCCGGCTTGGGCGCTGCGGCATAGGCTTTATTAATACCGCCATCCCAGACGATCGAGGTAAAGGTGAACACACAGACCGTGAGAAATGCTACGGTCCTAAGCCATGGTTTGAAGCTGTGTGTTTGCCAACTGATCATCGGATTGCCGTCCTCTCTCACAGTCGATAAAGTTATTCCAAGTACTACAAATTCGCCTATCTGATCGGGTATAAAACTTAGTTTAAAGCCTTATAAACCTCAATAGAAATATACCCGATTACCCCATGAAGGTCAAGAAAACCTAAAAAATTTTTAATGACGTAACTTATTGTCATACTACAACTTGTATCGCGACAACAAAATTATTTGAATTTAAGCAAACTCATTAGAACAATTCATAGCAATAAAATCAAAAAAAATTACGTCTGTATTTGCATATAAAATTTTATCTGGTTAAGAAGTTTTGATGCGTTAATAAAAAGTTTTTTAAAATAAATGCCTTTTAACTATTGTTTTGATGCCCCTACATAGAGGTGACGATGAGAAGAAATGAGATCAAAAAAAAAGAGCACTCCCCTATTCGGAGAATCAACACCACGGGAGAAATATTTCATGACAGAAGGACAGGTGATGCCCATGAATATCTCGAGGATAAAAAAAAGAGAGCGGACGAATGATAAAGCCGGCGCCACACGAAACATCAAAATCCCGACGGAACGGATCAGACACCTACATCGAAAAGAGATATCACGACCGCTAAAACCGCCGGGATATTTTGGACCTACCCTGACTTTTATTTATTTCTAAATGGTCGTCAGGACTGTCCCAATACATATCAATTTCCACGAAGTTGAAATTAGGGCTGTCCAAACTACCGTTATGGAACAGAAATGAAAAGTTTGGACTGGCCCATTTAACCTTAGATTTTTCGAAAGAGAAATGGACCCGCACTTGCCTCCGATTCATTTTCAGAACGGCGACAAGTGCTGGCCCAGTTTCCAATAAAAAAAGCCCTTCGGAATTACCCGAAGGGCTTTTTTAATGATAACTGGACCTGAGGAGAGTCGGCGCCCTCCATTCGCTTCGCTCATTACGGGTCGGCCACCCGCCCTTAAAACATGACCTTCGTCATATTTTAAAGCAGGGCTCCCTTCGACTCTCCCCCAATCAAAAAAATATCCCGGAGGCAAAAGCTCCCGGGATATTTTGGACCTGAGGAGAGTCGAACTCCTGACCTCTGCAATGCGAATGCAGCGCTCTACCAGCTGAGCTACAGGCCCTTGTCCATTATTTCTTTTCTTAACGCCTGACAAGGCCAGTCCTTTAGGACAGGCCCATGTCTTTATTTCATTTTTGGACGGCAACATGGACCAGTCCAATTACCCGTCTACTTCTCAATTGAGAATTGGACAGGCCCTTGATTCTTATTTCATTGCTTCAAAGTTTTCAAGGACCAGCCCAATCAACCTTTAATCCTCAGAAGAGGATTGGACAGGCCCCCATCAAGAATGGCGGGAAAAGCTGAAAAACAGGTCGGTATTATACACAATCTTCGATAATTGTCTTCAAAACATTGAAAGCTTTTTGCTGCTCCTGTTCATTGAAGATCTCATGGAAAAATCCATCGAAGGATGTTTTCTCTTTCCGAGGCGTCACAAGCCTGTCAAAAAAGAGGGCCGAAGCCTTAGGGTCCACCACATATTCCTTCCCCGGGACAAGCATATGGACCGGGAACGGAACCGAAAGGATCGCCTGCCCCTGAAGCCGGGCCATGGTCCTGAGGATCTCAGCCAGCAGCCGCGCGGACATGAATCTGAGAATCAACGGATCCCTTTTGTGATTGGCCACCTCCGACGGATCGTGGCTCAGAGTCCTCGACCGAACAGGGTTCTTGTAAACAAACCGCGGCATCACACATCGCAAAAGCTGATTCGCGGGCGCGATCCATCCGGACAGCCTGAGCCCCAAAAAAGGCGCCGAGAGAATGAGCAGCTTGACGCCCTCCGGAACTTTCATCGCCCAGCGAATAGCAATAAGCCCGCCCAGGCTGTGTCCCAAGAAGATGCATTGCTTCGGGATCGCGTGCTTCTGCCGGAGATGCGCGATAAACGCATTCATATCCTTAAGATAATCGTCAAATTCCGCGATATCGCCGCGGATCCCTTCGGACCGCCCCATGCCTCGGAGATCCATGATCGCGAATTGCGCTGAAAGGCCGCGCATTTTTTCCGGGAATTTTACATAGCGTCCCGAGTGCTCCCCGTAGCCATGGATCATGATCACGGTATGACGCGCTCCGGGCACTGCAAAGAAGCGGTAAAAGAGTTTTGCTCCGTCCCCGCCGCAGAAGAAGTCTTCGCTCCACGCGCCCATGTCAGGACCGGTCCCCGTTCAAGGGCCGGCGCATCGCCCAATCCTCATCATGCTTCCGGTAAAGCTCATCGATAGCCGCCTGATACTCCTTCATCACAACACGACGTTTGATCTTCAATGTGGGCGTCATCTCCCCGGCTCCCAGTGTAAATTCCTGAGGCAGAAGCATAAAGGCCTTCACCGTCTCGAAGTTTGCAAGCCCCTCCATACAAAGATCCAACCGCGCACGGACCCAGGCACGAATCTCAGCGTGGGACAGAAGTTTCTCATACGGGATCTCCGCAAGGCCTTTTTCCTGAGCATAGCGCAACACAGCCTGTTTTTCCGGGATCAGCAGCGCGCAGAGGTAGGGACGCTTATCACCCAGAACGATCGCCTGTAGAAAAAGAGTATCTGCCAGGATGCGGCCCTCGATATTCAACGGAGAAACATTCTTCCCCCCCGCCGTAACGATAATATCCTTCTTGCGATCGGTAATATGGAGGAACCCTTCGTCATCGAAGTGACCGATATCCCCGGTATGGAACCAGCCGTCCTTGATACAAGCTTCGGTTGCATGGGGATTCTTGTAATACCCTTTCATCACGCAAGACCCGGAGGTCAAGATCTCACCGTCTTCGGCGATCTTCACACGGACCCCTGCGATGGGCTTCCCTACGGTCCCGAATTTAAAATCATCAAGCGCGTTCACCGCGATCACCGGAGAGGTCTCCGTCAGGCCATAGCCTTCGAGAATCATGATATCGGCCGCGTAGAAAAAACGCGCCAGATCCTTGGAAAGCGGCGCGCCCCCGGAGATGAAGAAGCGTATCCGTCCCCCCATCGCTTTTTTCAATTTGCTAAAAACGATCCCTTTGGCCAGAACGTTGTAGCAACGGAACAAGAACGAAACGGGACGGCGGCGGATCCTTTGCTGAGCCACGCGGGTGCCGATACGGACCGCCCAGTCAAAAAGCCGTTGTTTCCATCGGGGCGCTTTTTGAACGGCCTCAATTATCCGCGCGTAAGTCTTTTCATAAAAACGAGGGACCGCAATCACAATGGTCGGACGAACTTTGCGGATATCTTCCGCCACGGTTTGCAAGCTCTCGGCATAGGCGATCGTGACACCGTAAGCCGCCTGGTAGTAGTAACCGGCAAGACGTTCAAATATATGGCTCAAAGGAAGGAAAGACAGGACAGAGTCACGCTCATCGATCTGAATGCGCTGGAATGCCCCCTGGTAATTTGCGATCAGGTTCCGGTGCGTGAGCATCACTCCTTTTGGAGCCCCCGTGGTTCCGGAAGTATAGATCACAGTCGCAAGATCATCCGGGCCCACTTGCTGAACACATTGGTCATAAAGATCGGGATGGATCGCCCCATAGCGTCGGCCCGTCTCCCGAAAAGCGTCCGCATCCATCAATTCATCCACGTTCCCCCGGGAGAAAAGCACGACCCCCGACGGAAGAAAACGGTTTTTAAATCCCTCGATCTTCCGGCACTGCGCCTCCGAAGAAACGAACAGGGCCTTGATCCCGGCATGCTCAATAATATGGCTCATATCTTCGATCGATGCCGTCGGATAGATCGGCACCGTCACGGCGCCAAGGCTTAAGATGCCGAGATCAGCAAAGGTCCATTCCGGGCCATTTTCAGCAAGGATCCCGACGAGATCCCCCTTCCGGATCCCCAACGCGTGAAGCGCGAGAGCCGTCTCGCGAACGAAGCGCACCCAGTCCCGCCAACTGCAGGCACCCGAAAACGCCCCGTTCACCTTGTAGCGTAACGCACACCTTGAGCCGTAGATTTCGGCGCGATTCAGAAAGACTTGGGGGATATTACCGTTCTCCTCAACACAATCCGGAGGAAAATCAGGACACTTGCAGGCCATGGGCTGGCCCTCAGGAAACTGCTGTCTTTACCTTTTCGACAGCCGGAGACCCCGAAGCCGTATTGGCTGGAGTTTGAGTCATAACTGCGGTAGGCGTAATATTTCGTTTGTTATTTTCGTGACCCACACGGAGTTTTTCCTGTCCGAGGATCGCGCTCTTGCTAGGAACTTTCTGAACTCCCCCCGGCTTTTGAAACCGCTCAAGGTCCGTGAGGATCTTTTGATGCACCCTAGATTGATCCCGAACTTGCTGGATCTGCTTGACCCTCGTTCCCTGAACGCTTCGAATCCGTTTATTGAGATCAAGAATCCTTTGGATCTCCTGGCGGATCTTTGGCACCGCAGGGGGGATCGCGGGAGGCGCCGGAACGTAATTAGGGGCTCCCGAACGGCCGCCAGTCACGGAGGTCTCCGCCACCGACGAATCTGTAGCATCTTCGAAACGCTCAGGCGCTGACTTCCCCTTCGAGGACGCTTTCGATGAACTTGCTTTTTCTTCTTTTTTTGAGGCATTCCCGGTCTTCTCAGCCATGAGTTCTTTACCGGTCTTTTTCCCGAGATATTTGACGATCTCGGTCCCGACCGACTGGGGCGTCGTCATGGATGAAAAAGCCGAGGTTCCCTGGGAAGATTGGGAAGATCTTGAAGCGGAAGTTCGCGGTTTGGAAGCGGTACTCTCAGGGGCCGTGGCCCCGATCTGAAATAAGAACAAAAACGCGATCCCAAAACTCAGCTTCCGCATGCCAAACTCCTTTATAGTAGGGGCTTCTACTGTTGCGATAAAAACAACGGCACATTATAACTTAATTCATCGCGAAAAAAATCAGTTTTTCATTCCACGTCAGGTCCGTTCAAGAATGAGCGCTCCGCCCTGCCCACCCCCAACACAAAGCGTCGCCAGCCCCGTGCGGATATTACGTTTTTTCATCTCCTGCAAAAGAGTCACGGTCATTCTCACTCCCGTCGCGCCGACCGGATGCCCTAAAGCGATCGCGCCTCCGTTGACATTCACGATCGCCGGATCGATCCCCAGCGAACGTTCGACCGCAAGACACTGCGCGGCAAAGGCTTCATTGATCTCTGCCAGTTGAATATCCTCCAGGGACAGGCGCGCCTTTTGAAGCGCGCGTTTCGTCGCGCTCACCGGACCGATCCCCATACGCCGCGGATCCACACCCGTAAAGGCCCAACTTCGAAGCATACCGAGGATCGGTAGTCCCAAAGCCGCGGCCTTTTCGCGTCGGGTTACGATCACCGCCGCGGCGCCATCGGAAATAGGACAGGAATTTCCCGCAGTCACGGTCCCGCCGTCTTTAAAAATGGCGGGATAATCTCCAAGTCCTTCAACCGTCAACCCCGCATCCGGACTTTCATCTTGATCCAACACGACCGGGCCTCGTTCTCTTCGGGAACGAGGCGGAAACGTCAGAGGGAGGATCTCATCCTTGAACTTTCCGTCGGCCACAGCCCGAACCGCCTTTTGATGAGAACACGCAGCGAAGGCATCCTGCTCCGCCCTGGAAATAGAAAATTCCTCAGCCAACAGTTCCGCGGTCTCCCCCATCATCATCCCCGTGACCGGATCCCGCAATCCTTCCCAGAGGGTGTCGACCATTTTTGAATCCCGAAGTTTTTTCCCAAATCGAAGGTCGCGGTTCACAAAAGGTGACGAGGACATGACTTCGACGCCCCCCGCGATCACCACCTCGGCATCTCCCGTCAGGATCGCCTGGGCAGCGCTCGCGATCGCTTGAAGCCCTGAGGCGCAATTACGATTCACGGTCCACGCGGGGACGGACTCGGGAAGACCGGACATCAGCGCGATCACGCGGGCAACATTCTGGGCATCCGATTGCTGTCCGACGCAGCCAAAGATCACCTCATCGACCTTCTCCGGCGCAAGGCACGACCGTTCGAGCAACCCGCGAAGAACGACCTCACCGAGCTTCTGGTTCGTAAGATCTTTGAGCGCGCCGCCCATTTTGGCTTGAGGGGTCCGCACAGCGCCGGCAATCACAATATCAGTCATGGGATATTTCTCCAAGGAGGTTAAGCAAAGATGGAGTTATTCTAGCAGAAGCTGGCGTATATCCGCCAGCCGTTCCCGGGTTTTTCGCATACCTTCTTCGATGAACTTATCCGCGGAAAAAAACTCGATCCAGTGAGCGTTCGGCGCGGAGGCATGGATGAAGATATCGGCCTCCCCCCCCTCCATCCGCGCGATCTCGAACTCGGTGAACATGATCGAATTCATCAGAACGTTAAAGATATTGGCGGTATAACGGCGCTGGATACGGTCCCGGGTCTTCATCGCGATCCGCTGCCAATAGCCCCGCTGCTGAAAGCCTTCATGGAACGCTCTCCTCCGGCATTCATTGCGCTCGATCAGGTCCTTCGGGGCGGGCAGCACATTGACCGCCATGATCTTACGGACCCCCATATTCGAAAGGATCTTCACCGGGAGAGGATCAACGATCCCCCCGTCGATCAGGTAGCTCCCCTTATGCGGAAAAGGCCTAAAAAAACCAGGGATCGAGATGGAAGCGCGGATCGCATTCAGCACGCTCCCAGATTCGAGCACCACTTCCTCCGAGGTTAAAAGATCGGTCGCCACCACCTTCACGGGGATCCGAAGGTCCTGAAAGCTCATGTCATGCAAATAGGCAGAGAGAAAACGAATGATCTGGTCCCCTTTAAAAAAACCCCGATGGATAGCCGAGAGATCCTGGAACCCGAGCAGCTTAAAAAAAGCGTTTTTCTTATCAAGCGACTTGGCGATCTTTTCGATCTCATAGGAGTTATATCCCGCCGCCCACAAAACTCCCAAAAGGGCCCCAATGCTCGAACCGGCCAGAACATCCACCGGGATCTTCTCCTCTTCAAGAACGCGCAACACCCCGATATGCGAAAGCCCATACGCGGCCCCGCTTCCCAACACGAGCCCGACCAACCGTTCGGACCATTCTTTTGCCAGAAAGGTCAGCGTCTTCTCATACTGATAGCGCTGATACTGCAGCGAAGGTAATGTAGAAAAAAGTTGCATCTCGGGGGCGGCGGACGAACCCTTTCGAGCGATCGCACTCGCTTCCTGGGACGGCATCATGATCTTGATCTCATTGCGGCTAAACCCAAAATCCTGACAAAGCTCGGTGACTTTCTTTGAAGCAAAGGTGAAGACATCAGCTCGCTTCTCAGCCCAAAGATAGACCCGGTCTGAATAATTCAGAGCCTTGACCGCGACCGGAGTATTCCGGTCCGGAAGGCACACCACCAGATAATCATAACGATAAGTTAAGTAGGTCAGAAGGGTGCTGAATTTTTTCTCTTCTTCGTCCAACGCCGCGTTCACTTGAAAGGACAGAAGATCAAAGCCCCCCTCGCAGTGCCCGATCCCCGCCTGGATCGAAGATTCATGAGAGGGATCCAGCATCTTCATGTCCAGACCCGAAGCCATCCCTTTTTGAAAAACCGGCGGCAGGGCCCCCTTCAATTTCCCTGAGAGATCAAGGAGCAGGACCCTCCCCTGGGTTTCGCCCCGAAGGGTCTTCATGAAATCAACGAGGAAAGTGGCCATGCCCTCGGTCGAAGCCGCAAAATAGAATGCCGCGATCCGAACTTCGCGCCGATGGTGACTGTAACCCAGTTCTTCCCGGGTCAAATGCCTGCCGAGAGAGCGGCTCAGGTGGAGAGAAAGTGAGGGGATCTCAACCAGCAACTTCTGAAAACTTTCGGCGCTGATCTTAAGCGCCACAGCATCGGTCTTCGCCTCCACCGAGGCACTGTGAGGGCTTCCGGTCAATAGCGAGGTTTCTCCAAAGTGCTCCCCCCGGTAGAAATAAAGCAGCGTTGTTTCCTTGTCCGCTCCCCGAGCCCGCGTAAAAAGACGGAAACGTCCGGAAATGATGACATAGAAAGCGTCGGGAGCCGTCCCTTCTTCATAGATGATATCGCCTCGTTTGAACCCGACGAGACGGGAATGTTGTTCAATCAGCGCTTGTTCGGAAGAGGAAAGACTGGAGAAAAGCGGGATAGGATCGAGCAGATATCCCTCGCGGGTTTCAGGCTTTGCCTTTTTCCCAAAGGAGAAGAAATTCATCATGCAGGGATTATCGACAGGAAAGACGAATCACCTTACCGGAAAGGGGCACCCAAACCACGAGGTAAAAGGACCATCCGGGGAGAAACACTCCCCGGTCAGATCGTTACCACTCCTGAACGCTTTCAGGGTCCGCGTAGTCATTGACCTTGGTTTCGAGCCAATGATTATACGCATAATCGAGCACGCGGAATTTATCGACCGGGTCCATGTTCATCAGCTTGACACCCTGGTCGAATCCCTGGTCCATACCCTCGGAAGGACGGGACCACATGACCACCCCGGAACTGAAGATCGGTTTCGGATCATCCGGGATCGCGATCTCAAGATCCAGCTGAGTGCCTTCATGGATGGACTGATCGGAATTGATCTTCAAACCTTCGCGGCAAAGATCGCGGCTCAACCCGACACCTTTGATCGATGTTGCCTCGGTCCCTGTGAACTTTACGCTCATGTAAGCGTCAAAGCGCTTGAACCTGCGCTTGTCTCGTTCCATCGCTTCCTCCTTTGAATTTTTTTTGGCCCCGACGTCTTGGGAAAAGGCCTTGCTTCCGACCTTTGTTTATCGACTTTTTCATATGATTAGTTAACGAGAAACAATCATCTACGTCGAAAAAGTAACACATGGTTTCATAATTTGCAAGGCAGCGGAAAGATTTATTTACGGAGGAACTCGGGCAAAAACGTCCTTCTATTCGGGAGAAACAAGGTCCGCCAGGATTGCTACAACTCTAATAACAGAAACAACTTAGCGGAAATTCACGAACTGGACGGGAACCGTCAGAGGGGCCGTTCGAAGATGCTGGATCACAGCTTGAAGGTCATCCTTGCTCTTTGAAGTAACGCGGATCTCATCCCCCTGAATCGCGGCCTGAACTTTCACGGGAAGCTCTTTGATGATCCTGACGATCTCTTTGGCCTTATCCTGAGGGATGCCCTGCGCGAGGGAAACGTCCTGCCTGAGACAGCCATCAAAAGCCTTTTCAGGGGTCTTAAAATCCAGCGCTTTTTGGGAAATCTTGCGACTTGCCATTCTCGATTTGAGGATGTCCTGGAGATTGCGGAGCTTCATATCGTCATCCGCCAAAAGCCGGATCTTCTTTTCCTTTTCATCCTTCAGAAATTCAATCGTGCTTTTGCTCCCTTTGAAATCAAAACGGGTCAGAAGTTCCTTCTTGGCTTGATTGACCGCATTATCAACTTCTTGAAGGTCGAGCTGGGAAACGATATCAAAGGAAGGCTGTTGCGCCATCGGAGGGACCCGCTATTTAGTAGAGGGGGGTGTCAAAAAAGACTGCAGACGCTTACGAGAGAACTCATCCATGTCGAGAAATTCAAGGCCGGTATCAAAATGCTTTTTGGTGGATTTCCTGTCTTGACTCGGGATGACCCACACGCTTCGCCCCGTACATTGAACGGGAGACTCCCCGTCCTTCAGCTCAAGACTGATCTTACAGCGTTCAAACCTTTCGAGGGCTTCCGGAAGAAGGACCGACACGCCGCCCAGCCCCACATCCTCGGTCGTTGCCGTGAAGGACTTCGACTTCCCGACTGGCTGGATCGCAACCTCACAGGTCAGGTGCAACCGCGGAAACTTACGCTTGTTGAAACCATCCCAGAGAGAGTTCATGCTCGGCTCGATTTGATAAAAGCATCTTGAAAAGGCCGTGCCACTTCTTGAGCGCGAAATTTCGTAAGCTGTGACTGTGCTTCAGCCTCGCTCTTAAAGCCCCCCAGGAGCACGAGATAGAAAACGCGACCACTCGGCCGGACATTCTCTTTCACAAAGGCGCGGAGCCCCTCGTTACGGAACGTATTCATCACCCTGTCGGCATCCTGTTTGTTCGGATACGTCACAACCTGGATCACATAATATCCCGCCGGTTTAGAAACCGCCGTGGCCGCTGTACCCTTCGCCTTGGAAACAGGCGGCGTGATCACAACTGGACGCTCACTCGTCTGGGAAGAAGCACCAGGGACAAAGGCGCCTCGCTCAACCTTGGGAGGCTCGGTTTGAGCTTCAGTGGCGACGACCTTCGGCGTATAGCGAACGCTCATCGCAGCCTCACGCTGAGCATTGAGCCGGTTCACACCCCAGAATAAAAAGAAGACAGCCAACACCGCGGCGCCCCAATAAACAACACGGCGAAGCGCCACCTGTTTCGGATCCATAAAAATACGCGTCAGCTCGGAGACCTTGCTCCGCACGCCCCGAGCCCACTTCCCGGCTCCCGCAAATCCGGCGACCTGAGGGCGATTATATTTAAAACGCTTATAGGGATCAGCCAAGGTCGATATCGGCGTTGTTTTTTTCTCAAAATCGCGAAGAGGCACATGCCGAGAGACTGTTTCAGCCGGCTTAGGCTCGAGAGGAACCGAACGAGGCGGAAGGTCCGGCTCGATCAGGGGCTCTTTCGGAAGGCTGAAGAGATCCGTGGCCGGGTTCTTTTCAGCAAGCGGCTCGCGCACTTGAACCGAAGCAACCGTATTTTCTTTAAAAGCCACGCGATCCCCGGATTCAACGTACGGAACGCCGACATTGAATTCCCCGTAAAGTTTTTTCTGGATCTCGGACTCAGAAAGAGCCGAAGGCGCCCCGCCAAAACCCTTCTTCTTATTGAACAACCCCATACTAGACTCGTCCTTTCACAACATGAAGGCCCAAGGCCAGCTTGATCAACTCGATCGGTCCCAGGACAATATGAGCACGCTGAGTGAATCCATTCTTACGGCACAGGTCGATCGCCCCCGACATTTTGGAGGTCGTCTTAAAAACAACCTCCTCATAGCCCACCTCGCGACAAAACTCCAGCGCGCGATCGATCAAGCGCTTACCGATCTTCTGATTGCGATGGGTGGATGCGACAAAGAGGCGCCTGAGAAGCGCCACACGGCCGTCTTCCTTCTTGATCGCGACCGTACCGACGACTTTGTGGGTTTTGTTATCGACCGCAACAAAAAAAGCCTCACCGATCCCACCGTAAGCTTTTTCGATGCACTCAACATCTTCGATCGGGTAGGCGTGCTTGGCATCATGGAATTCCTGGTCCATGATCCCGGTAATAAGATCGACCACCGCCGACTCATCCTCCTTAGTCCACCGTCTGATCGTGATCATTGGATCGAAGTCCCCTTTTTAGGCCTTTTTACCAGCAGGAGCTTTCGCTGCGGCGGCAGGAGCGGCACCGGCTGCGGGCGTTGCGGCACCTTCAGCAGCACCTTCTTTGGCTTCCTTAACCTTCTTCATCTTGACCTTCATCGACTTCACTTTCGGAAGGTTATAAACGGTGGAGCGATCGCTCCACTTCCCCATATCCTGAAGCTTTTTCACGCGTTCAAGACGCTTAAACACATTACGGTGCTTTGCACCGACGCTGTCGGAACGCAAACTATTATGCTGGGACATAAGACAATGAACTCCTTTGTTTGTGAATTGGATCAACCCGAACAGCCTTGCTGTTGGAGGAGCGTATTATACTGACGCACGATTAAAATGGCTAGTCCCAATTCTTATCAATATCAATTCTTATCAATTTCAGAGAATCTGAAATTGGGGCCATCCGGTCACCCTCAGGATAAGAATCGAAGACAAGGATAGTCCCAGTTCTTATCGATTTCAGAAAGGATCCTTCGGAAGAGAATTATCCCGCAGTAGAACCGCGGATCATCGGACGGACGTAGGCGTCGCCGGACGCGAGTTGTTGCGACCGCAACTTCTTCAGAAGGCTCGCCGCGTCTTGCCGGGACTGAAATGCCGCGATGCAAACCTGGAAGTGTTTGCCGCTCGGGATAATGAAAGAACTATACCCCCGCTGGGCAAGCTTCTGGATCTCACGATCGGCCGCGGATTGTGTCACATAGGTCACATGCTGGATCGTGTACTTTCCATCGGGCCGTGTCACTTTCGCAACCGGCTTCGGCAATTCGGCTACCGTCAAAGGAACCACGCGCGGCACGGCCTCCTCGGCAGGAGCCGCCACGGCGGCCTTCACATCCGGAGTTACGGCAGCGGCCATCGAAGGCGCGGGTTGATCGACGACCGTCGTGCGTATGACCTGGCTTGGATAAGCAGAGCGCTTGCCTTTTTCAACACCCCAGGAAAATGCGAGCACATAGAAAACAAGCAACACCAGCGCCAATCCGATCATCTGATCGAGACGCAGTGTAATAAATTTTTTTTCGAGAAAAGAAGCTTTCGGCGTAGCCGGTTCTTCGGTAAGAGTTCGGGGTGTTGGCAGATCAAATAATTCCGTTTGCATTTGGGTGTCCTCCGCACATGTATTTACGGCAAATGATGCGGAAGATTTAATAAAAAACGGAAAATTTTTTAAAAAATCGAATCTTTTCGGAATGCGAATGGAAGAGAGGCCCTTGAAAAAGGGACAAACTACTTTGCGAACCGGACCCGTTTCGGGGGCCACCAGATCATAAAGGCTTTCCCGACCAGATCCTTCTTCGGCACAAATCCCCACTGGCGGCTGTCGGCGGAATGGGCCGAATTATCCCCCAGCGCAAAGTAGTGGCCTTCCGGGACCTGAATGACCTGTCCGGATTTCCCGTACTGCCAATCCTCAACGTTGTAGTAGGTGTTGCGTGAAAAAGGCGGATCGGTCATCGGCTTTCCGTTCACCAGAAGAACCCCTTTGCGAATTTCGATCGATTCGCCCGGAAGCCCCGCAAGCCGTTTCACAAAATCCTTTTTCCGGTCCAGAGGATATTTAAAAACAATGATATCGCCGCGCTCCGGCGCATGGAACCGGTAGCCCAACTTATCCACAAAGATCTTGTCCTGTTCCATGAAGGTCGGCTTCATCGAGCCCGTAGGGATCTTGTAGGGGCCAAAAATGAAGGTCCGGATCACGATCGCGAGGATCGCCGCGATCACAAGTGGCTCACCCCAATTCTTCCACTTTTCAAAAAGCCACCGGCGGGGATCGGAAAAGGCGAAACGCCATTCGTGCGCCAATTTCGCGCGATACATGAACGCGAGAAGCAAAAGCACCGGCAACAACCAAAGATACCTGTGGAAAAGCTGCGAAAAGTTCATTTCCATATCATTCGACCTTGAGAACGCTGATGAAGGCTTCCTGCGGGAGATCGACCTTCCCGATCTTCTTCATGCGTTTCTTCCCTTCTTTTTGTTTTTCCCAAAGCTTCCGTTTACGCGTGATATCCCCGCCGTAACACTTCGCGGTCACGTTCTTTTTCATCGCGCTGATCGAATCGCGCGCGATGATCTTCGCCCCGATCGCTGCCTGGATCACAACCTCGAACATCTGCTTCGGGATCACTTCCTTAAGCTTCTCGACAAGGGCCCTGCCTCGCGGATACGCCTTTTCTTTCCAGGTGATGATCGCAAGCGCGTCGACCGGCTCGCCGTTGATCAAGATGTCCATTTTCACGAGGTCCGAAGGTTTGTGTCCGATGAACTCATAGTTGAGCGAACCATACCCCGCCGTCAAGGATTTGATCTTGTCGTAAAAATCCATCACGATCTCCGAGAACGGGATCTCGTAGGTTAGCACGGCGCGCGTCGTATCCAGATATTCGGTACTGATATAGGTCCCGCGCCGATCCTGACACAACTGCATGATCGTCCCAAGCGTATGTTTGGGGATCATCACATGGGCGCGGATATAAGGCTCTTCCATGATCTCGATCTGCTGCACCGGCGGGAGATGCGTGGGGTTCTCGATGTCGATGATATCCCCTTTCGTCGTCAGGATCTTATAGCGGACGTTCGGTGCCGTAATGATGAGCTGAAGATTGAACTCACGCTCAAGGCGTTCTTTGATGATGTCCATATGCAAAAGTCCGAGAAACCCGCAGCGATAGCCATGGCCGAGCGAAGCAGAAGATTCTGGTTCATAAACAAACGACGAATCGTTGAGCCTTAACTTCGCGAGGGCATCGCGCAACATCGCAAAGTCATTGGCCTGGATCGGATAAAGGCCGCAAAAGACCATCGGCTTCACATCCTGATACCCCGGAAGCGGCTCCGAGGCGGGGTTGAGTGCGAGCGTCATCGTATCTCCGATCTTCACATCGGCAATATCCTTGATGTTCGCGTGAACATAACCGACTTCGCCCACCCCCAGTTCATCCACAGCCTGCGGGTTCGGGTTAAAAATGCCGATTTGATCCACCTCATGCTGATTCCGCGTCTGCATCATCAGAACCTGGTCATGCGTCCGGAGTCGGCCGTCGATCACGCGAAAATAAGCCACAACGCCTTGATAGCTGTCGAATCTGGAGTCAAAGATCAGCGCCCGAAGTGGCTTCTCAAGATCCCCTTTCGGTGGCGGGATCTTTTCAATAATCGCCTTCAGAATCTCCTCGGCACCTTCCCCTGTTTTCGCACTTGTCAGGATGATCTCACTTTCATCCACGCCTAAAAACTCGACGATCTCTTTCTTAACGCGTTCCGGCTCCGCGGTCGGAAGATCGATCTTCGTCACGATCGGGATGATCCGGAGATTCCGCTCCATCGCAAGATAAAGATTCGTCACCGTCTGCGCCTGGATCCCCTGCCCCGCGTCAACGAGCAGGAGCACCCCTTCGCAGGCGGCAAGGCTCTTGGAAACCTCGTAGGTAAAATCGATATGCCCCGGGGTATCGATCAGATTGAGCCAATGATCCTTGTAATGGATACGGACGGCCCGCGCCTTGATCGTGATCCCGCGTTCCCTCTCGAGATCCATGTCATCCAGGATCTGGTCCCGGAACTCGCGCTTCGTGATCGCCCCGGTATGCAGAAGGAGACGGTCAGCGAGCGTGGATTTGCCGTGGTCAATATGCGCGATGATGGAAAAATTACGGATCTTGGAAGGGTTCATCCTTTTAGAGCCTCGGATAACTTTCTAATTTCACAATGGTCCATCCTGCTGTTTTTGCGATCAGTTATGATTTCGCCTGGAGTGTTTAAGCCTCTAACGGGATGAATTAGCAGGCCGCTTTCAGGATATCACGAATGGCTTGAGCCCGGTCCGGCTTGCCGAAGACGGCGCTTCCCGCAACGAGGACATCCGCGCCCGCGGCAACAGCCTGAGGCGCCGTCACAGGGTCGATCCCGCCATCCACTGAAATAAGTCCTTTAAAGTGTTTACGCAACAACGAGATCTTCTCCATTTGTTCGAACATGAATGCCTGTCCCCCAAAACCCGGTTCGACCGACATCACAAGGATCAGATCAAGCATCTCCAGATAGGGTTTCACAGCATCCACCGGGGTCTTCGGCTTCAGGGAGATCCCCGCCTTCGCGCCAAGAGCCCGGATCTTTTGAAGGGTTCCGCGAACGTCCTTCTCCGCCTCAACATGGATCGTGATCCAATCCGCGCCGGCCTTCCGGAATTCGGCGATATACCGGAAGGGTTCCGAGATCATCAGATGGACATCCAGCGGCAGCCGGGTCACTTTACGGAGCGCGGCGACGACAAGCGGTCCGATGGTAAGGTTCGGCACAAAGTGCCCATCCATCACGTCCACGTGAAGCGCGTCGCATCCGGCCCGTTCCACATCCCGGACCTCTTCCGCCAAACGCCCGAAATCCGCCGAAAGCAAACTCGGCGCGATCATGATCTTCTTCAAAAGAACCTCCGCATCTTAAGCCCCTTCAATGAACAACTCTTGGGTGATCTGCCGCTGCATCTTCTCCGGCACAGGCCCGATCAGAGAAAGGTTCAGATTCCCCGTCCGGAAGATCCCCTGCGCGACCGCCTGCAATTCCTCAAGCGTCACCGATTCGATCTTGCGGCAGATCTCCGCGCGATCCGGGACTTCGTCGGAGCACAGGATCCGTTCACCCGCCCAAAGAAGATGGTCCAGCGTATCTTCCACACCCAGCGAAACCTGGCTCATAAAATAATCTTTCGCGCGGCGCAACTCGCCAGGTTTCACCAAACTTTTTCGGACCTTGCCCAGCTCTCTCAGGATCACGTCGATCGCCTTGACGGCTTTCTTCGTCTCAACACCCGCCGACACGGTAAAGGCTCCCGTATCCTGAAATCCCGAAACCCCCGATTTGATCTCGTAGGCAAGCCCGCGCTTCTCGCGCACCTCTTCAAATAAACGGCTCGACATGTTCGCGCCCAGGATCACATGCAGCAATCCGAGCTTGTACCGGTCGGGGTGCATCCGCGGCAACGCGTGCAACCCGATCACCAGATGCGTTTGCTCGGTCTTCTTCTCATAATAGTGCGTGCGGGGTTTCATCTGCTCGCTTTGGGCAGGAACAAAGACCGACGGTTTTAGCGGCTGGCGCGCTTTGTAAATAGACGCCACGCTCTTGAGAACGTCGTCGTGCTCCACGTCCCCCGACACCGCGACCAGCATATTCGAGCCATGATAATAATCCTTCTTGTACTTGAGGATCTCAGCGCGCGTCATCCGCGACACCGTTTCCGGCGTTCCGGCAAGGGACCGCCCCAAGGGCTGATCCGGCCACAGCAGCTCCCCCATCAGATCATGCACATGATGGGACGGAACATCCTGATACATCTTGATCTCTTCCAGGATCACCGTCCGTTCTTTGACGAGCTCGTCGGCCGGGACCGTGGAATGAAGGACCATATCCGAGAGCACCGTCAACGCGCGAGGGTAATGCCTCTTGAGAAGCTTCGCAAAATAACACGTCAGCTCCTCGCCGGTGAAAGCATTCAACACACCGCCCACACCCTCGATCTCTTCCTTGATCTGGCGGGTGTTCCGCGTCGTGGTCCCCTTGAACATCATATGTTCTAGGAAATGTGAGATCCCCGACAATTTCTTCGATTCATAGCGGCCTCCGGCCTTCACCCCGATCGCAACGGCCACGGACTCGCGGTTCGGCATCCGGACGGTCAACACTCTCAGGCCACTCTCCAACGTCGTCAGCTGATACGCCATAAAACCCCTTATCGGTTAGCGATCGAATGATCCAAGTAATTCTGTAAAATACGCTGTGCGGCAAGCTGATCGATCACTTCCCTGCGCCGCTCGCGGCTCACGTCCATATCGATCATCACGCGGTCCATTTCTTTGGTCGTCAGTCTTTCATCCCACATCACCATCGGCACCGGGATCCGGGACTGGAACCATTCCACTTCCTTGATCCGTTTCTCGGCCGCGATCCCGATTTCGCCCTTCATGGTTTTGGGGAGCCCGACCACGATCTTCTCGGCCTTATGTTCAAGGATCAACTTCTGGATTTGCGCGAGGACCTGCTCGCGCCCCTTTACTTCCAAAGTCTTCACCGGGAACGCCATCGTGGTCCCAGCCGGAACAAAGGCGACACCGATCCGTCTTTCACCGAGGTCCAGGCCCAACAAAGCACCGCTCATGCGCTGTGGACAGCCCGCGACATCGTTTGGATGAACCGCTCCGCCGCCGGCACGCCGCGCTTCAAATGCTCGATCACCGCGCTCCCGACGATCACGCCATCCGCCATCCGTGAGATGTCGCGCGCCTGGTCCGGCGTTGAGATCCCGAATCCGGCAAGCACCGGTTTGGCGGTCATTTTTTTAAGCTTCCCAAGATGCGCCTTGATATCCGACGGCAACACCTTCCGGGCACCCGTCACCCCGCGAAGCGAGACATAATAGATGAACCCTTGCGACTTTTGAACAAGCATCTTTGCGCGCATGTCCGCCGTAGTCGGAGCGACAAGCTGAACGACGTTCAGTCCCTGCTTCCGGCACTCCTTCGCAAATCCGGATTCCTCTTCGGGCGGCAGGTCCGGCAGGATCAGCCCGTCGATCCCCGCAGCCCTTGCGTCCCGCGCAAAAGCGGTACACCCGTAAGAAAAAACAGGATTGAAATAACCAAAGAAAACGATCGGGACCTTACAGCCTTTTTGGCGCAGGCGACGCACAAGCGCGAACGCATCCTTCATCGTCACATGCTGCTTCAGCGCCTGTTCGGACGAGTACTGGATCGTCGGCCCATCCGCCAAAGGGTCCGAGAAAGGAAACCCGAGCTCAATGATATCCACCCCGGCCTTTTCAGACGACAGGATCAGCCGCTCCGTCGCCGCGGCATTCGGATAGCCAAAGGTCAAGAAAACACAGAAAAGCTTCTTACGTTTCCTTTTAGCTGTTTTCATTTTTTCGGACAAATAATTTTCCAACCGCATTCTCCCTTTTTTAAAAAGCCGATAGCCCATAGCCTATAGCAAAAGGGGATCTTTTAGCTAAGAGCTATGCGCTATAGGCTATAAATGCTGCTGCACTGTATGGATATCTTTGTCGCCGCGGCCGGAAAGACAAACGATCACCACATCCGACTTGCGGGTCTTCGGCATCAGCTTCGGTAAATAGCCCACCGCGTGCGAGGACTCGAGCGCCGGCATGATCCCCTCGGCACGGGTCAGCATTTCAAACCCCTTCAAGGCTTCCCCATCGGTCACGCCTTGATACGAAACCCGGCCCGTATCCCGAAGATACGAATGTTCCGGCCCTACGCCCGGATAATCCAGCCCCGCCGAGATCGAATGGGCCAGCGAGACCTGGCCTTCTTTATCCTGCAGCAAATAACTTTTCATCCCGTGAAGGATCCCCGGACGCCCCTTCAACATGGTCGCGGCGTGGCGGCACGTATTCACACCTTCACCGGCCGCTTCAAGTCCGATCATTTTCACACCGCGGTCTTTAAGGAACGCGTGGAAGAATCCGATCGAGTTACTACCGCCGCCCACGCAGGCCAGCAAGTGATCCGGCAATTTCCCGGTTTCGACCATGATCTGACGGCGGGTCTCTTTCCCGATCACCGATTGAAAATCACGGACCATCATGGGGTACGGATGCGGCCCCATGACCGAACCTAAAAGGTAATGCGTGTCATCGACGTTCGCGACCCAATCCCGGATCGCTTCATTGGTCGCGTCTTTCAACGTTTTGGAACCGGAATGCACCGGACGGACTTCCGCGCCGAGCAATTTCATTTTGTAAACATTCAACGCCTGGCGCTCGATATCCACCTCGCCCATGTAGACCACACATTTGAGTCCAAAGACACAGGCCGCGGTCGCCGACGCGACGCCGTGTTGCCCGGCGCCGGTCTCCGCCACAATGCGGGTCTTGCCCAGCCTCTTGGCCAAAAGTCCCTGCGCGAGCGTGTTATTGATCTTGTGGGAACCCGTGTGAAGCAGATCTTCGCGTTTGAGAAAGATCCGGCCGCGGCCCCATTTCGCCGCAAGATTTTTAGCCTCATACAGCGCCGACGGGCGTCCGGCATAGTTCGAAAGATAACCGTTCAATTCTTCCCGGAATTTCCTGTCGTTCTTGAGGCGCTTATACGCAGCCGTTAGCTCCTGACAGGCCTTGACCAAAGTTTCGGGAACATACCGCCCGCCGTACGGGCCAAAATGGCCTTTCGCATCCGGAAGTTTCTTCATACCCGGACCTCCGCGATATCCGATTGTTTGACCCAACCACTTTCACCATTCGTCAGAAGGATCCGGTCCCAGTCCTCACGACGGTCCATCACGAACACTTTGATCCCCTCGCCCATCTTGAACGCGACCTGGTCATGCTCCGAGGGCCCGTACCGGGCTTCGCATTCCTTCTGTATCACGATCGCCTCGCGGATCAAATTGCTCTGCACCTGCTTGGCGACAGCCCCCGTCGCGGCGAGGATCAGGAGCGTAAAAACAAAGCGCTGCCAGATATTCCAGAAAACGCCGCGCCCATTGAGGAAAAAGAGGATCCCTCCGAGCAAAAAGACACCCAGGATCGCTAGCGCGACGACCGTCACTTCTTTCTCCGTCATCAATTTCAATACCGTCTCCAACGCCTTCACATACCAGTTCCGCGTATCTTCCACGCGATATTCCAGAAGCCCCCGCGTATAGCGAAGATTTTCTCGCGCATCGGCATGGCGAGGGTCGAGTTGCAGCGCCTGCTCGTAGTTGAGGATCGCCTGGCTCAATTTCCCGAGGCGCACACTGGCATTGGCAAGATTGTAGTGGAACGACGCGACCCCGGGCTCTCTCGCGACAAGCGACGCGTAAAGCTCCGCCGCCTTGGCATAATCGCCCGTTCGGTAGCTCGTATTCGCATCCCGAAAGACAGAGGCAACATCATCCGCCGCACGGGCCAACGGCACGCACACCACACAAAGCATTAACAAAGCCAGGATCTTCTTCATCGGCGCATCCTCTCGATCCGGTTCACAGTATCCTGAAAGATCTTGAGGCCGATCTTCTTGGAAGCCTGAGGCGCCTCGCCTTTCCCAAATCGCGATTCGTCACAAAGCCGGAAAAGTTCAAAAACATCTTTCAAGTGAGCATCCTCCGCCCCAAAATGCCGCGTCAGCGTGGCCTCGAGGTCCTGCCGCGTCACGCCATAGGTCGACAGATTCCATTTGTCCGTAATGTACTGGGTCATCGCTTTTTCCAGTTCGACGAAAAAGGTCGCGACATCCTCCTCACGGGAGGAACGCGCGAGTTTCTTAAGTTTATTCATGTTCAGGGACGCTGTGGAGCGCGCGGTCTTCCGCCGACGCAGCGCTTGATCCTTCGAGAAAAGACGATCCTGCCGGTCCTTCAGCCACAGTGCCAACAAGAGCAACAACAAGACCCCGTCGCCCCAGAGGAGGATCTTGTGGACCAGTTCCACCGCATGGATCCGAAACGTTTCCGTCATTTTCTCATCAATAAAACGGATATCCTTCCCCTCGGAGCGGACCTTCTTCTGGAACAGCGAATTCCCCTCGAGTTCCTCGGGCATCTGAAAGACCTGATCTGAATGTTCGACCTGGATCGGAAAATTCGGGGTCTGCAGGGTCACATACTTTTCCTGCCGGGGATCAAAATAGCTGAACTCCATCGGTGGGATGAAGGACTCCCCCTCATCCCGGGGGATAAAAACGACCTCGAAACTTTTCGTGCCGCCGATCACATTATCCGTCTGAAAGAGCTTGGAGTTCATATCGGCGTCGTAGACCTTGAACCCCGTCAGTTTGGGAGCTTTCGGCCGGGTCAACGTTTCAATATTCCCTTCACCCTCGATGACGATCTTTAGGGTCACCGGCTCATTCTGTTTTACTTTGTCCTTGTCGATCGAGGCCGTCAAACGATACGAACCGACCGCGCCCTGAAAACTGGCCGGTTTTCCCTGCTCCGGAAGGGGTTTCACGACCAATTCGATAGGCGGCGGGCTCAGCAACCGGTTCTGCCGGCGCGAAAAAAAAGATCCGCCGGTAAAAAAGCTATCACTGAAAAATTCGTCGAACGCGCTCGACCCCTGGGGCTCCTCACGAACCGAAACCTTGATGCTTCCGGGCTGGATCTTATAGTTACCCGGCGCCGTCGGGAAAAGCGCCATTTTTTTTATGTCAGCCTTGACATACCGCTTCCCGTTCATACGGACCGTCTCGCGGGGCACGTCCTGTCCCATCGGGAACTCCTCGATCCAGAAACCGCTCGTCTCGGGCTCTTTATCAAACCCCTCGTACCGCGTGTCATAACGCGTGTAGAGCGAATAGGTCAAAAGCATTTGCTGGTTCTGATAGAGGGTCTTCCGGTCGGTCCATGCCTGAACAAAAATATTATCGTCGGTCCCGGGAGAAACCGAGGAAGCCGACTCAACCGGCGCCTGCGGCGCTACCGGTACTCTCGATGCGGAAGAAGAAGCCGAAGGGGCCGCTCGTGTCGCGGGTGCCGCGCTGCCGGTCACATCAAGTTCCAGCTGCGCAGAGCGAAGAGTACTCTTCCCGACCTGGACTTCAATAGGCGCTATCACAAAATGACCGGGACGTTTCGGCATCAGGCTGTAGCTGAATTCCACGCTCGAGGAAGAAACTCCATTGACCATGGCGATGTGCGAAGCGCGCCCCGTGTAATAGGCATCAAAACCATCCATCGTCGGCAACCGTGGCGCCTGGAGATTCATGGATTGGCCGGTCACCCGGATATTAAGACGGACCTCCTCCCCGACCTGCGCGGAACTTTTGCTCAAGGTCGCGGAAACGGTCGCCTCTTCAGCCCGCAGAGCAGGGGCAAAAAGGACGAACAACACCAGGGTGAGTGAAAGGATCCTTCGTAAGATGATCATGAGAGCGCGTATTGTAGCGAATTCATAACATAATTTCAAACAACGAGTTAAGCGCGCCCTGCTTTGCTGAAAGGCTTCGGAGAAGCGCTTCCAGGGCCTCCGCATCCTTGACCCGGGCGTGGAGCTCCAGCCCCGGCTCCTCAAATCCCTGAACGGGTTCCAGCCGGAAGGTCTTGATATCATTTAAAACGTCCCGTTTTCGGGCTTCAAATCGTTCATGGAAACGTGAGTAGCCGGGAAAACGAAGCGTTTTAACTTTTGCAACGAACCGGTCCGCCTTACTCCGAGGGTCCATGCC
>CAZDVO010000003.1:0-57048 GCA_964508905.1 uncultured bacterium
ACGTCCCATTCTATTTTCTGGCCGTGACCGGTATCATGGAATTTGCGGCGCTTGCGGCCCGCGTTTTTCGGTTCTCTGCCCGTTCACGGAAGAGGTTCGCGGCTGGTTTAGCAGCGGTGATGCTGACCCTCTCGGCCGGAGCTGCGGTTAAGGAATGCCTCAAATTCCGGGATCCCTTTTACCGATATCCGTTGGCTGAAAAAGTCGCTGACGCGGCGGTGCGTCTCGCGGGGCCACACTCGATTTTTTGGGCTGGGGGATATTATCCCCATCATCCGAAGGACTATGTTTTTGATCACGATGATGAATCGACCTATCTCTATCATCTTTATGAGCACACGATGCGTTTTTGGATAGGGCATCAGATCCCCGTGATCCAGGCCGAGGCCTTTTCCGCGTCGTCGGGCGAAAGCTCTCTTTTTTTTAAGTCGGCGGGGCCCATCCTGAACGACGGGGATGTTTTGATCGCTCATGCCGAAACACAGATCGCAACCCGGGATGTCCCTCGGATGATCGGGCCGCTGATCGTTCAACGCGTTCGAAAAATCATTTTTCGTCCGATAGTCTCTGAAGGGGACTGTGTCTTTTTTAGGTCTTTGAACGGGAATCCCCGTTCGGGGATCGCTTTGTGCCGAAAAGGAAAAGATAGCTTCTTTCGTGGTTGGGGACTTCCCGAACGGGATCTGGATCTTTTTTTCCAATGTAAGGGAAAGAAAGTTATCGGTAGCCCCAAGGTGTCAAAGCCTTCCCAGGGGGATCTCTCGCTTCAGATTCGAGGGGATGGTGACTGGGATCTTGCGATGATCGAGGAGATTGGGATCATCTTCTATGATCAGATTGAGCGTTTTTAGACGAAAGTTTTAAAGAACATTCGTTCGAGCGAGGGCGGCCGGCAGTCTAGGCTTTGTAATAGATCGAAAGGATCTCGCCGCCCTGGCGGCGGATCTCGTGGACTTTCCTCATTCCCCGGAGTTCCTCAGCGACTTTTTGCCTAGAGGCTTCAACAAGATTCACCCAGCAAGTTTCTCCGGGGTTCACGATCATGTAGGAATTCCCGGGGAGAGGTGTTTTGACGACGAAGCCCATTTCAAGGTCCCGGCGAACGGGATAATACCTCGCCATAAAAAAATCATCGACGCTTGGAAGCCAAATGATCGCTCGGGGAGGCGCGTTCCGGTTGAGCCAGTGTATCCCTTCTCTGTAAGAGGTCAGCCAATAGTCTCCGGCATCCGGGATCTTTTTCTCCTGCGCACCTCCGAGCCCTCCGGCCAAACGATTGAAAAAAGAAGTTTCATAAGGATGCGTGGTCGCGATCCCCGCGATCTGAAAGCCAATGACCCCCAGACCCAGGATCCAGAGCGCCGCCGTTTTCTTTAGCGGGAACCGTGTGGTAAGGAAGGTGGCAGAGGCGATGATCCCCGAGCTTACAAAAAAACAAAAGGGGACCAGAAAGACCATGAAAAGGCGTATCCCGTGATAAACCGGGAAAAGCGGCGTGGAGGCCGTAGCCATGATGGTCACGAACCATACTAGCATCAGAAAGTGAAGCGGCTCGTTGAGCCGACGCCGGACCGCTTGTATGATGCCCAACAGACCGAATCCAAGAGTGGCTATGGGGATCACAAAGAACAGCTGAACCCAGGGATAAAAGCTCCAGCCCCGGTTGGAATCGGTCATGAGTCCGCTGATCGTTCGCGATTTGATCTCCCAAAAAACAGCTTTTTCTTTTACGGCATAAAAACCTGGCATGAAGAATAGCGCCAGGAGCCCGATGACGAGCGCGGCGCCGGCCGTGAAGTGGACGAGTGTCCGGACATCCCAGGGGAAGCGGGGTTCTTGGGCGGATCTTTCGGATCGAGTGGCGGCGCGGCGCGTGACCAGCCAGATCATGAGGAGGATCGGAAGCAGCACGGCGTAGAGTTTGCTCAGCAGGGTGAATCCGAGGCACAGAAAGGACAGATACAGATATCGGGTTCTCTTGAACGAGGAGGTTTGCCATTCATAAAAACAGAGTATGGTGAGCGAAAAGAAGATAAAAAGAGGGATGTCCTTGATATTGTGGAACGTGTGGCCAAAAAAGGCGGGGAGGGTCACGAGGATCAGTACCGTGAGCCAGGCGATGGCCTGACCGGCGTGTTTTTTAAGAAAACTGTGAAGGATATTGATGAAGCCGAATACCAGGAGGGGCAGGATCGCGTGCCGCGCAGAGACCGGGTCCAGCCATCCGAGAGTGTCGCTTAAGATCCTCTTCGCGAGATCCGCGGCCATAAAAAAGAACGCGCCGTGGATCTGATAGGTGAGAGAGACCTGTTCTTTCGGGAGGAGGTATCCTTTCAGGAGATAATCGAGGTTGATCGCGCCTTCCTTGAAGTTCTTCGGGCTGTCATAGCCGAGGCCGAAGTCGGGGAGTAAATAGAAAGCGAGGATCAAAAATCCGAAAGAAAAGACCAGAGAACCGTAGCGTTCCGCAAAGTCTTTGATTTTTTTTAAAATATCAGCGGAAGGATCCATGAACCTCTTTAAGAACCGGGACTCGGGACTTGGGAAGGCGTCTTATTTTTACGAGCCCCAAGTCCCGAGCCCCTGGTTTACTTTTTCGCTTTGCCTTGGTTCGCGACGGCGTCCATCGCGGCTTTGACCTTTTCCGGGTCGCCCAGGTAGTAACGCTTGATCGGTTTGAGGTCCTTGTCCAGCTCGTACACAAGCGGCATGCCGGTCGGGATGTTGAGTTCGACGATGTCCTTTTCCGGGATGTTATCGAGGTACTTTACGAGCGCGCGAAGGCTGTTGCCGTGCGCGGCGACCAGGACCTTTTTCCCCGACAGGATGGCCGGAGCGATCGTATCGTTCCAGCAGGGGATCACACGGGCAACGGTATCTTTCAGGCATTCAGTGAGCGGGATCTCATTTTTTTTGAGGTTCTTATAACGGGGATCTTTCGACGGATTCCGGGGATCCGTTTCCTCAAGGGCCGGAGGCGGGACGTCGTAGCTGCGGCGCCAGATCTTGACCTGATCATCGCCGTACTTGGCGGCGGTCTCGGCTTTGTTGAGGCCCTGGAGCGAACCGTAGTGACGTTCATTCAACCGCCAGTCCCGGATGACCGGGATCCACATAAGATCCATTTGATCGAGTACGTTCCCGAGCGTGCGGATCGCGCGCTTGAGGACGGACGTGAAGGCGATGTCGAAAGTGTAGCCCTCTTTTTTGAGGAGTTGGCCGCCCTCTTTAGCTTCCCCGAGACCTTTTTCGGAAAGGTCGACGTCATACCAACCGGTGAAACGGTTCTCTTTGTTCCAGATACTTTCTCCGTGGCGGATCAATACAAGCTTGTACATGATGAGATTCTCCTGATGTTGTTTAATTTTGATCTAAGATCGCGGGGTGATGTCTAGGATACAACGATGCTTATGGCTCGCGGCAACGGCTCAGCATTCTGGTCGTAGCGGACAGTCACATGATCGCCTGTTTCCAGTTCGGAAATTTCGCTGGCCTCCGATTCTTTCGTGATGACGCAAGTGTCCGGGACGTTCAGCGTGATATCTTCATACCGGATCATGACCGAGTCGTACATCCAGCGGACCGTAACGCGTTTCGCGTCCGTATTAATGCCCGTGATGGCCCCGTCGATCGTTCTCAGGGATTCAATGACCAGGGTATCCTCAAAAGCGAAAACGGTTCCCAGAGAAAAGGGTCCGGAGACCGTCAGAAGGCCAGCAAACACAACAGCGATCATGATTTTTCCAACCATGGCAACGTCCTTTCCGCCCGGGGTTCCGGGCAGGGTAGAAATATAGCAGTTCGGAGCTGTGAAGCAAAGGCCAAAAACACTCATTGACCCTTTTGTCACAATCCCTATAATTACACCTCCCAAAGCAGTATTTGTTCTTTAAAAAGTCATTCCCCTGTTCCGCCTCGCTTGAGGCGAGGACGGATCCGTCCTTGAATTATTTTATAATTCAAGGCGGAAGCTTTCGCTTTACCGAAGGTAAGGACGAACCCGACTCCTAAGGAGGCGGGCAGATGGTATGATCTATTATGTTTACATTCTAAAAAGCAGGAAGAACGGGAAAAGATACACAGGCTTTACAAGAAAGCCGCCGGCAGTTCGTTTGGCGGAACATAACAAAGGTATCAATCGTTGGACGAGCAAGAATCGTCCTTTCGATCTTGTTTATTTCGAAAGCTTTAGATCCAGGAAAGATTGTTTAAACAGAGAAAATATTTTAAAACGGCCGCCGGAAGACGGTGGCTGGATGAAAAGGTTGCTCTTTAACATGTTATTCCCCTGTAGCTCAGCTGGTAGAGCATGCGGCTGTTCACGCAGTTAGCAGCCCTCAGTGGAAACATTGAGGTGACAAGCAGGCTAAGTCAGGGAAACCCTATCGCGTTTCGGCGCGAGGGCAATCCTGAGCTAGCACCTAGGTTTAAAAACCTAGGGGGCAAGTGCAGAGACTTTACACCTGCTGCCTAAGTCCATGAATTTTGGATATGGCAAAGAGAAAGTCCGACTCTTCAGGCAACTGAAGTCAGACCGTAACCGCAGTGTCCCTGGTTCGATCCCAGGCGGGGGAGCCATTTAGTGCAAAAACGAGAACTCCAGAAAATGGGGGTTCTCGTTTTTTGCGTTTAAGGGGCGTGATGCCGCTTTTTTCTATGTTCCGGGAAAGGATCCGGAGAAAACGGACTATGATCCTTATCAAAAAAGGTTTAAGCCCGAAGACGTGCTGAATCTGCGCGCTCGTGTCCTCAAGATCAAGGCCGATGTCCTGCGGCACGATTCCCGTGTCGTTAGCATGATCCAAGACCTGAAGCTAAGAGAACCGTCCAATCCATAGCCGTGGGATGCATCGGACAGTAAATCGGATAGTAATCGGACAGTAAATCGGATAGTAGAATATACATAACATGACGCTATTAAACGACTTATGAATTTAACATGTTATTGTCATATTGATTGTTTTGTGGTAATATTCTCACAAGAAAAGGAGGGAAGCGATGTATCAACCTAAATATGCCATCACCCATAAGCTTCTGAAATCGATCAATAGGATCGTAGAGGCCCATGCTTTGATCGTAAATGCCCCGCTGAAGCCGAAATGGGAGGCCGGATTAAGGCGCCAGGCCTTGGTTAAAAGCGTGCATTCCTCGACGCATTTAGAGGGTAACCCTCTCAACGAGCAAGAGGTAGCCCAGGTCATTGACGGGAAAAAACCGAAACGTGAATTCCGGAAGCGGGATATTCTGGAAGTGACCAATTACCGGGAAGTGCTTCGCTTTATCAGCGAGACCTTTGCCGATCCGGGACTGGTTATCAACGAATCTGCTGTCCGGCAGCTTCACAAGCTCTGCGTTCAGAATATTGAAGGCATGGAAAACGAATCCGGAAAATACCGGACGGTTCAAAACTACATTGTTTCAGGAAGGGACCGCATTCCTGTTTACACGCCCCCTCCGCCCCAGGACGTGCCTCCCTTGATGAAGGATCTTGTGGATTGGATCCAAAAAGCAGAGAGAGACGAAATCTCTCCTTTTTTGATCTCAGCCATTGCTCATTATGAGTTTGAAAGCATCCACCCTTTTGTGGATGGTAATGGACGGACGGGCCGAGCTCTTTCCACGCTCGTTCTTTATAAGCTTGGCTATGACACGAAAAGCTTTTTCTCGCTTGAGGAATATTTCGATACCCATCCCGAAGAGTATTACAGCCATTTGAATAAGGTCAGGAAAGCCTATGCGGAAAATGCAGTGCCTGATCTTACGGAATGGATCGAGTTTTTCGTGAGCGCTGTCGAAGTGGAAATGACGCGAGTTGAGTCCGAAATTAAGGAGTATCTCAAAGGGGAAGACCTAAGAAAAGGCCTTAAGAAACAAGAGATCAATTCGCGGCAGTTCAAGGCGGTGAAGTACCTGCAAGAGCACGGGCAAATTCAGACCGGCGAATACATGAAGCGTTTTAAATGTGCCCGCGACACCGCGGTCAGAGATCTTAACGAGCTTGTAGAGCGCGGCATTATTCAAACGCAGGGTTCAGGTCCCCAGCTTCGATATATTCTCAAATAAAAACCTTTCACTCAGGCTGCTTGATATTCCTCATAACCTGATCTGTAGGCCATTTTTCAGACACTGTCTGAAAAATCCAGATAGCGCGCAGATCTTGGCAGATAAGTTCATTACGCAAAGAGCGTTACGCTGGTTGCGTAATTATCCTATCGAAGCAAAAATGCCATACAGCGTCTGGCGAATTCCGCAGACGCTGTCTGCGAAATCCTCGACAGCGTTGAGGATTTTTCGATCATTTATATCTCGCCAAAACAGGGATTTGCAAGGCACATTTGGCGAGATATAAAACTTCCGGTTTAAAGAAATCCGAGACGGTGTCTCGGAAATTCGTTCACAAGTGTAGGCCTAAAAGCCTCTACACTTGATGTTTGAAAGAGGGGACGGTCGCGGGTGGCGATGCTTTCAACGGCCAGCTTGAGGTTGCGTGTGGGCGGTCCGGATCACCGATCTTCCAGGCACCTTTGAGGACCCTATAGAGGGAGATTGGAAATTCCACCTCGAAAAACGGACGCGCGGGGGTGTTTCTCGGGGAGCCATATAAAAAAGGGCCTCGGTATTTATACCGGGGCCTTTTTTATTTTCGTTTCCTCTCCGCAGGTTTGATCTGTTCCGTTTTACGGAACCAGTTCGCAATCGACTTCATTTGTTTTGGTTTTTGAAACAAATGAAGCGTTAGTATTTGAATCGAAGATTCAAATGATCCCAGGCGGCGGAGTCTTTATAATATAATACAGGCGTTACAGCTACAGCGAACGGAAGTTCGAAGGTGCTGTAACGCCTTTTTATTTGAATAAAGTTTTTTAGAAACATTTGGGTGTCGAGAAAGGATGGCGCGATTATGAGCACGATAACGGTTAAAGACGGAACACAGCTTTATTATAAAGATTGGGGGCAGGGGCAACCCGTCGTTTTTTGTCATGGCTGGCCGCTTACTTCGGATAGTTGGGAGTCGCAAATGTTTTTTTTTGGTATCAAAAGGGTACCGCTGTATCGCACATGACCGACGTGGGCATGGTCGGTCGGATCAGCCGTCAGAAGGTAACGAGATGAACACTTATGCCGATGATCTCGCCGAGTTGATCGGAAAACTCGATTTAAAAAGCATCGTTCTCATCGGATTTTCCACGGGGGGCGGAGAAGTGGCTCGTTATATCGGTCGCTACGGCACCAAACGAGTAGCCAAAGTGGTATTGATCTCCGCGGTGACGCCGTTGATGCTCAAGACCCCGGAAAATCCCGGCGGCCTCGCGATCGAAGTGTTTGACGGCTTTCGAAAGTCTTTCCTTGCCGATCGGGCGCAGTTTTTTAAAGACGTGGCGAGCGGGCCCTTTTTTGGATTCAACCGGACAGGTGCGAAAATCTCCCAGGGAATGATCGACTCGTGGTGGTTGCGGGGGATGATGGGGGGACACAAAAACACCTATGAGTGCATCAAAGCTTTTTCCGAGACAGATTGCACCGAAGATCTTAAGAAGTTTGATGTGCCCACGCTTGTCATCCATGGTGATGATGATCAGGTTGTGCCGATAGATATCACGGGCCGGAAAAGTGCGGCGCTTGTGAAAAATGCAAAACTGATCGTTTATCCCGGCGCGCCGCATGGTTTGACCGATACGCACAAAGACAAGCTCAATGCAGATCTTCTTAATTTCATAAAGACTTCACTGGTAACAGGTCTCTCACCAGAGATTTTATAATTTCTATCTCTCCGGAAGTCTGAAGCCGGTCGCAAAAGGCCACCAAGCGGGGGAGTTTCATAAAAAATGGCGCTGAGCTTTCACAGGGGCTGCCATTTTTATTTTCAAATAAAGACATAAAGCGGGCGATGCCCGTAAAAAAAGGAGAGACTCATATGATCAAGATTGATACAGCGAAGTGCACCGGTTGCGGCGCATGCAAAGAAAACTGCCCGGTCGGGGCACTTGAGATCGTCGATAGCAAAGCCGTGGCGAACGAGCAGTGCATCGATTGCGGGGCCTGCACCGGATCGTGTCCGGTTGAAGCCCTTACCATGGGATAAGATTCTGCATCAAAGCAACATTTTTGAGAAAGCTCGGGGAGCTTATGGTCCCCCGGGCTTTTTATTTTTTTAGTAGTTTGTTTTGGAGCGGATCCGCCGCTAGGGGGCACGGTCGCTTGACTCTGCCCGAAGCTGCGCGAGAGAAATTGACTCAATAGATGGTAACCGGATGTCGGAGGGAAAAGTTTCGAAGCCCCGCGCGGTTGTTGCTATAATCGGACGCAACTTTCAAGAGTTCTGGGAGATCCATGAAACGAAGATTAGCAGAAGAAACCGTCCTTTTTGTCAGTATTCTGAAATGGTTTATCCTGGCGACCGTGACCGGGGCGATCGTGGGCACATTGACGGCTCTTTTTATCCATACTCTGAACAAGATCACAGTTTCTACTGCCCATTTCCCCTATTTCTTTTTATCCCTCCCGCTGGTGCTTTTCCTGAACCAGATCCTGATGAAAAAGATTGCGCCTCGCGCGGACGCGTACAGCACGAACCGGGTGATCCGGGCCATCCACCATCAAGAGAAAATAACGGTTCTTTCCGTTCTCAAAGCGTTCGTCGGGCCGATCCTTACGATCGCGGCGGGAGGCTCGGCCGGTAAGGAGGCTCCTGCGGCAGATATCGGGGCCGGGGCAGGGTCTTTATTAGGGGGGCTATTCCGTTTTGACGCGCAGGACCGGGGCAAGCTTATGATCTGTGGCGTCAGTGCGGGATTCGCCGCGGTGTTCGGCACACCGATCGCCGGAGCTCTTTTTGGGGTGGAGGTGCTCTTTGTGGGAGGACTTTTGTACGACGTGCTGCTTCCTTCCTTTATCGCGGGGATCACGGCGTATCATGTTTCAAACGTGATGGGGATCGCCTACTTCTATCATCCGCTTCACTTTGTCCCGCAGTTCAGTGAGTTTTTTCTGATCGAGGTCTGTCTCGCCGGGGTCTTTTTCGGGATCTGTTCCTTCCTGTTGATCGAGATGATGAGGTTCGGAGAGAAGGTTGCCGCCAAACTCAAGATGGCATTGCCCTTGAAGGGGTTTGTGGGGGGAGTCTTTCTTGTGGTGCTTGCGTTGCTTTTTTCAAAGGACTATTTAGGCTTGGGGCTTCAGGGGATCGAGCGCTGTTTGCAGGGACAGGGTATTCCCTGGTACGCGGCGTTTATGAAGATGATCTTTACGAGCGTGACGCTCAACTTCGGAGGGGCTGGCGGTATTGTGACGCCGATCTTTTTTATCGGAGCATCCGCGGGTTCTCTTTTTGCGGGGTGGTTCGGGTTGGATCATGCGACCCTTTCCGCGATAGGATTTGTCGCGCTACTTGCTGGAGCGGCCAATACCCCGATCGCGGCGAGTGTAATGGCGATCGAGATCTTCGGCCCGCGGCTTGCCCCTTACGCCACGGTCGCCTGCGTTGTTAGTTTTCTTATGACCGGCCATCGTAGTGTTTATCCTGCCCAGATCCTCTCCGTCAAAAAATCCCCTTCGATCTCAGCTGAGTTGGGTGATGAAATGCAAGACATCAGGGCGCAAGTCAGTTTGAGGAAAAAGAGCTTGGCGAAGAACCTCAAAGACGTCTATCTCTTCATCAAGGAAAGATTTCGTAGGCGTAAAAGAACCTGAATTTTTGAAGAGGGTAGCCCCCCAGAGGTGAGTTACTTGCAATCCGAGATCGACTTGCCGCGGCCCCGGGTTTTTTATTCGGGAATTTTGTCTTGGGGCCTTGCTTTTTTGGCGTTCATCGGCTACGGTTCTGTTGAGGCCAAGGAATGGCGGATCTGGCTTGGGGACGATGACTCCCCGATGGATCCAAGCCTCCTTGGCATCAGCACCGGGTCTCAGATCGGCCGGTTCGACCGCGATAGAGGCGGGACGGATTGCGAGTCGGTTGTGGACTTGGGCTTTGAGGCCGCTGACGCTGCAAAGTCGTTCCGCTGCCAACGAACCCTTGACAGGGTGGCACGGGGCAAGAGTGACGCGTTCTTGGACGGTCTCAACGGTGGGCTTAGCTTTTGGCCGATGCGCTTGACGGCAGTGGCGTTCAAGCTTCCTGGCCAGCACAGCTAAGCCTTTTCTGTTTTTAGGGAGCTTTTGGCGGGTTTTGCCGTTACTTGGTGACGGCGATGGATTTCCGGAAGAGCGACAGACTGTAGCTGAAGAAAGCCAACCCCATGCCGCTGACCATCAGGAACTGCGGCCATACCGCGCTCAAGCCGCCGCCCCGGTAGATGATGATCTGGGAAAAGCTTACGAAATGCCGTGACGGTAAGAAGAAGGTTAGCCTTTGGAGCCATTCCGGCTGGCTTTCGACGGGCGTCGAACCGCCTGAGAGCAACATCAACACCAGAACGATCAGGATATTCAACAGCGCGAACTGGGCCATGGAACGCGAGATCGTTCCGAGGAAGATCCCGAGTGCTGTCGCGAAGAAAAGGTAGAGCGTCACGCCGAAGAACCACAGAAGATGCGATCCCGCGAACGGCACTTGAAGCGCCGTTTCAACCACGCCAAAGATCGAAAGCCCCGTCGCGAGCAGGATCACCAGTCCATTGGCCCACACCTTGGCCAGCGCGATCTCGAATGCCGTCAGTGGCATCACGAGCAGATGCTCCAGCGTTCCGTGTTCCCGCTCCCGGATCACCGCCGCGCCGGTGAGAACGATCGTCAGCAGCGTGATCTGATTGATGATGGCGACCACGCTCAGGAACCAGGAGGCCGTACCGTTCGGGTTGAACATTTTGCGGATGATCAGCGTCACGGGAGCGGTCTGGGTTTGGTCGGTGCGTTTGAGGAAATTCGCGATGCGTTTGTTGAGGATGTTCTTGATGTAATTGCAGCCGATCCCAGCCTGCTGCATGGCGGTCGCGTCGATATTGAGCTGGATCTCCGGATTGCGGCCGAATCGTAGGTCCTCTTCAAAACGGGGGGGAATGGCCACGACGAACATGAAAAGCCCCTTGTCCATCGCGTCCTCGGTCTCGCTGGCATGGATCGTTTTCGGGATCTGGAAACGCGGCGGGTAGAACGCGGTGATGAGTTCCTTGGAGAGGGCCGAGTTATCCTCATCGACAAAAGCGATCGAGGCGTTATTGACCTCATTGGAGGTCCCTGTCGCCTGGATATAGACGGCCATCGTAAAAGCATAGATCACGAAAAGGAGCATCACTTTGTCGCTGACGAGACTGCGGAGCTCCTTGAGACCCAGCCAGAAGATATTGAGGAGTGATCGCATCATTATTTCTCCTGCTTTCGGAGGCCGAGCGTGCTGAAGGCCCAGAGGATCGGGATGCAACATAAGAGAAAAACAATATCCTGAATCATGAGGTCGGGAGTGAGCCCTTTGGTGTAAGCCCCGACGCTCGAGTGCATGTAATAGGTCGTGGGCCAGATCGAACCGACGATCTTGGCTTTTCCCATCAAGGTCGAGACCGGCTGGAGTAGCCCAGAGAACTGGATGGTCGGCGTGATCGTGAGGATCGCGGTGACAAAGACGGCCGCGACCTGGCTGGTCGTGAAGGTGGAAATGGCCATGCCGATGCCGGTCGTCGCCGTGACATAAAGTAGTGTGGTGAGCGTTAGGAACAGGAAGCTTCCCTTGATCGGAACGCCGAAGACGAAAAGCGCCATCGCGACAAGGATAAAAAAGTTCAACATGCCGATCGCGATGTAGGGCAGTTGTTTTCCCAGAAGGTATTCGAGCCTTCCCGTCGGCGTGACGTAGAAGTTGATCATGGAGCCCAGTTCTTTCTCACGCACGATGCTGACCGCCATCAGGATCGCGGGGATCAGAACGAGGAGCAGGGCCGGGATACTCGGCACGATCGAGTAAACACTCTCGAACGTGGGATTGTACATGTAACGCTCTTCGAAGGTCGCGGTGTCCTTCATCGGGGAAACCTGCAAGCCGGCGGCGGGATTCTGAAGCATGAGATTGTGGACCCCCTGGACGTACTGGGCGACGGTCTCGCCGCGAAAGGTCATAGCCGCGTCGACCTCGGCCAGGACCTGGGGCTGGTTGCCCCGGCGCAGGTCTCTGCCAAAATTGGGCGGGATCTCAAGGACCACTGAAACATTGTCCGCCTGCAGGCGCGCCAGACCTTCGTCGGCGGACTGGATCGGTTGAGTTGTCAGGAAATAAGGTTTCGATCCGGCGAATTGTTCAAGATAGGCACGGCTTTCCGGGGACCGGTCGAGATCGAACGCGGCGTAGCGGATATTTTCAATATCGGTCGTGATGCCGAAACCGAAGACGAGCATGAGCAATGCGGATCCGAGGAACGAAAAGACCAGGCGCACGGGATCGCGCAGGATTTGTACGGTTTCATTGCGGGCGTACGCAAGCATCCGCCCGAGGCGTTCTTTGAAGACAGAGGGCCGGGAGGATGTTGCGGTGGTTCCGGAGGCCGCCACCGCGGCTTCCGCGCTCTTGTCCGGGGTCGCTGTGGTGCCTTTCGCGATCGCGTCTTCCATGCACCCGATGAAAGCGTCTTCCAGGTTCGCGGCGCCGCGCGCTTCGATCAATTTCTGGGGCGCGTCGCACGCCAGCACCTTGCCCGCGTTCATGAGCGAGATCCGGTCGCAGCGCATGCCTTCGTTCATAAAATGAGTGGTGATGAAGATCGTGACGCCCTGATTACGCGATAGGTCGATCAGCAGTTCCCAAAAACTGTCACGGGCGACCGGGTCGACGCCGGAGGTCGGTTCATCCAGGATTAGGATCTTGGGTTCATGCAATACCGCGACGGCGAGTGAAAGCCGTTGTTTGAGGCCCATGGGCAGGGAATCGGCGAGCACATCCAGATGCGGGCCCAGGCCGAATTTTTCCACAAGTTCCTTGATCCGGGTTTCTGCCTGCTGGGACGGGATATGGTAGAGGAGCGCGTCCAGGACCAGGTTCTGCCGCACGGTGAGTTCTCCGTAAAGCGAGAAGGCCTGCGTCATATAGCCAAGATTTTTTCGAACCTCGAGGCTGCCGGCTTCAACGGAACTTCCGAAGAGCGTCGCCGATCCTTCGGTCGGGGGAAGAAGTCCTGTTAGCATCTTCATCGTCGTGGATTTACCGCAGCCGTTCGAACCGAGGAAGCCGAAGATCTCGCCGCGTTCGATCGACAGGCTGACGTGGTCTACCGCGGTGAAGGTTCCGAAACTCCGGGTCAATCCCTTCGCGTCAATGACGATCTCGGAGCGTCCATCCGGCCGCGGCGGGATCGTGAGCTCGGCGTGCCCCTTGCGTTTTTCTTCCGGCAAGAGATGAATAAAACATTGTTCCAGATCGCGGGTGCCGGTCCGTTCCATCAATTCCTGCGGGGAACCCGTCGCGAGCACCTGGCCCGCGTCCATGGCGACGATCCAATCCCATTGGGCGGCTTCGTCCATATATGCGGTGGAAATGAGGACGCTCATGCCGGGACGGCTCGCGCGAATGGTATCAATGAGGGTCCAGAACTGCCGCCGGGAAAGGGGATCAACTCCGGTGGTGGGTTCATCCAGGATCAGAAGGTCCGGGTCATGCACGAGCGCGCCGCAAAGTCCGACTTTTTGTTTCATGCCGCCTGAAAGTTTTCCAGCGGGCCGGGACGCGAACGGGCCGAGGCCGGTGGCCGAGAGCAGTTCTTTGACGCGCGCGCGGCGTTCCGTTTCACCGAGGCCGAACAGGCGGGCCATAAAATCGACATTGTCATAAACGCTGAGTTCGAGGTAAAGGTTCTTGCCCAGTCCCTGCGGCATGTAGGCGATCTTGGGGCAAGCCACGCGGCGATGCCGAGGGTCAGCCATATCTCCATTTAACGTCGAGATCTTGCCCGCCTGCAATTTTTTCGATCCGGCGATGAGGGCCATCAACGTGGATTTGCCGACGCCGTCAGGGCCGATGATCCCGACCCGGATCCCCTGGGGGATGTCGATGGAGATCCCGCTTAAGGCGGCCGCCTTGCCGTAACGGTGCGTGACGTTCTGGACCGATACGACCGGACCTCCCGGAGATGACGGTTGCGAGGCGGAGGACGCCATGGGGCGGGGATTATTTTTTATCGGGTTGCGTGGACGGTTCCACAAAACGCCGCTCGAGCCAGCTGGGCCAGACCGCGGAGTCCTGGATCTTTACATAGCCGACGCCGCGGACGCCTGTCTTGACGCGTTCCACGTAAGCGGAGACGAGTTCCTTTGGCACCTGGATCTTGACCCGGAACATCAGTTTATCCCGCTCACTGCGCGTTTCGACCTGTTTTGGCGTGAACTGCGCTTCGGGAGAAACAAAGCTGACCTTGGCGGGAGCCGCGCGTCCCGGAGCGAAATCCACCGTGATCCGGGCGTCCGCGCCGACCTTCAGGCCGGCCGCTTGTTCGGACGGAAGATAGATCTCCATGTAAACATCTTCGAGATTGACGAGGGTGAGCGCCTTGCCTCCGGCGGCGAGCATTTCACCCGGCTCAGCTAGGCGGTAAAGGACCCTTCCCACCACGGGGGATTTGAGCGTCGCGTCGTCGATGTGGGTCTGGATCGTTACCACGTTCGCCTTGGCGACGTCGACCTCGGCTTTGGCTGTTTCCAGCTTGGACGTTTCTTCCGAGAGCGCGGCGGTGGCCGTGTCGAATTGGGTTTGCCGCGTATCGAAGTCCCGCTGGGCGATCGCGTTCTCCGCGACAAGTTTGCGGTCGCGTTCAAGCTCTAGCTTGGCGTTCGCGAGAACGCTTTTCTGTTTCACGACGGCGAAGTTCGCGCTGGCAACGCGCTCCTGGGCGGCAGCCACCCGCAATTTTGCCTCCGCTAACTCGGAATCAAATGTGGCGGTATCCAGGATCACGAGGACCTGTCCCGGCTTCACGAGATCGCCTTCATCTACGAAGATCTGTTTGACCCTCAGGGCATCCTTGGCGACGGCGTCGACCAACTTGGCTTCGATCCGCCCGTTCCCTGAGGCGATCCCTTTCGGCAGCGCGGTCCGTTGCGCGTTCCAGTATTGATAGACGAAAAATGCCGCGGCCGCGAGAACGACCACGGAGAGGATGAGCCATTTCAGGAACTTCTTCGAAAGGATTTCGGACATAGCGGACTCCCTGTTTGAAGATTTGAAATTTTGCGCGATGCGAACGTCTGGCTCTGATCTCCCGGATGAACAGGGCGTATTATGCCCTTAAACATGCCGGACATAAATCATTTTCATACTTCTCCTGCGGAGCGGGTACTGGAATTAAATCTAGGGGAAGAGGTCCCGGCGTGCTAGAATACCGCCTAGCAACGTTTCCCTCCTCATTTTCCAATCAACCAACCCAACCGTTCATCGTTTTTCAAGCCAAAGGAACTTCATGAGACAGAATTTTAAGGGCGATAAGAGACGGAAAGAGGAATTAAGAAAGAAAAAGCAGGAAGAAAAACGAAATAAGCGTTTGAACCGGACAGCACAGCCCCTAGTGGCTCCCGTTGATCCCGGATTTTCTCCTCAAGATCCTGGGTTACCCCAAGGGCAATCATGACGCCCTCAAAGTTTACCGTAGGAGATCTGCTTTTTCACCCCGTTCACGGGTTGTGCCGTGTTGACAGGGTCAGTCTGGCAGATCGGGGCGGTAAAAAAGAACGGTGTTACGCGCTGGTTCCTAAGATCGTGATGCGAATGAAGGTGCGGTTCGTGGTCACGGAGAGCGATATGCAAGCGTCCGGTTTCCATAGCATGTTGTCGAAGCCCGAGGCGAAGAAGATCCTGGCCTATCTTAAGGCCGGAAAATTTGGCGAGGAGCAGACCCTGCCGGCCTGGAATCTGGCCCGGAACATCCTGATCTTTTCCGTGGACCGGCTCAAGACCCGTGACCAGCGGAAGCGGCAGCTTCTGGAGCATTCCATCAAAGGGCTGGTCGGGGAGCTTGCGTGCGTGTTCAAACTTTCACTGAAAGAGGCGGCGGCGCGGGTCGAAAAGCATTTGGCTCAATTTTGCAAGAAGGATCCCCTGGTGCTCGCGGCGCTTGAACGCGCTTCCGAGTGAACGCGGTCCATTTCAAAAAGAAGGAAGTTTTTAACGAACGGTTAACAAGCTTGCCTTGCGGCAGGCAGGGAGGAAGTATTATGGGATTTGAAAAAGGCGGTTTTGGCGGCGGGCGCCCCAGGGAAATGCACAAGACGACTTGCGCGGAATGTCAGAAAGAATGTGAAGTTCCCTTCAAGCCGAGCGGTGACAGACCGGTTTACTGCAAGGATTGTTTTTCCAAACGCAAAGAGGGCGGGCGTTAGCAATTAGCCGCGGTCTTGCCTGATCTTTTAAGCCGCCGGAGACCTTAGGGGTTCCGGCGTCTTTATTCTCTCCCCAAAATATCTCGAGTTTTCGCCTTTCCCATCGCGCAAGAGAGTGTGCGAATTTTTTTCACAAAGTGCTGTGTCATTTTTAGTCAAGGCACAGCTCGACTAAAATAATAACATTTCGCAACCTATTGAAAAATAATGAGTTGTGAAAATTGCATTTTGGCATATTTTTTGAGAAATAGAGAGTGGGTTTTGAACAAGACTATCAACCTAATAAGGAGGAACGATCATGAATCCACTCATGAAACAACCCAATCGATGGATCGACCCTTTCGATCTGGTCACCGACCTTCAGGATGATATGAACCGTCTTTTCACGTCGTCCTTGCGTCGGGGATCCACAGCCTCGGTCGGAGAAATCATCCCGAGCCTCGAGGTTAAGGAAGATGAGAACCAGTTCCAGGTGCATCTTGATATTCCCGGGATGGACCGCAAGGACCTGGATATTTCGGTCACCGGCAATACGCTGACGGTGAAAGGCGAGCGGAAAGAAGAAGAGAATAAAAAAGGTAAAGGCTACTTCTACTCCGAGCGCCGCTACGGAAGCTTTCAGCGTTCCGTGGAGCTGCCGGTCGAGGTCGAAGCGGACAAGGTCGCGGCCAACTACAAGGACGGGGTCCTGGAGTTGACGCTTCCCAAATCCGAACGGGCGAAGCCGAAACAGATCAAGGTCGATGTAAAATGACCGATGAGGTCATTCTGAGCGGAGCGCCTCGGGCGTGAAGCCGGAGGGGCGGACTCGTGGCCCGGGGTTCTTCTCGGGCCGCGCGCCCGCGTCTGTTTGGATCAACATTTTTTCAAAAGGAGGATGCTTGTATGAGTGGTGAAGCATCGAATCATAAGGGAAAAGCGATTTATGTCGTGATCGCGCTTCTTGCGCTGATCGCCGTTTTGCAGATCGTCACGCTCGTCCGGCAAAGTGAGCGGCATGCCCCGATCGAGAAAAAACAGGAATCCGCTCTCACAAGCCGTTTGCCGGCATCGGCGGTTCATCCTGCGGCAAGGGCTTCTGCTCGGCGTGTCCCGGCCGCATTCGCGCAGAACGTGTTCGCGAGCGATCCGTGGGGCGAGTTTGATGCGATGAGCCAGCGCATGAATAATCTCATGCGCCACGCATTCACGTTCGGCTCGCCGCTTTTCCAGAACATGCCGCAAGATTCCGGGTTTGATTTTACGCCCGCGGTCGATCTGGAAGAGACCAAGGACGCCTATGTCCTGAAAAGCGATCTCCCGGGGCTTGAGAAGGACAAGATCGAGCTGACCGTGAAGGACAATATACTTACGATCGAGGGCGTGCGCGAAGTGATGAATGAAACGAAGGATGACCAAGCGGGGTACTTTGCCCAGGAGCGCAGTTACGGGTCGTTTTCCCGGAGCGTGCCGCTTCCCGGGCCTGTCGATGAGTCCAGGATCAGCGCCGTTTACAAGAACGGGGTGCTGACGATCACGCTACCCAAACTCCCTGGGGCGAAGGAATCCGCTCAAAAAGTGGCAATCCAGTAGGTGAGGGATTTCAGCCGCGAAGGCTGAAAAAAGCAAGGCCGGGAGCCCCTCGGAGCTCCCGGTTTTTTATTTCCTCGGCGCCAGAGGGCGGTGCTAGAATCCCGCGATCCTTCGAGCAATGGAGCTTTATGGCAGACAAAATAGAAAGGCTTTTTTGGACCGACCTTGCACGCGTGCTCGCGGTTTTTGGCGTCGTGATCGTGCATGTCGCCGCGGACGTGATCACCGAATGGGATCGTTTCCCCGTAAGCTGGTGGTGGGCGGCGCTCTTGCCGTAGGGTATATCTTTCTCGCGTATTTGTTCTTTATGAACGTTTATCGGCACGCCTTGCGGACGGGATTGATCGGCCGCTACAGCGCGGAGAATTTGAACTGACGGAAAGCTATTCCCCGATATCCGGCGCTTGCGCGGGATAAAGGGGTTCCCTCGGTCCCGGCGCGACCGGTTTTTTCCGGAAAAGAGTTTTTACCGCCGCGGCGAAGATCACCAGCGCGCAGGCTGTCATCAGGATGATCAGCGTGATATTGAAATTCACCATCCAGGGCGCGGCGCTTTTGGGCCAATAGTGATGGGTGATCATTTGCCACGCGGCCGTAAGCGTTGTGATCGCGACAAAGAGCATCGGGACCGCCGTGGTCCACGCGTAGCGCGCTTTTCCAAAGTGAACCAGCCATACCGTGCCGACCGCCAGCGCGATCGCGGCCAGGAGCTGATTCGCGATCCCGAACATCGGCCAGATCGTGTTGATGCTCGCGTTCCAGATCAAAAATCCCCAAGCAAGCACCACCAGAAGGCTTGCCATCAGGTTCCCCGGGAGCCAGTCGGTCCTTTTGAATTTCTCGTGAGCGCTTCCCAGAAGTTCCTGGAGGATGAAACGCGCGATCCTTGTGCCCGCATCCACTGTGGTCAGGATAAAAAGGGCTTCGAACATGATGATGAAATGGTAGAGGTATTTCATGAGGCCCCCGATCCCCGGGATGGCTCCGAAGATCTGTGCCATTCCCACCGCGAGCGATACCGCGCCGCCGGTCCTCCCGATAAGGCTTGTCTCGCCGATCAGACGCGTCAGATCCCCAAGCGCGACCGGGGTCATGCCGAGCGTTTTGAAGATCTCGGGAGAAACATTGATGGCGTAATAATCCGCCGGGTGAAGGTTGCAGGCCGCGATCAGGCAGACGATGCTGACGACCGCTTCGGTCAGCATGGCGCCGTAGCCGATCGCGCGGGAGTGCATTTCATTGGTGAGCATCTTGGGCGTGGTTCCCGAGGAAACGAGCGCGTGGAATCCCGAGATAGCGCCGCACATGATCGTGATACAGCAGAACGGCCACGCGCTTCCCGGGATGATCGGTCCGCTGCCGTTCATAAACTCACTGAACGCAGGGAACTCGATCCGCGGGTTTACGATCACGATCCCCGCGATCAGGAGCACGATCGTTCCGATCTTCATATAGGAGCTCAGATAATCCCGGGGTGCTAGAAGGAGCCATACCGGGAGCACGGATGCCGCGAAGCCGTAGACGGCCATCGCGATGATGACGCTTTTGCGCTCAAGCAGGAACAGGTCGTGCAGGAAAGGGATCTCCGGGACCCATTTTCCGAAGATCACGGCCGCCATCAGTGCTGTTACGCCCGCGATCGTGGCGGTCCGCACGGCCTGAGGCGAACCTTTTTTCCACGCAAAAATATAAAGCCCCATTACGATCGCGATCGGGATCGAAGAGGCGATCGTGAACATGCCCCAGGAACTTTCGGCAAGGGCGTTGACGACCACAAAGCCCAATCCGGCGAGAGCGATCAGGATAATAAAGAGGATCGAAACAGCGCAGGCGGTCCCGGCCGTCCGCCCCAGTTCCGCGCGTGTGATCTCCGCGAGTGATTGCCCATCTCGGCGCACCGACATGACAAGGACGACGAAATCATGGACGGCGCCTCCTAGCACGACCCCCACGACCATCCAGATGAGCCCTGGCATGAAACCGAACTGTGCCGCGAGCACCGGGCCGACCAGAGGTCCCGCTCCGGCGATCGCGGCAAAATGGTGGCCGAAGAGCACCCACTTCGACATGGGATAATAGTTCTGCCCGTCGTTCATGCGGTTTGCGGGGGTTGCGGTGGAATCGCGGATCATGAGAACTTTACTTGCGAGGAAAGCGCTGTAGTAACGGTACGCGGCTGTGAAGATCCCGAGGACGAGGATCAGAATAGGCAATGCACGCATGTTAAGAGAACCTCATTTTTTGGACGGTGATAAAGGTGATCGTGAAGATCATGGCCTCGATGATGATGGTCGCGATCGCGGCCCCCGTGTAGGAAAAGGATGAGATCAGCATGAAGATCAACGGCAAGCCTACCATGGCCATCATGACGTGGATCCTCGAGTAGATGTGTGTTTTACCGCAGACTAGCAGGAATTGCACCCGGAAAGCGTTCGAGCTGATAAAAAGTACGGATACAAGCAGGAGCCGGAACGAGAGCACGGTTTCCGGATAGTCGCCGCCGCAGATGAGTTTCACAATGGGGCGCGCAAAAAGGAAGATCGTGGGAAGACAGATCAGCGAGATATAGATCGTGATCTGTTGGATCTTTTCCATGAATTGGAACGCGCGTTGCTTGCTTTTTTGGTAGATCTTGCTCAGACGCGGGAAAAGCGCTTGCGAAAAGGACGCCAGCGGGAAGGTCTGGCAGATCCCCGCCATCTTTTCCGCGACGGAGTAATATCCTGTGATCGTGTTGTTCGTCAAAAGTCCGATCGCAAAAATACGTGTCGTCGTATACGCATTGATCGCGACATTGGAAATAAAGATATCCCATCCCGCCTTGAGCTGCCGCCGCACGTTCTCGTAACCGGGGAAGTGGAAGGCGATCCCGAACTTTTTGAACACCAGGTATTGTCCCAGGAGCCCGGTGATCAGCGTGATCGCGGATGTGATGAGAGGGACCATGAGATAATCCCCGGGCGTTTTGACCGAAAAAAAGATGCAGACCGCGGCCAGACCGCCTCCCAGGATATTGAGATCGGAAATGTGTTTCATCTTCTCGGTGCCCTGGAAGAACCAGACCGGAAAGATCGTGTTTCCGATGACGGCACCGAAACTCAGGGCGTAGACGGCCCAATCGGCGCGGAATCGAGGAACAAAATAGATCGAAGCCGCGAGCAGAAGGAAGCTGACCCACGCGAGCGCGAGTTTCACCATCATGACAGAGGAGAACACTTTTGAGATCTCGGAATGATCGTCCTGGCAAAGCGAGATCTCCTTGGTAGCGGAGATGCTGAAGCCGTAATCGGTGAGGATCATGAAATATTGCACAAAGGCTTGGGCGAAGGCGATCAGCCCGAACTTTGCCGGACCGAGGACGCGGAACAGATAAGGCAGGATCAGGATCGGCAGGATATAGGTGATGGCCTGGAGCACGGACAGGGTGGCGAAATTGTGAAGCACGATCTTCCGCTCGTGCGGTTCCGCCATGCCGTAGGTTTTTTTGATCTGCCGGATCAGCGATTGCATAGGCACGTCCGTCCTTGAAAAGTTTTTAAGGGATTTGAAGTCATGTTTCTTCATCGGTCATTTCTGGATATTTTTGAAGCAACTTCGTTCGAGTGTTATAATCCGTCGTTCATCTAAACTTGGAGAGAGGGGACCCATGATCCAGTTCCCAAAAGATTTTTTGTGGGGCGCGGCGACGGCGGCGTATCAGGTTGAGGGCGGGAATTCCCGCGCGGATTGGTGGGCTTGGGAGCCGCGCGCGGGCAAGGAACCCTCCGGAGAGGCCTGCCGGCATTATGATCTTTACGAACTGGATTTCGAGCTCGCCCAAAACCTCGGGCATAACGCGCACCGTCTTTCGATCGAATGGAGCCGCGTAGAACCCGAACAAGGCAAGTTCTCCGAGGAAGCCCTCGCGCACTACCGCAAAGTCCTTCAGGCGCTCAGAACCCGCGGGATCGAGCCGGTCGTGACGCTTCATCATTTTACGAATCCCGGATGGCTTATGGATCTTGGCGGGTGGCCCAAGCGTCAGGCCGTGGACTTTTTTCTGAGGTTCGCGGAACGCGCGGTCCGTGAGTTCGCGGATCTTGTCCATTACTGGATCACGGTGAACGAGCCTACGATCTATTTCTCTCATGCCTATATCCTTGGCGTATGGCCGCCGCAGGAGACCTCCGTGCTCCGGGGGCTGGCGGTGGAGAGACATCTTGGCCGGGCGCATATCCACGCGTACCGGATGATCCACAGGATCTATCGTGAAAAAAAACTCCCGGTCCCTGCGGTCAGTTTTTCCCAGCATATGCAAGCCTTTGTCCCATGCGTGCCGTCCCTGAAGAACCGCCTTGCCGCCTGGCTTCGCCACCAATGGTTCAATCTGAGCCTGATCGATCAGGCCGTGCGGGCCCGGGCGCTCGATTTTATCGGGGTGAATTATTATTCCCGCCAGCTTGTGGAGCTGAAGCGGTGGGGATTACAGAATCTGGCGGCGGATGTTTGCGCGGGAGGACATCATCCGGTGAAAAAAAATTCACTCGGCTGGGATATCTACCCCGAGGGGCTCGGCGCGTTGCTTTTGAAGCTCAAAAAATACAAGCTACCGGTTATGATCACGGAGAACGGGATCTGCACGGCGGATGATCCTTTGCGCTGGGAGTTCATCGTCGGACATCTTCAGCAGATTTATCAGGCGATGGAACAGGGCGTGGAAGTGACCGGGTATCTTTACTGGTCGCTCCTGGATAATTTTGAGTGGGCGGAAGGTTTTAAGCCGCGGTTCGGGCTGATCGAAGTGGATTACGCGACCCAACGGCGGACGGTACGCGAAAGTGCTAAAAAGTTCAGGCGGGTTTGCCAGACAGGAATTCTGGAATAAAAAAGAATTTTTACGAGGCTGAAAAATAAAAAGGCCGGGCAATACGCCCGGCCTTTTTATTGCAACGCGACTTGGTTCGCGCTCAGTCTTTTGCGTACATCGCCGCGAGCTGTTCGATCGTCGGTTTTTGTTTGTAATACTCTCCCTCCGGCCCGACATAACCGTCCTTCGTTTTTGTGACCTTGACCTTGGTCACACTGCCGTTCTTATTCGGGATATCGTAGGTCATCTCCGCGGGTTCCGGCCGTTCGGCGGATGCCGACGGCTTGGCATACATGGCCTTTAGCTGGTCGATGGTCGGGTAGTCCGGATAGAACTCGCCATTGGGACCGACGTAACCATCGCTGTATTTTTGAAGCGTGATCGGAATGTAGCTTCCGTTCGGGTTCGGGACCGTGACGACGACTGTTTTTTCAGGTGCCTCGACCGATTGCGGGTTCGAGGATACGACCTGGGTCGGAGGTGTTACGACGGCGTAGCCCGAAGGTTGCTGAACGTAGTAGGTATTGTTGTAGTAATAGTAGTTCGTGCTTTGATACGGGATGACCTTGTAAGGTTCCGGCAGGATCGGGACGATCGCGCCTCTCGGCGCCGGGACAACGACGTAGCCGGAAGGCGTTTCCTGATAATAGACCCCTCCCAGATAGAAGTAGAGCATATCCGCGATCCTAAGTGAAACGTATCCAGGGGGGAGGCTTCTATAAAAATGCGGACCCGGATAATACCTGGGACCCGCGACGTGACTTGGTCCATGGCCGGAGAATCCGCCGTGCCCGCCTCCTCGCGGGGGCTGAGCGAAAGACGTTCCCGCCAGGGACAGAATGATCATGCCCGCCATGGACAGGCTAAGGATCGACGATTTGATGCTGGGACGATGCATGGTGTAGCCTCCTTGAAGAGAACCCCTTCTTTTAAATCCATCGTCTTCTTAGACGGGGGAATGGTCCGAAAAGTTCCCCCTGTTTTTTATTATCTCGTATTTTGTGAGAATCCCGCATATACTGACGCCTATGCATACTCATCCAGCAGTTGAACCACCTGTTTCACCCAGCTTTTATGGCCTCGGGATCGCGCCCCATATTCTCGAGACCCTGACCCGGCTCAAGTTCCAGACCCCGACCCCCATCCAGCAAAAAGCGATCCCTTTGGCCGTTGAGGGGAAGGACGTGATCGGGATCGCGCAGACCGGTACCGGGAAGACGATGGCCTTTGGCATTCCCATGATCCAGCGGCTGTCGGCCACGAAGACCCGCGGACTGATCCTGGTTCCGACCCGTGAATTGGCTTATCAGGTCCATCAAAGTCTCCATAAACTGGATCCCAGGATCAAGTTCGCGATCCTGATCGGCGGTGCTTCCATGCACAATCAGATCCAGGAACTCCGTCAGCACCCGCGTATCCTGATCGCTACGCCGGGGCGCCTTTTGGACCATATGGAACAGCGTTATGTTTTTATGAATGAGATCGGGATCCTCGTGCTTGATGAAGCGGACCGGATGCTAGATATGGGGTTTGCGCCTCAGATCAACCGCATTCTCCAGGCGATTCCCAAGGACCGCCAGACGATGCTTTTTTCGGCGACCATGCCCGACACGATCATGAAGATCGCAACGCACCAGATGAAATTGCCCGTGAGCGTTGAGATCGCGAAGTCCGGGACGGTGGCGGAGAAGATCACGCAGGAAGTTTTTATTGTTAAAAAGGAATCGAAAAAGGACCTTCTGAAGAAGATCTTGGCTCAGTATCACGGGACGGTCCTTATTTTCTCGCGGACGAAGATCGGTGCGTACAAGATCTGCCGCGCCGTGAGGGAAATGGGATACAAGGCGGCGGAGATCCACGCGGACCGTTCTCTGTCTCAGCGGCGGGAAGCCCTGGAGGGGTTCAAGTCAGGCAAGTATCGTATCCTTGTGGCGACGGATATCGCGGCTCGAGGGATCGATGTAAAGGGGATTGAGCTTGTCATTAATTACGATCTTCCGGATGAATCCGAGAATTATATCCACCGGATCGGCCGCACCGGCCGTATCGGGGACAAGGGACATGCGATCTCCTTCGCTACGCCCGAACAGGGAAAAGAGGTCAAGGATATCGAAAAGTTGATGCGGATGGCTCTCCCGATCTCGGAGCATCCCGAAATGCCGCTCGAAAAGCTGATCGAGCATAAGCCGATGAAGGTCGCTTCATTCGGCGGCCGGCGTTTTGGCCGGGGTGGCCGTGGCCGGGGGTTCATCTCCGCGGCTTACCGAAAATCCCGTTAGACAAGTGACTCCCAAGGGCAGGCGCCTGAAAAGGCGGCCTGCCCTTTTTTATTCTCTCAAGGGACTTTCTTGAGGCTGTTTGCGTGTGGAGCGACCGGTGTTGATTCCTGTCGGGGGCAGGAGTAACCTAGACGCATCGCGCGAGAGTTGAGGCTTGCTTTGATGGATGCTTTAGTCGGTAGGGCATCGGGTCGAAGTATTAGGGAGATTTTTAAGAGCTAAGCGTTGACCATCTGTCACAAGGGGTGATCATGACCGACTCTTCCAGCAAGGACGGGATCTCCACTAGCATCTCCGTCGATGTTTTTTCAGTCTCTGCGGCCATGGTGGGTGTTTGTCTTACCGTGATCCAGCTCATCCAGATGAACGAAAAACAGAGAGCCTATACGATCGTCGATGAGATCTTGGCGTTTGATTCCATCCTTTTTCTTGTTTCCTGCATCCTTTCCTTTTTGGCCCTGAAAAGCCATCGTCACTCAAAGATCAAAAAGATATTTAAAAATACCGGAGATGCGTCCTTTCTTCTGGCCATTTCTACCATGGTGGTCGCGATCACGCTTGTGGTCCATGCGTTGATGTAGGCCCGGAGCTTATTTTTTAAGATCAATACGGAGAATGAACATGACCAAGAGGGTTCTGATCATTGATGATGATAAGTCGGCCCTGCAATTGATCGTGGGCGTTCTGACCGCGGAGGGGCATGAGCCCTTTGCTTTTGAGGATTTTGAGGCGGCGTTCGAAAATGCCCGTCAAATACCGCCGGATCTTGTGTTGACCGATGTGGTGATGCCCAAAACGAGTGGTTTTGACGTGTGTCGCATGATCAAGAAGGCTTTCCAGCCTCATCCTCCGCCAGTGATCGTGATGACCGGGAAACTGGATGCGGTCGATCCGGTCCTCGCGAGGAGGATGGGGGCGGATGATTTCGTGGTCAAGACCTCGGATATGGCTGTTCTGATCCAGGCCGTGCGGAAGATCCTTACGGGGCAGAAATCCGTTTGATCCAGCGTGTGCTCGCGAAGATTCGAAAAGGGAGCGAAGCGATGAATGGAAATCGTTTTTTTAAACTTCGACCGATGGTTCTGCCGGCGCTTTTATTCTTTGGGGTTATCCTAGGCGGGATCTTCTTCGTTCGATCGCTCGAACGCATCGGGCAGGAGCATCTCCAGGAACAGGGCGTTTCCGCGTTGGGGGCTATGGCGCAGGGGATTGAGAATGAACTTGGGGCCTCTCATGCCGTGGTTAAGGCGATGTCGGGTTCTCCCTGGATCCTGCCCGCTGTTTTGGACCCCAGCCCCGTCAATATTGAGAGGGCCTATTCGGTATTGTCCCGCTACAACGAAAGCCTTGGATTCTCCGTTTGCTATCTTTTGGACACGCGGGGAACGGCGATTATCTCCTCCAACCGCGATACGCCTGAAAGCTTTGTTGGAAAGAATTACGCGTTCCGGCCCTATTTCCAGGAAGCGATGGCCGGAAAAACAGCGTTTTACATGGCGGCCGGAGTGACCAGCCATGAGCGCGGAGCTTATGCTGCGCACCCGGTCCGTGATACTTCCGGCCGAATCGTGGGAGTTGCGGCGATCAAAAAAAACGTTGATGCCGTACGGGGGATTCTAGCGGCGTATCCCCATTCTTTTTTGATCAATTCTGATGGCGTTGTTTTTATGGCGGGAGTGACGGATATGGTTTTCCGGAGCCTGTGGCCGGTCCCTCCCGCGCGTGCGCATGCACTTAAAGCTTCCAGACAGTTCGGGGTGGAGACTTTCGACCCTGTTTTTGACAGCCCAGTTCAGCAAGGAGATGTTCTTCGTTTTCAAGGCGAGAGCTATCAATGTTTTCGTAACCCGATCGTGGTTCCGGGGTGGTCTCTTGTTCTTCTGATGTCCCGGCAGGAGGTCGATTATTTCCGGACGTTAGGATGGGGCGTGACGGGAGCCGTGTCGCTCATGCTGGTGCTCGTTTTTATCTGGATGCTGTTGCGGCTTAAAGCGGCCGAAACCCTTCGGGAAAGCCAGGAAAGATTTCGCGCTGCCTTTGAATCCTCCGCGATCGGGATGGCCATTGTTCGTATGGGGGGGCAGTGGCTTCAGGTGAATGGTTCCCTCTGCCGGATCCTCGGCTATTCGGAGAAAGAACTCTTTGGCATGACGTGGCAGCAAATCACGCATCCGGAGGATCTGGAATCGGATCTTGCCCGCGCCCGGCGTTTGGTCGCCGGCGAGGTCAATGAATATTCGATGGAGAAGCGTTTTATCCATAAGGACGGACATCAGGTTTGGGTGCTTCTGACGGTCGCGTTGGTCCGGGATTCCCGGGGTGCTCCGCTCTATTTTATTTCCCAGTTTGAGGATATCACCCGCCGCAAAGAGGATGAGAAAAAATTGGAACAAAAGATCGGCGAGCTTGAGCGCTTCAACCGGATCGCCGTGGGTCGGGAACTCGAGATGATCGAGTTGAAAAAAAAGCTGAAAGTTTTGGAAAAAGGAGCGGGAGCTTCTTGAACGCATGCTTTCTTTTTGCCGAAAATCGCCAATGGGATGCTTTCGAAAAACAGGGGGAATTGGAACTGTTAGTCCTTCGTTGGAATAGGAGCCGTGTTATTCCATGAGATCACCTTCTTCCGTTGTTGCCAGAGAGGGAACGCGCAGGATCTTCTTGGGACAGATCCTGTTTGCGGGGGTGTTCCTGGGTCTCCTGATGTTGCTCGGGTGGTGGAGTGGCAATCAGCGGGCTGATAGCATTGATGCTGAACTTCGGGCGGACCTCCTCAGAAAGACGGAACAGATCGCCGCAACGATCAATCCCGATTGGGTACGGAAACTCGCCTTTACGGCGGACGATCAAAAGAGCCCGGAATACGCCCTGATCTCCGAACAGTTGAAACATCCTTCAGGGTCGTTTTTGACGCGAGGGATCTACACCCTGAAGAAAAAAGGGAAAAAACTTTATTTTGGCCCTGAAAGTTATCCGGCCAATGATCCGATGGCAAGCCTCCCCGGCGACGAATATCAGAAACCTTCCCCGGTGTGTTTTTCTGTTTTTGAGCAGAAGAAAGCGGCGACGTTCGGTCCCGTCAAAGACGAATTCGGGGCATTCATCACCGCGCTGGTCCCCCTGATCGATCCTGAAAGCGGTGAAGTGCTCATGGTGTTGGGAGCGGATATCCTGGCGCAGGACTGGCAGGCTCGCGTGAATGCCGCGCGGGGAGGGCCTATCTTCCGGATGCTGGTCGTCATACTGGCGCTGGCCGTTTTTGGATTTGCGGTCGTTTGGCGTAATCGGCGGAGCATGATCGCCTCCATGAAACTGAAGGCCTGGGTCATTTCTCCCGTTCTTCTCGCGGTCCTCGGAGGCTGTGTGGCCTATGGTTTCTATGAATACCAGCAGATCCGGGTCCATGCGGAACGGACCATGATGAACACTGTCGAAAATGCCCGAGAAACATGGCAACGTAATCTCGCCGCGCAGGCGCAGCTTCTTGAGGGACAGATGGACCATATGCTTGCCGATCCCAAGCTTCGCGAAGCCTGGGATGCCCGTGATCTTGGGGAACTTACAATTTTGGCAGAGCGGGCCTTAAAAGACCTCAAAGAGGAATACGGGATCAGCCATTGTTATTTCATCGATGCGGACAGGCGTTGTTTTCTTCGGAGCCATGAGCCGGCGCGGCGCGGGGATCTTATTGAGCGCTTCAGCCTGAATATGGCGGTGCGTTCGGGCGACGATGCCTGGAGCGTGGAGATGGGGCCCCTCGGGACTTTGACCTTAAGATACGTCCGCCCCACGCGGGAGGGCAGTAAGATCACCGGTTACGTGGAACTGGGGATCGACAGTACAAAGCTGTTTCGACCGTGGATGCGTGGGCTGGGTCTCGAGGGCGTCATTGCGCTTCGCAAGGCCATGACTACCCGGGAAAAATTTCAGGCGGGTCAAAAGGCCTTTGGGGTCTCGGGACGATGGGAAATTTACCGGGATTTTGTTGTAATCTTGCAAACAATCCCCGGGATCCCTCGCGAGATCGCCGGTCGGCTTGACGGCAATGCCGTGTCACGGGACGGCGATATCTTTATTCTGAATGAAGGAACCCGAAAAATACTTTGCGGGGGGATGGATCTTTCGGATGGGGAAGGCCGTCCGGTGGCGCACGTTTTTCTTCTGAAGGATATTTCTTCCGAGGTTCAGGCCGGCCGCGGCAAACTCTTTTCGGATGTTTCCTTGCTTCTGGTCCTGATGGGAGGTGTTTTGCTGCTGCTTTGGTCGGTCGTGGATGCCGCCGAACAGCAGTTGGAAGAGTCCTTTCGGCAGGTCCGGGAAAGCGGGGAGGCGTACCGGCGCCAGTTTTATGACAATCTGGCGCTGATGTTGTTGATCGATCCGGAGCATGGACGGATCGTGGATGCCAATGAAGCGGCGGTGCGCTTTTATGGTTATACGCGCGAACAATTTATCGGGAAACCGATCGCGGAGATCAATACGCTTTCACCCGCGGAGATCGAGTTGCGGCTTTCGCAGGCCTTGCGGGATGGCGGGGGGAAATTCACTTTCCAACACCGGTTGGCGGACGGATCGTTCCGGGACATGGATGTTTCCACAAGTCTGATCGTTGTCGGAGGACGACGGGTCCTTCATTCGATCCTTTACGATGTCACTGCCCGTAACAGAGCGGAACAGGAACTTTCCGAAAGCCAGCGGGCAACGCTGAACATCCTGGAAGATCTCACCGAAACGAATGAAAAACTGAAGAAGCTCACGGAAGATCTCACTCGGGCGAAGGCCGAGCTTGAGACGCAGTCCTGGGGTCTTCAGAAGGCCAATGACGGGATCAAGGCCCTCTATCAGGAAATGGAAAAAAAGAATGCGAAACTCGAGGATCTGGATCGATTGAAGGATGATTTTGTTTCGATCGTCGCGCATGAACTCAGGAACCCCCTGGGTGTGGTGAGAGAGGCGGCAGCCCTTCTGATCGATGGGCTGGTTGGTCCCGTGGCTGAACAGCAAAAGACCTATGTTGAAATGATCCGCCGCACGGCCGATCGTCTGATCCATATCACGAGCGATCTTCTGGATCTCGCGAAGATCGAATCAGGAAAGATCGTTCTCCGTTTTGAAAAGATCGACTTTCTTTCCGTGGTCCGTCAGGCATGCGATGGGATCAAGTTGCGTACGCAGAAAAATGGCGTTGAGGTCCGGGAACTTTTCCAAGGGGAACGTCTTGAGATCGAGGCGGATTTCGACAAGATTCTGCAAGTGATGATCAATCTTTTGAGCAATGCCGTTAAATTCACGGAAAAGGGGAGTATTACGGTCGAGGTGGCCGATCGGGGGGACAACATTTTTTGCATGGTCAAGGATACCGGACCCGGGATCTCCGCAGAGAATCTTGGGCGGCTTTTCAGTAAATTCGAACAGTTCGGCCAACCGGGGGCTTCGGGAGAAAAAGGCTCGGGATTGGGGCTTGTGATCTCCAAGAGCATTATCGACGCGCATGGGGGGCGGATCTGGGCCGAAAGCGTGCTGGGACAAGGGACATCTTTTTTGTTTGAATTGCCCAAGCAACAGAAACGAAAGCAAAAGCTGGGCGAGATCCTCGTCGGCGAAAAAGTCGTGACCCTGGAACAGCTTGATCAAGCATTAAAGAAGCAGGAAAAACGGGGGCTCTGAAACGAAGTGGAAGCCGTAAGGGAAGGGCTTTTGAAAAATCCGGATTTGTAACGGGACATCGTGGTGCAGGAGGTTGGATGCGTATTTTTCATAAATTGATCCTGAGTTTTCTTTTCATCACCCTCATGATCTGGGCGGTCGGTTTTTTTTCGATCTGGAATTTTCAAAAGACACGCGAAAAAACTATCGCGAATTACAGTTTTTCAGTAGCGCGGATGGTTCTTGATGAGGTCGATGAAGAACTCTATTCGAATTTTATCCGCTTGAGTGCCCGCTCCAAGGGCGACAGGCTTCAGCGAACCCTCGAGGCTTCGGGACAGGCATTCGAAAAGATGGCTTCTCCGGAAGAATCTATCGACCGGGAAGAACGCGCCTGGGTTGCCACATCCCGGGATCAGATTACCCCTTTCATGCAAGCGCTTCTCGATCTTCCTCTTTCATATTCGTTCCGGCAGGAGCAGGAAATGGACCGTCGGCATATGGGGTACGCGCTGTTCCCGGAGCTTTTTGTGACGAACCGCTTTGGCGCGATCGCTGCGATGAGCAACAAGACATCGGATTACAGGCAGAACGATGAAGCGTGGTGGCGCCAGGCGTGGGAAAAGGGGACTTTTTTCGGACCGATCGAATATGACCCGAGCCTTGGGATGTACTCGATCGCGCTTGCGTGTCGCGTTGAAAACGATCGCGGTGAACCCCTCGGGGTTTTTAAGGGGGCGTTGGATCTTCGCGAGATCGAAGACCGGCTTAAAAAAAGCGAAAAAAACCTTCCGTTTAAAACGGGACGTCTCGCGCTTTTTGATACCGCCGGACGCTATGTTTTCCCAAGAAAAAAATTCGGGCAGGAAGCGGAACCCTTCCTCAAACCTTATCTGGCTGGCGCTCGCGCCGACGATCAAAAAGATTTCCAGCTGTTGGAGGATGAGTCCGGGGACCGGCATTTTTCTGTTTTTTTAAAGTCTTCCGGGGTTAAGGGTTATCCTGTCGGGCAATGGATCCTGGCCTGTACGTATAAAGAGCAGGAGCTGTTCCGCCCGACCGAGAATACAAAGAAGTTTGTTTTTTCTGTGGCGGGGGTCGCGACCGTGATCGCGTGTTTCTTGGGGGTCTTTGTCGCTCTTTCTTTTTCCCGCCCTATCGAGAGGCTTCGTCGCGCTGCCACCCAGCTTGGGAAAGGGGATTTTTCAGCCAAGGTCGGGATCGCTTCACGGGATGAGTTCGGGGCTGTGGCGCGGGATTTCGAAAGGATGGCTGACCGGATCAAGAGCAGTACAACTTCGATCGAGCGGCTTGATCACGAGATCGAAGAGCGCAAGATGCTCGAAAAGGTTAGCCTTGAGAATGCGGAATTCCTGCAGAAGCTGATGGATTCCATCCCCAGCCCGGTTTTTTATAAAGATATTTCCGGGGTTTATATCGGCTGCAACAAGGCGTTCGAGGATTTTTTCGGGATCCCGCAGAAAAAACTGAGAGGGAAAAAAGTCGCAGACCTTTTCCCTCCTGAAGTTGCGCGCATTTATCAGGAAAAAGACGAAGAGCTTCTTGCTTTGCCCGGCATTCAGGTTTACGAGATCACGGTGCGGAATGCCAACAACGAACTTCGAGACATCGTTTTTCATAAGGCGACCTTTGCGGGGGCTTCGGGAGAGATCCAGGGGATCATTGGCGTGATCATGGATATCACGCTTCGTAAGAAGGCCGAGGAAGCAATGAAACAGAGTATGGAATTGCTTGCGGAAATGACCAGCCAGATCCCGGGGATCGTCTACCAGTTCTACGCGCGCCCGGATGGGACCCGGGGATTTTACTATCTGAGCCAGAGCGCCTCTCAGATCTTTCCGTTTGGACCTGATCTTTCCGAAGATTTCAAACGTTTCATAATGCTCATTACCCCCGAGTATCGGGACGGTTTTGTGGCGTCGATGGAGAAGGCGATTCGGGAGATCCATGAGTGGAAGTATGAATGGGCCATTCAAAAACCGACGGGAGAGATGGCCTGGTTCTCCGCGGACGCGACGCCGTCATTGCGTGAGAATGAGGTGATCTTTAACGGGATCGTGATGGATATCACGGAACGAAAAAAAGTAGAAGAGCTCGTGAAAGTAAGCGAGGAACGCTTTCTGAACATGCTCTATTCTGCTCAGGACGCCATCCTTTTGATCGATCGGGAAACATTTGTGGATTGCAATCAGGCTACGGCGAAGATGCTAGGATATCCCACCCGGGAGGAGTTTCTCATGAAACATCCTTCAGAGTTGTCGCCGCCTTTTCAGCCGGATGGGAAACCCTCATTTGAAAAAGCCAATGAGATGATGAACCTCGCCTTTCAAAATGGGTTTCACCGGTTCGAGTGGATGCATAAAAAGGTCGACGGAGAGATCTTTCCGGTGGAAGTTTCTTTGACCCCGGTGGTCGTTCATGGCAAAAATGTTCTGCACTGTCTCTGGAGGGACCTCACCGACTACAAGAGGATCCAAAACCAAGTCCACCAATTATCCCAGGCGATGGAACAAAGTCCCAGTTGCGCCGTGATCACGGATAAGGAAGGACGGATCGAATATGTCAATCAGCGCTTCGTGGAACTGACGGGCTATTCCCGGGAGGAGGTTCTTGGACAGAATCCGAGGATCCTGAAAAGCGGGGAGCATCCGTCCGAGTTCTATAAAGATCTTTGGGACACGATCCTGGCGGGTGAGGATTGGCAGGGACAATTCTGTAACCGGAAGAAGAACGGAGAGCTTTATTGGGAAATGGCGCATATCGCGCCGCTTCGTGATGAGAAGGGAGCGATCACCCACTTTGTGGCCATGAAGGAAGATGTTACCTATCGGAAACAGATCGAGGAACAGTTGCGGCACTCCCTCCGGATGGAAGCCGTGGGCCGTCTTGCCGGCGGGATCGCCCATGACTTTAATAATATGCTGACGGTGATCAATGGATACAGTGGTTATGTCCTTGGAAAGATGAAACCTGAGGATCCGGTCTATGACAAGATCCGCGAGATCCGGGATGCGGGGGATTGCGCCGCGACGATCGTTCGCCAGCTTCTCAATCTCAGCCGGAAGGAAGCGGCCCAACCGCAGTTGCTGAGGGTTTCGGAAGCGACCGGCAGGATGAAGCATATTCTCAACAGATTGTTGGGAGACACGATCGAGATGAAATTGACCCATGCTGAGGCCGCCGGGTTCGTGAAAATGGATCCGGGGCAGCTGGAGCAGATCTTTTTGAATCTGATCGTGAACGCCCGCGAGGCGATGCCCGAAGGGGGGACCTTGACGGTTTTGACCGATCTTGTGCGGATCGAAGATCTTCATGAAGAAATGATCCCTCGGCGGAACAGAACCGGCGATTTTGTCAGGATCACGGTTGCGGATACCGGAGCCGGGATCGACCCTGCGCTGAGGGCGCGTATCTTTGAACCCTTTTTTACGACTAAAAAACGGGGCATGAATACCGGGCTCGGGCTTTCGATCGTGTACGGGATCATTGAGCAAGTGGGCGGCGGAATCTCCATGGAAAGTCAGGTAGGGAAGGGGACGACGTTCCGGGTTTATTTGCCGCGCGCTGCGGCGGAGAGCGTCTCCCGGGACAAGACCCGCCTGGAAGACCTGCCTCCGGGACATGCGAAACTGATGCTGGTCGAGGATGAACCCCAGGTGCGTGAGTTTGCGCTGCAAGTCCTTCGGGAACGCGGTTACGATGTTCGAGTCGCCCGCGGCGGGGAGGAAGCGCTCGCGATGTTCGATGAGGATCCGGGTCGTAAATACGATCTTTTGCTCACCGATCTGACCATGCCTAAAATGAACGGAAAGCAGCTTGTGACGTTGATACGGGAAAAAGTTCCCGAACTCAAGGTGATCTTTATGTCGGGTTACTCGGAACAGGCGGTTGCGGGCGTGGAAGGGTCGGTCTTTTTGCAAAAGCCTTTTAGCCATCGCGCGCTTGTGATGAAAGTTTGGGACGTTCTCGGCCGATAACGCTTACGAGGAGACAATTATGAGCGGAGAAAAAATACTTGTCGTGGATGATGACCGGTCCATCGCTGATCTTCTGAAGCTTCATTTGGAAGAAGAGGGTTATGCGGTGTTGACCGCGCACAACGTGGACAAGGCGCTTGCCATGATCGAAACAGCGCCCGTCGATCTTGTAATGTTGGATATCCGCATGCCGGGGAAGGACGGTTTTGATTTCCTCCGGGCGGTCGCCACCCATCATGGAAGGCCGCGGATGCCCGTGGTCGTGATGACCGGTCGCGGAGAGCTTCAGAGCCTGTTTGAAGACATGGCGGTTGACGGGTTCGTCAATAAACCGTTCGAGATGCCGCTGGTGATCAGGACCGTGAAGCAAGCGCTTGAGAGTAAAAAGAAAATAGTGTATCTGGCGGATGCGGGAGGGAGCGAACTGGCCCGGACGATCGATGAGGAATTGCGGGATGAGCGCTATCAGGTCTTTTTCATCAAAGATGCAGCGGCTTTCAAAGATCGCATGCTCAAGCTTCCCGCCGATTATATCGTGATGGAATATGAACAGCATTCCAGTTCGGGCGAAGCAATGATCCGGGAGATGCGGTCACTGACGGCGGTTCCTATCATTGTGTACAGTGCTTCCGGAATGGATTTCCGGGAACGAAGTCTTGCCGCTGGAGCTTCCCTGTACCTGGGCAGGCCCGAAACCCCCGCGGCGATCGTGACCGCGATCCGCGGATTTGAAATGAAATAGATCCTCCGGCCTCGGTCAGGATCCGGGCCATAAAGAAGGGTACATCCTCCATGGCTTCAAAATACTGCTCTATCCGCTGGAAACTGTTCTTCGCGATCGGGGCCCCGCTTCTTTTTATCCTCCTTGTTGTTTTTGGTATCGGTTATTACGACCTTCGAAAAGATGCTTACTCGGATGTTCATGACCTGATGACTGAGATCGCTTCCAATTACGCCGATAAATTCGATCAAACGTTCTCTGTGGCCGCTCAAACCGCGAAGACGACGCTCAGCCTTCTCACGGCAGCTGAGGCCCTCGATGCGCCGACCCTTTACCGGTTGTTACGCCGGACCGTTTCCGAGACCCCCTATATCTATGGTTCCGCGATCGCTTTTGAAGAAGGGGCTTTCAAGCCTGAAAAGATGTTGTTCTGCCCTTATGTTTGCCGCGCCGACACGGGTGTCGGAGCGCTTCGCGAGATCGACATTGCGCGGGATGCTTATGACTACCGGCAGGCGGAGTGGTACCGTTTGCCCAAGGAAAGCGGTAAACCCTTCTGGACGGAACCTTATTTTGATAAAGGGGCCGGTAATGTGATCATGTGCACCTATTCGGCGCCTTTTTATAAGGACGGAAAATTTCGGGGCGTCGTGACCGCCGATATCCGCGTGGACGATCTGAAGCAAATGATCCGTAAAGAGGGGCTTGTGGATCCCGGATCCTTTGTCATCATGAGCCGCGACGGCCGATATATTTCCCATCCCCAGTCCGAGTTTATCATGAAGGAGACCGTTTTCTCCAACGCGGAAAAACTGGGTCGCGATGAATTGATGGTTTTGGGCCGGGAAATGGTTTCCGGCGCGAAAGGCGCTTCGCTGATCAAGGATTTTCAAGGTCAGGGGAGGATCTTTCTTTTTTATGCGCCGATCCCAAGCACGGGGTGGTCGTTCGCCGCGACGGTCCCTGAGGCCGAGGTCATGGGGCCCGCCTGGGCGCAACTGGCCAAGGTTGAAGCCATTCTTGGCGGCGGGCTTCTCATCGCCCTGCTTCTCCTCTGGAGGATCTCGACCAAGATCACCCGTCCGGTCCGGGATTTCGCGTCATGGGCCAAAGAGATCGGAAACGGGCGTTTTGAAGCGCCGATTCAGGGGCCTTTCGCCCGGGATGAGATCGGGGATCTGGCGGGAGCTTTTGAGAAAATGGTCCGCGGGTTGAAAGACCACATGGAGGCCCTGACCCGGGAAACTTCGAAGCGCCAGCAGGTGGAAAGCGAATTGCAGGTGGCGCGGGACCTCCAACTCTCTCTTCTGCCGAAGATCTTTCCTCCTTTTCCGGAGAGAAAGGAATTCGATCTTTACGCGAAAAATGGTCCTGCCCGGTTCGTTGCGGGAGATTTTTTCGATTTCTTTTTTATTGATGAGAAGACTCTAGCCTTTACGATCGCGGACGTCTCCGGAAAAGGAGTCCCCGCCGCTATGTTCATGGTCATTACGCGCACCTTGCTTCGGAATATTGCGCTTTCCGGGAAAACACCCTCGGAGGTCCTTAGCCTTACGAACCGGGCCCTTTTTGAGGGCAATGAGCGGGGGATGTTCGTGACGCTCTTCTTCGGGTATTACGATCTTTCGACGGGAAAGGTCCGGTACGTGAACGCGGGACATCACCAACCGTACTGCATGAACGGCTCCGGATCGGTCCGGAAGTTCGGAAGGGTGACGGGTACCTTGTTGGGGATCTCGGAGGGGCTTAACTATGAGGAGGCGGAAGAAACTTTGCCCGAGGGAGAGACGTTGATCCTTTATACGGACGGCTTCCCCGAGGCGAGAACTCCATCGGGGGAATTCTTGAATGACCGGCGTTTCCGGGAACTTCTCGAGAGCTGCGGCGGGCAACCTGTGATGGATCTCTGCGAGAAGGTTTTTCAGCGAGCGATGGATTTTCAGGACCAAAAGCCTGTGGACGATCTGACGATCTTGGCGTTAAGGCGGCTTCTTTAACCGGTTTGGAAAACAAAAAAGGCCTGCTCTCCTTGCGGAGAACAGGCCTTTTTTATTGTAACGGTTTTATTCGATGCTGCCGGAGTAGTTGGAGGATTTTTTCTTATCCTCGTCCTTTTTCTCCTTGGGCTTATCCGCGATGACGCATTCGGTGGTGAGAATGAGCCCCGCGATACTGCAGGCGTTCTCGACCGCGACACGGACGACCTTGGCCGGATCGATCACTTTTGCTTCGACCAGGTTCTCGAATTCGCAGGTCAGCGCGTTGAAGCCGAAATCCCCTTTGTTCTCGAGGACCTTCTTCACCACGACCGAACCGTCGAATCCGGCGTTATGCGCGATCTTGCGGGCCGGTTCCTGGAGCGCCCGGCGCACGATCTGCACACCGGTCGCTTCGTCGCCGGAGGCCTTGACGTCATCGAGGGAAGCGATCGAGCGCAGAAGCGCAACGCCGCCGCCCGGGACGATCCCTTCTTCGATGGCCGCGCGGGTCGCGTGAAGCGCGTCCTCGATGCGGGCTTTCATTTCCTTCATTTCCACTTCCGTCGCCGCGCCAACCTTCACAACGGCCACGCCGCCGGAAAGTTTCGCGAGACGTTCCTGGAGCTTCTCCTTATCGTAATCTGAATCGGAGCGTTCCATTTCCGCGCGGATGTGCTCGCAGCGGGCCTTGATGTCCTTCTGGGAACCCGCCCCGCCGATGATCGTGGTGTTGTCCTTATCGATCACCACCCGGCCGGCGGTCCCGAGCATCTCGAGGTCAACATTCTCGAGTTTCACGCCGAGGTCTTCGGAGATGAACTTGCCCTTGGTGAGGACCGCGATATCTTCCATCATGGCTTTGCGCCGATCCCCGAACCCGGGGGCCTTCACGGCCGCGATCTGGAGGACGCCGCGGATCTTGTTCACCACGAGGGTGGCCAACGCTTCGCCTTCAATGTCCTCGGAGATGATGAGGAGCGGCTTGCCGAGGCGCGCTACTTTTTCAAGCACCGGGACGAGATCCTTGACGGCCGAGATCTTCTTTTCGAAGAGAAGGATGTACGGGTCTTTCAGGACCACTTCCATCCGTTCGGCGTCCGTCGCGAAGTAGGGAGAGGAGTAGCCGCGGTCGAATTGCATCCCCTCGACCACTTCGAGTTCCGTTTTGAGGCCCTTCGCTTCTTCGACCGTGATCACGCCTTCCTTGCCGACCTTTTCAAGCGCGTCGGAAAGGAGTTGGCCGATCGACGCGTCGTTATTGGCGCTGATCGAACCGACGGCGGTGATATCGTCTTTGCCTTTCACGGCTTTGGACATTTTCTTGACGGCTTCGACCACGCATTCGGCGGCTTTATCGATCCCGCGCTTAAGAGCCATTGGATTGGCTCCCGCGGTGACGTTCTTGAGGCCTTCGGCAACGATGGACTGCGCCAGGACCGTCGCGGTCGTGGTGCCGTCTCCGGCGTTGTCGGAAGTCTTTTCTGCCACTTCGCGGACCATCTGGGCGCCCATATTCTCATACGGGTCCTTCAGTTCCACTTCCTTGGCGACCGTGACGCCGTCTTTCGTGACGAGCGGCGCGCCGAACTTCTTGTCGATCACCACATTGCGGCCGCGGGGACCGAGCGTGACGCTGACAGCCCTTGCGAGGATGTCGACGCCACGTTTGATCCGCTGGCGTGCTTCTTCTGAGTAGGAGATCAATTTGGCCATGGCTTACTCCTTCTCGTAGATGGCGAGGATTTCGCTCTCTTTGACGATCTTGTGCTTGACGCCGTCGATCACGAGGTCATCCCCGGAATATTTGCCGAAAAGAACGCGATCGCCCTTCTTCACTTCAATGGGCTGGACCTTGCCGGATTCGAGCATCTTGCCCGCACCGACCGCGACGACCTTGCCTTCGGTCTTTTCTTCTTTCGCGGTGTCCGGGAGGATGATGCCTCCCTTGGTCTTTTCTTCCGCTTCGAGGATTTCCACGAGCACTCGGTCTGCTAACGGTTTTACTTTCATGATAGTTTCTCCCTTGCCCCGTTAGAGATCTTACCGACTCTAACGGGAGCTATTTTTTTTGTTAACTGCTTTTTGGCATTAAATTTATATTTGAAATTTTTAATCTCTAACGGGGTTAATTCCGGCGAATCCTTTACGTTCACTACGTTCCGTAAAGGGTGCCGTCATTAATAATCCATTCCACCCATGCCGCCCATGCCACCCATACCTCCCATGCCGCCACCCGGAGGCATCATCGGAGCTTTTTCTTCTTCGGGAAGCTCGGTGATCAGGGTTTCGGTGGTGAGGAGCAGGCCGGAAACGCTGGCCGCGTTCTGGAGCGCGCTACGGGTCACTTTCTTCGGATCGATCACGCCGGCTTCGACCAGGTTCTCGAACTCGCCGGTCTCGGCGTTGTACCCGACATTGCCCTTTTCGGCCATGACGCGCTGGACGACGACGGAACCTTCATCGCCGGCGTTATGCGCGAGCTGGCGGAGCGGTTCTTCGACCGCGCGCCTGATGATCTCGGCGCCGATCTTTTCATCGCCCTTGAGTTTGAGGCCATCGAGGACCGCCGAGGCGCGCAGGAGTGCTACGCCGCCGCCGGGGACGATGCCCTCTTCCACGGCCGCGCGGGTCGCGTGGAGCGCGTCTTCGACGCGGTCTTTCTTTTCCTTCATTTCGACTTCCGTCGCGGCGCCGACATGGATCACCGCCACGCCGCCGGCGAGCTTCGCCAGGCGCTCCTGGAGCTTCTCGCGGTCGTAGTCGGAATCCGTATCCTCGATCTGCTTGCGGATCTGCCCGATACGGCCGTTGATGTCCGCGCTCTTGCCCGCGCCTTCGATGATCGTAGTGTTTTCCTTGTCCACGGTCACGCGTTTCGCGCGTCCGAGTTCCTTCAAAGTTACGTTCTCCAGCTTGATCCCGAGGTCTTCGGTGATCGCTTTGCCGCCGGTGAGGGCCGCGATATCTTCAAGCATCGCTTTGCGGCGATCTCCGTAGCCCGGGGCCTTGACGGCGCAAACCGCGAGCGTGCCGCGGATCTTATTCACGACGAGTGTGGCGAGGGCTTCACCGTCCACTTCTTCGGCGATGATAAGGAGCGGCTTACCAGCCTTGGACGCCGCTTCGAGGATCGGGAGCATGTCCTTCACCGCGGAGATCTTCTTCTCATTGATGAGGATGAAAGGCTCTTCGAGCACGACTTCCATGCGTTCGGAATCGGTCACGAAGTACGGGGAGAGATACCCCTGGTCGAACTGCATCCCTTCGACCACGTCGAGCGTGGTGGCCGTTGCCTTGGCTTCTTCCACCGTGATCACGCCGTCTTTGCCGACCTTGTCCATGGCTTCGGCGATGTGATTGCCGATCGTGGTGTCGGAATTCGCGGCGATCGTGGCGATCTGGGCGATCTCTTTTTTATCCTTGCCGATCGGCTTGGCGATCTTATCAAGCTCGGCGACGATCGCTTCAACCGCTTTATCGATCCCGCGTTTGAGGGCCATCGGATTAGCGCCGGCCGTGACGTTCTTCAGGCCTTCGCGATAAATGGACTGTGCCAGGATGGTCGCGGTCGTGGTGCCGTCTCCGGCGACATCGGAAGTCTTGGAAGCGACTTCCTTGACCATTTGCGCGCCCATATTCTCATAAGGGTCTTCGAGTTCGATCTCCTTAGCGACCGAGACGCCGTCTTTGGTGACGTTCGGGGAGCCGAACTTCTTTTCAAGGACGACGTTACGGCCTTTGGGGCCGAGGGTGACCTTGACCGCGTTCGCGAGTTGATCCACACCTTGCAGGATCGCCCGGCGTGCTTCTTCACTGAACAGAAGTTGCTTTGCCATGTTGCTGCCTCCTTGTTGGCTTTCAGCCGGTTCGACGCTTGCCCGAAAGGGGCAGCCCCGGACCCGTCTGAAAGAGTTGATCTATGATAGAAGTTTTTCTTGCTGCAGATTAGCACTCCCGAAAATGGAGTGCTAAGTGAGGCGTTATTGTATTCGGCGGGCTCAAAAATGCAAGCGGAAAAACAGGATGGTGGATATCGGATGGAGGATGGTGTAAAAATTGGTATGAGGGTAGCGGGAAGCGGAAAACCTGTATCGCCATACCACCTCCGCCTTCCTGATGGAATTACCCTTAGGAATCTCGCCAGAGGGTCAGAAGCGATTTGATCGAGTGCTGCGGGTCGACCGTGTCGATCTGTTTTGTATAGGGGCGGATCACGCTTGCGAAGCCGCCCGTCGCGAGGGCGCGGAGGTTTTTCCCGTAACGTTTCCGGAACCGTTGGATGAGTTCGTCGGTCATGGCGCCATAGCCCTCGAGGATGCCGGACGCCATGCACTCTTGGGTGTTCTTTCCCAAAAAAGACTTAGTTTTCCTCGGGAGAGGGGTGTTTTTTGGGAGAAGTGCCGCCCTTTGGCTCAAAGATCTATAGGCGGTCTCAGGGCCGGGGATGATCAGGCCTCCTTGAAAGACCCCTTTGGCGTCAATGTAGTCGAAGGTGATGGCGGTTCCGTAGTCGATGACGAGGATTGGAAGCTTATACATCCGGACCGCCCCGTAGGCGTTCACCTTCCTGTCGCATCCTAAGACGCTGAAATCGCTATATTTATGGCGTAGCTTGATAGGAAGGTTTTGGCCGACTATCCACAGCTTTTGCCCTTCCTGTGGATTAATATTTTTTTTGATTTTTCTTGTTATTTCTGGGAATACGGAGCTTATAACGATATCAAGGCGTCTATTTTCACCACTTTTATTAAATTTAGAGATATATTTAGGGATATCGTTATAATAGATGGATCCGAAGTCGAGAAGACGCCCCGCTTCATAAAATCCGACCGTCGCAGCTGTATTGCCGATATCAATCGCTATAATGCGTTTGATCATAATGCTCCTTCAACTCTATAAACCTATCCAACCTACGAGGTTGGATATGGTTGTTATTTACCACTTAGCATCTTAAAACGTTCATATTTTGGGAATTGACTCTATTTTATGGTGCCTGTTTTGTAAAACTCTCCCAATTTGAATGAAAATTCGACAAGAATATGCTCCAGGACCTCTTCGATGGGATAAAAAACCCCTTTGAGAGCCTTCATTGAAATTCCCTCAGGGGGAAGTTCCGACGATTCGGCGTTCACATTCAGACCCATTCCGATCACGACGGCCTCAAGGCGGGATGGCGAGGACAATGCCTCTACCAGGGTGCCGCACAATTTCCTTGTCCCCGACATCACATCGTTGGGCCTCTTGAATTCCGAGGCAATAGCATACTTCTCCTGAAGGACCTTGGCAACGGCGCGACAGGCGATCTGCGTGAGCATCGGGGCTTGGGCCGAGCTAAGCGGCGGACGGAGCAGGATCGAACAAAGAAGATTTTTTCCGGCAGGGGAGATCCAGTGACGTCCCGGTTTTCCGCGGCCATCGGTTTGTGAGTTCGCGATGAGCACAAGGCCTTCGGGAGCACCTTGCCGGGCGCGCTCCAAGAGAAGCGTGTTCGTCGAACTCACTTCGTCCAGTTTTTCGATCTGAAATTGGATCATGACCCTTGAGCTTTCTGGTTACCTTTTCAACTCGAATGATCTGGTTGTCCGGGCTACGCTGTGATAATGCGAGGCAGCCGGGCATCCAGGCGCGTGACGACCTCGTAAGAGATCGTGCCGGCCCATCCTGCGATGTCTTCCGCCGTAATGCGCTCGTTGCCTTCTTCGCCGATCAGCGTGACGATGTCGCCTTCCCGGGCTTTCGTATCCCCAAGATCGATCGACAAATAATCCATGGAGACTTTCCCCGCAAGCGGATGGCGTTTCCCTTGGAAAAGCACACATGCTTTTTTCCAGGCGGTATAAGGATAGCCCCGGCTATAACCGAAGGGGAGCACGGCGACCGTGGTGTCTCTTTTCGCGACGAATTCGCGGCCATATCCGACGGATTCACCTTTGCGGAGGCGTTTGACGAGAAGCAGGCGGCTTTTGAGTGAAAGTACCGGTTTAAAAGGGGCTGTTTCCCCAAGTGAGGGGTCCGGATAAAGGCCGTAAAGCGTCAGCCCGGGACGGATCATATTGAGGAGCGGACTCTTGAGCGTCAATGTTGCCGCGCTGTTCTTGGCGTGTCGGAAACGGAAGAAGATGCCTTTTTGTTCCAGGGCCTGGATCAGATCTTCAAAGGCCTTGATCTGGGTCTTCCGGATCGCGTCGTTTTTTTCCGCCGAGGGGAAATGCATATAGATCCCGTCGAGAAGGATCCCCTTAAAGGAGGTCATCGCTTGGATCGCGGCGACGGCTTCGCGGACCGGAATTCCCATGCGGCCCATGCCGGTGTCGATCTTGATATGGATCGAGGTTTTTCGTCCAAGACTCTCGGACAGATCGGAGATCTCCCGGGCTTTGTCGAGGCTTGAAACGCTCAGGGTGATGCCGCAAAGAAGCGCGGCGGGCAATTCCCGCGTAAAAAGATGCCCAAAAAGAAAAACGGGAGTTTCCGGGTAATGTTCCTTGAGCCCCAGGGCTTCGCGGAGCGTCGCGACGCCGAAGTAGGTGACTTTGCCGGTCAGGATCCGCGCGATCTCGGGAAGCCCATGTCCGTAGGCGTTGGCCTTGATCACGGCCAGCGCGTCCGTTTGTCCCGAGCATTCTCGAAGAGTGTTGAGATTTTTAAGAAGCCGGCTCTGGCTTAGTTCGATCCATGCCGGGCAGTCGAGTCCGGAGATCCTTTCGGTCAGATCACGCATGTTTTTTAGCCTCCGCCAGTTTCTCTTCCGGTTCGGAATGGCGCAGATAAACGGGAAGGCCTTCCTTGGGGCGGGTGAGTTTTTTAAGAAGAGGGTCCCGCGATCCAAAGAGTTCGATGAGCATTGCCGCGCGAGGGATGCCGTATGTTTCGGGGAGTATTTGCCGGTTCTTCGTGTCGAATTTTTTAACCCCGTCGCCGACGATCCGGTGATCTTCAGGGATCACGTTGGCGGCGCCAGCGCAGGGGATGGCCTGGAGCGGCCCGATGGGGCGACAGCGGCCGCGAAGATAGCGATAAGAACGAACATAAAGCTTGGCGCGTCGCGCGTCCACGCAAACCGTTAATTTCTTGAGATCTCCCGTTCGAGGGATCGCCGCGGCGATAAGGTCGAGAGAAAGCGCGCCGTAACAAGGTTTTCCGGAGACGGCGAGAAATCCTTTAAGCGTCGCGAATCCGATGCGAAGCCCCGTGAAAGATCCCGGCCCCCGGCCGATCAAAAAGGCATCGATGGCCGCGAGTTTCAGGCGCTCCTTTTTAAGGAGTTTATCGATCGTGGGGAGGAGGTTCTCCGCGTGTTTCATGAACCCCTGAACGGTCGCCTGCCGGATCTTTTGGGACGGTCCTCGGAGGGCCACGCTCAGGATAGGGCTGGATGTCTCGATGGCGAGTAAGTTCATAGAGGGACATTCTATTCAGAAAACAGGAAAAGGGAACGCATAAAACGGGGGCGCCTCGCGGCGAGGAGCTCTCTTCGTTATCTTTCTGAGACCTTATGCGCCAAGCGCTCTGAGATTGATTGACATACCCCATGGGGGTATACTAGAATCCTAGCAGGAAAGGGGGTTGTGGAGATGAAAAAAGGTGCGAATCAGAAAGCCAGGTTGGTGGCGCTCCGGAGAATCGAGGGGCAGATCCGCGGTGTCCAGAAAATGATCGAGGAGGGCCGGTATTGTATCGATATCCTTCGCGCGTTGGGAGCGGCGGGTGGAGCGCTCAAAACGGTGGAGGCGGAGATCCTCAAAGGGCACTTGAACGCCTGTGTGAAGCATGCCCTCGAAGGAACGTCCAAGAAGGAAAAAGAGGCGAAACTTGATGAGCTTTATCAGCTTTTCAAAGGCGCCAGAAAGTGAACGAGGTGCGTTATGAAAAAACTGGTGGGAGCTGTTCTTACCGTCGCGATGGCGACAAGCGCTTTCGCGTCCGCGGCTCTTGCGGGGCATCAGTGTGATTGCAGGCCTTGCAACTGCAAGCCGCCTTGCGAATGCGCTAAGAAGTAAGCCTTAGAAAGGGAGAGCCGCTTTTCCGGGAACGGGGGAGCGGTTGTCTTTTTAGATGGGACCCGGGATTTGCCGCAGGAACGAGGCGATCTCTTCCGCTTCTTCTTTTTTTCCTCGTTTTAAAGCGCCTTCCGTGTAGATCCTTGCTTTTTCTTCCAGCATGCGCCGCGCAATGGATGCTTGCTCCGGCGTGAGGATGTTCTGCGCGAGGATCTTGGCAAGCGATCGAATGCGGAAACGGTCCATAGCCGGGAATTCGTGAGAACGCTGGTCGGCATGGCCGCCATATTTGATGAGATAAGGTTTTTCGATCAGACCGATCGGATGTTTTGCGGCGATCCGCAGCCACAGATCGTAGTCCTCGCAGGCGGGAAGCGATTCGTCAAAGAGTCCTACTTCGTCAAAAAGTTCGCGGTGCATCATGACGGCCGATGGACTGACGACGCAAAGCGGCAGGCATTTTTCAAAAATGAACCCGCCGAACTTTTGATGTTTCTTCATTGGGTTCACGCGAACGCCGTTCCGGATCCAGATCTCTTCCGTTTGACAGATCCGATGATCGGGATGTTCTCTGAAAAATGTCAGCTGTGCTTTGATTTTCCCTGGTTTCCATTCATCATCCGAATCCAGGAACGCGATCCATGCGCCGCGCGCTTCCCGGATCCCGAGATTTCGTGCGGCGGAGGGGCCGCTGTTTTTTTCAAGACGGAGCACGCGAAGGAGTGGTTTCCCTTCAGATGAAGGCGCCTGCAGGTAACGGGTCTCGAGGAGCGACGCCGTGCCGTCGGTCGATCCATCATCGACGACGATAAGCTCGAGGGGGACGCCCCGTTGTCCGAGGACGGAATCCACCGCGCGGGGGAGGACGGCCGCGCGGTCGTAAGTGGGAATAATGACGCTGACAAGGGGTTCCATGAGGCCGGATTATAACATAGCGCGGCGCGCGGCTCTTTCGGCGTCTTCTCTTTTGTGATATCATCCACGGCCTTGTGGGGTTGTTGCGATCCGAATGCGTCTTGATGAGATGATCATGGCTAAGAAGAACGATAACAAAAAATACAAGATCCTTTTCGCGGCGTCGGAAGCGGTCCCGTTCATCAAGACGGGCGGCTTGGGCGACGTGTGCGGTGCGTTGCCCAAGATCCTCAAAAAACGCGGGCATGACGTGCGGCTGGTGCTTCCGCGTTATTGGTCGATCAGCAAGGAGAAATACGGGCTTAAGCCGATCATGGGGCCCATGGGGGTTTCCACCGGCAATGGCGTGGTCTGGTGCCAGGTATTCGAAGGGAAGTCGGACGGGTTTCCGGTCTACTTTATCGAGCATGAAAGCTATTTCGGCCGCGCGGGGCTTTATGACGACGGCAATTGGGAATTTGCGGACAATCCCGAACGCTTCGGTTTTTTTTCCAGAGCTTGTATCCAGCTTTGCCAGGACCTGAAATTCCAGCCCGATATCATCCACTGCCATGATTGGCAGACCGCGCTTGTCGCGCCGTACCTTAAGATCTGGGAACAGCACAATCCTTTCTTCTCGGGGACCGCGAGCGTTTTTTCCATCCATAATATCGCCTATCAGGGGACCTTCCGGGCCGACGCCTACGGGTTCCTTGGGCTCGGTCGCGACAATTTTACGGATTCCAAATTCGAGAATTTTGGCGGGATCAATTTTATGAAGGGCGCCATTTTTTACGCGGACGCCGTGACCACCGTCAGCCCGACCTATGCCCGTGAGATCCTGGGCGAACCGGGGGCGAACGGTCTTTCCACCTATATCCAGCGTCGAAAAGAGGATCTCTACGGGATCCTCAACGGCGTGGACTACGATCATTGGGATCCCGAGATCGATCATCATATTGTCGAGAACTATTCGGCGAGGGATATGTCCGGGAAAAAGGCCTGCAAAGCCGCGTTGCAGAAAGAATTCATGCTCGAACAAAAGCCCGGGATCCCGATCGTCGGGATCGTTTCGCGTTTCGCCGAACAAAAAGGGTTCCAACACCTGATCCCGGCCATGCACCGCATCCTTCGCGATATGGTCGTGCAGTTCGTGATCGTCGGAAGCGGGGACAAGGGGCAGGAGGATTTCTTTGGCGGCCTTCCTGCGCTTTATCCCGGGAAGGTGGGGGCGTGGATCGGGTACAACGAGCGCAAAGCGCACTTGATCGAGGCGGGTTCCGATTTTTTTCTGATGCCTTCGCTTTATGAGCCCTGCGGGTTGAATCAGATCTACAGCCTCAAGTACGCGACACTTCCGATCGCTCGCGCGACCGGGGGGTTCAAGGATACGGTCATTCAATATGAAGAGGCGACCGGGTTCGGGACCGGATTCCTTTTCGAGCAGTCCACGCCGGAAGCAATCCATGACACGGTCGGCTGGGCCGTGAGCACTTACTATGATCGCCCTCACCATATGGATGTGATGCGCAAGCGGGCGATGCTCCAGCATTTCTCCTGGCTAGATGCTGCCAAGCAATACGAAGAGATCTATCAGAAGGCCCTCAAGCGTCGCGAGACCTGGCAGTAGCCTCCTCCATCCTCCCGACTGCCGCAGTCGGGCAGATGGTGTAACTTCAACTATCCTCTTTGCGGCCTGTCTTGTAGTATAATCACCATCCAGAAGCCCCATCACCCTAATCGACAGGAATCGGTATGAAAAAATATACGGATCTCAGTCTCGAAGTTTATCTCAAAGAACTTGCCAGCGACGCGCCGGTCCCCGGCGGCGGGAGCGTTTCCGCTTATGCCGGAGCGCTCGGCATGGGCCTTACGCAGATGGTTGCCCGGATCGCGCTGAAGCGGAAACCGAAAGCGGATCTGGCGCCCGAACAGAAATTCCAGGATGAAGCCAACCGCAAGCGGATGCAGGAGATCATCGATTCGCTGGAAAAGACCAAGGCGGATGCCCTTCAAGTCGTATCCCTCGATCCCCAGGTCTATGACGAAGTGATGGCCTGTTACAAAGATGCTGGCGGCGCCGGAAAATTGGAGGACGCCCTCGAGAATGCGTTCCGTCTCCAGGCCGATCTCGCATTGATCCTTGTGATGGCCAAAGAGTGGAACGCGCACATGAAAACGCTCGTGAAGGGCGCCGTGGCGAACGATCTGATCGTCAGCGACGGGCTTTTGGCGGCGGCCTTTGAAGGCGCTTTTCACACGGCGCACATTAACGTGGTTTACATGAAAAACCAGGAACGGAAAGCGCGCGCTGAGAAAGCGCTCGAAGAACTGCGTAGCCGTTTCACAAAAGGGAATTAAGATGGAATCCAAAAGACTTGAAGGGAAACCTCTCGCGGCGGACATTCAAACCAGGATCACCGGAAAACTCCAGGCGCTGGCCGCCCAAGGAGCGATGAAGCCGTGTCTTGTTTCGATCCAGACGAGCGAGGATCCCTCGGCGGTGTGGTACATCAACAGCCAGGAAAAGCTCGCGGCGAAGCTCGGGATCGAATTCCGGAGGATTTTGCCGGATCTCGTCAAAGGCGAAGCCGCTTTGATCGCGAAGGTGAAAGAGCTGAGCGCGGACAAGCATGTTCACGGGATCTTTGTTTCGATGCCGCTTCCGGAGGGGATCAATGCCGACAAGGTGTTGCTTGCGATGGACCCGCGAAAAGATGTTGAAGGCGTGCATCCCGCCAGCCTGGGGCTTATCGTGCTCCGGCGCGGGAAGTTGGTCCCCCCCACCGCGTTCGCGGCCTATACGTTGATTAAAGCGAGCGGGATCATGCTGCGCGGGAAGAAGGCGGCGCTTGTGGGACAAAGCGCGATCGTGGGACGTCCGCTCCAATTGCTTCTCGGCGAAGCGCGCGTTACGACGATGGTTTGTAACACGGGGACGACCGATGAAGATATGAAGAAGATCGTCGGCGCGGCTGACATTGTGGTCGCCTGTTCGGGACAGCCCGGGTTGGTGAAGGGAGCCTGGATCAAGCAGGGTGCGGTGGTGATCGATGTCGGGACGACCGAAGTGGACGGCAAGCTTCGGGGCGATGTGGAATTTGACGAGGCGGCGAAAAAGGCCGGTTTCATCACGCCGGTTCCGGGGGGCGTCGGGCCGCTTACGGTCACCATGCTCATGGAAAATTTGCTGATTGCGTATGAATGGCAACTCAAATAATCGCGCAACGGTCAACGTACAACGCGCAACGAGAAGATTTTGCGTTGCGCTTTGCGCGTTGAGCTCGGAAAATGAAAAACACACCTCAATCCATCTATTCTAAAAAGCAGGCGGGCGGGAAGGTCACGGCGCTCAGTCTTTATGACTATCCGAGCGCCCGCATCGCGGATGAAGCGGGGGTCGATCTGATCATGGTCGGCGATTCGGTCGGAATGGCTCTCATGGGCCACGAGAATACGCTGGGCATGACGATGGAGCACATGCTGTATCACACGGCGGCGGTTTCCAAGGCGGTCAAGCGCGCGCTGGTGGTGGCTGATATGCCAGTCCATTCCTATAACGATCCCGATCTTGCGTTCATGAACGCGCAGCGTTTTCTTCGCGAGGCCGGTGCCGATGCCGTGAAACTGGAAGGCGGCATCAAGGTCCAGGCCCAGGTTGAAAAGCTGATGACCGAAGGCATCTCGGTCATGGGGCATGTGGGGATGTTGCCGCAGAGCGTTGGCGAGGGGAAATACCGTGTCTACGGCAAGGACCCCGATGAGGCGGAATCGATCCTGCAGGACGCGAAACAGTTGGATCGGATGGGGGTGTTTTCAATCGTGCTCGAGTGCGTTCCGATGAAACTTGCGGCGGAGGTCACTCGGTCCGTGCAGTGTCCGACCATCGGGATCGGAGCCGGACCCTCCACCGACGGCCAGGTGCTGGTGTTCCAGGATCTGCTTGGTATTCGTTCCGGGGTCAACCCGCGTTTTGTGCGGCGGTACGCGAAACTCGAGGAACTGATGAAACAGGCCGCCCGCGATTATTGCCGGGATGTTCAGGCGGAAAAATTCCCTTCTTTAAGGGAGAGTTTTTCGTGACCAGAGGGAAAAGGATCCTCGTCGCGGAGCGTGATGACGCGACGCGTGAACTCGTGGCGATGCGGCTTCACTCCCGCCATCATAAGGTCTTTGAGGCCTCCAAAAGCAGTCAGGTCCTGAGATTTCTTGAAAGGGAAGTGCTCGATCTCATCCTTCTCTCCAGCGATATGGAACCGGTGAACGGCAAGATGCTCATTCAGATCATCCGTTCCCGCTCTCACCTGATGTCGGTGCCGGTGATCATGATCACCGATGAGCACAAACTGACGGAATTAATGCTCGGGCATGAGAAAGGGTTCGACGATTTTCTGGTCCGTCCGTTCAGTCCGCTCGTGCTGCAGTTGCGCGTGAATCTCAATATCGCCAAGACCATGGAGCGGGTCGAGGCGAACGCGCTGACCCATCTTCCGGGCAATCACGCCATCGAGCATATCGTTTCCAAAAAGATCCAGGCGAATGAGAAGTTCTCGGTTCTCTATATCGATATCAACAATTTCAAAGCCTTTAACGATCATTACAGTTTTGAAAAAGGGGATGAAGCCCTTCTGCAGACTGCGCGCCTTCTGGTGACGACCAGCCATGCCGTGGCGCGCGACGGGGAATGTTTCATCGGACATATCGGGGGCGATGATTTCATCGTGGTGCTTCCGACCGAGCTTGAGGCGATCTTCGCGCGGCAATTCATCGATGATTTTGACCGGATCATTCCGACCTATTACAGCAAGGCGGATCGGGAAGCTGGGTTCATACGGGTCGAGAACCGCCGCGGGCAAATGGAGAATTTCCCGCTGATGTCCTGTTCCGTTGCCGGTTGTACCAACATCAACCGGAATTACCAGAGCCTGCGCGAGATCGCGCATGATGCTGCGGAGGTGAAGACCTTTCTCAAGACGCAGCCGGGAAGCCATTACCTTCAGGACCGGCGTTCCGCGCCGATCCGGCAAGTCGAGGATGCGGTCCATATCCTGGAGCCGGAGATCCAGCCGACCCGGTCGCGTCGGCGCATGGATCCGTTGGGGCAGGTCCTCCTGAATTCCGGGCTGATCACGGAAGAGCAATTAGGCAAAGCCCTCAAACAACACCTTGAGACCGGACAGAGGCTCGGACAAACGCTGATCTCGATGGAACTTATCTCGAGTCAGGATGTCGGTAAAATGCTGGAGCAGAAGCTGAAGGTCCCTTATTTCAGTCTGAAAGGGTGGGCCCCGGACGCGGCGATCGCGCATCTTTTTAACGCGGAATTCATCTTTCATCATCGCGTAGTCCCGATCGGGATCGTCGGAGATTCCGTCCGGATCGCGATGTGCGACCCCTTCGATCTTCGGACCCTGGATACCATGGAGCGGATCACCGGTCTCAAGCCGATCCCCTATCTCGCTCTTGAGGATGAGTTCGAACAGTTCCTCGAAACCCTTGCCCCGGAAGCCGACCCTAAAAATACGGTGAAGCTTTAACCGTTTCTGGCCGTTCCTATAGATGGCATCGAACGCCATTTTATTGAGGGGCTATGGGGATCGAATCCTTTCCTGAGATCGAAAATTTTCAGAAATTACCGCGCGAAGTCATCATCAAAGGCGCCAGCACGCATTTTAATGAAGCGGAAGGCGCGTCGCTGCAGGGCATTGTCATTAATAATATCGGTCATCCGATCAAGAACATCCGCGCCCAGTTGGTGATCTTCGATGAACACAAGGTGCCGCTCCTGGGGACGAGTGTCTTGACCGATCCGGACCATCTCCCGCACGGGGGGATCGCGAAATTCCAGTTTCAGATCAAGGACCATAAGCAGGAGATCAAAAACTATTTTCTGCACACCAATTGGGGCTTTGACGAAACAGCATAGTTCGTCTAAGCTACGTGTCCGCTGAGACATGCGGCGTGATCTTCTGGAGATAGTCCTTGTGGAAAATTATATTTGTCCGGTCTGCAAAGAAGAGATGGAGCATGATCTGATGATCTTTTTGAAGCATACGGATCATCATATTATCGAAACGATCCTGAAGGAGCACCCCAAGTGGGCCCATCAGGACGGGATCTGCCAGGAGTGCTTGGATTATTATAAAAAGAACATCGGTCATACCGCCTTTTTGGGGGATGAAGAGCCGGTGTAGAAGGAAGCTGGGAACGATGATGAAGGTGCGAAAGTTTGGGTTGGCCGGGGTGTTGCTTGCGGCCGCCTTTTTATCATGCGGAATGGCCTCGTCCGGGAAAAGCACGGATGGCCTTGAACCGCTGGCCGAGTCCCAAGCGTATAAGGATTTCCTCAAAAAACCCGCCAATGATCTGGCCAAGATGATCTGCGTTCTGAATTATTTCCGGACGGCGCCTGTGGTGGTCCAGTACGAGGGGATCGATTATCCGGCTCAGCTTGCTTACCCCGTCGGGCTTGTGTATCTCATGACGAATTACCGGGGTGAGGATCCCAAGGCCTGGGTTAAAAAGAACTGCTACCGGACCCTCTCAGGGAACAGCATCATTTATCTGAAGTTTGAAGATGGAAAGACCCGCCCGGCCCGGGATGTTCTGCTTGAAAAATTCCAGGAACTCGAAGAGGCTCTCAGTCAACAAGGGACAAAGTCCTAACACAAAGGAAAACTGCTCATGGTGATCGATATGGATGTGAAACCTGTCAAATCCCGGGACCTTGCGTTGATCGGATATGACCATTCGACCCTGACGCTCGAGATCGTTTTTCGCGCCGGGGGCGTCTATCGCTACCAGGAAGTTCCGGAGCAGGTCTATCACGCGCTTATGGCCGCGCCGTCCCACGGGATCTTTTTCCAGAAGAATATCAAGGATAAGTACGCTTACACCAAGGCGAGTTGATCCTCATGAAAAGAAGTTTCGTCCTGCTGTTCCTTTTTTGCTTTCTTTCTTCCTCACTCCCGTTCGTTCATGCTGAAGACCTCTTGCTGAGCATCCAGGCCACGACCGACCAGACGTCGGTGAAAACGGGCATGATGTTCCTGGTCCATGCTCGAGTGGTGAACACAAGCGGTGACACTTCCACCGGATTTTGGGGGAATACCTGCTCTTATGAAAAACACTGGGTCACGGACAATCCGGATGTGTTGATCCAGTCCTGGACCTGTACCGAGAACTCGCTGGAAGAGATCACGCTTTCTCCCGGCGATGTCTATGAAAAGAACCTGATCCTTTATATCCCCCAGCAGGACAAGACGGAGCCGGTCACTTTCCGGATGGGATTCAAACGGATGAGCGAAAATGGCGACATCGATGAACCGCTCTGGAGCGATCCGGTGACGATGAAGGTGATCGTTCCCGAAGCAAAGGGAGAAGCCGATGATGCGGCGGAAATCCCTTCGGGTGAAAAAGGCTCCGACGATCTTTTGGATAGCGTGGAGCCCGCGGGGGCGGAGCCTGCCGCTGAGGTGGGTGATGAAGCAGGGGCGTCGGATGGATCCAAAGGGTCCTTGCCTTCGGAGTCTGAGGCCGTAACCCCGACCGTTTCGGGGGAGCCGCTTGTTTTTCAAGATCCCGGGGTTCCCATTGAGGTACAGCCTGGGGATGAATTTTCTATCGCGCTTGCCAGTAACCCTTCTACGGGTTTCCGGTGGAAGATGACCCTTCCGGAGGGGGTTCAGCCCGTGACCTTTCTGGGTTCTCAACACGTCGTGGCGGATACGGTGATGCCGGGGGTCCCCGGTACCGAAGTTTTCAAGTTCAAAGCCGCCGCCGAGGGCGAAGTGCAGGCCGCCTTTGTCTATGAGCGTCCCTGGGAAACCATTACTGCCCCCACCCGCAAGATCTTCACGATCCTTGTCGAAGAGAATTAGCCGTTCTTTTTTGTTAAGGCCGAATCCCTATGCCTGAACCTTCTGTCGTGATCGTGGGGGGGGGTGTTTCCGGTCTCAGTCTTGCCTATTTTCTTTCCCGTCAGCAACCCTCACGCAGTATCACGCTTCTAGAATCCTCCGGCCGTTTGGGGGGCGTCCTCCACACCTTGCGTGGCCCCGGTTTTCACATCGAAGCCGGGGCGGATAGTTTTGACGCTCGGGAGCCCGCGACCCAGGACTTGTGCCGGGACCTGGGGCTTGGTGTTGAATTATCGGAATGTTCCGCGTCCCTGAAACGGGTTTCGCTTGTCGGGGCCCAATGCTTTTATCCAGTGGACCTCTCGTTCTCAGGCTTGAAGTCTTTTTTTCAGAACCCTGCGCTAAGTTTCAAGGGACGGCTGCGTCTTTTGATGGAACCGCTATGTCCTTCCCAGAGCGGGGCGTCCGATGAAAGCGTCGCTTCTTTTATTCAGAGGCGTTTTGGGCATGAATTTCTCGAGGCGATCGCCCGCCCGGCTATTCAGGGGATCCTTCTTGCCGCGCCGGAGTCCCTGAGCGTCCGCGCGTATTTTCCTGAGTGGGTTCAACTCGAGCGCCGTTTCGGAGGGATGGCCAAAAAGTTATTCGAACATAAACAGACGGAGGACAAGGAGCCGTCTTTCCAGACGCTTCGCGGCGGGCTCGAGGGGTTGATCCCGGCCTTGAGGGAAAATACACCCGGCCTGGATATTCAGCTGCATGCCGAGGTTGTTTCGGTGAAACGGGAGAAGATGTGGGAATTGGCGCTTACGGATGGGCGAGTGTTTTTCTCCGATGCGCTTTGTCTGGCGCTTCCCGCGCCCGCGATCGCGCGTATTCTTTTGGAGCTGGATCCCGCGCTTTCGGAAAAGCTTCGGTGTATCCGTTACGAGATGCTTGTTACGGTGCCCATGGTATTTTCCAAAGACGCCGTTCCCCCGGAACTGCGGACGCCGGGATTTATGATCCCGTTGTTGGGAAAGAGGGGATCGTTCGCAAGCCTTAAGGTGATCGGAGTTACCGAGGATGGAAAATTCGTAAGGATGCGAGCGTTTCTTTCCAGCGCCTCGAACCCTGAAACCGTTGGGTGGGAGGATGCGCGTCTTCAGGAGGAAGTGCTCCGGTGTTTGCGTTTAATGGGGAAGATCGAGGAGGATCCTGTGTGGATCTCGACCCAACGTTATCCCGCAGAACTGCCTCTCTACGCTCCTGGGCATCTTGAAGATATCATCGAGATAGAAGAGGGGGTCCGAAAGCATGAAGGCCTTCATCTCCTGGGGAACGGTTTCTCCGGGTTCGGGATCTCGGAGTGCCTTCGCCGGGCCCGGCTCGTGGCCCCTAGCATTGGGACCTCTGTTAAACCCGGGTTTTAGAGGCGGAGATGGGAAACTAGGGAAACTTCGCTGGAGAGGGCGGATCAAATTGAGTAGAATGTCAGCCATGGACCCTAAAACACCCCACTTTAATACAGCTCCCAGCATTCCAAAAACCAAGATCGATCAGGCCCTGGCGCTTGAACGTGAAGCGTACCGATTGCGGGGGGAGCTCAAGATCGATCAAGCTTTCCAGGCCTTCGATCAGGCGGCCAAGCTTTATCAGGAAGCCAAGGACCCTATGAAGGCCGCCGTTTGTTACTCTTCGGCGGCCGCCTGCTGGAATATCCACACGGGGTGGCAGCCCCTGCGGAATGCGGCGACGCGCAGTGAATTGGCCGCGCTTCAGGCGGTCGAGGCCGGGGATCATGCCTATGCGGAGACCCTTTTCAGCGAGGCCGCGCTGCTTTACGAGAAGGAAGGGGATTTTGCCAAATTTTCTTATTGCTACCGCCGGGCCCAGGATGCCCGGTTGTCCCGTTTTTGGAGCACCTTAATGCAGGGACGTTCCCCAAAGGGGGCTTCCGCTATTGGTTTGGAGCCTGTGCCGTTGAGGGAACGTCTTGTAACATGGATGCGGTGGATCCTCGGTTCGATGAATCGCCTGGTCTGGGGGTATGGAGAACTTCCTTTTCAGACTCTGGCGATCGCGGCCGGAGTGATCGTCGTGAGCGCGTTTTGTTACTATGTGTCGGGGACGGTACTCACGGGTGGCTTTGTACAAAAGATCGGTCTCGCGGAGTCGTTCTATATGAGCATTATGACCTACACAACGACCAGCTATGGGGATTATATGCCGATGGGGTGGACCCGTTTCGTGGCGGCCCTGGAGGTCTGTTCAGGGATTTTCCTCACGCCCCTTTTTCTGATCGGGTTGAGTCGTTTTTATTTGAGAGGGCGTTAAACCCTTTACAAAAAGAAAGGCGGGGAATGCTCGGCACGAAACTCCGGATCTTGGGAGCCGAGCAGTTCGTTCCCGGTTTTTTTATGGAGTCTCTAGCCTCGTTGGATCTTTTGACCGTTCGTGAGAGAAGATCTTACGAAGATCTTTCGGGAGAAAGCCAGTCCCGGCCTGTTTGTTGTCTTGTGGATAGTTCCGAACAAGCGGTCTATTACGCCTCGCCTCAGCAGGGGGTCGCGGCGTCGATGTCGGAGCTTCGTAAGGCCCGGACATTCTTTCTTTCCCTGGTCGACGGAACGGGACGAGAGCAGTTCTCTCTGGAAAGACGCGGCGGGCTGTTCGGGGATCGGATCGAGATCTTTGACGAGGCGAAACAATCGCTGGGTTTTATTCAGAAACAGGGAGGGGCGAGGGCGCATTTTCGAGTCTCGAGTGCCGCCGGACATGTTCTCTATGACATAGAGAGCGTGTCGGCTTCGCCCGAGATCTTCTCGATCCGGCAGGCAGGTGGGGTGGTCGGGAAGATCAGCCGCCGGCCCGCGAAATGCGTCGAGAGTGAGATCCCGCAGAACGATCACTTTGGGATCGTGTTTCCGTTCGCCGCCGGGGAAGCGGAGAAGGGCGTATTATTGGGGGCGTTGTTTTTGATCGATCTTT
>CAZDVO010000003.1:57148-97485 GCA_964508905.1 uncultured bacterium
AGAGGTTCTCAAAAGGGTCTTTTAAAACAGAAAGGGAATTCGAGGTGAAAAATATCAAGATCACATTGACTGAAAAAGATATGCCGAGGCAGTGGTACAACATGGCGGCAGACCTTCCGACGCCGATGCAGCCGCCGCTGGGGCCGGACGGAAAGCCGATCTCGCCCGACATGCTCGAGAAAGTGTTCCCCATGAATTTGATCGAGCAGGAAATGAGCACGGAACGCTGGATCGATATTCCGGAAGAGGTTTTGGAGATGCTTTACCGGTGGCGTCCGGCCCCGCTGAAGCGGGCGGTCTATCTTGAGAAATATCTCAAAACGCCGGCCCGTATCTATTACAAAGATGAAAGCGTAAGCCCCGCCGGGAGCCATAAGCCGAACACCGCGGTGGCGCAAGCCTGGTACAACAAGCAGTTCGGGATCAAAAAGCTGACGACCGAAACGGGTGCCGGACAGTGGGGGTGTGCGATCGCGTTCGCGGCCCAGCTTATGGGCCTGGAGTGCAAGGTGTTCATGGTCCGTATTAGCTTTGATCAGAAGCCGTTCCGCAAAAGCCTGATGCGCGTCTGGGGCGCGAATTGCGTTGCCAGCCCGAGCCATGAAACGCATGCGGGGCGGGAGATCCTGAAAAAGGATCCGAAGACCCCGGGAAGCCTCGGGATCGCGATCAGCGAAGCGATCGAGGAAGCGGTCGGCGACCCGAGCGGTAAGACGCGGTATTGTCTCGGCAGCGTTCTCAATCACGTGATGCTTCACCAGACCATCATTGGCCTTGAGGCGAAAAAACAGTTGGCCCTGGCCGGAGAAAAGCATCCGGATATTGTGATCGGTTGCGCCGGCGGCGGTAGCAATTTTGCCGGGATCTCCTTTCCTTTCGTTTGCGACAAGATCCACGGCGCGAAGATCCGGATCATTCCGGTGGAACCGACGGCGTGCCCGACGCTGACGCGAGGGCCCTTCAGCTATGATCACGGGGATGTAGCGAAAATGACGCCGCTTCTTCCGATGCACACGCTCGGGCACAGTTTTATTCCCGAACCGATCCATGCGGGAGGGCTTCGCTATCACGGGATGGCCCCGCTCGTCAGCCAGGGGGTCGTGGAGGGGTTGCTTGAACCGCGTGCGATCGATCAGATCAAGTGTTATGAAGCGGCGCTTCTGTGGGCCCGGACCGAGGGGGCCGTGTGTGCTCCGGAGACGAGCCACGCGATCGCCTGCGCGATCGATGAAGCCGTGAAGGCGCGCGAAGAGGGAAAAAAGAAATCGATCCTTTTCTGCTACAGCGGTCACGGGTTGATGGATCTGGCCGGGTATGACAAATATTTGAACGGCGATCTCAAGGAATATTCGCTGCCGGACCCGCTTTTGCAGGCTTCGATCGCGACGATCCAACAGCATCCCAAACCCAGCACGCAAAAGACCGGAAAATGGTAAAAAAACAAAAGAAATCCCAAGCGCCTGTCATTCTGATCCCGCCTACGGCGGGAGAAGGATCTCAAGCGAGATCCTTCGCTAGGCTTGGGATGACGACTATGTGTTTAGCCGTTCTTCTTGCCGGTTGTTCCGCTCCGGTAAGCAGCACGATCCCTTCGATCCCGGAGGATCATCCGGCGAATGCCTTTTATCAGGCGGCCCAGGCCGGAATGCTTTCCGATCGGGTGTGCCGCGACGATCAGGGGGATCCCTCGATCCCGCTTGGTAGGATCGAAAAGGGCGAGGGGTATGCCAAGTTAGAGGACGTCACCGCGGGGGTGATCCGTTTTCGTGATACCGCGAGCGGGAAAAAATATCTTGGCGTTAATTTCCTTCAGTACAGCGGATTCTTGCAGATCCCCAAGATCTGCGCGTGGGAAGAAAAAAAGTAGAGCGGGCGTTGAAGATATCGTTCGAAGGATGAGACAAGGGACAGGCCTCTGGCCTGTCCCTTTTGCTATACCGTGATGCCGGTCCCCCACGCCAGACTGTTCATTTCCTGCCACGCCTTGACGCGGGCGATCTGGGTCTGGTTCGGGTTCGAGATCGTGATATCTCTGAGCGCGAGGTCGAAGTGCGTGGCGCTATTTCCCGACTGGGTGTACGTTTTTGCGATCACCGCGCCGAATACATCTCCGTTACCGTTGGCGGTCACGTTGGAATTCGGGGCATAGATCCCTCCGTAGAAAGATCCATTGCCGGCGATCTTGACGCTCGCGGACCCTGTCGAATAAAGAAGCAGGTTCGCGGGGTGATTGTTCGGAACGACCATGCCGTTCCCCGCGATATCGATCTCGCCCGTGACATAGATCTTCACGGCACCCGTTGTTCGGATCTTCCCGTTCCCCGAGATCTTGAGCGAAGAGACCGTGTAGGTTCCGGGGGCCAGCGTGACGGTGTTGTTGCCGCTCACGTTCAGCGTTGTCGCAGTAGCATCCGTCGGGGTTTCCGGGGAGGTCGGGGTGACCGCGGCCTCCGGGAGCGTTGATCTTGTCCCGGTGATGGTTGCGTTCGCAACGGTGACGACGATATTCGGGTTGCCGCCGTAGCCCACGAGCACGTTCCCGTTCACTTTCGCATTGCCGTTCAGGCTCATGCTGCCGATCGCGGTATTATTGACCGCCATGGCGCCAGCCGAACTTTTATTGGATCCGCCGTAAGCGCCGTAATTCGAGTTGTAGCTGTCAAAGGCGGAGTTTCCCGACATCGAGATCGAAGTCCCCGCATAAACCCCGTACTCAAAAAGGGAACTTGGCGGTGCGGATGCGGTGAGCTGACAATACACCGTAATGTCGGAGGCTTGATAAGCGCGGGAAGATTCGGTGCATTCCGGAGCGCACCCTCGCGCATCGATCCGGCGGAGCGACGGTTGATCCGGAACCGGGGAAATGGTGAACCGGAATTCATTCTGCCGCAGGGGGGTATCGCCCGAGGCGTATTCGGAATCCGCAGTCTGGTTTCGGATCGTGGCGTTCGTCGCAAGTTGGCGCAGGGCTACATCGATCCCGGATTCGGCCGCGTTGAACGCGAGGATCCTGTTCTGATAGCGTTCGGTAGCCTGGATCGCGACGTGGTGCCGCGCGAAGAACGCCAGTGAAAAGACCGTGACGAACATTACGACGATATAAACGACCAAGAGAACAAAACCGCGTTCATTCTGCAATGTTTTTAAAGGGTTCATGGGTTCCTCGCTTCCGCTTGCGTGGCTATCCGGATCGGTTCATCCGGGATCCTGCGTCCGTCCGCCAGTTCCCGCTGAGCCTCGGCCGTGATCGTGATGAGACCGGGGGTCGCGGACTGTCTTGAAAAAGTAAGGGACGTGACTTCGTTCGCAAGCACGGTTTGTTTTGTTACAAAAGTTGTCAGATCTTCCGAGATGCGGATGATCTGGTGGTTGTCCTCATCGAGCATGTAACGGATATTGCTCGCCCATTTGGGGGTGAAATTGGCATCGACCAGGGAGGCCGCGTCCGGTGCCGGGACGGGAACGACGAACCGGATCGTATTGGCGCGCTCGATCCCGTCTGCGTCCGGGGTTGCCAGGGTATCGATCTTGTGCCAAGCGGTCTGGCGTATTTCCTGGGCCATTTTAAAGAGAGCTTCGCGCGGTCCCTCCTGCAGGCTCATGCGGGCATGGATCATCTCGAGCTGACGGTTACTTACCTGGAGAATGCCGAAGATCCCGAAAAGAATGACGGTCGAGATCGCCGCGGCGATGGTCACTTCCGAAAGCGTAAAACCCAGTTGCCCTTTTTTCATAAGATCACCTTTGTGTGATATAAGTCCGTATCGTTTCGCTTCGGTTCACTCCCGTATAGGAGCGCCACGATACTGTGACCGTGACATCGAGAGGATTCGCGGTCGTATCGGCGGTCGGGCATGGAGAAATGGTTCCCTGGCAGTAGGAGACCCCGATCGTTTTGTTGGACAGGTTCGGTGTTTCGTCTGTGATCCCATCGTTGAATTGCGGGATGATCCCAAGCGTGTCCGGATCCGGGAAGCGGGTGACCACATTCGCGGGGAAAGTCCCCGTGCGTGATTCATACCGCATCATTTCGATCAGCCGGTTCGCGTTCTTGATCGCGATCGTCCGCTCATGCATTTCTTCGGAGTTCCGTTGCGCGAAAATATTGCCGCCAATGGACCCCACGATCACAAGGGTCGTCACGAGGAGAGCAATCATGATCTCGATGACAGTGAAGCCCCGTTGATCCCTGATCCCGTTCTCTTTTTTCATGTCCGCTGCTCCTTTAGTAAGACGCCATGTTCATCTTCACTCAAAGGATACCTGCATCCTCCGAGCTATTCAACATTATTTAACTAGCAAAACAAAGCATTTTTATCATAAAAAGTATTATTATAGCAATCAATAACTTATTTATCATCAACCGAAGACCATGCGCCAATTGGATTTATCGTAGTCTCCAGAAAGAGCGGTTTCCAGAGTTAACGGTCTTTGTTTTAGATTCCTTAAACAAATCGATTTTGTGGGGCGGCGTCCGTTTTGGGACTTCGAGGGCCTGGTCAAAAAGGTAATGGTTAAAACGTCTACACCTCTTGGACGATCAGTGATAGATTAGAGCCCTGTTCGTTCCTCATTTTAGTCAGACGAAGCAGTAAAACCTTAAGGAGGGGCTATGAAGCTTCTTGGGAAATTAGTGATGCTTATTGTGGTGGTTCTGGCGGTGTTGGTCCTGGCGCGCAATGGGGTGGTGAAGGCGGTTGCTGAAGGCGGGGTTCGCGCCGTGACCGGGATGCCTCTGAGCATCGAGAAGCTGGATATCGGGTTGTCCACGACCCTTTTGGATATCGAAAGCCTGATCGTGAAAAATCCCGACGGATTCCATGATACGGAATTCGTGAACATTCCCAAGATCCTGGTCGACTACAATCTGGGGGATATCCTCAGGGGCAATATTCACCTGGAAGATCTGGAATTCAATATGAGCCAGTTCACTCTCGTTAAAAATGAAAAGGGAGAACTGAACCTGGACCGGTTGAAAGCGCTTCAGGGGACAAAACCCGCGCCCGCGGAGACTAAAAAGCAGGAGCCCAAGGCTCCCGCCAAAGCCATGCCGATCCAGATCGATCGGTTCCGCTTGAAGGTAGGGAAAGTGGTTTATGTGGATTATTCGAGCGGGAAGCCGGTTACCAAGGAATTTCTGTTCAATCTTGATGAAACCTACCAGGACATCACCGATCCCAACAAACTGGTGAGCTTGATCGTATTCAAGATCATGACAAAATCCGCGCTCGCGAATCTGACGAATTTTGATATCGGAAGTCTTGAGGGAACGGTTTCCGGCGTGGTGGGTTCCGCGACCGATGTTGCCGCGAAGGGCCTCGATGCCGTGAAATCGGCCGCGCAGGATCCTGCGGCCCTTGCCGGACAGACCGGCGCCGCGCTGAAAAGCACGACGGGTGCCGTGACCGATACGGCGAAAGAGCTGACCAGCTCGGTCAGCGGTGCCGCGAGCAGCCTGAAAAAGCTGAATCCTTTTGCGAAGAGCGAATAGTCCGCTCTCTCGCGGATAGAGCGAGCTCATGGCGAATCGGGAAAAAGAACTCGAAGCGCTTCTTCGCATCACCGAGAAGATCAATGCGGGGAAAGTCCTCGACGAGGTGCTTGATTTCGCCTATGGATCTCTTCACGAGATCATTCCCTATCAACGGATCGGTTTTTCTCTACTTGAAGAGAATGACTCGATCCTGAGGGCCTACTGGGCCCGGTCCGAAGCGGCCGAGATGCAGATCGGAAAAGGCTATTTCGCTTCCATGAAGGGAAGCAGTCTCGAGGGCGTGCTTCGGAGCCGTGAGCCGCGTATCCTGAACGATCTGGAATCCTATCTGAGGGATCATCCCCATTCCGACGCGACCGCGAGGATCGTTCAGGAAGGAATGCGTTCGAGCCTGACATGCCCCCTGGTTGCGTCCGGAAAGCCCGTCGGATTTATGTTCTTTTCCAGCCACCGCCCCGGTGCCTATGACGAGGCGCATGTCGCGTTTTTCCGAGAGATCGCAGGCCAGCTCGCGCTGACCCTCGAGAAAAGCCGGCTCTACGAAGAGGTCGTTCGTTTTAATGACCTCAAGAATCGATTCCTCGGCATTGCCGCGCATGATCTCCGGAATCCGATTGCGGTGATCAAAGGCTATGCGGATCTCTTCGCGGAGGGGCTTCTGGGTCCCCTTACTGAAGATCAAAAGTCTTCGATCGGAGCGATCAAACAGCATTGCGGCAAAATGCTCGACTTGATCTCGGAGCTTTTGGATGTGAGCGCGATCGAGTCAGGGCATCTGGCGGTGGATATGAAAGAGACCGATCTTCGGGCTTACCTGATCGAGAACCATCGTCATAATGCGCTTGTCGCGAAGGCCAAATCGATCGAACTGGTGCTCGATATTCCATCGGAATTACCCCGGGTCTTTATGGACGCGCAGCGCATCGATCAGGTCATCAATAACCTGATCACCAATGCTCTCAAGTTCTCCGAGCCGCACAGCCGGATCACCATTCGGGCCGTGCCGCGGACAGAGGTTGTTGCCATTGCGGTGACGGACCAAGGGCAGGGGATCCCGAAGGAAGAATTGTCCAAGATGTTCCAGTATTTTGGGCGGACAACGGTGCTTCCGACCGGGGGCGAACGGAGCACGGGGCTTGGCCTCGCGATCGCCAAAAGGATGGTCGAAGCGCATGGCGGAAAGATCGGGGTGGAGAGCGAGCCGGGCAAGGGCTCGACGTTTACATTTACCCTGCCGGTCCGACCTTCTTGAGGCGCTTATGATCAGTCTTGAGATCAAGGCGCGGTGCCCCTTTCCGGCCAAAGTGCGGGCGGCCCTCAGAACCCTCCGGGCCGATTTCAAAGGCCTCGATCGCCAGATCGATACCTATTTTATCGTGCCTTCCGGACGCCTGAAGTTGCGCGAGGGCCGGATCGAGAACGCGCTCATCTACTATCGGCGCGTCGACCGGAAGGGTTCCAAACGCTGCGATTCCACATTGTATCCGTGCCCCGACCCCTCTTCTTTAAAACGCCTGCTTGAAGCGTCGCTGGGAGTCCTTGTGGTGGTCGACAAAAAGCGCGAGATCTATTTCATCCGCAACGCGAAGTTCCATATCGACCGGGTCAAAGGGCTCGGCTCTTTTGTCGAGATCGAAGTTTTTGAACGTCCGGGGAAGCGGTCTCCGGAAGCGCTCCGGAAAGAATGCGGCGTCTATCAGAAATTGCTCGGGGTCCTGAAGCGGGACCTTGTCGCGGATTCCTACAGCGATCAATTGATCCGGCGTCGGGGTTGACCTTGTAGGCGGAACGAGGGGCTAGGCGACGGCTTTCGGGTAGAAATCCTTGTCGAGCGCCAGCTGGATCTGCAGGCGTTTGGATCCCCAGAGCCCGTGATCGGCCTCAAAGACCCCGGCACAGCTCATGCCGCAAAAGCGGCAGCCGCCGCGTTCGTTAAGGTTCCAGCCGGAGATCATGAACCCTTTCCTTTGAATGAGCTCCCGTCCACATTGATGGCAATAGGTGGTCTGCCCGTGAGGGTCGTGAATATTCCCGGTGTATACGTAGCGCAGGCCGCCGCGCAACGCGAGCTTGCGGGCTTTGATGAGAGGCTCCGGGGGCATCGGAGCATGGTCCATCATTTTGTAACTGGGGTAGAACGCGGTCAGGTGCAGAGGGACTTCCGGCCCAAGCGTTTTGACGATCCACTCGACCATGGCACGGAGGTCGTGTTCGGAGTCGTTCACCCCGGGGATGAGTAGCGTGGTGATCTCAAGCCACGTCGCGGTCTTTTTTTTGATGTACTCCAGGGTTTCGAGGACCGGCTGCAGGGAACTGTCCGTGTATTTTTTGTAGAAATCTTCGGTAAAGCCCTTCAAGTCGACATTGGCGGCATCCATCCATTTATAGAATTCTTCACGAGGTTCTTTGGAAACATACCCGGCCGTGATGGCGATCGTTCTGATCCCGAGCGCGCGGCACTCTTTGGCGACGTCGACCGCGTATTCGTGAAAAATGATCGGCTCGTTATAAGTGAACGCCACGCCGGAACACCCCATGATCTTGGCCGCTTTGGCGATCTTCTCCGGTGGGGCGAGCGTCAGATCCGCGTTCTTGATGCTGCACCGGCTCAGGCTGGAGTTCTGGCAGAACAGGCAACCCAGGTTGCAGCCCATGGTCCCAAAGGAAAGAACGGGGGTCCCGGGCAGGAAATGAAAGAGAGGTTTTTTTTCAACCGGATCGATGCAAAATCCGCTCGAGAGACCGTAGGTCATGAGGACCAGATCGCCTCCGTCACAACGGCGAAAAGTACAATAACCCGATTGCCCTTCCGAGAGGCGGCAACGGCGCGGGCAGAGATCGCACTGGACGCTGCCTCCCGGGAGCTTTTTCCAATACTTCGTTGGAGCGATCGTTCCCATAATCACAGTATGCCCGATTTTGGGGATCTTTGCTCGTGGAATTCAAGAGGAGGCAAGGAAGATGAGGCTTGCGGCTGATTTTAAGCGGGTGTAGCATACCCGCGTGTTTGTTGGAGGGTAAGTCTAACTAGCTTAAGGAGGTTCGGATGAAGCGGATAATTGGAAGCGTTCTTTGTTTTCTTCTTTGCGGTATTTCGCCGGCGCTTGCGGTGGATGAAGCGGTTGTATCCAACGTGGTGTCTACTGCGGATGCCCAGGAGTTGAAAACAGAAGTGGCCGAAGACCAGGCCAAGATCGCCAAAGAGAAAACAGCGATGAAGGCCGAAGCGAGAGAGGCAAGACTTGGAGAAAGAGAACTTCGCATGAAGATGCTTGAAGCGAGAGGGGCCGGTGACACCGAGAAGGCCAAGGCTTTTCAGGAAGAGTGGCAGGCGGCGCGTCAGAAGAATCTCGCCCAGAGGAGAGCGGAAATGGCGAAGATGAGAGACTCCCAAAAGGATCTCGGAGCGGATAAAAAAGCTGTCCGGGTTGAAAAGAAGGATATGAAGAAGGCTGGCAAGAAAGCGGTTAAGGCTGAAGCTAAGGGAAAAGAAGTCAAAGGGAAGAAAAAGGGTTGGTTCGGCTGGGGTAATTGATCTCCGGTTGCGAAAGACAGGGGGCAGGCGCGAAAGTGCCTGCCCTTTTTTTATCCCGGAGCCGAATCAGATCAGAAAATGCAGAAGCGACAGGGCGGCGATCACCCACATCGCCGGATGGACCTCACGGAATTTCATACGGATCATTTTGAAGAGTACGAAACTCAGAAACCCAAAAGCCAGCCCGGTCGCGATGGAGTAGCTAAGCGCGATCATGACAATGATGACGAAGGCCGGGAACCCTTCCTCCATGTCCGAAAAGTCGATCCCACGGATCTCTTTCATCATGAAGAACCCAACGAGGATCAGTGCCGGGGCCGTTGCGTAGGCCGGAACGATCGTGATCAGGGGGATGAAGAGGAGCGCGAGCAGAAAGAACCCGGCCGTGACGAGCATGGAAAATCCCGTCCGCCCGCCTTGGGCGATCCCGGTCGCGGATTCGACATAGGCCGTGATCGTCGAGGTCCCGAGGACAGCCCCGAGCATGCTGGCCAAGGCGTCAAGCGAGAGAAGCCGGTTCAGCCCGCGGACGCGGCCTTGCGCGTCCACTAATTTCGCCTGGTGACAGCACGCCATGAGCGATCCGATCGAATCAAAAAGATGCATGAACATCAGGCTGAAGATCGATCCGAAAAACCCCCATTTGAGCGCGCTGCGGATATCCAGTTTGAACGCGATCGGGGCTATGTCCAGGTTGAAGGAAAAGACGGACGCGGGCCAGGAGACCTTGCCCATGCAGAGCGCAAGAAGGGTCGCGACGCCGATCCCGGTGATCATCGAGCCTTTGAGCCTTTTCATTTCAAAGAGGATCATGATGAAGAATCCGGCAAGGCCGATCATGACGGTCGGGGTGATCGGCGCGGCGGCAACGAGGGTCGCGTCATTTTTCTGGATGATCCCGAGATTCACGAGTCCGATGAACGTGATGAAGAATCCGATGCCCACGGAAACGGCTGAGATCAGGGAACGGGGGATCGCCTCGACGATCTTTTGCCGGAGGCCGATGATCGTGAGAAGAAAAAAGAAAAGCCCGGAAATGAAGACGATCCCGAGGGCGTTTTGCCAGGGGATGTGGTCCGTGAGAACGAGCGAGTAAGCGAAAAACGCATTGAGGCCCATCCCCGGGGCCATGGCGATCGGGGCATTGGCGAAAAGTCCCGTGAGCAGGGTTGCGAGCGCGGTCGCGAGGCAGGTGACCGTGATGAGCGCGGCCTTGTCCATGCCGGTCGTCGCGAGGATGTTCGGGTTGACGAAAATAATGTAGGCCATCGCGAGGAAGGTCGTGACCCCGGCAACGGTTTCTGTCCCCACGGTCGTTTTGCGTTCGGTGAATTTGAAAAAACGGTCAAGCATACGGGGACCCTGCTAGGACCGGATCATGATGAGGAGCATCTTGAAACGCTCCGTGGCCTTGACCGAGTGAGGGATGTTCGCCGGCATAATGATCAGTTCGTCTTTTTTGACCGTTTGGGGTTTCCCGCCGATCGTGATCCGGGCCTTGCCGTCCAGGATCAGGATCGTGGCATCATAAGGGGCCGTGTGTTCGCTGAGGCCTTCGCCTTTATCGAACGCGAAAAAGGTCAAAGTGCCGGCTTTCTTGTTGAGAAGTTGTTTGCTTACGATCGATCCCGCTTGATACGCGGCAAGAGATTTGAGCTCCCGGCCTTTTGAAAAAAAAGAAGGGGTTGGAGAGACTGTTTTTTTAGACGAGGGTTTCATAAAGTTCCTTTATCGGTGAAGCATTGTCCGGTCTTCAATCTTGGACAAGGCGTGACGCTGCATTGGTAGCAGATCTCGTTCGGGAGCGCCCCGTTCGAAAAATAATCCGCGATGTTGCGAAGGGTGATGTGAGCGATGTTCTGAAGGGCTTCCCGTGTAAAAAAGCCCTGGTGGGACGTGATGAGGACGTTGCTGAAGGAAAGCAATCGGGCGAGGACGTCGTCGGGCATGACCGAATTTGAAAAATCCTCGAAAAAGTATTCGCTTTCTTCCTCATAGACATCGAGTCCCGCGTATCCGACCTGGCCTGTCTTGAGGCCTTCGATGAGCGCCTTGGAGTCGATCAGCATACCGCGGCCTGTGTTAATGATCATGACGCCCTGTTTCATCTGAGCGATGGTTTTTGCGTTGACCAAATGATGCGTTTCCTTGTTGAGCGGGCAGTGGAGAGAAAGGATATCGGATTCCCGGTAAAGGGTCGCGAGGTCGACGTAAGAGCATCCGGTGTCTTTTTCAAGCTGCTTGTCCGGGAAGGCGTCATAGGCCAGCACGCGCATTCCGAACCCTCTCAGGATCCCGATCAGGATCCTTCCGATCTTTCCCGTGCCGATAATGCCCGCGGTCTTTCCTCCCATGTCGAAGCCCATTAAACCGCTCAGCGTGAAATTATTGTCGCGGGTCCGGTAATAGGCCCGGTGGATCTTGCGGTTCAGGGAAAGCATCAGGGCTACGGCATGCTCGGCCACGGCGTTCGGGGAATAGGCAGGGACGCGGACGACATGGATCTTGTTGAAGGCGGCCCGGAGATCGACATTGTTGTAGCCGGCCCCTCTCAGGGCGATCAGCCGGACATGTTCTGCGGAGAAACGATCGATGATCGCCGAAGTGACGGTGTCATTCACGAAAACGCAAACGGCGTTGTATCCTCGGGCCAGCGGAGCGGTTTCCAGAGTGAGGTGGTTATGGAAATAAGTGATCTTGAATCCAAAATCCTTATTGGCCGCGTCGAAAAATTCAGGGTCGTAGGGCTTGGTATCAAAAAAGGCAACTTTGACGTCACTCATCTTCATGGGCACCCCCTTTGCGCGCCTCATTATAGTATGTTCCCTTGGAGAAAAGCCCGATTTTTTAGTCGTGTAGGATTTTAATTCATCTCAAAGAAGGGTCGCTTTTAGAGGTCTCGCCCGATCGGAAATCGAATTGCGGGGCGGGGGTTTCCTTCCTATAATGAAGCCATGGTGAAATGGCTCAGGGCCTACACGGGGCTGGTTCTCACAGTCATCTTTCTCTGCGGAGGTGTTCCCATGGCGCACGCGCAAGAACAGGTTCGAAAACCGGTGGTGAGCGGTCAGTTCTATCCTTCCGATGCCAAAACCCTCAAAAAGATGGTTCGGCAATTCCTCTCTCAAACGCACTCTCAGCCTGATCCCAACGTGACGGCGATCATCGTCCCTCACGCGGGATATCCCTATTCCGGGGCGGTGGCGGCGGAGGCCTATAAGACGGTCGAGGGTCGCAGGTTCGATCGCGTGGTCGTGGTTGCGTTCCTCCATCAGGTGTTCCTCGGCGGGGTGCTAGTGGATGATGTGGATTATTACGAAACGCCGCTGGGCCGTGTCCCCGTCGATCGTTCACTTGCAAAAAAGATCCGCGGTTTTGGTCCCGCGCTCGCGGAGGAGCCGCCGGCGGGTTTTAAGGAACATTCCCTCGAAGTTCAGTTGCCTTTTTTGCAGGAGACGGTTCCGGACCTTAAGATCGTCCCGGTCTATCTCGGGGAGCAGTCCCGCGCGAACATGGACGCACTGGCCGGAGCGCTTGAAAAATATCTTAAGGACAGCAATACGCTCTTGGTCTTCAGCACGGACCTTTCGCATTTTCATTCCTATGATGACGCGGTCCGGCTGGACAAAAAGGCGATCCAGTTGATCGAGTCGTGCGATGTCGCGGCGTTCATCCGAGCCGATCAGAAGGGAGATATCGAGGCATGCGGCATGGGGCCTGTGGGGACTTCGCTTTTGCTTGCGGGGAAGATGGGGTGGAGCGGTCCGTCACTGCTTCGCTACGCGAATTCGGGCGACGTGACAGGCGATCACGGTTCGGTGGTCGGTTACGCGGCGATGGTATTCAAAACAAAAGGGGAAATGGACTCGGGACAAGGGCTCAGCTTGAAGGACCAGAGGGAGATCCTGGGATATTCCCGGGCGGTTTTGAAGGCGAAACTTGAAAAAAAGCCGGAGCCAAAACTTTCCGTGGCTGCTTCGATGCTGGATGAAACGCGGGGGATCTTCGTGACGCTTAAGAAAAGAGGACAGCTCCGCGGTTGCATCGGTCAGATCCTCGGTCAGAAACCGCTCCGGGCCGGGATCCATGATATGACGCTTGCCGCGGCGTTCAAGGACCCTCGATTTTCGCCGCTTACTTTGGGAGAACTTGAAGATGTTCAGATCCATATCTCGATCCTCACGCCTCCGGCTCCTGTGAAAAGTTACAAAGACATACGCCTTGGCGTGGACGGGATCATCGTAAGCCATGGCTGGAATAAAGGGGTCTATCTTCCGGAGGTCGCTACCGAGACTGGCTGGGACCAACGGACCTTCTTTGAAAGTTGCGCGATCGAAAAAGCCGGGATCGCTCCCGCCGATCTTGCCAATGCCTCCATCGAAGTCTTCCAAACCGAAGGGTTTGAAGAAGCTTCTGCGGTTTCGTAAGTTTTTTGTGATAGATTGTCCCGCCGTTTGAAATAAAGCCAAAGGAGAAGGTTCATGAAAGCCTATACGGAATATCTTTGGATGAACACGAAGGACCGCTATGCGATCGTCAATATCACCGAGGAGGTCGAGACAGCGATCGCGAAAAGCCAGGTGAAAGAAGGCCTGTGCCTTGTCAATGCGATGCATATTACCGCGAGCGTGTTCATTAACGATAACGAACGCGGCCTTCATCAGGATTTTATCGCGTGGGTCGAGAAGCTAGCCCCTTATGGTGTCGATAAGTACAAGCACAATCTGACCGGCGAGGACAACGGCGACGCGCATCTGAAGCGCACGATCATGGGCCGCGAAGTCGTTTGCGCGATCACGAAGGGGAAGCTGGATTTCGGTCCCTGGGAACAGATCTTCTACGGCGAGTTTGACGGGATGCGGAAAAAACGGGTCCTGATCAAGATCATCGGCGAATAGCAGCCCGCCTCTTTACTATGTCCGATACTTATCGCGATAAACCCAGGAAGCACCGGAAGAAAGTCCACGCGCCACTGCCGCCCCGGATCGAAAAAAAAGAAGAGCGCAAGATCTGGGTCGGCGAAGAAGCGGTCGTCGAAAAACATTTCCTGCAGCTCACCCGTCTTTTGCGCGACGAAGAACGCGCGGACACCGAACGCTTTCGCTCGGAATTTCTCGACCGGAAACCCGAAGAGCGGGAGAAAAGAGGGAAGGCCCTTTACCGTCTCGACCTTCTTGAAACCCATTACAATCCTTCCGGGCAAAAGCTGCTGACCTTCGCCCTGCAGAACGGCCGTCCGTTGCCGCGCTATTCCCTGAACCCTGGCGATGTGGTCTCGCTTTCAGGGTTTCAAACGCCGCTGGCCGATTGTCCTTCCGGGACGGTTTACGAGAAAGACCGATTTCGGATCACGGTCGCTTTCAGCGGGAGGATCCCGTCCTGGGTGGAAAGCGAGAAAAGTTACCAGCTTGGCCTGGCCGAGAACCGCACCACGTACCAGCGCATGTACGAAGCGCTGCACCTTGTGAAAACGGCGGCGCATTCCAAGGTCGCGACGCTTCGCGATATCAGCCTTGCTTTAAAAAAGCCGACGCTCGGAGATCCCGTTCCGGCGGCGGTGGCCCAGGGGTTTGATCCCGCTTTGAATGAGGAGCAGAGACGGGCTGTTGCGATGGCTTGGGAGGCGGAAGACCTTTGCTTGATCCACGGGCCTCCGGGGACGGGCAAGACGCGGGTGCTCGTTGAGATCATCCGTCAGGCGGTGCTTCAGCAACAGGCCGTGCTAGTTTCGGCGCCGAGTAACGCCGCGTGCGATCATTTGGTGGAGTGCCTTGTCGAAAAAGGCGTTCCGGTGACGCGCCTCGGGCACCCGGCACGCGTGACGGAGCGCGTACGGGAACACACTTTGAGTTATAAGATCGCCGCGCATCCTTTCGCGAAGATGATCGATGAGAACGAGGCGAAACTGGAACAGTTGGCGCGGCAGAAGGAGCGGCGGCAGGACCGGCGCGTGATGACATGGGAAGAACGCAACGCGATGCGCGACGAGGTGTACCGCCTCCGGGACGATACCCGCGATCTCAAGACGCAGATCTTTAAGCAGGTGTGGAACGCGACGGATGTGGTCGTCGCGACGCATACCGTGTGCGGGGACCCGCTGATCCGCGCTAAGGCTTTCGATTGGGTGGTTCTCGATGAAGTGACGCAGGGCACCGAGCCCGCGACCTGGATCCCGATCCTGCACGGGGGCAAAGTCGTGCTGGCCGGAGACCATTGCCAGTTGCCGCCGACCGTGTTGCGTTCCCGCCCCGGCGAGCGAGGGCTCAGCTTCACTCTTTTTGAGCGTCTCCACGCGATCCTCGACCCTAAGTCGAAGATCCGCCTCGAGCGGCAGTACCGGATGCACGAGCAGATCATGGATTTTCCCTCGTCGGAATTCTATGACGGAGCGCTCGTGGCCGATCCCTCCGTGGAGGGCCATGTCCTGAAAGATCTTCCTTCCGTGAAACTCGAAGGTCCTGAAGAAGGCCCGGTCGTTTTTCTCGACACCGCGGGGCTTGGGTATGAAGAAGAGATCGAAGAAGGCACCGAAAGCCGGTTCAACACGCAGGAGGCGAAGCTTCTTGTGACGGAACTCGAGAAGCTCCTCAAGGCCGGGGTGCCTCCGGGAGAGATCGCTGTGATCAGCCCTTACAGTGCGCAGGTGAAATTGCTGACCAGTATGATTCTGGGGGACAAGCCCTATTCTCTTTCAAAAGATTCAAAGGTTAATGGGGCTAGCCCTGGCAACCTTTTATTAAAAGAAAATAAGTGCCAGGGAAAGGAAACGCCGGGGGAACTCGCGGCGCTTGAGATCGACAGCGTGGATGCCTTCCAGGGGCGTGAAAAAGAAGCCGTACTGGTCTCGCTCGTTCGTTCCAATCAGGAAGGGGAGCTGGGTTTTCTCAAAGACACGCGGCGTATGAACGTGGCGATGACACGCGCGAAGCGGAAATTGATCCTGGTCGGGGACAGCGCGACGCTTTCCAACGACAGCTTCTACGAAGACCTGCTTCGTTATGTCGAATCGGTGAATGGTTACCGCAGCGGCTGGGCATAACGAGGATAGAGCGTGGAGCGTCGCGGCGGATAGAAAAACCGTTGATAGGATAGCTCCCTGCTTTACGCTCTACGCTAAACGCTAAAAAAAGAGGTTTACCCCGTTAGAGATCAGGAGAAAGATTTCTGATGGGCGTTATTTCATTAAAGAACTACGAAATTCCGGACCAGATTAACAATCAACGGAAGCGCCTAGGGCGCTTCCTATCTCTAACGGGGTGAATCATGCAATGTCCCATAAGCAGTGGTTGTGGAATGTCCCCTCAAATTCTTTTTCTGGCGCTGGCCGTTTTTAATCTGGTGCTAGGGATGTTTTCGGCGGTCTGGCCGCAGCGTTCGATCGCTCTCTATCAATGGATCATGGCACGATACAACTGGAAAGTCGTTCCGATCGACGCCGCGCGCGAAGTGCGGAACACGCGTCTTTTGGGCCTCCTTCTGACAGGACTCAGCATCGCTACCTATATAGTAGTCCGCCTCCGCTTCTGAGGCTGTTCGTTTCTCTCCTTCTCGAACGAAGCCCTGCTATTCGTGCCGTTTTTTATTTGATTTCGATAGGGTAACGGTGCCATACTGCGGCCCGTAAAATAATAGCGCTGCCGTTCACTGAAGGAGAAGTTCCGTGCTGAACGCGTTTTTATCGCTTTTTTTCTGGGTCGCCTGTGTGACCCTGCTCGCGACACTTTATCTGGTCATGGCGGTGCTCCTCCTTTTCACCTTCCCGTTCGACAAAAAGCGGAAGCTCCTGCACCGGCAGTGTTTCTGGTGGTCGGATGCCGTGATCGGACTGAACCCTTTCTGGAAGGTCAGCGTGAAAGGGCTCGAGCATATTGACCCGAAGCGGACCTATGTGATCGTGGCCAATCATCAGAGCCTCGCGGATATCGTCGTGCTCTACCAGCTTCGGGCGCAATTCAAATGGGTCGCCAAAGAAAGCCTTTTCCGCATTCCGTTCCTCGGTTGGTGTCTCGGGCTTTGCAAGCATATCAGTCTCCGCCGCAACGATCGCGCGAGCATCCGCGACGTTTATCGGGAAGCGATCGCGTATATCCGTTCGGGCATGTCGGTGCTGTTCTTTCCGGAAGGGACGCGCAGTGAAACGGACGGGATGAACCCTTTCCAGAGCGGCGCTTTCAAACTCGCCCTTTCGGAAAAAGTCCCGGTGCTGCCCGTGGTCCTGAACGGAGCGCGGAACGCGATCCCGAAGGGAGGGTGGGTCATGAATTCCACAGTGGATTGCCGTATCAGCGTGCTCGAACCGTTTGAGACCTCGGACCTCGGCCACGACAGCGCCTCGGTCTTGAGCGATACCATCCGCAAACGGATGGAAGCGGAGCTCGCTTCACTTTCCGCCCTCGCTTAACCTTTCCCGCTCATCTTTTCTTCCATTGACATTCCGACGCTCGCCGCTTACCATGGCTCTTATCAAGACTTAGTCTGAATAAGCCCCGTTAGAGATTGGTAGGGGGGCCGGTATTATTTTTTTAGATTCGCATGTGTTCACATGTTTTTCCGTAGATTGCTCATTTGACGGAAACGCGCTCCAGAGCGTTTCCTATCTCTAACGGGGTAAGGTGCGAGGCTGTATGGTTAAGAAAGAGAAGGAATTCGAAGGAGTGATCCGTCAGAAGGGCGGACGCCTGACCGAGGAGCGCCTGCGTCTCATTGAGGGGATCCGGAAGCAGCGCGGCCATTTCAATGTGGATATTCTGCTCTCATGTTTCCGGGAACAAGGGTTAAAGGTCTCGCGGGACACGGTGTACCGGAACCTGCCCATTCTTCTCGAGGCGGGGGTCATCGCCCAGAGCTTCCGGACGAGCCGGGATACCTATTACGAATGCGCGTCGGCCAAGGCGCATCATGATCATCTGGTCTGCCGCGGGTGTTCCAGGGTCGTGGAGTTCAAGGACCCGGAGATCGAAAAGGCGCAGCAGCGGGTCGCCGCGGCGCATCGGTTCAAACTGGAGCATCATTGTCATCAACTCGTGGGGCTTTGCAGCAAATGTCAGAAATAGACCGCGTGACGCTGGACCAGCTGAAGGTCGGGGAGCGCGCGAGCATTCTCGTCTACGAAGGCGAAGACGATCTGCATTACCGTTTGAAGGAACTGGGGCTGGTGCGGGGGACGACGGTGGCGGTGAAACGGTTCGCGCCGCTCGGGGATCCCATGGAGATCGTGCTTCGCGGTTACAGTCTTTCGATCCGGAAACAGGACGCGTCCAAAATAATCGTGAGACCGGAGCCTGTAGCCTATCGCTGATAGCTAAAAGCGCGAGGCTATAAGCTATTTGCTATGAGCTATAAGCTGAATGGGTTAAAAAACAGGAAGTTCGAAAAATATGAATGAGCAAAAGAAATTCGTCAAAGAGATCGCACTCGTGGGCAATCCGAACACGGGCAAGACGACGATCTTTAACGCCCTGACCGGGTTGCGGCACAGCACGGCCAATTATCCCGGTGTGACCGTGGAAAAGAAGGTGGGGAAGATGCAGCTCCCCGGTGGTGAAGAGATCTCTGTGCTGGACCTTCCCGGAACTTATAGCCTGCTCCCGCGTTCCCTGGACGAGGAGATCGTTCACGACGTGCTTCTCGGGATTCGCAGGGACACGCCCCCGCCGGACCTGGTGCTTGTCGTTCTCGACGCGAACAACCTTGAGCGGAATCTCTACCTCGCGACGCAGGTTCTGGAGACGGGTCTGCCGGTCATTTTGGTCCTCAATATGTGGGATATGGCGAAGCAGAGCGGCGTGTCGGTGGACTCGGGGCTTCTTGAAAAGCTGACCGGAGTTCCCTGTGTGCCGACCGTGGGGATGGAACGCGAGGGGATCGTGAAGCTCCAGGAGCAGATCGCGTTGGCGCTCCAGGGGAGCGAGGGGGCCCGGCATGAGGAAAGATCGCCCATTGAGCCTTTTCTGCCCGCGGGGTTAAAGCCGGAACTCGACAAGATCGTTGCGCTTATCGAAAGTTCTTTTGAGGACCGGCCGCAATCTGTTTTTGGAGAAGCCATGAGGATCCTTTCAGACCGGCTTTTCAGGAATCCTCTTTTTAAGGACGCGAAGATCGGTGAGATTTTGCGTTTCGAAACCCTTGGAGTGCGGGCGGCCCTTCAGCGTGGCGGCATGGACTGGAGCTCGGTCGAGCCTGAGAGCCGGTACGCGGCGGTGGACGCTCTTTGCGGCCGCGTGGTGCGCAGAAAAAGCAACAAGCCCCTTACTTTTTCGGACCGGCTGGACAAGGTCCTGACGCATCGGGTATGGGGGCTTGCGGCTTTCGCGGCGGTGATGGGACTTATTTTTCAATCGATCTTTTCGTGGGCAGAGATCCCCATGGACCTCCTTTCCAGGGGGATCGAACGATTGGGGGCCGCGGCGCAGGCGGCATTTCCCCCGGGGCCGCTTCAGAGCCTGGTCGTCGACGGGATCATTGCAGGTGTCGGCAACGTCGTGGTCTTTCTGCCGCAGATCTTCCTTCTATTCTTTTTTATCGCCCTCTTTGAAGACACAGGCTACATGGCACGCGCCGTGTTCGTCCTGGACAAATTGATGAAAAAGGTGGGGCTGAACGGGAAGGCCTTTTTGCCCCTTCTCAGTTCTTTCGCCTGCACGGTGCCCGGTGTGCTCGCGACACGCACGATCGAGGACCGGAACGACCGGTTCGCGACGATCCTCGTGGCGCCGCTCATGAGCTGCAGCGCGAGGCTTCCCGTGTACACCCTGCTCATTGCGGCTTTCATTCCCGACACGCGCGTCGCGCATTTTTTTCAACTGCAGGGACTGACGCTTCTCGGGCTTTACCTTCTCAGCATCGGAGGCGGGCTCGGGGTCGCCGCTCTTTTCAGGAAGACCTTTCTTAAGGGGAACCGGATGCCGTTCGTTTTTGAATTGCCGCCGTACCGGGTGCCGCATCTCAAGACGGTATTCCGGACCATGTGGGACAGGGTCTGGGAGTTCATCGCGAGGGCCGGGAGCATCATTTTTCTTCTTTCGATCGTGCTGTGGTTCCTGGTGAGCTATCCCAAGGACCCGGCGGCCGAAGCCCGCTTTAAGTCGGCGGAGGTCCTCGCCACGCAGACCCTGCAAGGGGAGGCGCTCGAAGCCCGTCTTGACGAGATCCAGCAGGAACAGAAGGATCTTCAGATCCGGTCGAGTTTCGCGGGGGCTTTGGGAAAGGCGATCGAACCGGCGGTCCGTCCCCTCGGGTTCAACTGGGAGATCGGGGTGGGGATCGTGGTGTCGTTCGCCGCGCGGGAACTTTTGATCAGCACGCTGGCGATCGTTCATCATGTGAAGACCGAAGGCGAGGGCATGACCGCGGGGCTGATCCAGGCCCTTCAAAAAGAAAAATCTCCCGAGACCGGACTGCCCGCGTATACGCCGCTGGTGGCTTTGTCGCTGATGGTGTTCTACGTCTTCGCGTGCCAGTGTTTTTCCACGTTCGCGATCGTCAAAAAAGAGACGGGGTCCTGGGGTTGGATGTTCTTTATGATCTTCTATATGACCGCGCTTGCGTGGGGTGGTTCGTTCATCGTTTATCAGGGTGGGCGGTTGTTGGGATTTCAATAAAAAGGAGGCTTGCCCCGTTAGAGATTGATGGGCAGGTTTATCCCCTGTGTTCGTGTTTGATATTCTGGAAACGGCAAAGAACTGATTATTTATGAAATGAACGGAAGCGTCTAAGACGCTTCCTATCTCTAACGGGGTGACCATGGACCAAAATGAAATGATCGCGTTGGGGATCGTGGTTTTGGCCGCGCTTTTGTCGCTGCGTTATTTCCTTAAAAAACGCGGCCAAGGCTGTTGCGGCTCCGGCTGTCAGCCGCACCTCCAGGCCCCGGGAAAGAAAGAAAAAACCGGGGACCGGACAAAATAAATTCCATTCGCGGAGGCAAATCAGTAAGATGTTCTCCATGCTCGGCCAAAGAACGCTCAGTTTTTTTCTGGCTTGCGCGCTGGTCTTTAGCGGCGGGCCTTTCCTTTTTGCCAAGGAGACCCCTTCCTCGCTCTCCTCAGGCCTTCCCAAATGGACCTTTCTCGATTGTTACGGAAAAGTATTGACCCATTACCCCGCGCTGCGGAAGCGGTATGAGCAGCTGGAGCAGGCCAAGGCCCAAAAGAACCTGGCGCTTGCCGATCTTTTCCCTCGCGTAAAAGGCGTCACTTCAATGACGACCAGCGATGACCCCGTCACGGTCTTCGGGGACCTGCTCCGCCAGAAGGCTTTTACGGATGGTGATTTTGAACCGAACAAGATGAACACGCCCCGGCACCGGACGAATTACCATTTCGGGATCGAAGGCGAGATGCTTCTTTTTGATTCCCTCAATACGATCTCCAAGATCCGCGCCGCGCGCCGGCTCGTGAAGTCCGCGGAACTCGAGGCCGATTTCACGGAGATGGAAGCTGCGATCGTCGCGCTTGAAGGGTATCTCGGCATCCTTCTCGCGCAGCAACTTTTTAACGAAGCGGTGACGCTCAAGCGGGTGATCGACGAAGATCTCAAGCAAGCGAAGGACCTGAACGAGAAGGGGATGATCCTCGGAGCCGATTTCTACGCGGCGAAGGTCGCCGCGGCGGGGGTGGAGCGGGAGGTGCACCGGACCGGGGCGCAGCTTAAAAGTGCCCGCATGTTTTTGAACCTTCTGATGGGAGAAGATCCGGAACTTGTGTGGGACGCCGTCGGAAAACTGCCGGGCTCTGTGCAGGAAAAGGGCGCGCTTCGCGGTTGGATCGCCGAGGCCTACCAGCAGCGCAAGGACCTTGCCGCGCTCGACAGTCAGATCGACGCCCAGCGCATCGAAACGCTGCGGCAAAAAACTTCGTTCCTTCCGAAATTCTACGGTTTCGGGGATATCGCCGCGGATACCCACGACCTGAGTTCCAGCGGCAAGAACTTTACGATCGGGATCCGTGGGAGTATCGATCTTTTTGATCCGACCTACCCGGGGCGCACGCAGGAGTCGCGGCACCGTCAGGCTGAGTTGCAGGCGGACCGTCAGGCGCTTCGCGACGAGATCGCGCAGCAATTGGTCGGGGAGCTGACGCGCTATGAGACCGTCGCGGCCGACCATCCGGTGCTCGTGCAGGCGCTCCAGGACGCGACCCAGGCGAGCGAGTTGACGGCGAAGCTTTATCAGGAAGGGCGCAAATCGATCGCGGACCTGCTCGAGATCCGAGGCACTTATCTGGACACGGCCTTCAGTCTCCAGGAAATTCTTTTCGCGTTGGAGCTAGAGCACGCGAAACTTCTGTTTCTTTCCGGACAATTGACCGAAGACGGTATTCGCGCGGTGGATACGCGGCTGAAAGGATAAAACAAAGCGCAACGCTCAACGGACAACGCGCAACGTCAAAGGAATTCGTTGCGCGGTGCGCGGGGGACGTTGCCCAGGACCTTATGACCAAACATAATTCGGACATCATTAGCGGCATTGTCAGCTATTTCGCGAAGTCGAAGATCACGCCGCTCATTATCGCGGTTTCCCTGGTGGTCGGTGTGTTTGCCGTGATGAATCTGCCGCGCGAGGAAGAGCCGCAGATCTCGGTGCCGATGTTCGATATCTTTGTGAAATACCCCGGGGCGGATTCCAAAGAGGTGGAACAGCGGATCGTCACGTTGGGCGAGCGCAAGCTCTGGGAGATCCCCGGCGTGGAGTACATTTACTCGACGATCGAACCCGAAGGGGCGCTTATTATCGTCCGTTTCAAGGTCGGCGAAGATGTCGAGAAAAGCCTGATCAAACTTTACACCAAGATCTACTCCAACCTGGATTTCCTGCCGCCGGCCGCGACGCAGCCGCTCATTAAAGTGCGGTCGATCGACGACGTGCCGATCCTCACACTGACCTTTCACAGCAAGACCCGGGACCCCGTCGCGTTGCGGCGGACCGTCGCGAACGTGCAGAATATCGTGAACGCGATCCCCGAGGTTTCGGACACGTCCATCACCGGCGGCCGCAAACGCCAGTTCCAGGTTTTCTTTGACGAGGCGAAATTGAGGTCCCGGCTTTTGAATCCGCTCGAAGTCGCTCAGATCATTCGTTCCGCGAATGTCAAACAAAGTGCGGGCCATCTGGAAAGCGTGCCGCAACTTGAGGCGGTCGAAGCGAACTCGTTTTTCCGGACGAAGACCGATCTCGAGAATCTGGTGGTGGGGGCGAGCGCCGGGAGCGTGGTGACGCTCAAGGACATCGCGAAAGTAGTGGACGGACCCGACGAAGAGGAGCGCGCCTCCGAGATCTTTTTCGGCCCGGCCTCTCCGGACAAGGACAAAGGGCCGTTCGAGGCCGTGACGCTTTCGATCTCAAAACGCAAAGGCGCGAACGCGGCGCATTTGTCGGAGGTCATTCTTCATACCGTGAAAGGGCTTCCCGCGGCGACGCTTCCCCAAGATATCGAGATGACCGTGACGCGCGACTACGGCGAGACGGCGAAAGAGAAATCCAACGAGCTGCTTTTTCATATGGCGATCGCGGTCTTCGGCGTGAGCCTCCTCATCGCGTGGTCGCTCGGGCGGCGCGAGTCCGGCGTTGTGGCGATCGCGATCCCGATGACACTCGCCCTGACGCTCGCGACCTTCTACTTCCTGGGATTCACCCTGAACCGCATTACGCTTTTCGCGCTGATCTTTTCCATCGGGATCCTGGTCGATGACCCGATCGTGGATGTGGAGAATATCGTCCGGCACCTGCGGCTGCCCGCGAATAAAGGCAGGAACATCCTCGACGTGACGATCGAAGCCGTGAACGAAGTCCGTAGCCCTTTGATCCTCGCGACGCTGACGGTGGTCGCGGCCATTCTTCCGATGGCGTTCGTGAGCGGGTTGATGGGCCCGTACATGAGACCGATCCCGATCGGAGCGAGCGCGGCCATGATGTTTTCGATGGCGGTCGCGTTTGTGGCGACGCCGTGGGCGGCGTATCAGATCCTGGGCCGCGCGTTCGCGAAAGGAAAGCTTAAGGCGCATCATGAGGGGGAGAAGGAAGATTTTCTGACGCATCTTTACCGTGCTTACATGGGCCCGCTCATCCAGAACGCCAGGGTGCGCCGGTGGTTTTTGATCGGCTTGGGGGTGCTGCTCGGGCTTTCGGTGTTGCTGGTGCCGCTCAAGCTGGTCCGGATGAAAATGCTTCCGTTCGACAATAAGAACGAGTTCCAGGTGGTGCTCAATATGCCCGACGGCACGGCGGTGGAGAAGACGCGTGAAGCGATCACCAAGATCGCGGATTATCTCGTGACGGTGCCGGAGGTGAAAGATATCGAACTCTATGTCGGCTCCGCGGCCCCGTACAATTTTAACGGACTGGTGCGGCATTATTTTCTGCGCTCGAAACCCCACCAGGCGGACCTCCAGGTGAACCTCGCGCCCCGGGACAAGCGCAAACGTCAGAGCCATGACATCGCCAAAGCGGTCCGCCCCAAGATCCACGAGATCGTGAAAAAATATGGCGGTCATGTCCAGGTCGCGGAAGTCCCGCCGGGCCCGCCGGTTCTGTCGACTTTGGTGCTCGAGGTCTACGGGCCGACGCTGGAAGGACAGACGGTCCTCGCGAAACAGATCGAAGGATTGCTCGCGTCAAGCGAAGGCGTGACGGATATCGATACCTATGCCCGCTCGCCGGAAAAACTGGCGCGGCTTCAGGTGAATACGCAGAAGGCGTCGCTCAATGGGATCTCCGTGGCGCAGGTCGCCGAGGCGATCACTGCGGCTCTCGGGGGGAAGGTCGTGGACCTTGCTCATTTGTCCGAAGAGTATGAGCCGGTGGAGATCCTCCTGCGTCTGCCGAAAGAAAAGCGCAAGACCCTCGACAGCGTGCTCGCCATGACGCTTCTCTCGCGTTACGGGAATCCGATCCCGGTCCGCGAACTGGTGGATGTGGTGACGGACACGAAGCCGCAGGCGATCTACCATAAAAATCTGATGCGGGTGTCCTATGTGATCGCCGACGTGGCGGGGAAATACGAGAGCCCGGCCTACGCGATCCTGAAGCTCAAAAAAGAGATCGCGAAACTGCCGGCGCCGGAAAATCATGAGGGCCAGCAAACGCTCGACCAGCTTTTTAACGGGCAACCCGGGAACGGGGAACGGTGGACGGTGAAGTGGGACGGGGAGTGGCAGATCACCTATGAGGTGTTCCGCGACCTCGGGATCGCGTTCGCGTTCGTACTGCTTTTGATCTACGCGCTCGTCGTCGGCTGGTTCCAGTCGTTCAAGACACCGTGGATCATCATGCTTCCGATTCCACTCACGCTGATCGGGATCCTTCCCGCGCATTGGCTGGGCGGCGTGTTCTTTACCGCGACTTCGATGATCGGAATGATCGCGGGAGCGGGGATCGTGGTCCGCAATTCCATTATCCTGGTGGATTTCATTGAACTGCGGCGCGCGGAGGGCATGCCGCTTGAAGAGGCGGTGATCGACGCCGGAGCGAAGCGTTTTCGGCCGATGCTTCTGACAGCGGCCGCGGTCGTGGTCGGCGCGGCGGTCATTTTGTTCGACCCGATCTTTCAAGGGTTGGCGGTGGCGCTTATGGCCGGGGAGATCGCCTCGACGATCTTGTCGCGCACGGCGGTGCCGGTTTTCTATTACATGATGGCTAAAAAGAGCGCAACGTAATACGCGCAACGCACAACGTTTAAAGCTTCTTTTGACGTTGCGCGTTGACCGTTGAGCGTTGTGCCGGGGAGAGTCCAATGACCTTAGAAAAATACGTTCGTATTATTGCGGGAACTTTTGTTTTGCTGAGCGTCGCGTTGGCGATCTGGGTGAGCCCGTGGTGGCTTCTCTGGGCCACGCTGGTGGGCGTGAACCTGGTGCAGTCGGCCTTTACCGGCTGGTGCCCGGCCGAGATCCTTTTGAAGAAAATGGGACTGCCGAAGACCTGCTGCGGGACCCCCACGGATGGGAGCGCCCCTCAGTAAAAACGTTTTATCAACAGACAGGCTCGGGAGGCATTTTCGGGCCTGTCTTTTTTGGTGCGCTGATTTGACACTCCCTCTGTGTTCGGGCAGAATGGTCTTCCCGTGAGAGATCTTCCCGGGTCATTTTTGATCCATTAGCCATACTAAATCAGAAAGGTCGAGTATTTTTCCGTTAAGAGAATACGGGCCCGTTCCGAGGAACGGGACCTATCTCTCACGGGGTGAACCTTATGGAATTTAAAATTGAACGGGTCGCGGAACTCGCGCGGCTCAACCTGAAACCTGAAGAAAAGCAGAAGCTCGAGAAAGATCTCGGGGCGATCCTTGACTACGTCAAGAAGCTCGAGAAACTCGACACTTCTCATGTGGAGCCGACGAGCCACGTGCTGGACCTCAAGAACGTGTACCGCAAGGACGAGGCCCGGGTCTCGAACGCCGCGGAGAAGGCCCTCGAGCACGCGCCGAACGCGGATGGACGTTTCTTCAAAGTGCCCAAGATCGTGCAGCGATGAACGACCTCACTTCGCTCACCCTCAAACAGGCGATCGACCTCGCTCAAAAGGACGGCGCTGAGCCGATCCTGAAAGCGTTCTCGGAGCGCGCCGCGCGGCTCAATCCCAAGCTCAACGCGTTTCTCCGGTTCGCTGACCGTATCCCACCTACGAGGTGGGATACATCCCACCTCGTAGGTGGGAGTGGTTTGTCGCTGGCGGGAGTTCCCATTTCGATCAAAGACAATATCTGCATTGAAGGCCGGGAAGTCACCTGCGCGTCGAAGATCCTCGAGAAGCACGTGCCGCCTTACGACGCGACGGTGATCACAAAACTGAAAGAAGCCGGGGCGACGATCTTCAGCCAATGCAATATGGACGAGTTCGCGTTCGGTTCCTCCTGCGAGACGTCGGCCTTTGGCGCTTGCCGTAACCCCTGGGACCTTGAACGCGTGCCGGGTGGTTCCAGCGGCGGCTCGGCGGCCTCGGTCGCGGCGGACATGACCCTTGCCGCGCTCGGGAGCGACACGGGAGGTTCGATCCGTCAGCCCGCGGCGCTTTGCGGCGTCGTCGGGGTGAAGCCGACTTACGGGCGCGTGTCGCGTTCCGGACTTATCGCCTTCGGTTCCAGCTTTGATCAGATCGGTCCTATTACGAAGACGGTGGAAGACGCGGCGATCCTTATGAATATCCTGAGCGGTCACGACGCGAAAGATTCCACCTCGGCACCGGAACCCGTTCCTGATTTCACGCGGGCGCTCACGCGCGACGTGAAGGGGCTCAAGATCGGCCTGCCAAAGGAGTACTTTATTGAAGGGATCGACCCGGAAGTCGAGAAAAGCGTGCGCGCGGCGGCGGACCTCTATAAGAAGCTCGGCGCGGAGATCAAAATGATCAGCCTTCCGAACACGGAACATTCCGTGGCGGTGTATTACATTGTGGCCGTCGCGGAGGCGAGCTCGAACCTGGGCCGCTTTGACGGCGTGGAGTATGGCCTGCGCGTGCCGTCCAAAGACCTTCGCGAAATGTATTTTGAAACGCGGAACCAGGGATTCGGCCAGGAGGCCAAGCGGCGTATCCTTCTCGGGACGTTCGTACTCTCCGCCGGGTATTACGAAGCCTATTACCTGAAAGGGCAGAAGGTCCGCACGCTCATCCGTCAGGATTTTGAGAAGGCGTTCCGGGACGTGGATGTGATCCTTTCGCCGACCTCCCCGACGCCGGCTTTCAAGATCGGGGAGAAGGCCGCGGACCCCATTGCCATGTACCTTTCCGATATTTTTACGATCCCCGCGAACCTCGCGGGCGTCCCGGCCATGTCTGTCCCGTGCGGGTTCACCTCGGGCGGTCTTCCCATCGGCATGCAGCTTATGGCCCAGCCTTTTGACGAAGCGACCATGCTTCGCGCGGCCCATGCCTTCGAACAGGAAACCGGTATTTATAAGAAAAAGCCGAGCCTCTAGCCCGCGGCGAAAAGTTGCGCCGGCGCAAGATTCATCGGCGAGCCGATGAATTGAATAAGTCGGCCGGCCGACCTGTTGGGCGGGGCAGGGCAGGGTTGAATCCCCCGTTAACGGGAGAATTGGCCCTGAATTGTCGTGCGGGCCCGACAATTGAGTGGAAAGCTCATTTAAGAAGGGATCAAACAAGTATTATGAATTACGAAGCGGTGATTGGTTTAGAGGTGCATGTCCAGCTGAAGACGCGCTCAAAGCTATTCTGCTCGTGCTCGACGGAATTTGGAGCGGAGGGGAACAGCCACACGTGTCCCGTGTGCCTGGGCTGGCCGGGGTCGCTGCCGGTAGTGAACGAACAGGCGCTGAAGCTTGGGATCAAAGCCGGGCTCGCGCTGAACTGTAAGGTGGCCGAGCGGCTCAAGTTCGATCGTAAAAATTACTTTTACCCCGATCTTCCCAAGGCCTACCAGATCTCTCAATATGATATGCCCGTCAACGGCCGCGGAGAGATCGTGATCGAGACCCAGGACCTGGACGGGAAGCCGGTCGAGAAAAAGATCGGCATTACCCGAGCGCATTTGGAAGAAGATGCCGGAAAACTTTTACACGAAGGCATTGCCGACGGGAGCCTCGTTGATTACAACCGCGGTGGCGTGCCGCTCCTCGAGATCGTTTCGGAACCGGAGATCGAGAGCCCGCAACAGGCCTATGATTATCTGACGGCGCTTAAGGCGATCCTTCAGTACGCGGAGGTGAGCGATTGCGATATGGAAAAAGGGAGCCTGCGCTGCGACGCGAACGTGTCCGTGCGCCCCGTCAGCCAGACGACGCTCGGGACCAAGGTCGAGATCAAGAACCTGAACTCCTTTAAAATGGTCCAGCGGGCGCTTCAATATGAGATCGCCCGGCAGACCGAGGCATGCCAGGCGGGAGAGAAGATCGTTCAGGAGACGCGCCTGTGGAATGATGGGAAGGGCGAGACCTTTTCCATGCGTTCCAAAGAAGACGCGCACGACTACCGCTATTTTCCGGACCCGGACCTTGTGCCGTTCACCTTGACGCTCGAAACGGTCGAAGAGATCCGCAAGACATTGCCGGAACTGCCGCTGGAGCGCGCGAAGCGGTTCATGAAAGAGTTCGGCATTCCGGAATACGACGCCTATGTGCTCGTGCAGGAGAAAAAGATCGCGGGTTATTTCGAGTCCTGCGTTCGTGAAGGCGCCAATGCGAAGCTCGCCAGCAACTGGGTGCAGAATGAATTGCTCGCTCTTCTCAAAGCCAAGGCGATCGAGATCGAAGCTTGCCGCGTCTCACCGCACGCCTTGGCCGGGTTGATCCGTCTTGTTGAAAAAGGAACGATCAGCGGCAAAACCGCCAAAGAGGTGTTGCTTGCCATGGCGGAAACGGGTAAGGACGCCGAAACGCTCGTGAAAGAAAAAGGCCTTGTCCAGGTCTCGGACACCGGGTTGATCGAAAAGGCTGTCGAGCAGGCCATTGCCGGCAATCCCACCGCCGTCGCGGAATTCAAGGCCGGGAAGCAGAAAGCCCTCGGCGCGCTCGTGGGCGCGGTCATGAAAACGACGGGCGGCAAGGCGAATCCCAAAGTGGTTAATGAAATCCTCCAGAAAAAACTCTCAAGTTAGCGCACCGTCTGCCTGCCGGCGAGGCAAGCGCAACGCCTGCCTGTCGGCGAGGCAAGCGCAACGCGCAACGATTAAGCCCAAGGCTGTTTCCCGTTGTGCGTCGACCGTTGAGCGTTGCCCGCGAGCGTCAGCGTGGTTGACGCTCGGCATCGAAACCTCCTGCGACGAAACCTCGTGCTCGGTGCTGCGCGGCAAAGACACGCTCCTCTCCAACGTCGTTTCCTCCAGCCTGTTTCGTCACAAGAAATTCGGTGGCGTGGTGCCGGAGATCGCCTCGCGGCATTGCATGGAACAGATCCAATGCGTGTTTGAAGAAGCACTTCGACAAGCTCAGTGCGGGGCGCAGGATTTAAATTTGATAGCAGTAACGCAAGGCCCTGGGTTGATCGGTTCGCTCCTCGTAGGCGTCTCCTTCGCGAAGGCGCTCGGCTACCAACTCGGCATTCCGGTCGTGGGCGTCAACCATATGGAAGCGCACCTCGTCGCGAACTTCTTTGGTCAAAAAGAACCGAAGCGTTTTATCGGGCTTCTGGTCTCCGGTGGGCATACGATGCTCACGTTCTGCCAGCAGGGGAAGATCAAGATCCTTGGGGAGACGATCGACGACGCGGTGGGCGAAGCCTATGACAAGGTCGCGAAGATCCTGGGCCTGACTTATCCGGGAGGGCCGGTGATCGACAAACTCGCGAGAGAAGGGAACGCGGCCACGGTCCGGTTCACTCGACCGAAACTCGATGAACGGTTTAGCTTCAGTTTTAGTGGGATCAAAACCGCGGTGCTCTACCAGGTCCGCGACCCCAAGACAGGCCAACCGAATCCCAAGGCTCCGTCTGTCAAAGACATGGCGGCCAGTTTCCAGCAGGCCGTGATCGGTTGGCTCGTCGAGAAAGCGCTCGACGCCGCGGATCTTAAAAAGGTGAAGGATATCGTGGTGGGCGGCGGCGTGAGCGCGAACACTTATCTTCGTGAGAAACTCACGCGGGACGCCGCGGCGCGAGGGATCAAGGTCTGGTTCCCCCCGTTCGTGCTTTCCACCGACAATGGGGCGATGATCGCCCGGCGCGGGTTCGAACTTCATAAAAACGGCGTCCGGTCGAAACTTAACATGACCGGTGATCCGGGGTTGATGATCTCATAACGGGAGGACGACGCTATGTTCAGTTTGACGCCGCACGATATTGAAAATTTTATGCGCCTTTTGATCGCCACGGGGCTGGGCTCGCTCATTGGCTGGGAACGGGAATATAACGGTAAGGAAGCCGGTTTCAAGACCTACACGCTGGTGTGCCTGGGGTCCGCTCTGATGATGATGATTTCTGCCGATATATTTTTACTCTATAAAGGGCTTGTGCCGGTCGATCCCTCGCGCATTGCGGGACAAGTGGTGACCGGCATCGGCTTTCTGGGAGCCGGGGCGATCATTCGCGATCACCAGGGGGTCCGGGGGCTCACGACGGCCGCGGGGATTTGGGCTGTTTGCGGCATCGGTCTTGCCTGTGGGATCGGACTTTTTAAACCCGCGATCTTCACGACGCTACTCGTTCTGATCGTGCTGGTCCTTTTCCAGAAACTCGAGCAGGACGTCCTTCCCAAGAAAAAACATCGGCAATCTTAACCTAACCCGATTTCCACGATTGACACCCCGAGAGCAAAAAGATAGAATCCGCCCTCTATTGACCCCGTAGGATCTCTTGGCTTTGTGAGTGGAGGAGCCTTTCGGGAGATCCAAGGGAAGCATTTTTTAATTTTATAAGCTATTAAAATCCGGATTGGAGATCTAACGGGGTGAAAACCAGCCGCAAGCTCAAAATCGCATTGCCCAAAGGCAGTCTCGAAGAGGCGACCTATAACCTCTTCAAGCGCGCCGGGTTCAAGATCAACGTCAGTTCCCGTTCTTATATCCCTTCCATTGATGATCCCGAGATCGAAGTGGTGCTCTTTCGCCCGCAGGAAATGTCCCGTTACGTGGCGGATGGCATCGTGGATTGTGGCCTGACCGGTCATGACTGGATCGTCGAAAATGATTCCGATGTCGTTGAGCTCTGCGAACTTCAGTATTCCAAGCGCACGTCGAATCCGGTTCGCTGGGTGTTAGCCGTGCATGAGTCCTCGCCTTTCAAAAGCATCAAGGACCTGAAGGGGAAGAAGATCGTCACCGAGCTCGTGGGTGTGACGAAACGCTATCTGAAGAAAAACAAAGTGGATGCCGAGGTCGAATTTTCCTGGGGGGCCACGGAAGCCAAGCCGCCCCGTCTCGCGGACGCCATCGTGGAAGCGACCGAGACTGGTTCCAGCCTTCGCGCCAATAAGCTCAAGATCATCGACACCGTGATCGTTTCGATCCCGAAATTCATCGCGAACAAGAAAAGCGCGAAGGATCCTTGGAAAAAACAGAAGATCGAAAATCTGATCATGCTCCTCGAAGGCGCCATGCGCGCGCAGGAGAAGGTCGGGCTTAAGATGAACGTGGAGAAAAAGAATCTGAATAAGGTCCTCAGTCTTCTCCCGGCGATGAAGAAACCGACCATCGCGAATCTGACGGACAAGAACTGGTTGGATGTCGAGACCATCATTGATGAGTCCGTGGTCCGGGAACTTGCCCCGGCGCTCAAGAAGGCCGGCGCGTCAGGCATCATCGAATATCCTTTGAATAAGGTCATCCCCTAAGTTTTTTAAGCGAACGCGCCGCGCTTTACGCGTGACGCAGAACTCGAACGGAGTGAAACATGCCCTGGGCTAGTAAACAGCGCAAGAAGAAGATGAATAAGCACAAGCGCAAGAAGAAGTTGCGCAGGAATCGCCACAAGAAAAAAGACTGGTCGTAGTGGCAAGGCGTCTGTGAAGGCGCCCTGTTGTGTGAAACGGGAAACGGTCATCGGGAGGCGCTCCGCGAGCGCTTCTTATGCCCCGTTTCCCGTTTTTCTTTCACCCATCATTCACAAAAGAGGTGGTTTATGAAGCTGAAATGGTTTGCGTTGTTGCTGACCGGGATCGTTCTCCTGAATACCCCCGTTTTTGCTGCTGAAAAGACGACGTCCTCCCAGCCTTCCGAAGAAGCGATGAAGGCCCTGCGTGAGCAGCTGTCCGAAAATGCGGCGTTCATCCGGAAGGTGAACAGTGACGCGTCGATGAACGACGAGCAGAAAAGAGCGGCCATCAAGGAATTTATCCAGTCCCAGAACGAAAAGCACGCATGACCTTTGCCGGCTCCCGGGCGGGCACGCCGCTTCGGGGGCCGGACCTTGAGGATCTGATACCTTGAAAGCGATTACGGTTACAAGCCCCGCCAAACTGAATCTGCACCTTAAGATCCTCCGCAAGCGAGCGGATGGTTATCACGAGTTGTTGACCCTCTTTCATCGCATCTCCTTCGCGGATACCCTTCGTATTCAAAGATCCCGCGAAGGATTCCGTCTGACGACGAATCTCCCCACGCTTGAGACCGGAGAGGGGAACATTATCACCAAGGCCTATCGGGCGCTTCAGCGGGAATTCCCGGAACTCGGCGGCGTCCGGGTCCGGCTCACCAAGCGCGTTCCGATGGGCGGCGGGCTGGGCGGCGGTTCCAGCAATGCGGCCTGTTTCCTTCTCGGAATGAAGAAGCTCTTTCGGCTCAAGATTTCGCAAGCGAGGCTCATGGCCCTCGGCAAGCAGCTCGGAGCCGATGTTCCGTTCTTTATGATGGAAGCCCGCCAGGCTTTGGCGTGGGGGATCGGAGAAAAGCTGGCAAAGGTCTCCGCCGGGAAGCCTTTATGGTTTCTTTTACTCGTTTCAGAACAAGGACTTAACACCAAAAAGGTGTATCAAAAACTGGCCTGGAGCGGCCGGCCCCTTTCCTTGACAAAGGAAAGACGTGTTGCTAGAATCCTCCGCTCTTTTCTCGAGAGAAGGAGGGTCCGGGAAGCTTCGGAACTGGCGCGGAATGATCTGGAATTTCCCGCGTTTCGCATGATGCCAGCCATTCCCAAGGCCATCGATGCCCTCAAAGAGAACGGCGCCCCTTACTCGCTCATGAGCGGGAGCGGCGCGACGGTTTTCGCGGTTTTTTCCAGCCGGGAAGAAGCAGTTAGCCTATCGAAGAGATTGAAAGAAGTCCCTTTCCCTTTTCGCAAGGTGATTTGTCACTCATTTTAGGTGTACACAAGAGCGAGGTTCGAGGCAGTGAAGATCACGGAAGTTCGTGTTTTTCCCCAAGCAACAAGAGAAAATAAACTGTGCGCTTTCGCCAATATCACCTTTGACGGGTGTTTTGTGGTGCGTGGGCTGAAGGTCCTTGAAGGATCGAAAGGGCTTTTTGTCGTGATGCCTTCGCGCAAGGTGAAGGGCGACGATTATCGGGACATCGCGCATCCCATTACCGCGGAATTCAAGGATTATATCCAGCAGGAAGTGCTGAAGGCGTACGAACTTTTTATCGAGCATCAGCCCATGGCGCAAGCCTTGGGCGATGATGATCCGTTCGAGCGGTAGAACGCTTTTTCCGGGAGGCATTTTCCGGAAGAAGCGGGTTTAAGAAGAGTTGAGTTTTTAAGATCAGTGCCCCGTGGTGAAATGGTATCACACTGCCCTTTGGAGGCAAGGTTCCTGGTTCGAGCCCAGGCGGGGCAGTAGTTCGACGCATCCCTCTTAAAATCGGGACTTGCTCACTATGGGCATAGTCGAACTACCCTGAGCAAATGAGCGAAGCGAATGCGTCGAAGTGAAAGATGTGGAAGGTGTATATCCTGGAGTGCCGGAATGGCACTCTTTACACGGGGTTGACGGATAATTGGGAGCGGCGGTTTCACGAGCTCGTGTCTGGCAAGGGCGGTCATTATACGAGTTGCAATAAGCCCGATAAAGTCTTGTATTTCGAATCGTTTAACGACCGCTTGACGGCGGAAGAACGAGAGCGTCAGATCAAACGCTGGAGCCGTGCTAAAAAGTTAGCATTGATCCGTGGGGATCGCATGACTCTGAGAGCCTTAAGCAAATCAAGAGATTAAAATGAAGAATGGGTTGAAGGATAAAACGAAGGAAGCGATCGCAGCGTACGGCTTTTTGTTGCCGAACCTGCTCGGTTTTCTTCTGTTCACCTCGATCCCGGTCTTCGCATCACTCGGGCTGAGCTTCGTGAAGTGGGACCTTTTGTCCGATGGCCCGCAATTCGTGGGCCTGGCGAATTTTATCGAGTTAGTGAAAGATCCGTTCTTTGGAAAATATTGCTGGAACACGCTGGTCCTGATGGCCGCCATTCCGATCAGCATGGCCGGGTCGCTTTTGCTCGCGATCGCGTTGAACCAGAAGCTGAAGGGGACCGTTATTTTTCGGGCGGTGTATTTTCTCCCGACCATCTGCTCCGGGGTCGCGATCTTCATGCTGTGGCGGTTGATCTATAACCCGAATTTCGGGCTGCTCAATTCCATGATCGCCCAGTTCGGGGATATGTTGGGACTGCGTCTCACGGGGCCGAACTGGCTGACCGACGAGGTGTGGGCGAAACCGGCCTTTATCATCATGAGTGTATGGCAGTCGATCGGCGGCTATAACATGATCCTTTATCTCGCGGCGCTGCAGGGCGTGCCGCGCGACCTCTATGAAGCGGCGGAGATCGACGGCGCCAATAGCTGGCAGAAATTCTGGAACGTGACCTGGCCTCAGATCTCACCGACGACCTTTTTTATCGCGACCATGAGCCTGATCGGCGGATTTCAGGCGGGGTTCGACCAAGCCTATATCATGACGGGCGGCGGGCCGAACGGGTCGACGACGACGATCATCTATTATATTTTCAATAACGCATTCGAGTGGTATCGCATGGGGTACGCGGCGGCGATCTCGTGGGTGCTGTTCCTGATCATTTTTGCCGCGACGGTCGTGAAGTGGCGGTTCTTCGGCCGGAACGTACATTACACCTGAGGGCGGGTATGGCGAGTCATATCGATCAATTGATCCAGGAAGAGATGAAGCAGGAGATCGCCGCGTCCGCTTCCCGGGCCAAGCGAAAGAAAGTCGTGAAGGCCGTGACCGAGCTGAAGGAGCGATCGCCCCTGAAGCGCCGGCTGCAGCGGGGCGTGCTTTTCCTGGCGCTGCTCGTGGGGGCCGTGAGCATGGCCGCGCCGTTCCTCTGGATGGTTTCGACGTCGCTGGCGGAGTCGGGACAGATCTTCGCGGAAGGGCGCCCGTGGTGGCAGGAATGGCTTCCGACCAGTTTTGTGTGGCAGAATTATGTGAAGGTCTGGGAAGTCGTTCCCTTCGCGAAGTTCTACGTGAATTCGATCTTTGTCAGTATTTGTATCACCGCCGGCCAGGTCATTACGAGTGCCATGGCCGCGTACGCGTTCGCCCGGTTGAATTTCCCGGGCCGTGACAGGATCTTTTTTGGCTATCTGGCGACGATGATGATCCCGGGAGCCGTGACGATGATCCCGGTCTTTATTTTGCTGAGGCATTTCGGGTGGATCGACAGCTATAAGGCGATGATCCTTCCCGGCATTTTTTCGGCGTACGGGACGTTCATGCTGCGGCAGTTCTTTCTGACGCTGCCGAAGGACCTGGAGGACGCGGCCAAGATCGACGGCTGCTCCTATGGCCGGATCTTCTGGCATATCATTCTGCCGCTTTCGAAGCCGGCGCTGGCGACGTTGACGACGTTCACCTTCATGGGGTCGTGGATGAATCTGATGTGGCCCTTGATCGTCGTGAACACGCACACGAAATACACGCTGCCGGTCGGGTTGGCTTATTTTCAGGGCGTGCACGGGACGGATTGGACGCTGCTCATGGCCGCGTCGATGCTGATGATCCTCCCGATCCTGATCGTCTTTTTGTTCAATCAGCGGTTCTTTGTGGAAGGTATTAAACTGACCGGGATCAAAGGCTAGTCCCAATACCTATCAATTTCTACAAAGTAGAAATTGGGGCAATCCTTTTCAACCGTTAAAGTAATGAACTTCAGGAAAAGGATAGCATGAACGCGATCGTACTGGCGGCGGGAAAAGGAACGCGGATGTGTTCGGACCTGCCGAAGGTATTGCATCCGGTGTTCGGGAAGCCGGTGCTCGGGTATGTGCTCGACACGTTGGCCGGAGCGGGGATCCAAAAACCTTATGTGGTGATCGGCCACAAAGCGGAACTCGTGCGTTCGTTCGTGAAGCCTTACGGGGCGGTCACCGTCCTGCAGCGCGAACAAAAAGGGACCGGGCATGCGGTGATGATGGCCGGCGCGGCGCTTAAGAACGCGAAGGGTCCCGTGCTCGTGTGGCCGGGGGATATGCCGCTTGTGAAAGCGGAGACGCTCGAGCAGTTCATGGCGGCGCACAAGCGTTCGCGCGCGCATGTGAGCGTGCTTTCAAGCGAGGTGGCGGAGCCTTTCGGTTATGGAAGGATCGTTCGGGAGGACGGCCATTTCGCGGCAATCCGCGAGGAGCTGGACGCGACGCCGGAAGAGCGGCGGATCCGCGAGGTGAATACGGGCATCTATCTTTTTGATAGCAAGGCGCTTTTGGCCGCGCTCAAGAAGATCGGGCAGAACAATCAAAAAGGCGAATATTATTTAACGGATACGATCGAGATTCTTCGGCGCGACGGGTATTGCGTAGAGGCGTTCGCGTTCGCGAGCGCGGAGGAAGGACAAGGGATCAATTCCCGGAAAGATCTGGCGGCCGTGACACAGAAGATCAATGAACGAGAGATTGCAAAGCATCAGGAACGGGGCGTGACGTTCATGGCTCCGGAGCAGACGTTCGTGGCGCCGGGGGTGAAGATCGGCAGAGGGACGACGGTTTATCCGTGGTGTTTTATCGAAGCCGGTGTTTCGATCGGCATGGATTGCGAAGTGGGGCCGTTCGCGAAATTGCGCCGCGGCACGGTGATCGGGGATGGTTCCGTGGTCGGGAGTTTTGTCGAGGTGAACCGGACCCGTATCGGCAAGAACGTTTCGGCGAAACATTTGTCCTATCTCGGGGATGCCGTGATTGGGGACGGGACGAATATCGGTGCCGGGACCGTGACGGCGAATTATGACGGCAAGCACAAGCACCTGACCGTGATCGGTAAACAGGTGAAGGTGGGGTCGAATACTGTTTTCGTGGCGCCCGTCCGCATTCCGGATGGAGCGAAGACTGGCGCGGGGTCGGTGGTGATCCCCGCGACAAAAATTAAAAAAGGCGATGTGGTCGTCGGCGTTCCGGCCCGTCCCATTTCTAAGAAAAGGTAGGTTGCCCTTATGAAGAAGTTCCACCAGAAGAATAATGACGGAAAAATGGTCCTTCTCACCGGCGGCGCGCACCCGGCGCTGGCCAAGGAGATCGCGAAGTGCCTCGGCATTCCGCTCGGGGACGTGCTGTTGGGGCGTTTCCCGGAAGGCGAGATCCAGCTCCAGATCCGCGATAATATCCGCGGCAAGGACGTGTTCATCATTCAACCGACCTGCACGCCTCCGAACGAGAGCTTGATGGAACTGCTGATCCTGATCGACGCCGCGCGCCGGGCCTCGGCGAAGCGGATCACCGCCGTGTTGCCGTTCTTCGGTTACGCGCGCCAGGACCGCAAGGACCGTCCGCGTGTTCCGATCACGGCCAAGCTGGTCGCGAATCTGATCGTGAGCGCCGGCGCGAACCGTGTGCTGACGATGGACCTTCATGCGGGGCAGATCCAGGGGTTCTTTGATATCCCCGTGGACCATCTTTATTCGATCAATGTGATGGGGCAGTATTTCAAGAAAAAGAAGATCAAGGACCTGGTCGTCGTTTCGCCGGACGTGGGCGGCATCAAAATGGCGCGCGGGTACGCGAAACTCTTTAATTGTGATCTCGCGATCGTGGACAAGCGCCGCGAAAGCGCCGCCAAGACGCATGTCATGCACATCATCGGCTCCGTCGCGGGGAAGAACGTCATCATTATCGATGACATGATCTCGACCGGCGGATCGCTCGTTGAAGCGGCCAAGGCCCTCCGAAACGCGGGCGCATTGGACATCTATGCTAACATTGTGCACCCTGTCCTGGCCGGAAGCGCCGTGGAGAGGATCAAGCATTCGGACATTAAAGAACTTATCGTCACCAATAGTATTCCCCTTGGGGAAGAGAAGCGGATCAAGAAGATCACGCAGCTTTCGATCGCCGAGCTTTTGGCGGATGCGATCTGCAGGATCCACTACAACGTATCGATCAGCACACTTTTTTCAAGCGCAGGTGTTGAAGCATAAACAAAATAAGAGGGATGGCGCTTCCGTCTTAATCACAGGGATTTCACCCCGTTAGAGGCCCGAGAGGCTTTCAAAGGCGGTGTTGTCTTGAGTTTTGAAATCAATCAGTAACTGCATTTAAGCCTCTAACGGGGCAAGGGAGGAGTTTCCAATGAAGACGTTCGATCTTAAAGCCAACGCACGCGTGACCGGCGGGACCAGCAAAGCCCGTGCGGTGCGCCGCAACGAAATGTTCCCGGCCGTGGTTTACGGGCACGGGATGAAACCGCTTTCCGTCGAGGTCCCCTCGAAAGAGTTCCTCAAGGCGATCCATACCAAGGCCGGCGCGAACGTGCTGATCACGCTGCAGGTCGAGGGGGTTCAGCTGAAGGAATCGACATGTCGCGTGAAGGATATTCAGTACAATCCGGTCAGCGACAAGATCGACCACGTGGACTTCATGGTCATTTCGCTCACGGAGAAGATCACGGTGAAGGTGCCGGTCATCCTGTTGAATGCTGAAGACGCGCCCGGGGTTAAGGAAGGCGGAGCCATGGACTTGGTGCATCGCGAGGTCGAGGTGGAATGTCTTCCGACGCAGATCCCGGAAAAGATCGAGATCGATGCCAAGCCGATGAAGATCAATGACGCGGTCCACGTGAAAGATCTCGTGTTGCCTCAGGGGATCAAGTGTCTGCTGGATGCCGATGAAGTGGTGTTTGCGATCCATCCTCCGCGTGAGGAAGAGGTTGCTCCTGCGGCTGAAGCGGGTGCTGCGGAACCGGAAGTTATTGAAAAAGGCAAGAAGGAGAAGGAAGGCGAAGAGGGCGCTCCCGCGAAGGCGGCTCCTGCTGCGGCCGCGAAGCCTGCCGCTCCGGCGAAAGACGCGAAGTAGTCACGGATACGGATCTTCCGGGGAGCGCCTAGGCGTTCCCCGGAAGCATCTTGAGGTTCGCAATGAAACTCATCGTAGGCCTTGGGAATCCGGGAGACCCTTACATCCGGACGCGACACAATATCGGTCGCCGGCTTGTCGAATTCATGGCCGCCCAGGAGAAGGCCTCTTTTTCCTCCAAGAGATCCCAGAAGGCAGCCCTTGCGGATGCGACGTGGGAGGCCCCGGTCCATTTAGCTTATCCGTTGACCTTTATGAATCTTTCCGGCGAGGCGGTTGCCGCGCTCGTGAAGTATCGCAAGCTGGATCCCTCGAAGGACCTTTTGGTTGTGGTCGATGATGTGGCGCTTCCTTTCGGTAAACTCCGTTTGCGGGGGGAGGGAAGTGCCGGAGGACATAACGGACTGGCTTCGATCGAAGCGCATTTGGGGACTCGGGCCTATGCCCGGCTCCGGATCGGGATCGGCAAGGGGGGCGAAGGCTTGTCTTTGACTTCCCCGGAGCCGTTACGCGATTATGTTCTGGGTGTTTTTAAACCAGCGGAAGAAAAGAAAATGGAAGCGCTTCTTTCCTTGGGGGCTGAGGCGTGCAAAGCTTGGGCCTCTGAACCGTTGGCGCAGGCCATGAACCGGATCAATAGCGCGGGTTTTTAAGCCGATAGCGTTGTCCGGGCCCCATGTTTTTTCCAAGAGAATCAAGGT
>CAZDVO010000004.1:0-11506 GCA_964508905.1 uncultured bacterium
AGATGATCTGGTGAAAGTGATGGCGGCGGATACTTTTCTGGATCTTCCAGGCCACCTCCTGCACCGACTCAAAGGTCGGCGCCCCTTTCAGATCGAATACCGCCACCCCACCTATCTCACGCGTTGAATAATGAAATCGGCTCATAACAGTCTCCTCTTCCGCGACCGCTCCGTCCGGCGCAATTCCCGGTGCAGCTTCGGCGACATATAACCCGACAGGATCTCGCCCGGCTGCATGATGCACTGCGAAAGAGCTCCTCCTTTTCCATTGGATTTTAATTCTCTAATTCCATAAAGCCCGTGTGTAATAACCCACCTCTCCTTGATTTAGAAAATCTATATGATTTTAAAAACCCTTACTTCAACTTCTAACAAAACCATACACAATAGACAATCTATTGTCAACTCTACTCATCACTTTATTTAAAATAACATATATAAAAGCCTTTAGCATGCAAAACATAACATTTAATGTCATTATATGTGCCATTTTGATGCAAAATTGCTGCGTTGTGTGTAAAACTTAAGCCGCCTTGTCGATAGACTCAAAGGCGGCCATGATTTGGCTCAAATTCGCCAAAGCTGAGGAAAGAGTCTGGTCGTTAACACTGAAAACTCCGCCATTCTTACCGATCCCCAATTTCCAAAGTTCCTCCGTCAGCGTCTGCGAGTCAGCGCTACGGAGTAATTGCGCCGTTCGAGTGAGAAGTATACGGGCAGCCACGTCGTTCTTTTTATTCTTGGTATAGGCCAAGGCAACCGGCGTTCCACTAACCATATCCAGATTCAACTTTAAAAGAAAAGCTCCGTCGAAGGCAAAAACAAATCCCGTCTCTCCTTTTTCTCCGGCGTTTCTGGCTTTAGCAACAAACGCCGCAATTGCTTTCTTGTTGATCGCGTCAGCCATCGGACTAAAATCGAATCGGATCTGGTCGGCGATTTTTTCGTTGTTAATACCCTTGCCCCATGCAGAGATAATCGCTTTAACCTGATCAGCTTTTTGGCGCTCAGCGGCATCTCCAGCATTAAGGAAAAGAAGCCGGGCGTTAGGATTAAATAAAAGGACCAATTTGAGGCCACGGGCGAAATCAGAGGCATCCCCGATCTCGGTGATCACGGTCGCCACCACACATTTCTCGGAACTAACGTCGATAACCGCATTAGGAGCCGCGGCTCGCACACGTTCAAGCAAGCCTTCTGCGGTGCCGCTACTCACAAGACCCGCGATCCGACCCAAGAGACCTATCGAAGCAGCAAGATTCTCCGCGGATGCGAGCCCCCAAGTTAAAGCCATAACAACTTTCATCTCGGGCGAAGCTTTCAAAAACGCCTCTTTCGCCTCAAGATCAACCGTCATCTTTTCAAAAGCGGCCGTCGCCGTAGACTCCAGAACATGCGTCACCTTAGGATCAAGCTTCGCATCCGCCAGCGCTTTTGCCGCTTCAGCTTGCCGGTCCGCGACCGAAGCCCGGGGTTTCTCCATCGGCATCGCCGTGACCGGAGCTTCTATCACTGGCCTTGCCCTCTCTTCCTTAGAAGCAGAAAGCTCCGTCCCCCTTCTCAATTTCAACCTCTTCACATCATCCGCCGTTCTCGACTCAGAGCGAAAAAAGTTTTCGCCGACGATAGCAACTGCCGCGCGCGCAGAAGGTGAATCCGGATTGAATCGATATCCATCATCCATTGTCCGCCACAACTGCGTTGCTCTTGCCTCGGAATGATTGCCTCTCCTGTACAATCTAGCGAGAGAAGGCAGGACCTGATTCCACACCTGGAGCAACTTGGCCCGCTCCCGTCCATTCTTTGCCCTATCGCCCAGGATTCGATCCTCGAGCATCCGCATCGTAAAAAGAGTGTTTGAAAGATCCCCGCTTTGGAGACGTTTTTCTAAGACATTCCCCATCAGCTCCGGGTTCTGGAGCGTCAGATCCACCAGGAAACTGCTGCTGGAAAACGACTTCACAAAACGATTGTTATCCGCCTCGGCCCGTTCGATCTGGGACGGCGTCAACCCCGCCGCGCTGGAAAGCCGGTAATATCGATCCATCATTCCCTCCGCCCACCAGGACACCAGGAACTGTCCGATCGCTCTCCACGGAGCGGCAACGCCCTTCAGAACCTTCTGCCCAAGACTTACGGATTCGGCTCTCGATGCGGAGCGAGCGGCTTGCTGAGGGCTCATTTTCCCGAACCACACAAAGACGTCGGGAGCTTCCAACGCCAGCTGCTCCGGGTCTATATCCCTCACGGAAAAGAGCTGGGAACGACCTTGCTGGATGATCAATGAAGATTGGATGCGCGAGATCTTCTGCTTCCCTTTCTCCAAATGGACCACATACATATTCCGATTTCCTGAGAACCGGGCCCCAATCACATTTTTTAAGTGGACGGGCGTATAACCGCCGTTCGCGGGATCCGTAAGGAACAGAGCGGAAACCCCGGTGGCCAAAACCCCGTCGCGGAGCACGGCGAATTTCACGCGATCGCGAGCTTCGGGCGTAGCAGAAATAAGCTCGTTAAATTGCGCCTGAAGATCATCCGCTAAAGACTGAAGTTCTTCCCGCGTCTCCAACACCCTGGACTCGCTCCGTGCCAAAGCGTCCAGCAGATTGCGCGCCAGGGAAGGATCTCCCCATCTTTCCCCGGCAGCCATAGCTTGGATCTTAGAAACTTCGCGGCGAACCATCCTCCTAAAATCAGGATTAGCCACGACGAAGGACACCATATCTTGCTTCATCCCCTCGGACGGCATTAAGGGAGACCTATCCGCCAGCAAACTAGCTAATGCCAGCTCATACTGAATAAAACTATCTTGGGACACATCCCTCGACTCGGAACGAGCGCCAAAGATCCTGCTCAAAAATCCCGGCAACGAACGTTCCGGCGCAACAGGTCTCTCGACATCAACTCCCTGAAGCAATCCCAACCTTTTTAGGATCTCTTGCTTGATCTGTGAGTTGGAAAGCTCATCGAATGAACTGCCCCCTAGAACTCCTTTCGCATCTGCCAGCGCGTTCTGAACGAACCGGGCTGCGATAACCGCGTCCACGCGTGAAAAGCCGTAAGCCTTACTCCAATGCTCGGAAGTTACCAGTTCTCTCGGGCCAAGGTTATCTGCCGCCATAAGGCTTTCCGTGAGACGCTGTTCAATTTCTTCCATCAGCCGCGATTCGGAGCGCCGGATCTCGACGGAAAAACCGGGGTCATTCGACTGCATCCGGGTCAGCGCGATCGTCGATCTTGGCTTCCTCGGATCGTAACTGGGCGTTTCCAACTTTAAAAGCGCGGCCATGTTCTCCTGAGGCTGTCTCGCAAACTCGATCCCTCGCGCCGTTCGGACCACATACACGACGCCTCCCACCTGAGGCATCTGCGGAAGCACTTTCAGGCCGGCAGGAACGAACATGTCACCCAACCTCTGCCCTTTGCCCATTTCAAGGGCGACGAGATCCCCTTGAAGCGATACCCTAAAGGGAACTCCAAGGGCTGATACGAAAAGGTCAGCTCCTTTAAGATCGAATTTTGCCGTCCCTTTATTCCTTAAATTTTCAGCAGCGGCCTGATTGTTGATTCGACCGCGAAAGAGACCGGCGATCTTGGCGGGGATCATCCGCGCCGTCTCAAGCGCGCGGGTGTACGATTCGGGATGATAACGTTCCCAGACCGTGAGAGCTCCCCAAACGCCCGCCAAAGCAACTCCCACTGATGTCGCAAACAATAGAAATCCGTCAAAAGGAACACCGGAGAAAATCGAGAAAGGATTCAAATAGGACCACGAAAAGGAGGCCCCCGAAAAGCCTCGAACGATCGAGGGCGTCACAAACCCGCCGACGGCGCCGACCGCCGTAGACGTTCCGGTCACACCTGCTTTTCGGTTCATATCCGGGAACATCATTCCAACGAGATTACCTACCAGGAAGCCGACCGCGCCTCCGGCCACGGCCAATGCAACCGGAGCCGCGGAGCTATCCATAAAACTTCCGGGCTGCAAAAGCCCTAGGAGACCGCGGCTTTCAGATCGTAAAAGAGAAGTGTCGCCAGAAGTCCCGATCGACGGAACTCCGAGGTATACCAAGGTATCGGGGTCCCTCTCCTTAAGCTGCTGATTAAATCGGTCCTTGTCATAGACCGACAATTTTTCGACCGGGACATCCCCGAGAACCGTTTTTAGATCACGCGCAACAGCGTTCGCTTCAGACGTCTGCATGATAACCGGAACATCATAGCCGCTCAGGAAAAGCTCGGTGACGAGCTCGCTTCCTTTAATGTCAGACGCAAGACTTTGGTACGAAATAATGCGGTACGGTTGCGCAGGGCTTTCACCATTCAACCTTTTGCCTATTTCCTCAACTGCATCTTCAACGGTTTTAAAAAACACGATTCTTGATGTTCCATCTTTCCCTTTGCCATAAAAGCCGCCCAATCGAGCCTTTAAGATAAGCTGCTGAGCCGGGTCGTCCTCGATGACAATGACATAAGCGTCGGGATCGTCCGGGTCCCAGACGGTCATTTTTTTCGCGGCGTTCCATTTTTCCGGAGTGATCCCCCGTTGGGCCATCAGATCGCCAAGGCGGGATTCCGCGCGTTTTGCGGGCGTAACCGTCGGCGTGACTGACGGAGCGGCCTGGCCTTCTGGCATCGAGGTTAATTTCTCGAGGCCAAAAAGAGGGCGTCCGAGCTCATCCACAGCGGGTTTTCCGTCCTCTGTTTTTTTCTGAACCACATCAAAACCGGGAATTCCCCTTTGAGCGTCTCCCGCCCGGAGCGCCTGATAAGCTTGCGTCGTCTTGAAAACTTCCACGGCCTTAGCCCGGTCCATGGTTTTGATTGTCTTCATGAACTCATCCAGGATCGCTGAAATATCCGCAAATCCCTGCTGATCGAACTGGACTTGAGGGCTCTGCATCGCGACCACGGCTTCCAGGTACGAAACGTCAAAATCCCCGGGATGCTTCCCCATCATGATCCCGCGATACATCTTCTCGTTGGATTTCTCCGAAAGCCTCGGCGTGACGATCCCGTAGCTAATAGCATTTTCCCGAAAGATATCGCTCATACCGTCCGTATGGAAACCGCCGGTGATGAGCACGGCCTTGGTGATCTTTCGCTCAGCCATGGCCGTCTGGATCTCTTTATAGAAGGCTCCCTCCCGGCGCCGCGCAAAGTCATAAAATTCCAGCCCAGCGCTGAAAAGCCCCGACATTTTCTCCTTAAACGCAGGAGGCATGACTTCCTGCCCCTTCTGAGTGGAAGTATCTCCTGATGCGAGCACCGCATCGCGAAGACGCCCCACCAGCACCGCTACGGTCACTTGATCTTTCCGTGTCATCAGCGTACGCCATTGCGTCCGGCTCAACTCAAGGCGAAGGAGTTTGCGCAACAATTCTCCGTCGCGATAAAGGGCAAGGAGCGTTTTTTGCTGAGGTTCAGGCGCGAGCGTATCAAGGACCCGGGTAAAGAGGTACTCGATCTCCTCAAAAAGCGCTTTGGGATCAAGTTCCGAACGAAGGATGACGTAGCCGGCAAAAAGGCTGAATGCGGGATAATCGCTGAATTTAAAGCCTTGGGGACCCGCCTCAGCCGAAAGATTCTCCATCAGCTGTCGCGGCAGGACTTCCTGGCTGCTCTTTCCGATACTGATACTTCCTTCATTAAAGTTCTCCAACGCCGCCAAAAGTTCTTTTGAAATAGGCTGGGAGCGAAGGCGTTCAACGAGCATTTTCTTTTCCTCAAGTCCTTTTGTTTTATCGAGGTCCCTTTCCATCTGCTGGATCACAAGAAGACGGGATATTTGGGGCCAGTTGACCTGAGCGAATAAGCTCTCGAGATCGACATTCAGAACCTTTTTTGATTTTTTGGCAAGATCACGAACAAACGGCATGAATTCGCGACGCCCCTGCTCAAATCGCTTCCAGTCGGCGATCAGCTGCCGCGTTTCGGGGGTGAAGGTTTTGGACGCCACGCGGTCCAACTTTGAATCAAAGCCGGAAAAGAACCGGCTCACATCCGTCTCAGCGCCGAACACTTTCTTGAGCGCGTCATAGTTTGAGCGATAGAGCGCCGTTTGCTCGATCCCAAGTCCTTCGACCGAGCTCCCCTTACCGGTCCCGCTTTCCTCCATCAAAAACAGCTCCGCGCCGGTCAGCTCACCTTGTTTCGCGAGAGAATCGCAGAATTCTTCATTTTCTTTCTGATCCGGGAACAACTTCAGATAATCAGGGTTCAGCTTTTCTGCCGCGCCCTCGATAAAGATCGTCTGGAATCCGTATTTTTTGTTCATATGCTCCAGAAGCTGCTTGATCTTCATCTGAGCCTGATAATTGGCATGAGCGTTCTGGATATGAAGGATAAATTGCGGGTGCGCGGCTCCCGGCGCTTCATAAAGCGCGTCCACAGTCCCGAGTTCGGCGGGGACATCGATGCTCAGCGCCGTCGGCATTTCGTGCTGAGGCGCGATCTCAATCCCTACCCCGGGGGCCCCCCAGACGGACTGCGTCGTGAGAAAACATACTAAGGTGATCACCGCGACCCCCCTTAGCCCCTTTTTCATCGACCGCCTCCTCTTTTCAATCAATCTTATGAACTCTTACTAAACGCTTAATTTTTCCCGCAAAACAAGCCCCCGTGAATGAAAAGCATGAGGGCCTATCTTCTATGAGGACTGCCTGTTCTCCTGAAATTCAATGCCGAATCCAAACTGCTCTTTGGTCCTCTCTTTGCGGCGGATCTTACCCACCACGTGATACTCTTCTTCAAAGTTAGCGCTCGGGAAAATGTGGATATCCACCGGTAACCCCTCGATCGGCTCCATCGCCTCGATCTTGGAAGCCGCCGTAAGGTCCAGATATTCCACGAACATCCCGCCCTCGCTGATATTCGTCGCGATCGCCTTCGTCACTTCGATCACACCCGCGGGGCTCGTGATCCTCAGCTCCACCGGGATCGCCACATGCATACGATGTTTTCTCCGGCTTTCCAGCTGATACCCGAGCGATTCCTGAGGCGTCTTCGCCCGAGGATCGATATAGCGCTTCTCCGGGTCCTTATCGAAAAGGAACGGCCCAAAACTCTCCGCCACTTCCTTCTCATCCGAGCAGACGTCCACTTTCCCGGAGAAACAATGCTCTTCGAGAAAACCCGCCATCTCGGACGGAGCTCCGTAGATCACGCAGCGCTTCGGACGGATACACACCGTCAGAAGCCTTCGAAGCTCGATCGTATCCATCGGGCCCGCGTCCTTGAAATTCAAGATGATCTGGTGAAAGTGATGGCGGCGGATACTTTTCTGGATCTTCCAGGCCACTTCCTGCACCGACTCAAAGGTCGGCGCCCCTTTCAGATCGAATACCGCAACGCCCCCAATCTCACGCGTGGAATAATGAAATCGTCTCATAATAGTCTCCTCTTCCGCGACCGCTCCGTCCGGCGCAATTCCCGGTGCAGCTTTGGCGACATATACCCCGACAGGATCTCGCCCGGGTGCATGATGCACTGCGAAAGAGCCCCTCCTTTTCCATTGGATTTTAAATCTCTAATTCCATAAAGCCCGTGTGTCATGATCCACCTCTCCTTAATTTAGAAAATCTATACGATTTAAAAAACCCTTACTTCAACTTCTAACAAAACCATACACAATAGACAATCCATTGTCAACTCTGAGCATCATTTTATTTAAAAGAACATATATAAAAGCCTTTAACATGCAAAACATAACATTTAAAGTCATTATATGAGCCATTTCGATACACTATACGACTATTTAACCATATCCAACCTACGAGGTTGGATGTGGGTCCGCGTTATGCGGCTTTTTCATGGTTCAAGGACTTAAAGGAAGAAAGCTAGGAATTACGGAGTGTAGTATTTCTTCTTTTGGGAGATGTATTCCTGGTCCAATTTCTGACCCGGATGGTCATGCGGATAAATATAGCCTTTACCGTGCCCAAGATCCGCGGCACCGGAATAAGCCGTACTGCGCAGATGCTGAGGGACTTGTTCGGTCTTTTGATTCTGGACATCCTCCGAGGCTCGTTCGATCGCCACATAACTGGCGTTACTCTTCGGAGCACACGCCAAATAGGTCACAGCCTGCGCAAGGATGATCCGCGCCTCCGGCATACCGACAAATTCGATCGCCGTGAACGCGCTCGTTGCCAGGACCAACGCCTGAGGGTCAGCGTTGCCGATATCTTCACTCGCAAAGATCACCAGTCGACGGACGATGAAACGAGGGTCCTCCCCCGCATAAAGCATTTTCGCTAACCAATAGATCGCCGCGTCCGGGTCAGAGCCGCGCAGACTCTTAATGAAAGCGCTGATCGTGTCATAATGAAAATCCTCGTCCCAGTCATACTGGACGATCTTTTTCTGGCAGGATTCCTCCGCGACAGCAGCCGTGAACCGAACCACGCCTTCAGCATCAGGCGGGGTCGTCACGGCGCCCACCTCAAGGGCATTCAAAGCTCGACGAGCATCTCCGGAGGCTTGCTTGGCGATATGGGCCAATGCGGTAGGCTCGATCTCAACCCTAAGCTTTCCCAACCCTTTAACAGAGTCTCCGACGGCTCGTTCCATGATACGGATCAGGTGGGCTTCTTCATGAGGCTTCAGTTCGCAAACGATCGAACGGGAAAGGAGCGGCCCGCGGATCGCGAAGGACGGATTCTGCGTCGTCGCGCCGATCAGAATGATCACACCCGTCTCAACATCCGGCATCAAAATATCCTGCTGGGCTTTGTTGAAACGGTGGATCTCATCGATAAAAAGAACGGTTTTTCTCTTGGAGAAACGCAGCAGTTTTCGGGCTTCGTCCTGGATCTTACGCATTTCGGCAACATTACTGAGCACCGCATTGATCTGAACGTAACGAGCGGCGGTCATCCGAGCGATCACAAGCGCCAACGTTGTCTTGCCGGTTCCAGGAGGGCCATAGAGAATAAGCGAAGAGAGACGGTCTGATTCGAGTGTTCGGCGCAGAAGTTTCCCGGGGCCCAAGAGGTGTTCTTGCCCGATAATTTCATCGATCGAGGACGGACGCATCCGCATCGCAAGCGGCGCGTCGGGCGGAACCTGGAGAGAATCCTCCACTTCGGATTGGTCGAACAATTCGTCGGATGGCGTCATAAGGCCCTATCAAACTGGCAACGGCAACGGGCGAAGGATCGCCTCGAGGTCGCGGTTAGGCTTGAAACGCAGCCTGGTACTTTTGAACAAGCGTCTTGGCGATAGTATCGTGCAGGCTTTGCACTTCCTCGGAGACTAGGGTGCGCTCCGCAGACTGGTAGATCAAACGGAACGCGAGGTTCTTGTAGCCTTCAGGGACCCGCTTCCCTTTGAAGAGGTCGAACAACTCAACGCCCTGGATAAGCCCCTGCCCCATACCACGGATCTCGGAAATAAGCTCTCCGCCCTTAACGGATTCCTTGACCACCAAAGAAAGATCCCGTTCGATCGCAGGATAGCGCGGCCATTCTTTAAAAGCACGCACGCTCTGGATCTGGCCGAGAAGCTTGTCGAGCAGGATCTCGCCGTAGTAAACAGGTTCCTTCAAGCCCCAAAGCTTACGGACTTCGGGAGCGACCTCGCCCAGGAATGCGACGGGGGTCTGCCAGATACGGATCTCTTCGGCGCTTTCCGGTGTCAGGTAGGTCTTGGCACTGCGCGCGACACAAGCCTCCGCGCAACCCGTTGACCTTAAAACCCCTTCGATCAACCCCTTGAGATCATAAAAAGTGACGGGACGCGCCGCATCAAGCCAGGTTTGAGCCGCCTTGGCCCCATACAACGCGACCGCACAAACGCGTTCTTCGACCGGATGCTTATGAATATCCGGCATCAAGTAGGTGTTCGCGATCTCAAACAACGGGATCGAAGAAGCTCCGGCATTCACATTCTTCTGGATCACCGAAAGAAGGCTCGTCACAAGCGTCGGGCGCATCCAGTGGAGTCCGTGGTGCAACGGATTAACGATCTGGACAGCCTGCTTCAAATCCTTCTCGGGATCAAGACCTTCCTCACCTATGAGGCTGAACGTCACGGTCTCCGAAAGGCCTGAACCACTTAAAAGTTGCCGTAATTGGCGTTCCAGTTTAAGTCTCGGCGATTCGCCCACGCGAAGCGGCACTTGGGCCGGTAAGGTTTCAGGGATATTTTCATAACCATAAATACGAGCGATTTCTTCGACAAGATCGATGGGACGCGTCAGGTCGGGCCGAAAGGACGGAATGGAAACTTTCCAGATGCCTTCTGAGTGCGGCTTTGCATCAAGCCCGAGCCGCGCCAAAACCGACACGATCTGATTCGGCTTCAGATCGATACCCAGGACCTGTTTCACGTCGCTCCCTTTAAGCTGAACGGTCTTGACCTCCTGGACCGGAACATCCCCCGTCTTGATCACGGCGCTGATGCTCCGCGGCTGACCATATTTTTGAATGAGCCACAGTGCGCGCCGGCAACCGATATCCACGCCTTCAGGGTCCACGCGGCGCTCAAAACGATACGAAGAATCCGAAGCCAGCTGATGCTGACGGGAGGTTTTGCGCACGCGCCCGGGGTGGAAAAAAGCGGATTCCAAAAACACATTCCGGGAACGATCCGAGATCTCGGTATCCTTGCCGCCCATCACACCAGCCAGGGCGATCGCGCGCTCCGCGTCCGCGATCACAAGGTCATCCGGCTTGAGCGTCAGCTCGATGCCGTTGATCGCGAGGAATTTTTCTCCCTGCTTTGGTTTGCGGATCTGGATCTCCTGCCCTCGAACGAGCGCCGCATCGAACGCGTGCAGCGGCTGCCCGGTCTCCATTAGAACGTAATTCGTGATATCCACGATCAGATTGATACTGCGGATCCCGCAAGCCAACAGACGCTCCACCATAAAATCCGGGGTTTTCGTCTGGGTGATCCCCTCGATCAGAACGCCCGTGTAATACGGACAGCCGACAAGGTCCTTGATCGTCACGCTCCACCCCTTCGCGGGCATCCGGCTCTTTTCCGCGTCAAGGATCGGCGCTTTGAGCGAGAGATTCTCGACGGCAGCGATCTCCCGCGCTACGCCCCAGTGGGAAAGCCAATCCGCGCGGTTCGACGTGATCTCGATCTCAAAAAGCGTATCAGCAGGCGTTTTCAAGGCTTCACATTTCTTGACCTCAAGTCCCGTGAGCGTTAGGCGCTCCGCGATCCGGGAGACCGGCGGCGCAAGCTCAACAAAATCCCGTAGCCAGTTCGTGCTTACTTTCATCAGAATTGCCTCAGAAAACGAAGATCGTTTTCGTAAAAATGACGAATATCATTGATCCCGTGACGCAACATCGCGATGCGTTCAATGCCAAGACCGAACGCAAAACCTCGCGTCTGAACGGGGTCATAGCCCACCGCCTCAAAAACATTCGGGTCCACGCTTCCCGCCCCCAGGATCTCAAGCCAACCTTTTCCCCACTGGATGTCGATCTCAACGCTCGGCTCGGTAAAAGGGAAAAAGCTGGGCCTGAATCGCAGGGCAACATCGGCA
>CAZDVO010000004.1:11516-76124 GCA_964508905.1 uncultured bacterium
TCGGTAAAAGGGAAAAAATGAGGCCGAAAGCGGATCTTGGTCTGAGAACCAAAAAGTTCGCGGAGAAAAAGATGCAGCACTCCTTTCAGGTCACTGAACGTCACGCGATCATCCACCATAAGACCTTCCAGTTGATGGAACATGAATGAGTGGCTTGCGTCCACGGTATCCGGACGATAGACCCGCCCCGGGGCGATGATCTTAAGCGGCGGTTTCCGTTCTTTCATCACACGGATCTGCACGGGCGAGGTCTGGGATCGGAGCACTTGGCCCCGAGTCGTATAAAAAGTATCGAAGGCATCGCGGGACGGATGATCGAGCGGGATATTAAGAGCCGTAAAATTATGGAATTCCGTCTCGATCTCGGGACCTTCGACGGTTTCAAAGCCCATGCGGTTAAAAATGGCTGAGATCTCGGCGATGGTCTGCTGAAGCAAATGGATGGTCCCCGACTGAGGACGGATCCCCGGAAGGGTCTCGTCAAAGATCTCACCGGGGGTCCCCTGGGAAGCGACTTTCTGGCGAAGCTCGGCGACCGAGGACTCCAGCCATTGCTTGACCCGGTTCAATTCCGCGCCAACGGACTTCTTTTCTTCGGAGGAAACGGATCCCAGACCTTTGAAAAGCTCCGTCAGCTTCCCCTTTTTCCCGAGATAAGACACACGAAATATCTCGACCTTTTCCGCCGAATCGATCTTGGCAAGGTCTTCGCGAGCTTCTTTCTCAACGAGGTTGATAGAATCTTTCATGAGTGGCGATCCTGTTGCAAAAACAACGCCCGGTGCCGGCGCGAGGCCAACACCGGGCGAAACGATCTCGGTCTTTTACGCTTTTTTGACGTTCTTCACAAGAGCGACAAGCTCCTGGAACGTCTTTTCATCGCGAGCCGCGATCTCGGCAAGCGACTTGCGGTTCAACTTGATCTTGGACTTGTTCAGCGCATCGATGAACCGGGAATACGACATCCCTCCGGCGCGGCACGCCGCGTTGATACGGGCATTCCACAGAGCGCGGAAATGGCGCTTCCTCTGCTTCCGGTCACGGGTGGCGAAGGCCATCGCGCGCGCGACGGTCTCTTTCGCTGTACGAAGAAGCTTCCCGCGGCCGCCGACAAAGCCCTTGGCTCGCTTGAAGATCTTCTTCTTTCGTTTACGTGTGGCTACGGTATGTGTTGACCTTGGCATAAATCACTCCCTTGTTAAATCGTTCGGATACTTATTAAGATCAGCTGTCGTACGGCATGCAAAGCTTGATCGCGCCGACGTACATCTTTTCGACCTGGAGCCCGCGGCGAAGCTGACGCTTCTTCTTGGGGCTACGATCGGTCATCATGTGACGGCGGAGGGTCTTGCTGGCAAGAACCTTGCCGTTCTTCGTGATGCGATAGCGCTTTTTCATGGCCTTTTTCGTCTTCAATTTCGGCATAACATTTTCCTCTATTCTGTCTTCGCCGGCGGAACACTGGGATTTGCCGGAGCTGTTGATGATGAAACCGGTACGGCTTCTTTCTTTTTCACGGGGGCAGTTTTGGTCAAGTAAAGCATGATCGCCTTCCCTTCCAACCCGTCATTACGCTCGACCATCGCGACATCCGCGAGGTCCTGCACAAACCGAGCCACAAGTTTCCGTCCCTTGTCCACATAGACGATCTCACGTCCTCGGAAAAACACGACCAACTTGACCTTGTCCCCGCGCTCGATGAACCGGCGGGCGTTCCGCAGCTTGGTCTGATAATCGTTCTCATCGATCTTCGTCGTCATCTTGACTTCTTTGATGTCGATCGTCTTTTGTTTCTTGCGGGATTCCTTTTCCTTCTTTTCGAGGGAATAAAGGTATTTCCCGAGATCCATGATACGGCAAACCGGCGGCACGGTCGTTCCCGCGACTTCCACGAGATCCAACCCCGCTTCCTGCGCTTTCAGCAGGCCTTCCTGCGACGTCACAATGCCAAATTGTTCTCCGGCAGCTCCGATCAAGCGGATCTGCGGCGAGCGAATACGCTCATTGGCCCGAACTTTTTGTGGACTGAGTGACAATGATCCTCCTTGTGGTTAAAGTTACTTCTTTTGCGCGATCTCTTGCTTGATCCGTCCGGTGATCGCGTCCACGGCCTGGGCTCCCAGGTCCTGACGCCCGCGCATACGCACCGCGACTTGCTGGGCTTCCATCTCTTTATCGCCGACGATAAAAACGTAAGGGATCTTCTGCATCTCCGCCTCGCGGATCTTGTAGCCGATCTTTTCGGTACGAAGATCTGTTTCGACGCGAAGCCCTTCTTTCTTAAGGCGTTCCGCTAATTCCGAGGCGTACGCGTTATGGCGCTCCGCGATCGTCGCGATACGGACCTGGACGGGCGAAAGCCACACGGGAAACGCTCCCGCATAATGCTCGATCAGGATCCCCACGAACCGTTCAAGGCTTCCGAAGATCGCCCGATGCAGCATGATCACGCGGTGCTCCCGGCCGTCTTCCCCCACATAATTCATATCAAAGCGTTCGGGAAGGCTCATATCCAACTGAATGGTCCCGCACTGAAGCGTCCGTCCGATCGCGTCCTTCAAATGGAAGTCGATCTTGGGGCCGTAAAAAGCGCCGTCCCCCTCGTTGACCTTGTAGTCGATCTTCAGTTCTTCCAGAGCTTGGCGTAGACCGTTCGTCGCGATCTCCCACTGCTCATCGCTCCCCAGCGACTTGGCGGGGCGCGTCGAAAGTTCCACATGATAATCAAAATCAAAGGTTTTGTATACCTCATCCGTAAAGCGAATGATCTCAACCACGCTTGCTTGCAACGCCTCAGGCGTTGTGAAGACGTGCGCATCGTCCTGCGTGAAGCCGCGAACGCGGAAAAGCCCCGCCAACACGCCGGAGCGCTCATACCGGTGCACCTTACCGAACTCCGCGACCTTCATCGGCAATTCCCGATAAGAATGTTTCTCTTCCTTGTACATCAACATGCCGCCGGGACAATTCATCGGCTTCAGGGCATACACTTCCTCTTCCCGCTCGAGAAAGAACATATTCTCGCGGTAATTATCCCAATGTCCGGAGGTGCGCCAAAGTTTGTCGCGAAGGATCGTCGGCGTTTCGATCTCGACGTAGCCGAACGCCGCCAACTTCTCACGCATAAAAGCGATCAAAAGATTCTTGAGGACGAGCCCCTTCGGTTTCCAGAACGGAAGCCCCGGGCCCTCCTCGTGGAAGCTGAAAAGCCCCAACTGTTTACCCACCTTGCGATGATCGCGTTTTTGGGCCTCCTCCCGCTGGGTCACATACGCGTCCAACTCCTTCTGCGACGGGAACGCGGTCCCATAGATGCGCTGGAGCATCGGGTTCTTCTCATTCCCCCGCCAATAAGCGCCGGCGACGGAAAGCAATTTGAAAGCCTTCAGTTCCTGGGTGTTTTCGATATGTCCGCCTTCGCAGAGGTCGGTAAAAGGGCCATTCTGGACGAAATTAACCGAATCGCCTTCGATCCCGTCGATGATCTCGAGCTTGTACACCTCGCCTTTTTCCTGAAAAAACTTGCGGGCTTCGGCCTTACTCACCGCCCAGTGTTTGAACGGCTGGCGCTCCTTGACGATCTCGCGCATCCGCGCTTCGATCTTGGGAAGATCTTCGTCCTGGAAAGCGACCTTGGAGTCAAAATCGTAGTAAAAGCCCTCATCGATCACGGGACCGATCGCGAGCTTGGTTCCTGGATACAGATCAAGGACAGCTTGAGCGAGGATATGTGATGCGGAGTGCCGCAACCGGTAAAGCGGTTCGTACTGCTTGGCGTCTGACATACTAATTTATTCTATGGCCGCACGGCGTCGAGGCAGGCAACTGACCGACAAAAACGCTTGAGACCGATAAGATTCCCCCATTGATTTTAAAAGAGTGCGTATTGTACCCGCCCTTTGAAAAAGCCGCAACCCTTTTCCTAACCCCTTGTCACGGCTCCAATTACATCCGTCAAAGGCGCTCCCCATCCCAGGATTCCGATGAGAGCGCGTTACGCCGAAGCCTCATGTGGTGACGTTTGATGACGAGAACAGCAAAAACAAGCTGGCTATAAACAGCCACTCCGATCGTCGCATAGAGACCATCCAAAAAAACCGTCACAAGACGCGCGGATCTCCCGGGAACAAAACTCTGCCGCCATTCGTCGAAAGCGGCAAAAGCCACGATCAACCCCACGGAAAGCAACGCGAGCTTCCAAACATTGAGCCGGATCCGAAGATGCGCAAAGGCCCGCGCCAGAAGGATACCAAAAACAGAGTACTCGATCAGATGCCCGATCTCATGTATTAGAAAGAGGTTGGGGATATACCGTCCCGGAATAGACGACATTAAAAAAATAGCGACCATCCACAGGATCGGCGGAAATCCAAAGATCCAGAACCGTTTTTTCCATTTCTCCATGAAAGCGCCTTTGCCCGCGGGAAGTATTTTCAAGAAAACATGGGCCCGACAGGATTCGAACCTGTGACCCCTACCATGTCAAGGTAGTGCTCTAACCAACTGAGCTACGAGCCCATGAAGTGTTCGGAGGGACGCACATCATAAGCTTTCGTTCTTTGGAATTCAACGAAAAACATGAGGTGTCTTGTTAAAGACGGAGAATGCGGGTCGAGCGGTCCTGCGTATCTCTCAGCGTTACGGAATCCGGCGTGATCTTTTCAACTTCCAACGTCCCGATCTTGCCTTTCAGCTCAAGCATCTTGCCATTAATGATCGCGAAAGGCTGCGCCGGATTATAGATGATTCCTTCCAGCGTATAGTTGTCCCCCGTCGAACGGATCACCGGGACACTCGTCTTTTCCACAAGCGGGCCTTCGTACAACTTCATCACCGGCTTCATGGCCTGAGGTGCCCCAACAATAAAAAAAAGAACCAAGGCGAACGAAACAACGATGGCGACAGCCCATAAGATCCTTTTCCAGCGGATCGTTTTCGTGGGAACGGATTTTTCGCTCGAAGCGACGGGGGCATTGGGAGCGGAAGGAACAGCTGAAGGCTCTTTCTTGTCCCGGATCTGTTTTAAATAATCATACACAATACTCATCGGATCTCTTCCATCGCGGCGATAAAGATCTCAGGGCTCAAAGACTTTTCCTTTCTAACAAAGCCGAGCAACAAAGCTCGATCGCAGAGCAGATTCACCAGCCTCGGTATCCCTTTCGAAAACTCATGGATCATCCGATACCCTTGCTCAGAGATCGTCACTCCGGAAGAGCCGGACTGTTCAAGGCGAAAATCAACATACGCCTTCACATCTGAGAACTCCAGGGGGCGCAATTCATACTTCACGGCCACTCGCTGGTAGATCTGTCTAAGCTCGAACCGCTGAAGGCTCACCTTCAGTTCCGGCTGGCCCACCAGCACGATCTGCAGGAGCTTTCCATGTTTCGTTTCGAGATTCGAAAGAAGCCGTATCTGCTCCAACTGTCGGGGTTTCAGATTTTGAGCCTCATCGATGATCAGCACCGCGTTCCCCTGATTCAAACTCAGGTCGATCAAAAAGGCGTTCAGCTTTTTGACGATATCAAGACGCGTCTTCTTCTCTGGTTCCAGGCCAAAATCCTCCACGATCGCCTGCAGCAGCTGGATATCGCTAAAATAGGGGTTCAGAATCAGCGAGGTGCGGACGCTCGAAGGCAACCGGCCCAACAGAGCATTACAAAGCGTCGTCTTGCCCGTCCCAACCTCTCCGGTGATCAAAATAAGCCCTTTGCGCTCTTCGATACCATACAGCAAAGAAGCCAAAGCCTCCTGGTGGGAACCGCTCTCATAGAAAAGTTCGGCGTCCGTGGTGATATTGAAAGGCTGGGTTTTAAAACCGTAGAATTCCTGAAGCGCCGTCATATTTTGGCTTTCGCATCGATCTTCGTACGATCCAGCACATCCGAAGGCAGAACCGTCGAAGGCTTCACGATCTTCACGGTCAAAAAGATCAAAAGATCCGTCTTGGCGGAATTCTTCGTGTCCCGATCGAAAATCTTGCCGAGATACGGAATAGCACTTAAAAAGGGAACGCCTGCCAGATCTTTAGTCTTAGAATCGCTCAAAAGTCCGCCCATGACAACAGTCTCGCCGTCGTTCACCACCATTTGGGCTTCGGCCTCTCGCGTATCAATGATCGGGTATGACGCAATAATAGTTGTATTGCTAGACCCATTAATATCGACCGTACCCGACTGGCTGGAAACAGTAGGATGGACGATCAGATTGACCATATCCTCATTTTCCCCGCATATCTGAGGCACCACGCGAAGTTGGATCCCAATATTCTGGTAATAATCCAGATTCCCTCCCACCACATAGTCGGAGGTGGTCGTACTGGAATCCGTCCCAATGATCGGATACTGCTGACCGACCAGGATCGAGGCTTCCCGGTTATCCATGGTAAGGATCGTAGGCGTTGACAACGTGTTGGTATCTTCATCCTCTTGCAAAGCATGGAGAACAACCTCGAACTTGGTTCCTGTCACTTTCGAAAAATTAAACTCGAACCCCGAAGTGGCAGTGCTCATGTCGGTCGTAGGCGGAGTAAAACCGCTGGGCGTCGTTGGAAAACGGCTCCCCAGACCAGACGTGAAGGTTTTACCAAAGATCGAATCGCTTCCAGGAAGCGTTGTGGGAGACCCCCAATCCAATCCCAGATCAAAAACTTTATTCTGATTCACTTCCAAAAGGATCGCTCGGATCAATATTTGTTTTGGCGCAATATCGACTTCTTCGAGAAGCTTTGCGATTTGACGGACCACACCGGGCGTATCCGAGACAGCCAACATCTTTGTTCGGGTCATTCTCGTTGTGGTTTGCGGCTGGATTGGCTGATTGTAATTCCCCCCAGTCGAGGAACCATCCCCCACACTGATCAGTCCACTGGTCGAAGCCGAAAAACCCCAACCAAGCTTGTTCACGGCGTCCAAGACAGAGACTTTTCCCTCTTTCGTAAGAAACGGCTGTATCAATTTCGCGGCATCCGCCGCCTCGATATGTTTCAGTTTAAAGGCCTCGATCTTCATTCCTCCGGAGGCAAAAAGAGCATCGTCTTCTTTTTTCTGGTCTTCCTGGATCTTGGTCAGCGAAGAAACGGTCAGGATATTCCCGTCCTGAAGATAGCCAAGGTCATTCATTTTAAGAATGACCTTGAAGGCGGTTTTCCAATCAACATTCTCAAGGTCGACGGTCACCAGGCCGAACACCTCGGGCGTCGTCACGACCGTGATCTTTTTCCCTTCAAGTTCCGCTTTCTTTTCGATCGCCTTGAGCACCGTCGCGATCTCGGTGTCCTTGAACTTCAGACTGCTGACCGCGGCGGGGGCCGCCCAAACGGACACGGACAGGCTCATGATCACAAGCCACATTCCGAAAATGACTCTCGCCTTCATGAGACCTCCCCTCACCCCTGTTTTAAACGAAGTTCAAATTGCCCGCGAAGATCCTGCAATACCACACTCGATTCGCTGATCGAAACGACCTTACACTGATCGATCGCGTCCCCCACGCCAAGGAATTGCCCCTCGATCACCGCCACAGGCTTCCCCTGGTTCCAAAGGATCCCTGTCAGATCGAGATCGTCCCGAGCGCCCGACGTTCCGATCCCGGAAAACGTAAAAGGGTCGCGCTGGAACGGCAGAGCATCCGCCACGCTATTCAACCTCACAAAGAAAGTATCGTCCTTCATGGGAATTACCTTGATGGCATCTCCCTCGAGAGAAACCGGAGCGGACGCTCCGGGTGCCACCGTAGACTTCGAAGCCTTTTCCCAAGGAGCCTGGCGGACCAGCGACATCGACGCAAAGACCAACGCGACACTCAGGACGCCGATCACTCCCAACTCAACCATTGTTTTTTTCTTCATCATCACTCCAGAATATACAGAACGAGCCCCAAGGTCCCTGAAAGTTTCGGAACCGTAGTAACCCCGTTATGGATCTCAAGGTCCTCGATCACAGGATACGCGGGCAGGACCTTGCGAAGCGTCTCAATATATTTGACCAGATTTTGGTATTCCCCCTTGAAATTGATGCGGACACGAACGCCTTTACATGTACGGCCTTCGACCGAAACAGGCTTGCCCCGCGGGTCGATGACCTTTTCAGGACTCCCCGCCTGAACCTGTTCGACCCGGACCTGGAATTTATGAGCATATTCCGTGATCGCCAGGAGCGATTTCTGTTCGGCATCCGGGAACCTCCAGCTTAAAGCCCGCGCGCTTCCGGCAAAGTGATCAAACACCTGCTGGGGGTCCGGGTATGAATCAATCACATGGGTCACCCAACGAAGATGGTCACCGAGCCGGTCCACAACCGCTTTTTCGTCCAACATCCGCTCCACGGCCGGACGGTAGATCGCGCTGACAAAGACAACGACTCCAAGAACCAAGGCGCAAAACCACGCCAGGATCATGATCTGGGCCGGGGTTATGTTTTTTTTCTGGACGTTAATCATGGCTGAACACCCCCTCAACCCGATACACCGAAACGGCGTAGCCCGAGACCGACTTCACCCGAACCGATTTAAAAAAACGAGTCTCTTTAAGACGGCGCACAAAGTCGGTTACCATCGGGTTCCCATCCTCATCAACCCCCGATGTTTCAAGCTCCAGGATCAGGGTTCGATCCGAAGAATCCAATTTCCATTCCCGTACAGAGAGTCCCGAGGGGATCAAATGACCGATCAGGCGGAGCACTTTATCGGGAGGGACCGTCCCTTCTTCCATCATTCTTGCCAATTGAAAACGGATAAAAGGCTTTTGGGAAACCTCCGCAAACCGACCGAGGGCCTGAAGATATTTCTCCTGGATCTTCACGTGGTCCCGAAGCGAGGCGATCCGGAATTGGACCAAGAGGAACGCGATAAGGCAGATCGCTGCAACCGCCACGGACAACACGCGAAGAGAACTGCGCTGATAAGCCTCCGCCTTCCGGCATTGGATCTCAAAAGGAATAAAATCGACACTTGCCGGTCCCCCGGGAAGGACTCCCGCTAATGCGCTCACGCACTGGCCGAGCCGGGGAGGATCATTCGTCGCGGAAGTTTCGCCCCAGCGGACGGACTCCGGCCACGGAAGATCGGAAACAGTCATGCCCAATTCCCGAGACAGATAATCACCTAGCCCACGTAGTTTCATGGCATGTCCCGTTAGAAAACACCTCTGAGGGTCGCGCATCCTGAGATTCGTCGTAAAATAGTTCGTAGAGTATCGGATCTCCCGCACTAACGTTTCCAGGAACGGCCGCAACAAGCTGAAAAATTGCGCCGCGGACCTGTCCAGACTCCCCACCGCCTGAGGATCCTTCGGGATCTGAAGCGTCTCGAGCGCCTGGTCGATCTCTTTTTCGGCGTCCGGTGTGCGAAATTTGGGGCCCAAAAAAACAGCGTCATTCAGCCCCGAACGGACCCGAGCGTAAGAGATCGAGAGCGTCCGAAGGAAAAGAAGTTTCCCTTTAAAGTAGATCGCAAGGGTCGATCCGGCATATCCCAGATCGAGGACCACCGCTGCCTCCTGGGGATCACCCAAGCCCGCAAGGACCTTCGCCGTATTGAGCGGCGCGGCGGTCACCTGCACGACTTCCAGCCCGAGTTTCGTCAGAAGCCGGATCGAAGCATCGAACAGATTCCTGTTCACGATCGAAAAAGTGACCGCCCATTTTTTCGACTCATCCGCACCCATAAACTCATAGGCGATCTCATAATTAAAAAGAAGGGTATCGTCTCCCCAAAGCCCTTCTTCCTTGGCATGCCACTGAAGCGCGGGAACGATCTCCGAGGGAGCCATCACGGGCAGAACCGTATTGCGGAGCATGATCACCCCCGGATCCGAGAGAGTCAAAAAGACCTTGTGATCCGTGATGCCAAAACGGTGAATAAAATCACGCAGGGATTCAGTGACGCGGACCTTAAAATCTTCGTTCGGAAGAACGGTCAGGCTCAGGTCGTGGAGGACGGTCAGCGACTCCTTCGTCCGCTCCAGGGCAAGGACTTTAAAACGGTGTTTTCCCAATTCGATCGAAAGAAAAGGCATCGGATTTCCAGTCGTTACAGATACTTATTCACTTTAACGGAGGTGCCCTGCTCGCTCAGCCCCTCATATTTATCGGACGAACCTCCGCCTTGCTTAGCGATTAAATCAATGTTAATACGCCGGACATTCGCGGGAACAGCCGTCACGGCCTCGGCGGCGTCATAATAGGTAAAAAGCGAGCCCCCGCCTCCCGACAAGTCCATATCCGAGGCCATGAAATAAGGGATCATCGCCGGTCCCCCGGGAGCGATCGTCCTGCGGATTTCTCCGCTGGTCAATCGATACGTGATCGTCTGATCGTCCTGGTTGGTGAAAACGATCCGATTGGCCAAAGCGGTGGTCACGGCCTTGCAGAAACGGAGTCCCTTCGCCTGGTTATCCCCCTCCACCATGATCTCCAACGCTTCCGCCGCGACCAGATCGGCCTGCACCTGATTGGGAAGATAGAACGAATGCTGGAGCATATAGCGCATTAAATGCAATCCCGCGACCGAGAGAAGCGATGCAATGAGAATGACCATCACCAACTCGACCAGCGTAAACCCTGCTCGAGACAGGAAACGCATTTTAGGGCGCCTCCGCATGGTCTGAAAAACTCGATTGGTCATAACAAGCTATCCTTCATAGAAACTTGCCTCAAAAAAATCTCCCGGTCTCTAACGGGGTAAATCCTTGATCTTTTTTCATGGCGCGTACGTCACATCTTTCGCGATCGACGCATACAACGTCACAAGGATATCGGAGGTCCCCGTGCGCTTCGCCGTCATCGTAATATCTTTTCTTTCGGCCCCGTTGGCTCCAGCCACCGTCACAACCGTCCAGACGATATGGTAGGCGGCAATCGTTGAGCTCCCGGATGCGAGCGACGCGTAAGAAATATTGTGAAGACGTTCCATCTCGCGACGCGCAAGATTCCCGGCTCCGGTAAGATCGGTCGAGGCGATCATCCCCCGGATCTGCGCCCCGACCATGGCCGCCGCGGGGATCGAGATCGCGAGAAGGATCACCATTGCCATAACAAGTTCGACGAGGGTCACGCCCCCTTGAGATCTCTTCCGCATGAACACTCTCCGGATCATGGCCGCGGGCAAGGCGTCGCGCCGCTTCCCGCGCAGGTGGAATTATAATAAGCCTTTATTTCGGCGGCGGTCTTTTCACAAGGGTAGGCATAAACCTCATCCACCGTACCAATAAAGCGGGTTGTGGCGCTATTCGTAACAAGCGTTCCGATCTGCAATGCACCGGTCGTCGTTCTCGCGACGCGAACGGTAGAATTGTTCGCTAACGGCCCCCCATTTAAATACAGGCTCAGCCCATCCGCCCCCCAGGTCGCCACGACGTGATACCAGGTATTCAGCGACAAATTCGTCCCTCCATTTAATGTCCGGCGAGTGCCCCCGGCATCCCGAAGCACCAACTGAAGGCGACGATTGCCACCATTCCGCCGGATCCCGATCCCGTAGGCCTCATCTGCCTGACTCGAAAGAGCCCCCTTATGCACGATGCCGGTCCCGGTATTAACCTGGGCGGTGTTGTAGATCCAGGCCATCAAAGTCCCGGCCGTTGTAAAATTCAGGCCGGCGGTATGCGGCACGGTGACGTAGCGATGCGCAGGGGTCGTGTTGAAACTGAGCGCGGTCCCAACGCGGCCCGCGACCCACGGAGGACTGTTGACGAGCGTCCCCACATACGGCGCTGTCCCAGTGGTGTTTCCCGAGCCCTCGCTGAACGACCACGAGATCGGATCGCAGCACACCGGCGGAGGGATGCCTGTGCCATCGCCTTCGCGATAGATGCTGAATTGACTGGAGGCGGGATACACTTCCGCGAACACCGTGCGGGAAACGGAGTTGCCGGCTGCGATTGAAGTCCCAACCGACTTGAGCTGATAAACATTCGAGCATTGAGCAACGACCGTCACGGCGATCTGGTTATTGGCGTCCCAGTGGGGCACGGGAAGCGGGGTCCCCGTCGACTTAATGTTGAAGAGCGCTTGATGGATCCCCGCCTGAGCGAGGTACAACGCCTTCATGTTCCGGGCTTGAGTGTCATGGCGGGTGACCGAGGCGGTAATGAAGAAGGTAAGTCCAAAAACAACGATAGGGACGATCATGACGACGATCAATACCGTCATAAGAGCAAAACCATTGCTCTTCACGAAAGCCCCCTTTAAAAGGAAAAAAGAACCGATGGCGTCCTCACGGCCACCACCGGTTCAAGATCACGAACAAACAAAGAACGCGAGTTTAATCGACAAAGGCACCCGTTGCCGCCGTGTACGTATAAGTGTTCCCTGCCGGCCCCGTATAAGTCGTCGCGGAGGCCTTGGTCCAATCCTGCTGGATCCCGTCCTGATCGAGCACTGTGGTAAAACATTTATTGCTGGCCGAACAGGCCGCCGTGGAAGCGGCATCCAGCGTCGCGGGATACGCTTTATTCTTGGCAAAATACGTGTAGATCCCGGACCGGACCCCGCCGACCACACCTTTTTCAGCAGCTTCCTTGGCATCGGTCTGAAGATCGTAATATTTCGGAATGGCCACGATCGCCAAAAGCCCCAAAAGCACGATCACCATGATCAGTTCAATAAGGGTAAAACCTTTTCGATTCTTGAACATCGGGATTCTCCTTTGCACTGGTTGTTAAATCTTAGCCTCGAAAGATTGCGATCATATTCCACATCGGGAGGAACATCCCGAGAGCCATCACAAAAACCATACCGCCCAACACCACGATCAGCATCGGCTCGATCAACACCATCAAATTGCTGACCGTGTACTCCACCTGCATATCATAATAGTCCGAAACTCTTAAAAGCAATTCATCAATTTTCCCGGTCTCCTCACCGACCCGAACCATCCGCACCACCGATGGTGGAAAAACACCGCTTTCTTTCATCGGTTCGGTCATCCCGGTCCCTTCGGTCACACTGACCCGGATCTTGTCGATGGCTTGCGCGACAACGCTGTTATCGGCGCTTCCAGCCGAAATCTCAAGCGCTTTCAACGCAGGGATCCCGCTCTGAATGAGCAAGGACATCACCCGGGCAAAACGCGACATATCCGCCTTGAGCACCAATCCCCCAAAGACCGGAACCTTAAGCAGTAGCTGATCCTTGAGCCATTTCCCATGGGGGGTCTTTAGGAACCGAACCAAGGCCACCCCCAGCACGATCGTGAGTATCCCGATCAAAAGACCGTAATGAGCGAACGCATCATGGATACCCAGTAAAATCCGGGTCGGAAGGGGTAACGCGACACCGCTCTTGGCGAAAAGGGCCGCGAATTTTGGAATAATAAAGTTCGTGATCGCCAGGAACGCCAAAACGATCGCCGTCAACACCAAGGCCGGATAGCGAAGCGCTGATTTCACGCGCAACTGGAGTTTTTCTTCGGCTTCGCCGAGGAAGATCAACCGTTCAAGGATCTGCTCCAAACGCCCCGAAGCCTCACCCGCCCGGATCATATTCACATAGAGAACGCTAAAGATCTTGGGATAGCGCGCCATACTGTCGGAAACCGAGGCACCGCCTCGGATACTCTGGATAAGGCCATCCACGATCTTCTTGAGCACCGGGTTCCGGTCCTGCTCCCCGATCACTTCGAACGAGGCCAAGATCGTCAGCCCCGCTTTCGTCAGCGTGTAGAATTCCCGGGTAAACGCGTTGACATCGCTCAATTTAAATCGCCTGAAACGATCAAGGATATGGATATCGAGCTTCTCTTCGACCGGCGCGACAAAAAAAGGGGTGCATTCTTTCTCACGAAGTTTGACAGAAACTTCGGCTTCGGAAGCCGCGGTCATCTGCCCTTCCGCAAGTTTGCCAAACTTGTCGCGCGCCTTATAGCGGTAGAGGATCTCCATTACTCGATCTCGGTCACACGGAGCACTTCTTCGAGGGTCGTCACCCCGCGCAGAGCTTTCTCAAGACCATCCTGACGCAGTGTTTTCATCCCTTGCTCCACAGCCTTTTTCCGGATCTCGGGAGCCGAACTGCGCGCGTCCACAAGCGACTTGATCTCATCGGTAATGAAAAGAAGTTCGAAGATACCGATCCGGCCGGAAAACCCCGTTTGGTTACATTTCGAGCACCCTTTCCCGCGCATCAGCTGGGTGTCCTCGGGAATCCCGACGCTCTTGAGAACCGCCGGCGACGGGCGAAAGGGCTCACGGCATTTGACGCAATTCACGCGCACAAGACGTTGGGCGAGAACGCCGATCACCGAACTGGAAAGGAGGAACGGTTCGGCTCCCATATCGATCAAACGCGCGAGCGCGGAAGGAGCATCGTTCGTATGCAAGGTCGAAAAAACCAGATGACCGGTCAGCGCCGATTGGATCGCCATTTCCACTGTTTCCCGATCACGGATCTCACCCACCATCATGATATCGGGGTCCTGGCGCAAAAAACCGCGCAACCCGTTCGCGAAGGTGATCCCGGCCTTGGGATTCACCTGGGTCTGACGGACCCGCGGCAGCACATATTCGACCGGATCTTCGATGGTCACGATATTCTTCTCTTCGCTGTTGATCTTGGAAAGTGAGGCGTAGAGCGTCGTCGTCTTCCCGCTGCCGGTCGGACCGGTCACCAGGATGATCCCATGCGGTTGCGCGATCAGCTTCGTGAAACGGTCGAGATGCTCCTTTGAAAAACCGAGGTCCACCAGATTCGGCAGCATCGCGCGCTTGTCGAGAAGACGCAATACCACATTCTCGCCAAACAGCGTCGGGAAGGTCGAAACGCGAATATCCAGATCCTTCCCCTCAAGGTCCAGGCGGATCTTTCCATCCTGGGGCTTCCGTGTTTCCGTGATATCCATCCCCGCCAGGATCTTGATGCGGGAAACTACGGCGCTCTGGATGGTCAAAGGAAAGGTCGTGATATGTTTCAGGAGACCATCCACCCGAAACCGGACGGAGACGATCGTTTCTTCCGGCTCGACATGGATGTCGGACGCGCGAGTTTGAACGGCTTGAAGCATCAGGCTTTCAACAAGCTTGCTGACCGGGGTCTGTTCCGTGATCTCCCCAAGGAGCGTCTCGCTCATGCTTGGGGTCTTTTCCTTCTCCAGTGTTTTTACGATGTCCGCCATCGACCCGTAGGCGCGATAATACGTATTGAGGGCTGCCTGAAAACCGCTCACCGAGATCAGGATCGGGTCCACCACATCAAAATTCGTCAACTTGCGAACCTGATCGATCGCCACGATGTTCTGAGGATCGACCATGCCAAGGGACAACGCCGTCCCGGTAGAAAAAAGCGGCATCACGCTGTATTTGCGCGCCACCTTTTCGGGAAGCAATTTGACCAATTCTTTGTCGAGGCGATAGTTATTGAGGTCCACATAAGGAACGCCAAGGAGAGAGGCTTTAGCGCTGGCGAGTTCTTCATCCGTAACGAACCCGCTTTTGACAAGCACCGACTCAAGCGGCTGAGTGACGCGAAAAGCTTCTTTTTTCGCCTGCTCCGCTTGGTCCGGCTGAAGCATTCCCTGTTTCACGAGCAATTCCAGCAGCTTCACGTCTGGGATCATCACGCCTCCCGGTCAGGACTTTTATGGGTTTTGGGGGCCGAGCAACCGCAGGATGGTCTTGTTGAACGTTTCGACGTCAAAGGGCTTCACAAGGTAGGCATCCGCGCCCACCTGTTCGGCAAGTTTTTTGTCCGCGTCGCTTCCCTTCGCGGACAAAATAATGACCGGCATATTTTCAAAGGACTTGTCGAACTTAAGCATCCGGCAAACCTTGTAACCATCGAGCTTCGGAAGCATCAGATCTAAAAGGATCGCGTCGGGAGCTTCCGAACGTGCCAGGTTCAGCCCCTCTTGCCCGTCGCGGGCGCTGACCGTCTCATACCCCAAAGCCCCCAACCGGGCGCAAAGGATCGCCACGATCTCAGGCTCATCATCCACCACAAGGATCTTCCGTTTCATTTCACACTCGCTCTCTCCAAAAATAAATAACTCGGCACAATCATCAACCTGCTGAGATTATCGGCATAACCCTTCTTCTCTAAACTTGACCTCGGCCCCGAAGATACTCCATTAAAAGCTTCCGCAGCTTACCCAAAGCCTGGCCGCGATGTGAAACGCGATGTTTCATGGCGATCGGAACTTCACCAAAGGTTTTTTGATAAGGGGGATAATAGAAGAGAGGGTCGTAACCGAACCCCCCGCCCCCCTGGAGGTCCCGGGTAATGAGCCCATGGACCTGCCCTCTCACCGTCCCGATCAGCTTCGCAGGTTCCGCCAGGGCGATCGCGGACTCATAATAGGCCGTCCGCTTTTCATCGGGAACATCCTTCATCAGCTCCAGAAGCTTCGAGTTGTTCGCCTCGTCACTGTGGAACTCGCCGCAAAACCTGGCTGAGAGTATCCCCGGCGTGCCGTCCAGCGCGTCGCAGCAGATCCCGGAATCTTCGCCCAAGGCTAGCGTCCCCGTTTGCTCGGCGTAGCTCATCGCCTTGATCTTGGCATTTTCTTCGAAAGTACGGCCCGTCTCATCGACGATCTGGATCCCGGGAAAATCCTGAAGCCCCAGGCATTCAACCGGAAGATCGGCAAGAAGATCGCGCAGTTCCTTGAGCTTCTTGGCGTTGGTCGTCGCGACCAGAAGTTTCGTTTTTCCGCTAGGCATGCTTCTTCTGCATCGCGGCAAGTTCACGGATGCCCTTCTTGGCAAGTTTGAGAAGATGGAGAAGCGTGGCTTCGCTGAAGGGCGCGCCTTCGGCTGTTCCCTGGACCTCCACCAATTTTCCGGAGCCGGTCATCACCACGTTCATATCCACTTCCGCTTTGGAATCCTCCTTATAACAAAGATCTAACACCGGAGTTCCATTCACAACGCCGACGCTCACAGCCGCGACGGAATCAAGAAGAGGTGTTTTCTCGAGCTTACCCGCTTTCAGCAACTTGCCGATCGCTTGCGCCAACGCGATATAACAACCCGTGATCGATGCCGTCCGCGTCCCGCCATCACCCTGGATTACGTCGGCATCAAGCCATATCGTCCGTTCCCCGAGTTGTTTCAGATCGACGATCGAACGAAGACTGCGGCCGATCAGCCTCTGGATCTCCTGGGTGCGCCCCGAGAGCTTGCCTTTTGACGCCTCACGGGCGATGCGTTCGTTGCAAGAGGCCGGAAGCATCCCATACTCAGCTGTGACCCATCCTTTCCCTTCAGCCTTGCAGAAAAACGGAACTTTTTCTTCCACCGTCGCGGAACACACTACCTTAGTATCCCCCATTTCGATCAAGCAGGAGCCCGCCGCGTTTTTAAGATAGTTCGTCCGAATGCTCACCTTGCGAAGTTGATCGCTCTTGCGTTTATCGATCCTCATAAGTGCCCCCTATTGGATGTTCATTAATTTGTGAAGCTGGATCCCGACACGAACATCGGGAAGATACTGAGTCCCGATCCGTTGCAGCCGGTTCAGAAAAGACATCAAAGGTAGATCCGGATATTTTCCACGGCCGCTCTCGCAAGGCTGCAAAAAGAGAGTCGCGCGCGGCGCGATCCGCGCCGCCATGCGGACATGTCGCTCAAAATCCCGGACATCCACGCCGCGGCTGATCACAGCCTTGAGATAAACGGTCCTTTTAGCCGCAAGCTGAAGGAATTTCTTGTGCGCGTCAAAAAAATCGCACTGACGCGTTACACTCGCGAGTTTCAAATCCATGGCGATCATATCGCAGCATTTGAGAACTTTCGAAAGTTGCCGCCACAGAACCCCGCTCGTTTCAAGAAGGACCGGAAACCCTTGCCGCCGGAGTTTCGCGCAAAAAGGAATGATGAAATCCGCATAAAGGAGCGGTTCGCCGCCCGTGAGGCTCACGCATGCGTGCGGCCCTTCACGGCGTTCGAACCTCTGAACCTCGTTCAGAACTTCTTCAAGCGACATCCTGCGGCCCTTTTTCCGGGATTCATCACAATAGGCACAGGCCATGTGGCAGGATTCAAAGCGGACGAATAAATGACGCTGACCCGCGAGAGGGCCCTCGCCTTGAAGCGAGGAAAAGATCTCGGTAATGCGCGCGGCCGGAGGATTCGGGCGGGATCTCATGCCAGGAGCGGATCCGGGATCCCGGCTTCACGAAAGCCTTTGGCGCGCAAGACGCACGAATCACAGGTGCCGCAAGGCTTGTCATCCCCGGCATAACAGGACCAGGTATTCTGAAAAGGAACGCCCAACTTCTGTCCCAACAAAACGATCTCTTTCTTGGTCATCGCGATAAGCGGCGCCTTGATCTCGATCCGTTTCCCTTCCGCGCCGGCCTTGGTTCCCCGCCACATCGCCGCGGCGACGGCCTCCAGATATTCGGGACGGCAATCCGGATACCCGCTGTAATCCAAGGCATTCGCGCCGATAAAGATCGCCTCAGCATTCACCGTCTCGGCGCACGACATCGCCATCGAAAGGAACACGCTGTTCCGGCCCGGGACGTAGGTGACGGGGATCTCTTGCGCCATAGCCCCTTCGTCACGGTCCTTGGGCAATTTGATCTTCGGATCCAGGAGAGCGCTTCCTTTCCAAGGCATACTCAACGCCGCGAAATAATGCGGGATCACAAGATGCTTCGTCAGGACCCGCGCCGATGAGATCTCACGAAAATGCCGCTGTCCGTATTCCACCGAAAGCGCGATCGGCGAGTAACCTTCGGCCCGAGCCACATAGAGGCAGACTGTCGAATCAAGTCCCCCGGACAGCAGGCAAACGGCGTTCTTCACGGGACCCTCACACATTTGACGACTCTGAGCCTCTCGCCCAAGAACGCCTCGCCGATACGGGAAAAATTCCTGACAAAGTCCGTCACAAAGATCCGAAGCGGAGCGCGACGGGACTTCGGATACAAAAGGCCCTTCTTTTCAAGCAGCGCTTTCAGCCTCAGGGCCGTTGGAACGGCGGAATCGACTAAATGCACGCGGGGCCCCATCACCTTCGCGATCACTTTTCCGAGCAGCGGATAATGCGTGCAGCCGAGGATCAAGGTATCGACCCCTTTCTTTTTGATAGCCGCAAGATATTTCCGCGCCGCGCCAAGGGAAACATCGTCGTTGAGCCAGCCCTCCTCGGCCAAAGGCACGAAAAGAGGGCAGGGCTTCAAAAAATACTCGGCGTCGGCGCACCGGGATTCCAGACTTCGGGCATAACTGCCGCTTTCGATCGTGGCATTGGTCGCGATCACTCCGATACGCTGATTGCGCGAAGCTGCGAGGGCAGCTTCGACCGCGGGGCTGATCACATCCAGAACGGGGATCGGAAGCTTCTGACTCAATAGCTTAAAGGCCACGCTCGATGCGGAATTACAGGCGATCACCAGAGCCTTTATTTTTTTCTTCAAGAGGAAGGCCGCGCAGACAGAGGAAAGACGCCGGATCTCCGCGGTTGATTTTGTCCCATAAGGAAGATGGGCTAGATCGCCCAGATAAAGGATCTCTTCGCTGGGCAGCAGGCGCCGAAGCGCGCGAACCACGGTCAGCCCCCCCAACCCGGAGTCAAAGACACCGATGGGAGCGCGGGACGACGGAAGAGAAGTCTTTGATCTTTTGAGCGAAGCGTTTTTCATATTGGGTTGGACTCTCACGGTTTTTTTCAAGCCTACAGCAACTGCCGAGACTTAAAGCACCGCGACCTTTTGCATGGCTTCCTTGATGCGCCCCAGCCCTTCTTCGATCTGTTTAATATCGAGAGCGTAACTCAAGCGGATCCGATCGGGAGCACCAAACCACTCACCCAGGTACGTGATCACTTTGAAATCGTTATAGAGAACCGATAAGAATTCCCGCGCATTCTTGCACTTCGGGAGCACATAGAACGCGCCTTCCGGCTTCCAAAGATCAAACCCGAGATCGACCAAGCCCTTGTAGATGTAATCCCGACGTTCCCGCCAGATCTTTTGCTGCTTCAAGATATACTCCTTGGGCGCCTTCATGGCGGAAAGGGCCATGTCCTGTCCCACTAGGTTCGTATTCATCGACGTATGCGTTTTCATTTCGCAAATCGTTTCAACGATCCGCTTATCCGAACTCCAGAGGTACCCCACCCGCACGCCGCACATGCAATACGTCTTCGAGAACGAGTTGACCGTGATCACATGGCCGCCTTGGATATGATAATTCTCGCGTTCATAGATCAAGTCCTTGTAGACCTCATCCGAAACCACGTAAACGCCTAGCTTCTGGGTGACTTGTTCGATCTCCTTCAACGTCTCGATCGCCTCGACTCGGCCCGTCGGGTTGGACGGCGAATTGATCAACACCGCGCGGCAATCCTTGATCTTTTTATTGAAATCATCCAGATCGATCCGCCCATCAACGAGCTCGGTAAAAACCGGGATCATACCCGCCATCTCAATGATGGGAAGATAGGAATAATAGAAAGGACGAGGCAGGAGCACTTTCTCGCCTTTTCCCCAGGCCCGAAAAATGAGGTCCAGCGCTTCAGAAGCTCCGTTCGTGATCACGAAGTTATCCGCGGTCGAACCGGCATATTCCCGAGCCAGGCTTTCCCTCAGCTTCACTTCTCCCTGGATAAGCCCATAGCGGAGATCCCTCGTAAGATCGATACCCTGGAAGGCTTCCGGCGGCGGCGGGAGGTCCGGTTGTCCGGAACCAAAACTAATAACGCCATTGCCTTGTTTACCAATAAAATCGGCGGGACTTTTGAGCTTTAATATTTGGGTCATGAGAGGTCATTCGACTTTCTGTTCTTGATCCGACAGGCCTTGCCGGGGATGCAAAGGGACACATCAAACCTGCGAAGCGATCACGCGGAATATGAAAAGATCGGTTTAAAAAATAAAAAGCCGGGGCTAGGCGTCCTCGTCTTCCTCGTCCCCGCCCAGATCACCTTCTTCATCATCAATAATGCAAAGGAGTTCATCGCGTTGGACCGCATCGTCCTCATCGATGCAAACCTCGGCCAGAACACCCGACGCAGGCGCCGTGATCAATACGACCGAGTCCTCCGTCGCCAATTCCACAAGGTCATCGCCTTCCGTCACGGTATCCCCTTCTTCAAAAAACCAGGTCTTCACCGTCGCTTCGTCAACATGCTTGCCCAACCCTTTTGCCAAAACCTCCAACATGGTCCTTGCTCTCCCTATGAATAAAAGTAGTAATTTAGATCCCTGTACAAGTTTCAGACTGACCGCTCGTCCGCGAATCGCCCAGCCCCGAGAAGGTTTCCCTCGCGTGGTAGGAACTCCGAACGTAAGCTCCCGACTGCACATTCTCGAACCCCATCGCCCGCAACTTCCGGGCCAAGTCCGCGAATTTTTCCGGTGTCACATACTCCTGGACTTCCAGACTCTGCGCTTTGGGCTGAAGGTACTGTCCGAGGGTCATGATGGAAACACCCACAGACAAAAGATGACGCCCCGTTTCGAGGATCTCAGGGACCGTCTCACCCAGCCCCAACATCAGGCCGCTTTTTGTCACCCGGGCCGGCGCCAAACGTTTTGCGACCTCCAGAGTCTTCAAGGAACAATGATAATCGGCCTGAGGCCGAACGACCCGCTGAAGGCGTTCCACGGTTTCCAGATTGTGATTAAACACTTCGGGGCCGGCATCCACCACACAGCGGACCAGCTCTTCCCGAGAATGAAAATCCGGCGTCAGCACTTCCACCTCGGCCCCGGGGATCTCGCGTTTGACCGCGCGCACCGTGCTCGCGTAATGCCCCGCGCCTTCGTCTTCAAGATCGTCCCTCGTGACCGAGGTGACCACCACATAGCGCAAACCCAATTCTTTGGCCGCAAACGCGACGCGCTCGGGTTCATCGCGGCGAAGCGCCTCGCCGGCGCCGGTCGGGACCGCGCAAAAACCGCAGTGACGCGTGCAAACGCCGCCGAGGATCATGAAGGTCGCTGTGTCTTTAGCATAGCACTCGTGAATATTCGGGCACATCGCGGCACGGCAGACGGTATTCAACTCATATTTATTCAAAATGGCGTGGGTCCGCTGGGAAGAATTTTCTGGCAAGGAACGTCGCAACCAATCCGGGAAGCGCCTGAAAGTTCGCACGAGAGACCTTTCTCAAAGCAATTTTAAAATGAGCTGAAAGTGGGAGCGTTTTTATCAGAAAGCACGCGGAGTGTCAAGCCTCACGCATCTCCACGCAATAAAACCTAACTCGTTACAGCATCGAACGTTAGTCGAGAAAAGGACGCATCAAAGCAACGGGGATCCCGATATCCACCACATCAATCGTTCCGGCATGCTCGGGCCCCTCACCCTCGAAGAGCCCGGCCTTCGGAAGCGCAAGCGTGATGGTTCGGGTCGCCTTGACGGCATCGCCCAGCACGCGCCCGGAATCGGCGTCTAATCCGGACGGGACATCAATGCTGACAACCGGTTTTTCGCTCTGATTGATCGCTCGGATCACGGCTCGGACGCTGCCACCAACCGGTCCGTGGAGCCCCACACCAAAGATGGCATCCACGATCAGTCCGGCGTTTCGGAGCTCTGCCCCCAAATTCAGGCCGCGGTCTTCGGGCAAGAGGATCGGCACTTTCATCTTCCGGAGAATGTGGTAATGGAGAAGCGGATCGGGCTTCAGCACCGAAGGGACGTCCAGAAGGATCACCCGGACCGAAAAACCCCGGTTGGCAAGATGGCGCGCGACGACCATGCCGTCCCCGCCGTTATTCCCTTTCCCGACCAGGACAAGCACTTTCCCCGGGGAGAAATGCCGTAGCATAATATCCCCCGCCGCTCGCCCGGCGTTCTCCATCAGCAAAAGCGCGGGGATCCCAAAATCACGGATCGCTGCCTCATCCAACCGCCGCATTTCTTCGGAACTAACGCATCGCATAGACGAAGCTTATTGATCCGGGTTGGGCGCTTCCGGCCCGCGCGGGAGCGGCGAGCGGAGCTGAAACTTCTTTTCGGTGTCCAGTACGGCCGATTCGCTTCCAAGGAACAGGATCAACTTCTGCAACCCCTGGCGCACGGTATCCACACCTCGGACCCATTCTCCTAACTCCCGGGTCGCGGCTGCATTCTTGCGATCCGCGCGGCTCCGGTATCGGCGGTGTTCATCTTCGACCCGGGCAAAACGGACTTCCTGTTCGGCGAGCTTCGCGTCGTACTCTTTGCGGATCGTCGCGCGCTCCTGCACGAGCTTCGCGTGTTCCTGGCGAAGGTTCTCGGATTCGCTGACTTTCTCGGCCAGCTCCAACACTTGCTTTTCAAACTGCGCCAGCGCGGCATCCCGGGAACGCAGCGACTCATCCATCGCTTCAATACTCCGCTCAAGTCCAGAAGCCTTCTCCTTTAATTCCTGCTCGCGCTGCCGCGCGGATTCGATCTCCCGTCCGGCATCCCCCGCGTACTTCTCAAGTTCACCGATGCGGGAATGAAGACCGTTCTTTTCATTCTCCTTAGCGGCGATCGCTTGTTCGAGTTCCTGGATGCGCCGCCCTCCCTCAGAAGCCTGAAGCGACAGTTCCTGCTCATGCCTACGGACCTCTTCCAACTGACGCAGGATCTCGCTCGTATTGCGTTCAAGCTCGGCGATCCGATTCCCCATCGCCGCTTTTTCCGAGTCCTTCGTAGCACAACCCGCTTCCAGTTCCGCGACACGACGGGCCAGCTCTTCCGCTCGTTGGGCACGCCCGGCGAGCTCATCCTTTTCATGGACCAGGTGTTCGATCGCGGAATTCTTTTGCATCAGGTCTGTTTCGATCTCCCGGACCTTCTCGCCAAGGGCCATCGCCTTCGCACGCCATTCTTCCCCCTCACGCGTCAAGGCTTCCTGTTTCTGGGCCTCCTGCTGCAACGATTCATAAGCCCGCGCGATCTCTTCTTTTTTCTGGCGTTCCTGATCCAGCTTTTCCTGAAACTCATTCTTCGTTTTTTCAGAAACCTCCGCGTGTTCCTCGCACATCTGCTGCTTTTCCTGCTGGATCTTCTGAAGCTTCTCGTTCAACTCGCGGGCGCGGCGCTCCCATTCAAGGTCCATATTGGACCCGGCAGTCGGAACCGGCGGCGCTTCAACTGGCGAAGCCTCGGGCAGAGGCTCTGCGGCCGGAGCGGGTGTCTCCACCGGAGGTTCCTCCGCTCGCGGCGTTTCAGCGACCGGCGCTGGCGTTTCAGGAAGGGGCACCTCTGCTTTGGCAGAACCAACGGCAATATCTTCCTGCATGAACATGGCAAGATCCGGCATCTCCGGCCACACGACCTGAAAGCAATTCTTCTTGATCATCTCGTGATTGGTAGTCTCAACGACCGCCCCCAATTTCTGGAGGAATTTCTTAATCCGGGAAACCACCAAAAAAGGCAGATGGTCGACAAGGATCAGCGGAACGTTGGCCAGGACCTGTTCGGCGTCTTCGCGGTCCAGATGAAAGAGGGTTTCAAGCTGTTTGACGATATCTTTCTTTCGTTTGGAAGGGACGGACTGCAGCACCACACCCCAGTCTTCAGCTCCCGGGGGAAGTTTGGAATCATTCGCCGACATAAGCTCAACCTTTCCGTTTAAACTGGGTTTTTCGCCCGCATGCCCCGGACAAATCCAGGGCCCGAACGCGTTCGCGGCCCATCGCCCATCGAAGAAAAACCAAGAAGGCCGGATCGAATTCGGGTATTATACCCCGACTTGTTGTTTTTTCTACCACGACCTTTCAACCCGTGACGCGACCGATGATCAAACTTGGAAAAGTTTCACTTCACACGCCCGTTTTCCAGTCGCCCATGGCCGATTGCACGGACATCGCGTTCCGATTGATCGCGCGCAGCCTCGGTCTCGAGCTCGCTTTCACCGAAATGGTCTCCGCGGAAGCCCTCGCCCGCGAGAACAAAAAGACACTCCCCCTGATCCGCCGTGTTCCGGGAGACTCGCCGCTGGGGGCCCAGCTCGTCGGTCATGATCCGCGATCGATGGGAATCGCCGCCGCGATGATCGAAGCTATGGGATTTGAGATCCTCGACCTGAATTGCGGCTGTCCGGTAAGAAAGATCACAAGCCCCGGCGCGGGCTCCGCGCTGCTTCAAAATCCCGCCCTCGCCCGCCGGATCTTTGAAAGCGTCATGGCGAACGTCAAGAAGATCCCGGTCACCGTCAAAATGCGTATTGGGTTCACGGACGCAAGCGGCAAGGAAGCCCTGCAGCTCGCCCGCCACGCTGAGGACTGCGGTCTCACCGCCGTCACGGTGCACGGTCGCACCCGCGCTCAAGGCTATACCGGCAAAGCGGACTGGACCAGGATCGGACTCATCAAAAGATCGCTCTCGATCCCTGTTTTCGGGAACGGAGATATCTTCGAACCCGAAGACGCCAAACGAATGATCGACGCCAGCGGCTGCGACGGCGTAGCCGTGGGGCGCGGGGCTCTCGGAAACCCGTGGATCTTTGCGGGGATCAAAGCCTTCCTTTCCGGAAAGAAACCGGCCGAGATCCCGTTCGAGGAAAAGAAGCGCGTGGCGCTGGAGCACGTCCGGCTCGAAGCAAAATATGAGGGCGAGAAGATCGGCATACTTCAGTCCCGACGGATCGCCACCTGGTATTTCAAAGGCTGCACGAACGTCGCCCAATTCCGTGCCAGGATCAATCGCGCGGCATCGCTTGCGGAAATGACAGAACTGATTTCGGGATTTAACGCGTAGCCGGGCCCCAAGGGCCGGGGTCAGATCAGTTGCGACTGGAAGATCGTCGCGAAGCCCAGGAAGGCGAGGAAGCCCATCACGTCCGTGATGGTCGTCAGAATGATGTTCGAACATTGAGCCGGGTCCAGACCGATCGCTTTCATCGCCACAGGGATCGCCGCTCCGGAAAATCCTGCGACCACAAGGTTCACGAGCATCCCGAGCCCGACCACGATCCCCAGAAAAGGATTCCCCTGCCAGGCCCAGGTCACGGCAGCCGTCACGATCCCGATAATGACCCCGTTCACGGCCCCGATCCAGGTTTCCCTCGCGATCAATTGCCAGGCTTTACGGAAAGGGATCTCCCGAAGCACAAGCCCCCTCATTACAACCGCCAGGGACTGCGCCCCGGCATTCCCGCCTTGGCCTGCGACCACCGGCAAAAAGACCGCGAGCACCGTAATTTTGGCAATGATCCCCTGAAAACAACCGACCACAAAGGCCGCGAGAAAAGCCGTCGCCAGATTCACATGAAGCCACGGCAACCGCTTCCGCAACGAAAATCCGACCGGCGAGAACACGCGCTCATCCCCGCCCGCGCCGAACATCTTTTGAAAATCCTCCGTCGCGTCTTCCCGGACGCCTTGCAGAAGATTCCCCGCGTCGATCACGCCGATCAGACGCTGTTCCTGATCCACAACAGGCACGGCAAAAAAGCGGCGTTTTCCGCTAAGACGCACGACCTCCTCCCGGTCCATCAATGCGTTCACGGAAAACACCTCCCGACGCATCACGTCCGCAAGCAGGGCCTCACCCTCCGCGAGCAAAAGGTCCCTCATATTCATGACCCCGATCAAACGGTTCTGCTTATCCACGACATAAACATAAAACGGCGTCTCTTTTTTATGGGCGAGAACCCGGATCCGCTGAACGGCCTCGTCCACCGAAAGATCGTCCCAGAACGCAATGAACGAAGTGCTCATGATCCGCCCGGCGCTGTTAACGGGAAAGGTCAGAAGTTCCCGGATCTGGTCCTTCGCCTTTTTGGGGAGACGCCCCAGGATATGCTCCCGGTCCGTTTCGGGAAGATGGGCAAAAATAGCCGTCCCTTGATGCGGGTCCATCTGAAGGATGATCTCATCGAACAGTTCATGAGAAGCCCCTTTGAGTATCCCGGCGGCAAAATGCGGTTGCAGATGCCCGAAGGCCCTGCCAGCGATCTTGGGAGGCAATGATTTCAGAACCGCGAGGGCCTTCTCTTCCGACATGGATTCGAGGCTGTGGGCGGCGGAGACCGGTTCCTTCTCGAAGTATTTTTCGGCAAGCGGCAGCAGCGCGTCGCGCATCGATTACATGTGCCGCCGAACCCAATCCGACGAGCGTTCAGCGGACGAGCGATAGACAATCTCAGCCATGATCTTCTTCAAAATCTGGTGCAGGATCTTGGTCAGGAGGGAATCGGCGCGAAAATCCGCCGGTGCGAAATGTTCCGCGCGATGCTCGGCAACCATCGCCTTCACTTCACGGGGAACCCGTTTTTGAGGATCATACACTGCAACCGCATACCCCTTCGCCTTTTGCGTCACGGTCATGGACGGCACATCCGTGATCCCATCCCCGATATAGATCATGTTCCGGAATGGAATACGGCGTTCAGCCTCAGGCATATGCCCGTTGATACTTTCATCCAATTTGAGCATACCTTTGTTAATGCGGAAAAGAAATTGCGTCTTATTGGTGTCATTAATAACAAGCTTGGGAAAAACAGGCCGTCCGCCCTGAAAATCAAACTCGCATGCAAAAGTCTCTTTAAAGTATTTCCGGATACTGACCCCATCCAGGATATCCTGAAGGCCGCTGGAGATAATGTAATGTTCGATCGTGATCCCGATCTCTCGTGCTTCAGGGAACGCATTCAGAAAATCGGCCAGATGATCAAAATAGCCTTCGTTCACACCCGGGTAATAGGTGATCCTGCGCGCGGATTCGCGAAGTGTTTTCCGGGTGAGCGGCTTCCGCCGAAAGATCGGATCGTCGATCAGCAGTTTCAGGTAGGCCAGCGTTTTCTCATAGCCGCGCTTCACGACAAGCTTCTGCGAACGTTCCCAGAATTTTTTCTTATCGATCCCGTAGGACTGAAAGATCGTCTCTTCCTGCATATTCCCGGGCGAGAGCGTCCCATCAAAGTCGTACACGATCGCGATGATGTTTTGAGCGGCCTTTTTTTTCGCCGGCATAAGGTCCTTACCTACCGTCCGCTAAAACGGACATTTCCAAAAATCCGCTCCAGGAAGGCCGCGTCAAGCGGCAATCCCGGAGCAGAAAAAACCGATCACTTCTGCTGAGATTTTGCCGCAGAAGCCCCCTCGACCGTGATCCCGAGCGTGCGGGCGCGCTCGACCTGAATGTACTGTGAAAGGGTCTTGATGTTCTGGGAAAAGCTCTTCTTCTGATCGTCCGTCAATTTATCGTTCGCCCCCGGAAGCTGGATCTGACCGACCGGGAAGAGCAGCGCGGCTTCGTTGCTGGGGACCAGCACATCGATCCGGCCGTTCGTATTGTTCAGGCGGTAGAGAACGCCTTCGTAACCATAAACGGAATAGACCTCACGCTGGGAGATCCTCTTGGCATTCTCCATGCCCGTTTTGAGAATGAAAGACGAAACCACCAAGGCAAGTGCGACAATGGAAGCGACAACAATGTTTTTCATGACGGACTCCTGGGTTGACTGCGGTTGAAAAGAGTATCGGCCGACCGGGGCCGTTTTTAAAGCACCTACTTAAAATAGCGCTCGCGGTAGAACTTCAGCTCAGCGATCGACTCGCGGATGTCCGAAAGCGCCCGATGGGACTTCCCTTTCGGCGGCTCCTTATCCTTCGGATACCAGCGCGCGATCAGGGCCTTGAGCGAACTGACATCCACATGCCGGTAATGAAGATAATCATCGATCTTCGGCATGTATTTGACGAGAAAGCGCCGGTCATGATGGATCGAGTTGCCGCAAAGGGGCGCCTTCTTCGGCTTGCAATACTCCTGGATGATCTCTAGCGTCAACTCCTCCGCTTTCTTGACCGTCATCGTGGAGGACTTCACCGCTTCGATCAGGCCCGACTTGCCGTGATGTTCGCGATTCCACTCGTCCATCCCCTTCAGCACGTTCGCGGGCTGATGGATCACGAGATCCGGCCCCTCGGCCAGGATGTTCAGATTGCCGTCGGTGATGATCGTCGCGATCTCGAGGATCTTTTCTTTCTCCGGATCCAGCCCCGACATCTCCATATCGATCCAAACCATATTAAAACGATGAACCTTCGGAACCATGTGACCTTCTTTCCCGGCCCTAGCGGCCTTTGGCTACGTCTTCGTTGGCGTAATAAGTTTCTTCGAACTGCGTTTCAAAAACGTTCTTCAAGGCCTCGCTCACTTCCATCATGAAGCAAAATCCGGAGCCCAGGTTCGGCTCCGCCGAATCCTGCCCGCGAGACATCGCTTCGAGACCCAGCTTATGAAAAAGATGAACGAGCACGCCCAGAACCGGCGCCTGTTCGGGATCCGCATTCGAGGCGTACAGGCTTTCGCTGAAACGCGTCGCGTTCTCAAGCGACTTCGGGCTTTCAAAGAGAGCCATCACTTCTTTAAAGAAAATATTCTGCAACGCCTTGTCTTCGATCCGCCGCGCCGCGCAACATGCGATCCAGGCAACGCACCCCAAGGCCAGCTTCGCGGGAACATACTCAAGACAGAACGACTCGAACGGAACGCTCCGGAGCTTCGGCTCCCGGGAACAGCACTCCCGGTAGATCAGATCATGTCCGGTCGCATCCAAGACAAGATCCAGCAACCCTTTGGCCGATAATTTCAATTGATCTGCAGTGTTCATATAGAAATTCCCTCTGTTCGGGTATCCTATCAAGCGGGCCCGCTGCTGGCAAGGTAGTAAAAAAGAAAAGAGCCGGATCGATCACGACGAACAACGGTTCCGGCCCACTAAAAACTTCGCCGACCGAACCAAAATCCATTAACTCCACGGACTTTTTGCCGTACATATGTTATAAAGGTGCACATGGCTCGCAAGAAATCCTTCAAATTCAAACTCACCAAGAAACAAAAACGCAGGATCGTCGTCGGTTTAGCGATGACGCTTTGCGCCATCGGTGTGTTCTGGCTTTTCGCGCGTCCCGTCAAAACGCCGTCTCCCCGCGTGGTACGGCCGCGCCCCTACCCCGTAGCCACGGTCACTCCGAAGAAAACGGTCGAGCAACCCAAGCCTTTGATCCCCGCCGTAGTTCCCGCGCCCAAGGTAGCCGCCAAACCGGCTGAACCGGCGAAGCCCCGCCGGCGCTGGTTCACGTCAAAACCCAAGGTGACGTTCGTGATCGATGATGTCGGTTATCACATCCGGGACAGGGACAAGCTCGCGGCCTTAAGCGACAAGGTCACCTACGCTGTGTTGCCGCTTCTTCCTTATTCGCGCTATTTCGGCAACCTGAGCCGCACCACGGGCGCCGAGGTGATCCTGCATCTTCCTCTGGACACGATGCAGGACAAGGTTCCGGGACGTGGACTCATTGTGGAGACCATGAGCATTGAAAACATCCTGGATATGCTCGCGCGAGACCTGAACTCGGTTCCAAACCATGTCGGGGTCAATAACCATATGGGATCTCGAGGCACCGCGAGCCGTGAGATGATGACGGTCATATTGAAGGATTTGAAACGGCGGGGCCTCTTCTTCCTGGACAGCTACACCACTCAGGAATCCGTTGTTCCTTCCGTCGCGCGAGCGATCGGTCTCCCGATCCTGACGCGGGGCGTCTTCCTCGACAACGTCGACACCAAGCCCGCGATCCAAGCTCAGATCCAGGAACTCCGAAAAGTAGCCCGAGCAAAAGGCAACGCCATCGCGATCGGCCACTACCGCACCAAAACACTCGAAGTCCTGGCTGAGGAGATCCCGGCCATGGAAGACGAAGGTTTTCTGATCATTACCCTGCAGGAGATGCTGGAGATCCAACGCGATTAAAGGGGACAGGCTGAATTTCGGGGTCTGGCTCCATTTGATTTTTTGAAATGGTGCCTGACCCCTAAAATTAATTCAGCCTGTCCCTTTTTTAGATTAATTGAGCGCGAAAGGTCTCATGATAGAGACCGGTCAGTTCCATCCTCACAAATTGTCCCGATAGATCCTTCTCCGATTCAAAAAGCACGCGACGATCCTGATCAAGCCGCCCGACCCACTCCCGGGGATTCTCGTCATTGCGCCCTTCCACAAAAACTGAAAAGGCCCTTCCAATGTATGTCTGGCTTTTGGCGTCCGTGATCTCTTTCTGGACCTTTAGCAGTTCCTGATTCCGCGAGGCCTTTACTTCCGAAGAGACATCGTCCGGAAGTTTTGCCGCGGGCGTCCCCGGGCGCACGGAATACTTGTAGATAAAAGCGCTGTCAAAGCGAATCGTCTCAAGTGTCTGCCGGGTTGCCTGGTGATCTTCCTCCGTTTCGCCCGAGAAGCCGACGATAATATCGGTGGTGATCGAGATATCCGGGACAAGCTCCCGCAAACGATCGATCTTGGTTTTGTATTCCTCGATCGTATGGAGGCGCTTCATGCGTTTCAGCATCCGGTCGGAGCCGGACTGCAGCGGAAGATGGAACCGCCGGCCGATCTTGGGATTCCTCGCGATCACCTGAAAAAGTTCCTCCGTCGCGTCGGAGGGGTGCGATGTCGTGAACGAGATCCGTTCCAGCCCGTCGATCTTGCAAAGCCTCTCGAGCAGTTCCGGGAACGATGTTTCCCGCTCAACGCGCAACGCGCAACGGTCAACGGGATTTTGCGTTGCGCCACCCTTATAACTATTCACGTTCTGTCCGAGCAGCGTGACCCACTTGGCGCCCGTCGCGACCAACTTTTCGGCTTCACGACAGACTTCGGCGGCAGGCATCGAAACTTCATGCCCCCGCGTGATCGGCACAATGCAAAATGTGCATTCCTTGTCGCAGCCGGTCATGATCGGAAGCCATGCGTGAAAACGGCTGTCCCGTTTCGTGAAATCGCTGTATTCGATCGAGATCCCGTCCTGCTTGATCCGTGCTAAACGCGTCGGAGGAGGTTCCGTCTCAGCTAAAGCGTTCCGGCGCCGCGTTTCCTGAACTTGCCGGATCATTGCCGGAAGCTCGCGGATATTCCGCGTCCCGATCATCAGATCCAGGTACGGGAATCGCTTGAAGAGTTTTTCCCGATATTCTTCCACCATGCATCCCATAAGACCGAGAATGAGTTCGGGACGTTCTTTTTTCTCAACCCCCAGCATCCCGAGGCGGCCCCAGACCCGCTCTTCCGCGTGATCGCGCACCGAGCAGGTATTCATCAGAACGATGTCAGGTCTTAGAGGTTGTCCCGAAACCTCACGCCCCGTGTTTGGAGCTTGGATCTCTCGCGAGGCCGGGACAAACGGAGCGAAAGCGCTTTCGTCTGTAAAAACTTCAAATCCCGCCTGCTCAAGCAGCCCCGCCGCGACTTGGCTGTCGTAAGCGTTCATCTGACATCCGAAGGTTTTCAGGAGAACCTTTTTATTCATAAAACCTGTATCCATATTGAATTAACGAGTCGAGTATAAGAACACCAACGATTATCGGAAGGCATGCCCTACGATTGCGATTCTTAGTCTTCGCACGGAGGATACTGCAGCGGCGCTTTTCCGATGATCTCCAATATCACCGATTTGGAGTCCACATTTCCGGCTTTTCGCATCTCTTTTAACTCCACGTTAAATTGCCAACCATCGCCGTAATCAAAGAGAAAAATCAACTTTTCGCCGACACACTTGAAGGCTTGAGATATTTTCACCTTTTTAACGCCCTTTGCCAATTCGCGCGTCGGGTCCTCACCGATATCGACAAAAAGTTCGAACGCTTTTTTACAATTCTTCATGTCTTCCAAAGTGTCGTAAAACCCAAAGCAATGGTCGAACTGAAAACCAAACGCCTGCGTTATAACCCTGGCGAAATTGTACAAGCTTTTTGATCCCGGGATCTGAATCCTGCGTATGATCTTCTTTGCTTCCGTGCATTTTGCATCCCCATAGAGCCAGACATCAAAAGTATAAAGGCCGGACACGGCTCGCATCCTCTTCTCTGGAGCCGGAGCAAGATCATCAATAACACGTGCCACCTTGTGGCCGCAGGCGCCGCAGAACCCTTGAAGCACCACAACGCCGCGCAGTTCCGCGTGATAATCAACAATGGTCACAGCCTTCCGGCATTCCCCGCACCAAACGCTGTTCAAAAATATCTGCCTCGTATCTGCCGGAAGGCCTATCCACAATTTCAATGCTTCTTTCGACATTCTGCTCAACCCTGTGTTGTCATGGTGATTAAATCCTATTGATTTCTTTTTCCACGCCCCGTAGTTTTTCTATAATCTGATCGAACGCGGGCGGTTCTTCAAAAAACATCTGTTGCATCTGGCGATAATCATTTTTAAGCACACTCATTTGATCTTCCCGCGGCAATAACCGTAAGCCTGCCGGGGTCGCTTCTTCGTAATGCGCCCAATTAGCCTTGAAAAATAAGGCTTTATGCTCAGCAACAGTTTTTAGCAGCGAAATATTCTCCAACGCCCGCTTATATATCGGAGAATCAACCATCGCGTATATATCGTAATAATGACGCGACATTCGCGGAGGCACATTCTTTTCGGCCGGATAATGATAGATCATATGCAAAATCGTGGCCTTCTCCCAAAACGTCCTCTCCGCGGCTAAAACACGCACAGAAACCCCTTCGACGATCCGCTCCCCGGGAACATTCACGATATAGGGAACAATCGTCGCGGTTTCAACCGGCCAGGGATCAGCTCGAGCGCCAAACTCAACCTTGACCGATGACCTTACGTAGCTCTCCACATTACTTATCATGGCATGAGGAAAAGTAAACAGAACCGTTTGGCTGTCCGGATCATCCGCATCCAACCCCAGCCTCCATTCCTTTTTATCAGGAAGCACCGACATGATCGCTTGCCTTAAGCTTGGGACAATAACCTCATCGATCTTCGTCCTGCAGGCCGCCTGCAATTCTTTAAGTCGCTTCTGATTTTCTTTGTTGCTTTTCTCTTTGTCCGGCTCGATCGTCTTTACCTTGAACAAAAAAGGTCTTTCTATGGAAATATCGATGTCTTCCGAAAATCTTTTTATGACGTTGTAGCACTTCGAAAGCGACGTCCCTCCTTTAAAAGTTAAATGTTCTCCGACCTCCGGCAATGAAAAGAGGACTTTCAGTATCCAGCACACCCAAAAGTCCTTCTCGACCAGTTGCGGCATGATGTTTAAATTGGCCGCGGCCACTTCGAAGTAGGCTCGTTTATCTTTTGCGTCAAGTGATACGAATTTATCCATAGATCATTCCTGAAGCTGTTTGAATATGGCGCCTATCCACGCGGGGGCATATCGGAAATCACGCATCAGTTGCTTTTTTTCATCCCCTTTCAACCGGGCTTTCAATCTCCTGATCACTTTATCGTCAACGTGGTTCATCCCGAGATATCGCAGAGCCTGAATCACCAGCCCGCTGACACATCCGGCTGTGGCCATATTCTTGGGGGTTGTTCTTTTCAATACAACCTGCTGATTCTTAACCCGCACAATCCTGTTCGCGCCGTCGGTTAGAAAAATAATTTTCGCAGGTACCTGCTCGGTCAACCCCAGCAGATTGGCGGCATAGGCCCCGGACGGTTGAATTTTCAAGTTATCTCTTCCGGCCAATGCTTGAGCTATCCGCTCATAATTCGCCGGAAGATCGCCCAATGTCGGATGTTTCTCAGGATAATCATAGAGACCCCGTGCCAAACGACGAATGGTCCCGGATCTTACCAGCCGACCCAATGCTTGATCGATGGCTGCACGATTTCCGAGATCAAGAAAATAGCTTGGAGTAAATACCCGCCCTCTATTTTTGTCGCTAATCCTATTGAGTACTTTTCTCTCAATACTCTGTGCCATATATGCCACCTCTTCTTGTCAGAAAAAATATATACTTTTTCTGACAGCATGTCCAGGCATTTTTCCTCATTTTTCCGCTATCCGATGCAAATCAAATCCCCGCCGTCACAGAACCGGCGGGGATTTGTAGAGGAGAGTCAGGATCTCGATAATCGGTCGGGTATACGAGTCCCAAAGTTCATCCAAAAGTCTTTAGGAGAACTTTTTTCATTTTGAGGGTTTTCCGTGATTAATGAGCGGCGAAATTTTGGATATAAAAACAACGCTCAAAAACTGAATTTAGGGACCTATTACGTTCGAAGTTCCTAATCGTGCGGTAATCGCGAAATCTGCCGAGCCCAGAAAACCATCTGCCGATCATCTGACGTTTCCGGAGCATTAAACGATTAGGGAAAATCACTTAACGATTCCCCAGCGAATTTGTTTGCCTATATTTCGTGACATTTTTCGTGATGTTTTCATGCTTTCGTGCTACGAGCCTCTCATCTTCCCTTTTTCAGCTTTTGAAGCCGGTTAATCCCCTTCTTTGTTAACCGATATTTTTGCAATCGGCTGTTCGGCTTGTCGGGACTCGTGTACTTAACGTATTTTTCATCCAGCAATCCGCGTATAACTTTGTTCAATTGACCCGAAATGCCCTTTTGGCCTAGTCCCGCAGAAATGCTGGATTTACTCGAGATCTTGTTCTCCAAAAGAAGTAATACCCGGTCATCAAGCAACTCTGGCTGTGACTCTAGCCGTGACTCTGGCTGTAACTCTGGCCGCGCCCTTGCCATTTTTGAGGCGCTTTTTCGCCACACCGTCAGGATAAAGAAGCCGCTCTCTAAACGGAACTCCGGCGCTTTCAGCCCGGCCTTCCGGCAATTGTCGAAGATATCAACAGTGCCGGTACCGGCTTTTTCGATATATTTCGTCAGGAAAAGAGGCTCTGCGATGAGTGGGTTCCCGGGCTGTGACGAATGCGGCTTGGACAGCCCGGCGATCGTAAGCGATGGAGGCAATGTCCCGGGATTCCAGATTTCAAGACGGTCCGCAAAAAGCATGATCTCAACACTGGCATTGCTTGTGTAATCACGATGCGCCACCGCGTTGACGATACCTTCAGCCACAACCTCTTGGGGGATATCATACTCGACAGGCGCTTGCGGCCCCTTAGCACGAGTCCCCACAAAACGGTTGAGTTTCGACATCACAAAGTCAACGGCCTGATCGACCATCTCGAAGACCGTCCCCCGGTATATCTGATACGAAGCTATCGGCTTGAGTTTCTGCAGGCCATGAAAGTGCATGCACTTGACTTCGGAAGAAATAAGGAAACGCTGGGGCTTCTTACCGAATAAAAGTATCCCCGCATGGTTCGGCTTGTCTTTATCCAACAGATCCAGATGCGCCAGAACATCCATGACCGGCGTTCTCTCATCCAAAGCGAAGTCGCGCGCGTTCTTGGCACGTGTGAGAAACCAGCGGATCTTTTCCTCTGAAATATCCGACTTTGCGGAACCTCTGGAGGCCGTGGCGTCAAAAGGTCCTGTCATAATCCTGCCTGTCTCCAAAAGATGGCTTACGAGACTGGCATATACCGCAGCATTCAATTCCGGCAACGAATTAAAACGGCGTCGGATCAACTGATCCCCTGCCGTTTTCAACAACTCAAGCATTTTGGGATGACGATCCGCATCGCTTTCGCCCTTAACAAAAATCAACCGGCATTTACCGAGTTTAGACGCCAACAGGAACTCTTCATGCGTCGGAGACCGTCCTTCCCGGTTCTCTTTGCCGTAATCGTCGCCGAATAGCCCGAGATAAATATCGCTCGCGCCGACTTCCTTCAAATAAACCTCATCAGCCCGGCGATCACAAGCCGGAAGGTCTTCGAACAGAAAAATATCGAAAAACCTTCCCAACAGAGGATCGCCGGATATGTAATCCTTTAATCCCCTGCGCGCGTCCTTGAATTCCTTCTGAACGCTACTGATGAATATCTTGCGCTTGGTCATTTTGCCTTCCCCTGCCACTCGATTAAAAAAGCCATGAACCTTTGCGGATTATACCAAAGACCCTACGGGTAGAGCTTAAAAAGTATAGCGCAAAGACGGGTGTAAGCGCGAGGCCAATGGTCAGCCAAAGTCCTTATGGACACTTTTTTTCTATCCGTAAACAACGATTTTTCCAAAATGACTCCCTTAGTTTTAACCTTTTTGAAAAAATTTAAACGGGTAGATGATATTTCAAAGTTGATTACGCGGCAATAGCAACAATGAAGTTGTTATCGTAGGTTCGCTGTAGAGCGTCCAGAAGGCTTTCTTCCACGGTCCAGAAACCGCCCTCTTGTCTTACCTCCGGCATGCGGATGTCTTCCCCTCCTGAAATGGCCCAAAGAAGCGCCATTGCGAGCGAGCCGCTCTTGTCACTATTCATTTTGAAAAATGACACTCGCTTACGCAGGCTACCGATCGACGTCCGCGAAGGCAGGACTTGTTTTGATAAATGAACGGTGGGGACATGAAATCTTGAAAAAACGTTTACTGCTTGATCAAGATTACGCTCCGTTCTCGTAACGCGTTCAAGCTTAAGGAGCGCTGCCAGCTCTTCATCATGAACTTGCCCGTTTTCGTTATAAACAATGATGCGCGTTTCCGATCTTGAAAGCGCCACGAACAGATATTCCTGCTTCTGCGCTTCCGACAAACTCCCCCAATCCTCCGCATCCAAAAATACCGTCACCGGTTGCGTATTTCGACGAACATTCTGAATGATTTGATCGCTTGGACCGGTGCTCACTCCGGGGATTGTCTCCATGCGCGTCTCGCTCCGCTCCCTAGGAACCCTGTTAGGGGAGCGATTCGAAGGCACACGTTTTGGAGACCCGTTAAAACCGATCGCAACAGATTCTATGGCGGATTCGTGCTGTCCCGGAGAAGTTCTCAACGCGCGAGCTTTAGAGCGAGTTTCCCGGGCAGCTGATGCTGCAGGAATATTCCGGAGCTGTTCGGCTTCGCGGTCGGGATACTGCGCTAGAAATTCGTCACGCCACTTAATCACGTCATGCTCAGTAGGCGTCCAAAGACTCCGATACCAAGTCTTATCCTCCGGATAGTAATCCCGATGCAGGGGGTGAACTTTTTTGCCGGACAATAAAAATTGGACGCGCCTCACAAGAACCTGGACCAGCGCATAAAGCCGGTAGATCAAAGCCTCCACGCCCCTAGCCTGGCGCTTCAGATTTTTCGGTAAATAAGAGTCGTCCTTCGCGACAAGAAGCTTCCACTGTTTTTTTTCCGGCAAATACGCCACGACGTTGATACCGACATTCTGGGAGAAATCCGCAAAACCTCGCACCGCCGTATATTTTTTGACGGAAATTTGTCCAAAGGCCATCAATAGCGCAAGGATGGATCCGCCATGCGCTCCAATAGCTACGGTTTTTCCCTTAATTGAAGGGCTGTTTAATAAATCCTGAGAGAATTCCCGAAGGTCGCCCATCATTCCGGCCAATGAATCCAACTGCAAGGTGGTAACGGCTTCTGGGTATCGTTCGAAAAAATTTTCTGGGTCAAAAATCACTTTGGCCATTTTGCCCGGAACACCTGCGACAGGGAATATACTGGTTTCAGCCAAACGAGAATCGACCGGCATGACACCCTGGCGCCCGCGACGCTTCCATAAGGGATACAGGGTTTGGTATGCCCTTTCCGAATCGCTGGATACAAAAATATCGAACGGAATTTTTGCGAGAAATTTATCCAGGGCCTGGGCCTGTTTCTTTCCGCGAAAAGTTCCGGGGGAGAAACCATAACGTGTTTGCGTGACCTTCGTCAAATTTGAAATCGACTCTTGATGACGGATCGCATAGACCACAACCGCGTCAGGATGTGCTTCCCTCCAACCCGAATGCCAAAAATCCAGAACACTTCCATATTCCGGCGTCAGAAACGCCTTTTGTTCGGGGGTTAACTCACGATGAGGTTCCAGAGAAGTTGCCAAATCGCGCATTTCGGATCGGGGTTTTACTGCCGGCTCTTGCCCAGCAACGTCAGGCGTATCCGCCGCCGCGCGGTCGGGCTCGGCCCCCTTCATCGCCGCTCCATCGCCCGGCGGGTTGTCTGTAGCTGTTTTTGCCTTGATAATTTTGAAAGCCGCGTCGACTTCTTCTAACAATAACGGCATCTCCTTCCCATTGAACATATCGACTATCTCACGACTAGTTATTTCTCTGCCCCTGTTTTGTTTAGTCACTTCAAGCCATTGATTAAAAATAAAGAGATCTTTGTCCGGGGAATTTATTGATAACTGTTTTATCAAAACAGGTAGCCCGATAATAAAGCCACGGTATCTATCACTGTCAAAACGAGGGTTACCTCGAATGATCTTTCTGTTTTCCGGAAGTTTCCCCATAATAGAATCTTGAACAAGTTCCGGCAAAATCATTAAAATATCCCCATTCCGAATACCAGACAACGCATCGCGAATGGCCATTGCTGAGGCGCCTTCATAATTCATGCCTCTTAAAAGCGTCTCTTGAAATAAATTTTCCTTTCTCGAACTCTCCGCCGCGTTAACCTCTTCGGGAAGCAATTCGCTATCATGCGGCTCGCGCTCACTAAATAAAACATTGATAAAAACATTGTTAGTTTCTAAGAAGGCCTTATGCTTCCTCAAAAGTTCGGAAAACTTTAAAAGAGTATCAGGTTCTGGTTTCCCGTCTTTTATCTTCGCCCTATACTGATGCGTTCGCTCCCATAATTCATAATCAGGCGCGAAATAATGCCTATGATCTGATCCTCCCAGATTGAAAGCGTAGAACCTTCCATTTTTTCTGCCCACGTTCAACTTAATCAGATCAATAAAATCTGACTCTCCATCCGTAGAAGTCCCCTTTCCTATATCGCTGTATTCAAAGATATCCTTCACATAGCCCGTCATAAGAGCGATAAACTCAGCCACAATATCATGCCTCTCTTCAATGGTCCTTCCGATGGCACCCTTCCTGTCATCCGCCCCCTGAACGCGAATAACCCCTATATCGGCCTTGCTTTGTACCATGGCACGAAACATAGCCTCAATATGCCCGAAATGCAATGGATTGGCGGCTATAGAATAATAAAGCATTTTTGCATCCCCTGAATCCTCATCCGAACTAGTCAGTACGGGCGAACGATCATTGATCCGCACTCGAACATGCCGAGTTTCGCCATTGAGCCGCAACACAGCCATATTCCAAATTTGTAATTTTAAACGTCGGGCGATCAGCTCTGCTTGGGCTCTTTGAAATGAACTACGCGGCTGCCTTATCATGTCTGAGATCGCCTGATTAAGGCCAACAAAATCCCCTCCTATGAGTGCCTTTAATTTTTCCGGTCGGTAAATGCTCCTAGCATATTCAAACTCCTGATAAACCTTTTCATCCGCTGACCCACGATATAAAGCATGAATAAATGCCCTCGTGAGAGAAGCTTTGTCTTTCGATCGTTTCAAGCGTTTGAGGAACGAGGTTTCCATGTAGATCTTGCTGACGCCATTTTCCCTTACCCTTGCGATTCCGAAAGTAATTTTATCAGTCTCGATCAAATAGACCTTACTGTCTTCCTTAATTCCTAAAAAATCCTTTGCCACATTCAATTCTCTGTCAAATTCCACGGTCGGCCTTTCGGATCTTCTGGCCGCAGCCAGATTTTTCCTGAGCTCAAACAAGGACATTCTTTCATAGTAGCCATGATCAGCTAAGCGAACATTACGGTTTGCCAGCATTTCCAGAACATCCCGCATTAGACTGCGGCTATAAAACTCAATATTATCTGATCGATAAACAACCTCATGCTGATCTTCATTAAGGCGAATTGTCAGAATCGAGCTCTTCCCTGACGGGCCAATGAAATAGATCTCCCATCGATCACCCTGTCTTTGGGCCTTCTCAAAGCGCAGATCAACCCGTTTAGCGATCTCTTGCCCCAGCAATGCGGGAAATTCATCTTTGTTCTGAAGAACAACAAGATGGTCAAAAGAATCTAGATCAAAAGAAGAAATTTTCTTTTCAAGAGCACCCGGCGCCGGATCTCCTTTGTCAGACCCTTTGATAACTTTCACTACAGGCGCAAATTCAGCTCCTAGCTTGGAGAATTTCTCGTCTATTCCATCCGCTATCGCTTCGGATATCTTTCTATAAACCCATGGATCAGTTTCATCTAAATAGCCGGCCACTTCGAAGCCGCGCTCATGAAGACCGTACGATGTCGCCCCATCATCCACCGTTGTTACCAAAACCCCGTTGGGCAGTATCATTAAATATTTATAGGTCTTTTCTTCCTGCAGGGTCTTGTTCATTCGAAGGACCTGATCCGCAGTAAAAGAGCTATCTTCGCGAGCAAGGTACGCACGCACTCTTTCCCGCATCAGTTGAACAGCCTCATCATGAAGAAGGGCAAATTCATCGTAGGTTATCCCCAGAGATTTCTTGAGTTCATTCGGGAAACTTTTGAGCGGCTGAAATATATTGCATTTCCATATGGGAGGCCGTATCGACGGGTAGTGTTGTTTTGTTTTATTAAAAACATCCAAAATAATACCTTCAACATAAGGCAGGAGATCCGTCTTGACCTTATCAATGTTTTCTCTCGTAACCGTGGTGGTTATCACGATTTCTATATCTTTATCCCTCTGAGCAGCGATTGTCTTGATGCTGGCTATTACTTCCGGCCATAACAAAGGGATTTCCCCTCTGAATGAATGCGGGTCGACCGTATCCAAAGAAAAACAAAACTGATCGACATAACTGATAAATTTTTCTAAAGGAACAAGATGCGTGCTCTTCCGGTCTTCTTTATAAAGCTCAATAAAGATCTCGCCCCCGACCTTTTTAAATTGCAGGCCGTTCGTGTTAACAAAAACCTTCATTCCTTTAGATTTTACATAAGCAATAATTTCATCAAACCGAGGGACTATAGTCGGTTCGCCGCCGCTAAAGGATATGCCTTCAATGCCTGTCTCAGCCAAAAGGTTAATGGTATGCAATATTTCTTTAAAAGACGGCTCCTTTGTCCCGTATTTAGCGATCTCTTTCTGTGAATAAAAATTTCTTGCCCAGCATTGCCGGCATTTTAATTGACACCGCAGCGAAGGAAGAAAGTCTATAAGTGAAGCGAATGTCCCTTCCCGGAAAGGGACTGCTCCCTCGGGGATACTCTTGTGTTGCCGGGCTAATAATACAGCTTGAGGCTTTGCTGCTTCCCGCATCTCGGAGCGGGCGGTTGTATTTTCCGGATTCTCTTTTTCCGCCGCAACTTTTGCTTTCAGGCGTCTGACCCGCTCGTCTATTCTCTCGATCTCCGCATCGTAGTACTCCCGGACCTTATGATGCCTGGCCGCTTCTTTCTGGGATCTCAAGATATTTTTAACACCTTCCATGTCGATCTCATAATCCCGGAGCGCGTGCTCCCGGTCGTCCCTCCACGCCGCCTCGACCTTTCGATCGATCTTTTCTTCCTCCCCTCGTCTTTCAAAAGTTCGTTTCAGATACTCATGGTCAGCATCATGCGAAAGAGCCACCACCTCTTCCGTGCTCAGGTCGAAGATCAATTCAGGGTTGTTACCAAAAACTTCAGGATGGGCTTTTGCGGTCTCGATCATGAGAGGATGCATCTTTTTCTGATAGCGGGTAATCAGCTGATGGGCATCCTCCATGAAAGAAAATTGTTGGACGTTGAGGGAGACAATCTTCCTGAGCGTTGGATAGCTTCCCAGGATAGTCATGAATTTCTCCTGATTTTTTTCTTCCTTAGCTTTCTCACCTCGGAGGTACTGTATCGTTTGGGATATTTCATCATCCAGCGCCTCCATGCTGACCGAAGGCTTCTCGCCGGCATTCGACATCCTGATCCTCGTAAAAAGTCGCAACGCGAGAAAAAGTTTCAGATCCAATATTCGGATCTTTTCACGAATGGTTTTTTCCGACTTAAGTTTCCAGACATCAACGGGTTCCCCATTCTTATCGCAAAGTCTTTCGATCAGCCGCAAAAGCTGGGGGGCCGCAATCGTTTCCGCTAAGTCCGAATCGGAAGCAAGGTTTGCTTGAAACTCATGCAGAAATGACACTTCATCATCACCTTTCCGGATATCTTCATCAGAAGCTTTGTAGTTATGCATATAATCCGCCAGCGCCTGATAAACATCTCCCGTCCTCCGGGCGCGGGCATCTCTGACCCTTGTTTCGATGGCGCCAAGCGCTCCTTCTTCAAAAAGTTTCATGACAGCCGCATCTTCCCGGATCATCTCCTCAATGGCGGCTACTTCTTTTACCTTATCCCAATGGGTCAACTTTTTCATCCAATGCTGTTCTGTTTCAGGCGTTAACTGAAGCGCCGCTCTCTCCAAACCGGCACGACTCATTGACAATTCGAATGCGTTAAAAAACCGCGCCTGCGGATACCAGAATTTATCCTGAAAAGTCGCGTGAAATGGTCGCGCAATGTGCATCCAAGCCAGCAATTCCACTAACCATGCCGTAGCCTGTTGCATCTGGCCACCACTTAAAAGCCCGCTGTCGGGAAGCCCACTAAAGAAGGCGTCTGCCTCCATGAACCGCTCAACACGCTTCTTGAGGACCGAATCGTAATCAACCAATTCCCGCCGATACAGCGGATTCTGAAGTCCGCTAGGTTCATTAATAAGCAACGAGTAAATGATCCTGTCCTTAAATTTTCGAGGCATGGTTTTGAATTCGTTTGTTTTGAATAAATTATTGAGCATTTCGGCGTATTTTTCAAAAGCCCGGTAATAATAATCCAGTTCAAAATAACCAAACTCTGTCTTGGGGCGCCCCCTCCACTCGCCTTCAAAATCCGGCATGTAGTTCTCTTTACCACCCTCCCTATAGAACCCTTCGAAATCTCCGTCGCTAAGCCAGACATCCCTCGGCTTAGGCGCGGGCTTAGCCAAAAGCTCCGCCGCTTGTTTCCACATTTTAAGTTCAATGCGAACTGTTTTGACCTTAACCGCGGGAGGCATTCCGTCATCCCGATAGTAGATGGTCCTTGTCCCGGAATCGAGTACGACGGACTGATCGTCAAATTTCTTCAGGTCTTCGACCGCATTTTTAGAACCGACAACACATGCCTTATCCCGCTCACGAGCCGTTACCGCCGCATGACTGGTCGTATTTCCGTTCTCCGTGATAACTCCCGCCATTCTGAAAAAAGCATTGTCCCAGCTGTTATCCGTCTCCTGGGTCACGAGAATATCTCCGGCCTTGATCTTCCGCGCGATTCTTTGGCTTTCGGCACGCTTCTGATTCTCTGGCAGATCCATACGAACCGGCCTTACTCTCAAAACACCGATCGCGACGCTCGGGAAACCGACAACAGCATCTCCAGGTAAAGTCATTTTTTTTACGGTGCTATCCATATCGCTCTCATCCACTGTCTTGATCTCAATAAAGCCAGCCTTGCTAATGGTCGTTTCAGGCCGTGTCTGGACAACATGGATGACCCCCGATTTATCTTGCGCGAATTCAATATCCACGTTGGCGACATCCTTCATGGAGTTATATTTACTCCGAATCCTCTGGGATATCTTCGCCAAACGCATAACAGCTTCCATCTCCAGAGAAGGCATCATTTGTTCATGCGGATCCGTGATCTTAACTCTCACAGTGCCATGCTCTCCCGTTATGATCTTCTCCGTCTTTGGCTGAGGCTGCTCCTCAAGAATGGTTTGCGCGTCAGGACTAATTGTCCACTCATCCGCCAAACCAGACCCTGACACCACGCCTTCACCCAGTCCGGGCTTGGCATTGATCCTGAAAGCAGGTCGACCGGTCGTGGTATCCACGGAAAAAACATTGCCAGCCGACTTAGCATCCACCATTTTTAATATCACAACCGGCATCATGGGAGTTTCTGTCATCTGATTCAAGATCCTGTAATTCACGAAACCACTATTAAAAAGACTGGCCCACACCTGAATAACAGCTCTGCTAACCTGCTTCGTATTATTCCTAGCCAGGACGCTATCTGCTTTTCCTGCACAAGCTGCCTTTGAGGAATCTTCAACGCTAGCCGAACTCCTAACGGCAACACTGACCTCGGTCGCATCGCCTTGAAGGGATCCCATCATTTTCGAGATATCTTCCAAGAGTGGTTTGGGCAATCTGACCAACCACCGGATCCCAGTTCGGATCATCCAAGCCTCTATTTGAATTTCTCCTTGGAGAAACAAATCCAGGAACCAAAAGCGGGCTCCCGCAATAAGCTTTCTCCAGGCGGACAGTTCATTTTCCATCGCCTTGGCTTCCTTTGCCTTGCGATCCCTCAGAACTATCAGCTTCAAAGATAAAATTCGTAATCGTTCGATCAGTGCTCCCAAAAACGGATTCCTTAAAACAACTTTTTTAAATACCTCAGCGCGAAGGATATAACCTTCCGGGACCCTCACAGGGTCAGAGACATTGTCCCGAGCTTCTTCAGCGGCAAGCATTCGCAGATAATGAAGATTGGCTCCCTTCCCTCCGGATACCGATTTATTGCCGCTGTCAGGATGGTCCAGATGGACCAAAGACTGACCAATCTCGAGGGGGAGATGTTCTGATACTGAAATATTCCGAACAACTTGCCTGGAAACAGTTTCGTAAATAGCATCGCTAATACTGGGTTGTAAATTCTCTTTTGCAGAAGATTCCGCTGAGAAAGGAACTGAAAGATCGCTGGCCAAAGCTGCGCCTTCTTCTCGTAGCTTGTAAAAAACATCCCACCACAGCCTGAATCCATAGGCATCCGCGTTCAGGTTCTTCAATTCGTCCTCGGTCATAGGCATTTTTTCCCTATCGGCGAGTTTTCTCGGCTCTCTGAACTTGTCTGCCACCTTTTGATCTTCTAAAGCATTCAGGAAATAAGTGAATAAAGTGCCGGTTTCGAAGATTTCGGCCGGAGGTAATAATGGTACTGATGTTGCCTGTGCGGCTTCTTGTGCCAAACTGGCAAGCGCCTCACGTAGAGCTGTATCATTTTTTGTAACATAAATGACAAGCGCATGTTTTACAGGATCGTAATCCAGAACCAGCTCTTTACTGACAAGATCCTTTTGCTTTTCATAAAAAGAGCTCAGCTTACCGGCCTCATTCGTGTTCAAAGCCTGAAAGGTATAACTTTGAATGTAGCGGCTTTGTTCACCGGGTTTCCCGATCCTCTTCAGTCGTGACGCATCAGAACCGATCTCGAGATAATCTTTAAGAACCTGCTGAGCAGAATTTGTAATGTTTGTGTCCGGTGCGATTTCACTACCTAAAGCTACTGAAAATTTGGAGGGAAATAAATCGCTGTAAGGCCCTTGTTTTTTAACTAAAACCCGTCCCTTGGTATCAAAGACCATCACTTGGACGCTTTGTCTTAAACCTTTTGCTTGTTGCCGCCTTCCATGGAGATTGATCAAATGACGCAATTGTGAGATCGCAAAATAGGTCGAAAGGAAGTGAGGGTCGGGTTCCCCGACAATGTTCCCGTTATTCAAGATTGTGATGTCTTTTTCAATGACATTGAGCAAACCTTCCGCATCCTCATAACGGGCTTTAGCAACCATCTCCCTGACCGCGACGACTCTGTCGGGAAGTCCGGCCAGCAGACAACTGATAGCATGCGCCTGCCTCAGCATCGCAAGGACCTCGGCCGACCCGAAATAAACCGCCGTCAAATCCTCCGCATACTTCGCATGATCCGTGGAAAACATATCCGCAACGGCATCAATGGTTAGGAATTTCTTGGCATCAGAATCGATCAGCTTCAAAACACCTGAAGTGAGTGAATTCACTGAATTTTCTGCTGTTCTCCGCTGAGCTTCGTGAGATTTTACCTTCGTTTTAACCGCTTTCGCCTCGGCCTCGGTCAGAGGATAGACCAAAAGCGTGCTCTTTTCGTAAGTCACCGCGGTTAACAAAGATGGTATATGAGTTTCACTACCGATCGCCAGGACTAACCTGTCTTGATCCGCAGCAAGTTCAGCGCTGTCCTTTAGAATATAAACAGTGAGGGAGTGTTTCGTTTCTTCATCAAAATCCAGGGTGATACCCTGAGCTCCAGCCGATACTTTGTGTATTTCAAAAGCTTTCTTAAGAGATTCGGCTTCGCTCTGGTTAAAAGCCGGAAAAACATAGCTTCGCATATAGTGCAAATGGGTATCTTCGCCGCCGACCCGCAGGATTCGCTTTGGATCCGCCTCGATTCCTATCTCCTGCCGGATTGAGGCCTTCACTTTTTCTTCAACCGCCGCGACATCAGCTCCCGCAGATGGTTTGGCATTGGCGGACACGGAATATTTGGAAGCAAAGAGTTGTTTATAAGGACCGCGCTTCTGGAGAAGAATCTTGCCTTGGGGATCGACCGCCAGAATCTGAACACTTTGTTTCTGCGCAACATTATCGGAAATCACTTTTTTCTTAGCGACTTTCTCAAGCAACAGTTTTGCCGAAAAGTAATTCGCCAAGAGATATTTATCGACCTTGCTATAAGACCATTTCTGGACTAGCTTCCCGAGCGCTTCAACAAGAGGCTCCAACTTCCTCGCCGCCGCGGTGAAATCCATTTTCGAAAGCAGTTCTCGCGCCTCAACCAGCCCTTCATAAAGCTCTAAGGTATTCCGATCCTCTTGGGTGCTTTCAGCTTCCCGCATCTCGGAGCGAAGTTGGGCATTTCTATCCACTGTGTGCGCAGGTTGCATTGCTTGCTGAAGATCAACAAGACGACGCTCGATCAGTTGAGGGTCAGAGTTACCCGCGTCAACAGAAGAAGCAATCGCATGAAGTTTTGCACGCACAAATTCTTCGTTGCCGGTAGCGGCTAAGTAGGGGTAGCCCGGTGCTCGGTTGGCACGGGTAACAAGGAACGGGGCTTCGAAGGGGTGCAGTCCATCAGACATCAATCGTTTGTAATAATCCTGGTGACGCTTATCAATAGCCGTGATCTTGGGAGAAATGACTACATAAGAAAAACCCTGCTGCCTAAACATGTCCTTGATAGCGCTGGCGTGAAATCCCCCAAAAACCAGTATGGCGGCTTCCTCCTTGCCCTCCTGAAAGGCTCTGATGTGCTGATCGATCGCCCCATCCCGCTTCTGCGCCACATTGTAGAACCGAACCGCTTCCTTGATGTGCCGCTCCCACTCTTTGGAAAGAACTAGCGACCGGCGAGTCAGAGACACAATGAAATCCACTAATTTCTGCGTCTCAAGTTTTTCAAGCGCGTCTTTGGCCGCTTCATATTCCGATTGCGTGAGTTGGATCTGGTTGAGCCGTTTGAGCAAGCTCAAACCCTGATAATAATCAAAGATCTTTTTGTCCCGGTCATTTTGAAGGAAGGTCTTTGAAAGTCCCTGCTCCAGACGGCTCGCCTCTTCAAAAATAACGCGGGAATCCAGAGCGTTCAATTGCCCGATCAGCTTTTGGTCCCGGGTGGTTTCAGCGGCAAGAAGGATCGTAAGGGCGGGATATTCCCGGAAAAAGGAATCCGGATCCGCGACATTCTTCCGGTATAACGCTCGCAATGCTTTGAGATAATCGAGAAGGGGCCGTTCCCCTTTTGAGTATCCTTCCCGGAAGCGAAGCCAGGATTTCAGTTCCTTCGGAAAATACCGGTTGGCGAGGATCAGGATGTGCTTAAGAAGCTCATCAAGATCCGCTTCAGTGTCCTTCCGCTTCCTTGAAGAATCCCGATAAGCCTCGATATTTTTTGAATAGAGATCAAGATTTTCAACCCCGATCAGCTCAAAATCCTGTTCCCGGTTAATGTGCGCGTATTCCGCGCCTCCGATCCTCAATTTGTCCAAAAGAAAATAAGAGACCTTTTGTTTAATCTCGGGATCTTTGATGAATCCAAAAAATTTTTCCGTGGGAACAGGGCCCTCATAGCCTTCCTCAAAAACGGTCTTGATCCCCTTTTCTTTTACGAAATTACCGATAAGCTTCGCGATGTTCTCCTGGGCTTCAAGAGAGTCGTGAGCATCCTGAATAAAAAGAATGGTCTTGCCGGAAGCTCCTTGAAAAGATTCTTCGATTTTTCCAAGTCCGGGAGGGACCGCGATCATGCCATTAAGGACTTGAGCGGTCGAAACGGAGACCGGATCACCTCCCGGAACATTGGAATTTTGCGCCTGCCGACCGGCGGGCATAGCAAAACTGGTTGGTGTGGGAATAAGAATCTGCGTAGCGACAAAGGAAAGGACGATGAAAGACGCAATGGTCTTTAGAGAAAGTGAGGGCCCAGATGTTGCTTTTCGGAACAACTTCATTGGCTCAAGTCCTTTTCTTCATTGAAGTTGTGAAAAATGTAACACCTATATTTCCATGAGTCAAATTGGCGGATATGCCAATTGAGTTATACAGGTGGGATGTTATAAATTGACAGCTTATGCAAATCTCAAAAAATTAAATTTTACCCGGAGATAAAAAAAGGTGGTTGCGGGATAAGAGAATCGAGATCGTTTAAAAGCCTACTTGCGGCTTTTTCGCTCTACAAAAGTACTTTTCCAAGCCTCGAAACAGGCGTTGTCCATAAAAGAACCATTTGTCATCCGAAGGTTTTAATAAACACGACTGGCTTTTCGATGCCCTTTTCGTCTGTTTTTCTTTTCCTTGCTGACAAGTTTCCCACCTCCTTTCCGACAAGACAACATTCCCCCTGGCTGCTAACGCTTTGTCATACATGCCCTGGAAGGGTTCGTAAAGCTCAAAACTTGCTATCTGCTGGTGATCGATCACGAGCTTCTTAAACACAAGCTTAAGCAGCTCTTTCCGCAAGGCCGGGTGCAGATTTTCCCGGAAAGAATCGGACGACCTTACAACATCCGCAGCCCTTTTAACATAGTCCTTCGACGCCTCCTTTTCGACAAGCTGAAGCTCCATCCGTTCGATCTTGATGCGGATCTCTCCTTCTTCGTTACGAAGCTTCTGGGCTTTGCCTTCAAAAATGTCCTTGCCGATATTTCCGTCCAGATAGACATCCGTCAGCTTCCCGAGCTTCGCCGAACACCCCTGGAGTTCTTTCTTCAGCCTCTCAAGATCATGAGAAACTTCGCCCACCGCCTGTTCCCGGTAATGGTCCGTGATCAGGTTCCGCATTCTTTCTTTGCTGACCTCTCCGGAAGTGAAAAGGACTTCCAAAATCTCGGACACCTCGGCCTCCGGGATCTCGGCCCGCACGTCGTTATTCCCGCAATGAATGTTGCGTGTAGCGCGACCCGAGCAACGGTAATACGGCCTTTTCTCGTTCGTCTTGTGATTTTTCAAATTGGAGACGCCATTGTAGCGATAGCCGCATTTCGCGCAGGTCAGAATTCCCGACAGAACATAATCCCTTACCCGTTTGCGGTGAAAGCTGCCTCTCCGGTTCCGGTCGAGGATGTTTTGCGCGCGGGAGAAGACTTCCAACTCAATGACAGGCTGATGCAACCCGTCCGCCTCAATGACCTTGGAAGGATCATTTTTGACATAGCGGCAACCCCTCAGCGTCTTCTGCTTCCGGTCATAATGGTACGCGTTCCAGACCAGCTTGCCGGTGTAAAGCTTATTGCGGAGGATCTTGCGAACTAGCGAGCTGTTAAAAGTCCCGCCGGAGCGGCTCAGGATCTTCTTCTGAAAAAAATCCCCGGCAATCTTCTGACAAGGCTCTCCCGCGATATATCTCTGGAATATCTCCCGCACAAGTTGCGCTTCTTCTTCAACGACAAGTAGCAGTTTGGCCGTCTTGTCATAAGAGTAGCCAAACGGGGCGTACCGCGAACCCTGCCAATGACCAGCCTGAACACCCCGGACCATTCCTGGGAACACCCGTTCAATGATCCGGTTGCGTTCAAACTCCGCAAAACTCCCTAATTGCTGAAGCATTAGCTTCCCCGAGCTTGTGGTCGTATCGTAAGGCTCGGTCGCTGATTTGAACTGGATCCCGAGTACGTCAAACTCATCCAGAATATTCAGAATATCCCGCAATCTACGGCTAAAACGGTCCAGCTTATAGACCAGTATCAGATCGAACTTCTTCGCCCTGGCATCTTCTAGCAGTTGATTCATAGCGGGCCGGTCAAGCGAATAGCCGCTGTAACCGTCATCCATGTAGATCGCGCCTTTGCCGTCAGCAAAACAGATCTCGAACCCTTCTCTTTTGGCGAAGTCCACAAGGTAGTCCTTCTGGACACCCAGCGAATACCCCTCGCGCGCCTGATCTTCGGTGCTGACCCGGATATAAAGCGCCGCTTTGATACGTCTTTTTTCTTCTGTCTTTTCCATCGTCGTTCCTTTTCCGTTAGGCGGGTATTATACGCATTTATTTTTCGTACGCATCAACTCCGCCGAACTTTTTTATCTGACGAATTTCTCTTTTTCTCTCCCTCTACCAGGACGGCCATCCGCTCCTTATCCGCTTGCAGCATGAGCCTATAAAATTGTCTCAACCGATACTGATATTCGTCCTCTACTGTTTTGGCAGTCTCTTTAGCTTGCCGTGTAAATGCTTCCACGGGCAACTGACATCACCCCCTTAATATTTTTAAATTTTCAATGCAATAGCAGCAAGGCATCACTGTCTCTCCCCAATTTCTGCAGATCAACAAACCAAGCGACTCACCATCCGCGATACGCGATCCGAAATGCCCACCACAAAACGAGCCTGTTCTCGAAACATCCTGTAATCACCCTGCCTTTTCTATGCCGTTACCGCACTTCGTATCACTCAAACCGGCGCCGCCGGGACCGTCTTGGGGAGAACAGAGCCAAAACCCTGTCCTATATCCTTCGACTGACCCTGCATTACCGATCCACCGATCAAGTTCGCGCCATGAGTCAGAACGGAAAAGGTGGTCAATGCTACAAATAGCATCAAGCCAAGACCTTATCCCGCCCTAAACCATGTCACAAACTGGTGAAACACTTCTTTGGAAACCGTCTTGACGTTTGGAGAAGTCTGACGTCTTTCTTGAATTTCCATGATCTTCAGCGTGATCTCCGTTTACTTCTTGGGCTTTAGCGCCGTGTTAGCAACCAGGCTTTGGACTGGTCTTTTAATGATATGTCTCTCATGGGAGGTCGAGTTACGACATGGCCATTCACACCAAACGAACATTTCTAAGCTTAAAATAAATTTTTCAGCGGATTTTATAAGAAGAGTAAGAAGAAAAAGAGAAACTCAAAAAAAGATACTTTAGGAAAGACTACGCACCCGGGCATGCCGAATATCCCGCTCGACCACGGTCTCGAGTAAAAAATTATGTTGAGAGACCGTGGTCGAGCGGGAGGTAGACCCTGCAATTGGTGTATAGGGTCACAAAAGAGGCATACCCGGGTGCGATATGCCGGACAGAAGGCGGTTTAACTATTACTTGTCCGGAGGGCGAATTTCTTGTTCAGCTCGATCAGCACTTGATAAGGCGAATGCATCTCGCGATCTTGCCGGCAGCCTCAAGAGTCCAAGGCTCGTTCGAATACGGCTGTCAGCCCGCGGATCGTACCCTGCCGAGCCATCTTCTAAAATACAACGGACGGGCGTGAAGATGCAATTCTCGTCATAATCATGGAGTCTATATAGGATTGGACCCTTTCGTACAAAACCGCAACCGCCTGCCCTGTTTAAAAATCTAATAATTGGCAGGACTGGTCATGATTATTTTTTACTTTTAATTGAGATCAGGGACTGAGAAAGACTGCCCTCCCGGAACCGCATGGCATAGGCTACAGATCAATTCCGGCTCGCCACGCTATGCAAGCCTTTTCTGGAATCTCATTGAGCTTAAAGTGAGAATACCCACCCCCATCAGTAGAAGCGCCAGCATCTGCGGCCACAGTATCTCAAAACCGGTTCCCTTCAAAAAGAGCCCCCTTAAAATCACAAGAAAATACCTCAACGGATTTAAAAAAGTAACCCATTGGATAAGCTTCGGCATATTGGCAATGGGAAACATAAAACCCGAAAGCAACACGGCCGGAAAATAGAAAAAGAAAGTCGTCATCATGGCTTCTTGCTGTGTCCCGGCAACTGTTGAAATAAATAGGCCTACTCCAAGGCAGGTAAACAAATAGAGACTGGAAGATACGAATAACAAAAATAAATTCCCATGAATCGGAACCTTAAACCAAAGAACACCGACTGCTGTCACCAGAAGCACATCCACCAAGCCGATGATCGCAAAGGGAGTAAGCTTACCTAGGATCAATTCGTACGATTTAATCGGACTTACAATCAGCTGCTCCATGGTCCCGATCTCCTTCTCTCTGACGATTGCCATGGAAGTCAAAAGAAGGGTAATCAACATCACAATCAGCGCGATCACACCCGGCACATAAAAGTTCCTCGACTCTAAATTTTCGTTGAACCAGGAACGGCTCCGTAAATTAACGCGGGGAAACTCTGATTTTTTGAGTATGACTCTGGCGCGGCCATCTAGAATGCGCGCCGAATATTTTTCGATGATCCTGTTCGAATAACTTAAAATTACGGCGGCAGTATTGGAATCGGTGCCGTCAACAATCAGTTGGATTTGCGCCGAACGGTGGGCATTCAGATCACGAGCAAAACCGCGGTTGATCCGTAGCACCGCATTAACATGAGATTCATCAATCAGCCTCTTCTGTTCTTTGTCATGGGATATGTACTTCTTCACCCTGAAATAATTCGATGCTGTAAACTCCCGGATCAAATCCCTGCTCGCCTGGGTATTATCCAGATCGTAAACAGCGGTCGGGATATTCGTGACATCCGTGGACACGGCATATCCGAACACCATCACCTGGATCATGGGCATAATGAAAATAATCGCCTTCATGCGCGGATCCCGGAATATTTGAATAAACTCTTTAACGAGAATATGGTAAATGCGCTCAAACATCAGGCAATCCTTTTCTTGAACGTCCGGTTCGCTAAGATAAAAACGACTACGGAAAACAGGGTCAAAAAAAGCACCTCATAGAACAAAGCTTCAAGACCTATCCCCTTGAGATAAATTCCTTTCAAAATCGCGACAAAGTAACGGGCCGGGATGAAAAAGGTCAGCATTTGTATCACGTGAGGCATATTGGAAATAGCATACATAAAACCCGAAAGCAAAAAGGCCGGTAAAAATGTAAAGACCAACGCCAGCTGGCTTGCCACTAATTGATTCTTTGTCACGATGGAAATCAGCATCCCTAAGCTTAGGGCCCCCGCAAGGAAAACGCCGCTGAGAAGAAAAAGAAGTCCAACGTTACCTCTTAATGGAACATGAAAAAGGAACTCGCCCATACCCACGGCGATTAGAACATCCAAAAAACCAACCGCAAAATAAGGCAGGAATTTCCCGAGAATGAGTTCATGGGATTTGACCGGCGTTGCGATAAGCTGTTCCATGGTGCCGCGCTCCCACTCCCGCGCCACGGTCAGTGACGTTAAAAGGGACGCAATGACCATCATAATAACCGCTATGAGACCCGGAATAATGTAGTTCCGGCTTTTCATATCCGCATTGAACCATACCCGCGAACGCATCTCCACGGGAGTGTGATTTTCCTCGCTCGATTTGGAAAGTAAATCTGTGATATTTTTTTTATTATAGCGCGCCACCACTGCTTCGACGTAACCGATCGCAATGGTTGCCGTATTCGAATCGCTGCCATCCGCAAGAAGCTGGATGTCGGCGGTTTCGCTGGAAGCAATCCTTTTCGAGAAGTCAGAAGGTAACACCAAAGCCAGGAGCACTTTATTTCGTTCAAGCGCATCCTCGAGTTCACTATACCGACTGGCATATCCCATAATTTTAAAATAGGAGGAGTGCTCAAAATTAGATAGAAAATCACGAGAGACTGGAGATTTATCTTGGTTCCAAATCATCAAAGGAACCTGGTCAACATCAAGGGTTAAGGCAAAGCCAAAAAGAATGAGCAATAGCATGGGGATCGCGATGGCCATGCCGAGACTTCTTGGATCCCTAACAATATGAACAAACTCTTTCTTTGCGAGCGCCCAGACTCTCACAAAACTCATGCTACCTTTCCCCGCTTGTCGTACGACTCGATAAGAGAAACAAAAACATCCTCTAAAGACGGTTTGATTTTATGCACCACAAACCCGAACATTCCTTCGGCCGAAAATAACGCTTCAATCCGCTCGATAGCCTCCTTGGAATTTTCCACCACAGCGTGAAGTTTTGTGCCGAAAAGAGCTGTTTCCCTAACGCCTTCCACTGCCGTAACCCTTTTGATCCATGCCTGCGCATCAGGCAGTAAAATCTCAAGAACCTCTTCCTGCATCACTTTCGTTTTTAGTTCCTCAGGCGTGCCAAGTGCAATGCGATGCCCTTTATAAATTAAAGCCACACGGTCGCAATTCTCCACCTCATCCATATAATGGGTCGTCACGAAAACCGTTACGCCATCCTTGGCCATTGTTTTGATAAGCGCCCAGAAATTCCTGCGAGATATCGGATCCACGCCCGAGGTAGGTTCGTCCAAAAAAACGATCTTGGGCTCGTGAATGATGGCGCACCCCAAGGCCAGTCTCTGCTTCCACCCTCCGGATAAAGTAGAAGTCCGGCTTGACCTAAAATCTTCCAACCCGGCCATCTCAATAACCCAGTCTTTTCTGGCTTTCTTTTTCTGGTTGGGAATGCGGTAGATACCACTATAGAAATTAATGTTTTCTTCAACGGTGAGATCTTCATAAAGCGAAAATTTCTGGGACATATACCCAATATGCTGCTTGATCTTCTCCTGTTCAGTCAAAACATCATACCCCCCGACGTGCCCTTCGCCAGAGGTCGGAGTCAAAATACCGCAAAGCATCCGGATGGTCGTCGATTTGCCTGCACCGTTTGGACCGAGAAATCCGAAAATCTCACCCGATTTCACTTCAAAATTTACTTGATCTACAGCAGTAAACGATCCAAAACGCTTGACCAGGTCTTTTACTTCGACCGCATAATTATCTGTTTTCATAATCGCCGACAATGGCAATAAAGGCTTCCTCAAGGGAGGCCGCGTTTTTGCTTTTCTTGATCACATCGGGTGTGTCGCATTGCAAGAGCCGTCCCTTATGAATAAGCCCTACTCTCTTGCAGCGCTCTGCTTCGTCAAGATACGAAGTAGAATAAAAAATCGAAACTTTTTCCCGTAAAAGCTCATACAGAATCTGCCAAAAATCCCTTCGCGAAACGGGATCAACTCCATTGGTGGGTTCATCAAGAAAAAGCACACGAGGGGTATGGACTAAAGCGCACGCAAGACCCAATTTTTGCTTCATCCCACCTGACAGATTGCGCGCCAAACGATCCTTAAAGGGACCCAATTTCGTAAAATCAAGGAGCTGTTCTATTTTGGAGGTTCTTTTACTTTTTGGAACCGTATATATGTCAGCATAAAAATGAATGTTCTCCATCACGCTCAGATCACCATAAAGACCAAAACGCTGTGACATATAGGCGATATTTTCTTTAAGGGCCTCGGCATCTTTAACAATATGCTGCTCTTCCACCCATGCGTCGCCGGCCGTTGGCATCAGGATACCTGTCAGAAGCCTCATCGTGGTGGTCTTCCCGGCACCATCCGGTCCTACAAGCCCAAATATCTCGCCTTCTTCAATCTCCAGATCGAGTCCATCAACAACCGTCTTCTGATCAAATTTTTTTGTTAATCCCCGCGCCCGTATAGCCCACATGTGTCAGACCGTTCCAAGATAAGCGTCTGCTGGCATCCCGGGTTTTAGTTCGAATTCTGGATTTTCAATTATTATTTTTACGCGATAAACGAGCTTGGTTCGTTCTTCTTTCGTTTGAATATGCTTAGGCGTGAATTCCGCCTCTTGCGAGATAAAAGAAATACGACCCTTGTAGACTTTGTCAGGATAGCTATCAATCTTGATGTCCGCTTTTTGATTTAACTTCACTTTTCCAAGATCTGTTTCATTGATATAGGCCGTGAGCCAAACACTTTCCAGATCGGCCACCGTAAATATCGTGCTCCCCACCTGCACGTTTTCCCCGACCTCTGCGCTTCTAACAAGCACAAAACCATTCAACGGTGCTACTAGATCCGAATACCCTAGCCTTAATTGAGCCAACTCAAGCGAGGACTCAAGTTCATCCCATTTTGATTTTGCCATATCCCGGCTCGTTTCCGTGGCATCTTTCTTATACTCGGGAACAGAACCCACCTTAAAAAGATTCTCCGCGCGCTGCAGATCTTCTTCGAGCCTTTTATAGCTGAATTTCGCTTCTGCCGCTGACGCTGCCGCCTTAGCTTTGATCTTGATTAATTCTTCAGTGTCAAGCTTTGCAACGATGTCCCCTTTCTTTACATAATGCCCCTCGTCGACCATCATTTCCTTGATTCTCCCAGCAACCTGAAAAGACAATCGCACCTCGGTTGCTTCGATATTACCCGAAAGACTGAGGATGGCGTGCGGATGTTGACTCCGACGCAAAAAATACCCTCCCAATTGAAATAAAATAAAAAATACAACCACGGCAGCTCCAATAATTTTGATTTTAGTTTTCATTTTTTTGTCTCCTCGAATGGACTACGGCCTATGGACTTATCCAAGTAGGCCAGAGCAACAATGTAATCATAAATGGCGTCTGAAAGGTTCTTCTCGATCTGGCTTAAAGAAATCTGTGCATCCAAAACGTCAAGATTTGTGACTTGCCCCTCAAGATAGCTGGCTTCAGCAATTTTCAGGGCTTCTCGTGCACTTTCAACACCCTCCTGCGCGGAATCAATAATAGTTTTCGCCTCAGACAAATCAAAGCAAGCGTGTCTGATTTCAAGAACGACTTGGTCTTCCACGTCCTCTTTCTTAATGATTGTCTGGGAATATCGCGCTTTAGCTTCATCCACTTTGACCTTTGCCGAAAATCCATCAAAGATAGGGATAGTAACCCTTACCCCGATATTCCAATTATTGTGCTGAGAATTAAAAACATCCTTCATGAAAGCATCGGATTTAGAATAATAATTGAATTCCCCATTTATCTTCGGCAGCCATCCGGCACGAGCGATTTTTATCCCCTGCTTATCCGCATTAATCTCAAGAGAACGCATCTCTAATTCCGGCCTCATACTCTGCGCTTGTTCCAAAAATCGATCTTCATCGATTTGAATCAAAGTATAAGCAAGCTCCCCTGTAAGCAAAATGACATCCATCCTTTCCAACCCCAAAAGTTTTTTCAACTCCTCAGCGATCAGATTCTTTGCTTTTTGGGCTCTTGCGAGTTCGGGCTCGACTTTGGAAATCTGAACCTTGGATTGAAGCAGATCGAATCGTGAGGCAGCTCCCTCCCTGAATCGCCTCTCAACGTCCATGTAATGGGACTTTGCCTGGCTTACTAATTCCCCGTTAATTCGTTCCGTTTCATAGGCCAGAAGAAGACCGTAATAAAGCCTTTTCGTTTCAAACTCAACGGCATGTCTACGGACCCGAAAAGACTCTTCCTGGATCTTTAATTCGATCCTTGAACGTTTGAATAGAGCGAGATTCTTGCCTCCTTCAAAAAGCGGTTGACGGGCTGAAACTCCTAAATCATTCTGATTGTTATAGCCGACAAACACTCCGATATCTTTCTTCGAAACTGCCGCTGGGCCGATGCTCATGACGGCGTCCTGATGAGAATAGCCTCCATTCAAGTCAATTTTAGGCAATGATTCACTGACCGCACCGAAAATTCTGGCCCTTGCAATTTCAATTTCTTTTTCCTGGGCCAAAATTTCTTTATTGTTCTTGAAAGCTAACGCGACGGCATTCTCGATCGATAAATTATGAATAGTACTCACACGGGACTCCCCACCGTAAGCACAGGGAGCGATTGCAACCACCATAACTAAACAAATCAGCCCTTTGTGAGAATACCTCTTAAAAATATTTTCCACGCTTTCTTCCCTTTCTTTGAAGGCGAAAACCGGTAGCCCGAGAGGACCCACTGCATCGCGATCGACTGAATAAGCCCCACAAACGTGTCTGCTGCAGCTTCCGCATCAAGATCGTCGGAAAAACAGCGACATTGGATTCCCCGCTTGAGAATATCTTTAATTTCACCGGAATACCCCATCATATGCCGGTTCAGCGCCAAGGAAATTTCAGGCCCTGCGCGATACACATTTTCGGAGAATATGATCCGCGGATAATATCTGTTCCGCTCAATAAATTTAATATGCCGCATGAATATTTCTTCCAGAGACTCCAGAGGTGTGCGATTTTTACACGCATCTTGAACGAACTTCTGGAGAGCCGCGCCGATCCGTTCGATTACAGATCCCACAACTGCGTCTTTCCCGGCAAAATGCCGGTAAACATTACTGTTGGTCATTCTCGTCTTTTTTGCGATGGATTCGATCGTGAGGCCCTCAAGAGCCTTTTTATTCAAAATATCTAAAACGGCTTTTGTAATTTGCCTTTTCCGGACATGCGTTTTTGTTTTTTTAGCCATCGTGACTTTCGTCTTTATTATGTGAATGTTATTCACATATTAGCACAGCCTTGAACAAAGTAAAGCAAAAGCTTTCTAACGCAAGGAGGCTCCCCGATCTTTTACCGAGGCATGCTGCTACGCTTAAGTGTAGGCTTGGCCCTGCCAAGTAGCTATGGGGTATTTGCCCTAGAAGATTGAGGAGGGGAAGTCAGGCATGCGGCCGATATCAACCGCAATTTTTCATGATTTGCCGCTATTGCTAATCATAATTGCAAATGAAATTACAAACCTGAATCTCCCGTTATTTTTCTAAAACAATTCCGTAATGGTAGGGCTTCAGGTCATACATCTTTGGAGAATGAAACCCTGCTTGCTCTGCCCATCTAATACACTCTTCCGGCTTGGGACGTATCTCCATCGAAGGGCCACGTGGTGTTGACGGATCGTAATTCCAATGGATGGCCCCAAGCTTTCCACCACTTATCATTACCCGATGAGCCTCTTTGAGCAACACTACCGGGGTGTCAAGATGCAAAATATTAAAAAGCATCACATAATCCACGCTCTCAGCAGAAAGCCCAAAGCCATCCGTGAGGACATCCCGCAACGCGGCTTCCACATTATTCAGCTTGGCCTTTTCAGCTTCAGATTTTATTATACGGATCATCTCCTCATCAACGTCATACGCATAGATCTGGCCGCTGATCACTTTCGCAACAGGTATCGTGAACGTACCATAGCCGCAGCCGACCTCAACGACATCACAAACTCTTGAATCCAGCTCCATATTTGGCAAAACCCCTTGGATATCAAAAAGGTTCTCCCACACGCACCGATCCGGCATACCACTATCCCGAATCTTCATCACTTTTCTTTTTGCATTTCCGACGGATTGGGCGTCTTAAACACCAAAAACGTGGCCTCAATACTACCGATGTTCTTAATAATCATCGGCGTCTGATAAGAAACTGGCAACAGATCACCTTCTTTGACATGACTATCCAGACCGTTAAGATTAACCGCTAAATCGCCCCTTACAACCAGCAGATGAACATTTGAATTAGCGTTATGCTGAGGCACACTTTGGCCGGGCTTTAACGCTATCTGCATAACAAGCAGATGTTTCTCATCAACGACTTTGCGATTCCCCATTTTATCGTCATTGTAGGGAATATTTTCTAATACATTCATCAATAACTCCTTTGTCCGTCTATTTTCCCGACATGATAGCAGCGACATCCTCATCAACAGTACCAATCGGCTTAATGTCAAACTTCTCAACCAATACCTTGGCAACATTCGGAGAAAGAAATGCCGGCAATGTAGGCCCTAAACGTATTCCTTTAACGCCAAGATAGAGCAAGGCAAGAAGAACAGCTACCGCTTTTTGTTCATACCACGCTATATCGTACGATATAGGCAATTCGTTAATATTTTTCAACCCGAACACTTCTTTTAATTTCAAGGCAATAACCGCCAACGAGTAGGAATCATTGCACTGCCCGGCATCAAGGACACGGGGGATACCTCCGATTTCGCCCAACTGCAATTTGTTGTAGCGGTACTTGGCACACCCCGCGGTAAGGATAACCGTGTCTTTCGGCAGTTTTTCCGCAACCTCAGTAAAATAATTGCGTGAGGGGTACCTCCCATCGCACCCGGCCATAACCACAAACCGTTTTATCGCTCCGGATTTAACCGCAGCAACAATTTTATCCGCAAGAGCGATCACCTGATTATGGGCAAAACCACCGGTAAGGGTTCCTTGTTCCAATTCATCCGGAGCTTTACAGGTTTTCGCCAAGCGAATCACTTCTGAAAAATCTTTTGCCCCGTCTTTTTTCCGGTCCGAGATATGTTTGGCTCCAGAATAACTTACCACTCCGGTCGTAAACAACTTATTCAAATAGGTATTTTCCTTTTTTATCGGAATCAAACAGTTGGTAGTCAAAATAATAGGGCCGTTAAACGACTCAAATTCTTTATTCTGACGCCACCACGATCCGCCGTAGTTTCCGACAAAATTTTTATATTTTTTGAAAGCCGGATAATAATTAGCTGGGAGCATCTCACCATGGGTATATACATCAATACCTGTACCCTCTGTCTGCTTAAGCAATTCTTCCATGTCCTTAAGGTCGTGGCCGCTAATCAGAATACCGGGATTCTTGCGAACTCCCAGATTAACCTCCGTTATTTCAGGATGACCGTATGTAGAAGTATTTGCCTCATCCAAAAGTGCCATTGTTGTAACCGCTCCTTCCCCGGCCTTCATCACCATGGCAACCATTTCATCAACAGACAGATTACGCAACGTAGAATCCAATGCATTCATAATAAAGTCGTACACATCGTCTTTTTCAAAGCCTAAGACAGCGGCGTGGTCAGCATAAGCCGCAATCCCCTTACATCCGATAATAAGCAACTGGCGCAAAGACCTGACATCCTCATTGTCGTTGACATTAATCCTGAGGTCGTCGGATTGGGCTTTTGCAAGGATCTCATCTTTTTTATCGAAGCTCCATACCGCGCAACCAGGAAAAACTTCTGAAAAATCTTGCCCATATTTCTTTTTGTGCGCATCCAAGAAAGTCTTCTTTATCTCATTCCTGACCGCAATGCCTTCCTTAATTCTAACAATTATCGCGTCATCATCCCAAGCGGCATTAGTTATAGTAACAAACAGTGACTGGCAAATGAATTTTCCAAACTTTTTATCCACCGATTCAATTTCCTTAAGGCGCCTGCCGAAAAACGAAATCCCCTTACACACTTCAATAAGCAAATCTTGCAAACCAGCGGTTTCTTCGGGCTTCCCACAGACTCCTTTTATCGCGCAACCGATATTTTTTGCAGTTTCCTGACATTGAAAACAAAACATTCCCATAACACCCCCCTTTTTAGAAATAAATCTTTTACCACTTTTATTCAGGTCTTTGTTTTAAAGTTCTTCTCAATATTAATTCCCTTCTTCTTTCTGTCGATAGGCTAAAAACCATTTCCCAAGATTGCACAGCCAATCATTTTCACATCGAATTCGAAAATTCACGGCATTCCGCTCGCTCTCAGTTTCATATCATATCATTTCCCCGTGCTTCCGTTTCCCTTTTTCCAAGGAGACACAGCTCTTGAGGCCTTTCATCCCCCGGTCAGAATCCATACGGCCTTCATGAATCACAACTTTGCCGTGAAGCACGCAGCCCTTTTGCGCCCTTGTAAATACGCAACCCCTTTTTCCGTCAACCGGTACTTCTGATTACTGCTTTGGGGTTTGTCAGGAACCGTCATTTCGATCAATCCCGCATCTGCGAGAGGACTAAGCACCTGATGCCTGAACTTGGTGCGATCTGTCCGCCCAGTGATCTTCATGAGATCGGCTATCCTGCTCTCAGCCTGACACTTATGCAATATCTCAACTTGGTGCTGACTTAGTGCCAACTTGGTGCCGACTTGGTGCCGACTTGGTCCCTGAACCTCGTGGGTGATGGGCCGGGCTTTCGGAGGGGCCTTCTTCTTGCGACGGATTATCAGGACGAACTGACCTCCCCGCTGCTGAAACGAAGGCTCCGGGATCTTCATTTTCTTGCACAGAGCGATCATGTCGATCGTTCCGGTTCCCGCCCGTTCAATGTATCTCGCCCAGAAAAGCGGATCACTGATCAGCGGGTTTCTCGGCACAGAGGCATGGGCTTTCCGTAGGGTCGCCGGCGTCATCCCTTCAGGAAGTGCCCCTGGGTTCCAGATCTCAAGTCGATCCGCAAACAGCATGACCTGAACGCCTGCGTTGGATGTGTAATCCCGATGCGCGACCGCGTTAACGATTGCTTCGCGGATCACCATTTTGGGTATCTCATACGATACATCACTCGCAACAGCGGTTTTGCTGGGCGTGACCGTGCGATCCAGTTTACCGAGCACGAAATCAACAGCTTCATCAACCTGTTCGAACAATGTTCCCCGGTAGGTTTGGTACGAAGGGATCGGCTTTTGCACCTCGGTCCCGTGAAAATGCATACATTTAACCTCGGCACATAACAGGGCGCGGAACTTCTGGGGATTCCTGCAGAACAACAGGACCGCGGCATGCGTCAGCTTGCCGTTATTGAATAGGTTCAAATGAGTGAAAAGCTTTTTCGCCGAAGTGCGTGGCGGCAAGGGGAACTTGCGTTCGGCCCGGGCAGCCTCAAGAAAATTCCCAACGGCAGATTCGTCAATGTCGCCCAAAACAGCATTGCGGCAGGAAGCAGCATCGAACGGAACGGTCTGCAAAAGACACTGCTCCTCCAAATACTGCACAAGGGCTGCATACAGTTGCGAGATCAATTCCGGGGCGTTGGAAAACCTCCGGCGAATAACCTCGTTGCCGGCTCTGTTGATCAATTTAGCTGTTTTAGGGTGACGGTCTTTTTCAGTCGTGTTTTTGACAAAAAGAAGCCGCGTCTTTCCGCGCTCCGTCGCCTCCCTGAATTCCCGCTCCGTAGCCGAAGATCCGCGGGCATCTTCAGCTCCGTATTCATTGCCGAGAAGACACACATAGATATCGCAATCCCTGACTTCATCGATATAGACGGCGTCCGGCCTGCGGTCCTGGGCGGGAATATCTTCGAAAAGAAAACAGTCAAAGTAGCGCCTGCACAAGGGATCGCCGGAGATAAAATCCCTCAAGGCGGCCCGCTCATCCTTGAACTCCTTCTGAACGCTGCTGATGAATATCTTGCGCTTGGTCATTTTGCCTTCCCCTGCCACACGATTAAAAACGCCACGAACCTTTGCGGATTATACCAAACTGCTCACGGGTAGAGCTTAAAAAGTATGGCGCAAAGGCGGGTGTAAACGCGGGGCCAATGGCCATCCGAAGGTGCGCAAAAGCACACGTAGCTTCTTCGGGCTTTTGCCTCCGGAATCGCCTGTTCTTTCGTCTTTTCGCTCGTTTTCAACCATTTCATCCCCTCTTCATAGCAAGTCTTCCACGGCTCATTCAACTCAAACTTCACGATCTCCTGATTCTGGATAGTGATCGACTTGAAGACAATCCGCATGAACGTCTTTATGAGATAATCCAATTGGTGATTGTCGCTCTCGGGCGTACTCCGCAATCTTAAAAGAAAATCCTGCGTCGCCTTAACCAGATTGACGGAATTGCGCTTGTCCAGAATCTTAAGATGAATAGCCTTGATATCCTGCTTTAGTTTTTTCTCCTCATTGCTTAAAAGCTCGGCTCGCTCTTTATAGAGCCCCATGTTTATTTTGTCTTCTGAAAATAACTCGTATATGGCCTTCTGTTTTTCAACATTCTTTCTAAGTAGCGCCTCTTTTTCCTCCAACTGCTCCATATATATCCGTTCCGGCTCGGATGCGTTAAGCCGGATCATGTCGCCTAATTCTTCCAGCACGTGAAGATTTTTCCTGATGACTTCAACAATATCCCAGACCTGCTTATTAACAGCGTCTGCGGTAACGGACTTATTGTTGCATTTGATATACCGCACACCCTTGGATGAACAGCGATACCATGGACGCCTCATTTTCGTGCGGTGATTTACGATATGAGTCATCCCGCGATAATTACCTCCGCACTCATTGCACTTTAAGATACCGGAAAGATGATAAACATTATTT
>CAZDVO010000005.1:0-22762 GCA_964508905.1 uncultured bacterium
TTCTTTCCCTTTGGCCCTTTTCTGAAGCACAAGCTGGCCTTTATAGAAAAAGTAGATGTGGCTCGTCATATGCCACCGCTTAGCGTCGTGGGCCTCCTTTTTGGAGATCCTCTCCCCTGTCAAACGGCCATTTTCATCCGTGATCGCGATCGGCCCTTCTTCAAAAGCGCTAACCTCTTTCCCCCCCACGATCAACTCCAGTCCTTCCAGTACCGCCTTCTGTTGTTCCGCCGGCGTAAAAGCGCGCGCTTCCGAACGCGGTCGGATGAGGGAGGCCGAATGCTTGACATCATCGGCCTGGAACTGACGGACGGCGCGCTGGCCCCAGGCCGTTTTGCTGACAATATCGCGCAACGTCGGATAGTTCAAAAATTCCAGCGTCAGGGCCTGATTCATGAAAAGCATTTTCCGGTTGAAGGGCATGGCATCCACCGGGCTCACGGCATCCGGTAACCCCCAACCGGGGACAAAAGCGCCACTTTTTTCTGCCGCGCGAACAAAACGCGTCACATCCTCCGAAGACTGCCGCGATCCGGACGTAAGACTGGCGAACTGATAGGCCGGAACGATCACGGACGGAAGGTTAGGATAATTCCCGATCCCGAATTCGGAGAACACCCCGGGATCCCGATCCGTCCCGGTCCCCGTCGCCGGGGTCCACGATAGCCCGTGCCGTTTTTTCAGGTCTTCAAGAATAACTCCGTAATTTTCAAAACTCTGCCCCCAGGTTTTGGGCGCCACTTCGCTCGGATCATAAAATTGCGCTCCGGATCCCTCGGTCCAAAGAGAGGAGATGTGATCCCCTTCAGCCACAGGGATCTCCTTTCCATCCACCGTGAAGGAACGCCACTTGAACCACATCGTGTTCCAACTCTCGAGGCCTTCAGCATAACGCTCGTCCTCGCTTTTCCCCGGAGTTCCAAGCAGATCCGCGATCGAAAGAATAAAACGCGCCTCGGTATGCTGGTTATCCACCAGAAGCGGGCCCTGGACGACCTCCCCCGTTCCGGAAAGTTTAAAAACCTGTGCGTGGATCCGTTTTTCAGCGTCGATAAAAGGCCGGTAATTGGTCCGCGCGAGAAGCTTTGCCGCGAAGACGCTGATCTTGCGGTCTTTAATTCCCTCAACGATCCCTCCCGCGAACACATCGCGGATGATCTTCAGCCGCTCATGCGTCAGCCCCATATTGTAGAACGCGTAGGAGATCCCTTTGACGCCCGGCTGACCGGGGACATCGGACTGCTCCGGTTCAAAGTAATCACCCCGCGGGATCAAAACTTCAGGCAGAACCCCGGTCCCGGTCTCACGACCGTTCACTCTCACCTTGAGCTCAAAATCATTCACCAGGCGTTCCATCATCTTCAGGGCATCGAGAATGCGACCCTTGGCAAGTTTCGGTTTCGCGAGTCCGCCGACAGGATGCTCCTTGGCGTGGATCATCATCAAAAGGTCGGCAATCATCATGTATCCCATGTCATCCGGCTTGATCCAGACCGAATCCGGGACCTTGGGCGACGGAGTCTGGTTGATCGGCAGCGAATGAACGCGTAGCTTCACAAGACCCTCGGCCGTCGCCTCATAGACCTTGGCAAGATCCGCATTTTCCAGCGGATGCCTGACCTTAGGACGACGGCTCTCCCCCACCAAGGCCGGAGCCACCCCGGCGGCAATTCCCGCAAAAGCCGCCAGCCCCCCTAAAAACTGCCTCCGCGTCGCACCGACCCGAGAACGATCCAAGAGGTCTTCACCAGACCGCGTTTCCGAGCGTTGACTCTCCCAAACTTTCGGGGTGCGAGCGTCGGGATCGCGCCTGGGGCGATCCTTCTTCGCATTCATCAAGGGGCTTAGCACATAAAGAACGGCGAAGCTCCCAAAGGCGACCATTAAACCACTTATCGCAGATTTCGAAAAAACCAGAAAAAGATCCGCGAGGTTGACATGCCACACAGCGGCCGGACCCTCCACACGAAAAATGTTCGTCGCATACCCTTTCCAAATAATCTCGGCGGCATTTCCTAACGCTCCCCCCAAATAAATCCCGGAGAAAAAGGTCACGGCAAAGCCGGAGTAGCGGACGATCCCTCGGAGAAAACGCCTTCCTTCGATCCTGATGCGATCGATTACGGCTTGAATGAAAGCCACCAGCGCGATCGCGGGCAACGAAGCCTGGAGTCCCGCAAAGGCTATCCCGGAAAGACCTTCGACCATCCGCCAATGATGACTCACTGCGATACTGACTTTCCCGGTCAGAAAACTCGAAAGAAAAGATCCCTGAATAAATTCTCCGGCGTGGACTGCCGTCTGGCGGGCGATCGTGGCGGGTTCAGACAAGCTACTGTGATCCAGGGGGAGAGTGAGACTCGCAACCCACTTACTACCCCCATCCAGCAAAAACGCCGTGCCGGCGGCCGCTAAAAGGACCAGCGCCCCAGCCCCTGCGGTACGGATTAAGACTGAGAGGAACCGCCTCCCCCGTTCTTTTGCTTCAGGGCCTGTCGCTGGATGGGCCCTCTCTCCGGTACGAGTTTCGAAGCGTTGACTCTCCAAAAATTCCGGCGCACGAACCTCGGACTGCCGCTTCTCCTGGACGATAGCTCGATCCAGCACACCGAGGTCGAGATGAGGATCTCTTTCAAGTATTCGTCCGGCGGCGAGAACCTCGCCGCGGCCTCCGGGACGCACAAAGACGCGTTCGGCGGGAACTGCGGTAGCCTGCAAGATCGCGCGTTCAAAAGGGAAAGAACCTTCCGTCATCAATTTTTTGTAGAAGGCTTCGTGCCGCGGGCTGGGCTTGGTGATCTTGGGACTGACCACCACATAAGAGATCCCCTTGGATTCCAGAATGCGTTTGATGTTCTCTTTGTGGAACCCCCCATACACCAAAATTGCCGGCTCGATGCCGGGCAATTTTGAGCTCAACGCACGACGCTCAACGTTTGAGCGATCCGGTTCTGCGTTGTGCGTTGTGCGTTGCGCGTTGCGCAGGAAATATTTATCCAATGCGGCAGAAAGGGCGCCATCACGTTCCGATGCGATCTCGTAGAATTTCACCGCCTCCTGAATATTCCGTTCCCATTGTTTTGAGAGGACAAGCGGCTTGTTCGTGTTCTTGTGGATGAATTCACCGAGAGATTGAGTGTCAATGACCAGACGAGCGTGGAGCGTAGAGCGTGGAGCGTAGTGATCTTTTCTATTACCTATACGCTCTACGCTATCCGCTAGCAACGAAGCGTATTCCTCAGGCGTGATCTGGAGTTCATTCAAACGCCCAAGCAACGCGAGAACCCTGTAATACCCGTAGAGTTCCCGATCCGTCGCGGCCGGGATCCTCGCCTCAACGATCGACCGCTCCATTTGATTGAGCTGGTCAAACACTTCCCGGGCGTCGATATGCTTCGCCTTCTCGATCACGACGGGATCATTCGAGCGAACGGCTTCGAGGATAAAGCTAAGAAGGGGTGTGGGATCATATGCTTTGGATGGCGGAAGGCGGAAGGCGGATGGAGCGGATTTTGTGTCTTCCTCACTCCTCCCTCCTCCATCCTCCATCCGTATTAGAGGCATTGCCCTGCCCAAATACGTAAAAAGATCCAGCTTTTTGGCGTCGAATTGCTCTTTTAATTTAAGCCATTCCTTGAACTCTTTGGGAAAACGGGCGTCGGCCAGTAGCCGAAGTTCCTTTTCAAGTGCCTTGAGATCTTGGTCGATCGAGGCCTTCCGTTCCGCCGAAAGCCGGTACTGCCCCACGTTCTCCCGATAGAGTTTGAGCGAATCCGCACCGATCAACTCAAAATCGGAGGGCGGAGAGCGGAGGGCGGAGGGCGCATCGGTTTTCATTTTTTCGCGATCCGCCATCCGCCATCCACCATCCTGTTTTCTGTTAATGTGCGCGTACTCCGCGCCACCGATACGAAGATGGTCCATGAAGAAGAACGCGACTTTACGTTTCAATTCCGGATCTTTGATGGATCCGAAATAATCGTCCGTGGGGACCGGTCCTTCGTACCCTTCTTCGAAAACCGTCTTCACGCCGTTGACTGCCACCAGATGCTCGATCAGCTTCGCGATATTCTCCTGCGCCTCGAGCGAGTCGTGGGCATCTTGCACGAAAATTATCGTTTTCGAGGATGGAGGATGGAGGATGGAGGGTTGAGCAGAAGCAGATTTGTCGCTATCCGCCATCCGCCTTCCACCATCCGGGCCAAAATAGACCTCATCGATCGTCCCGAGTTCGGGAGGCACCGTGATCTTTCCGTCAAGGACTTGGCCAGTCGGAGCGAAAAGGCGGTTACCTCCCGTGAACCCGGAAGAAGAGTTTTGAGCGTAGACTGAGGGCGTTGGCATCACCGTCGTTGAGGAAAAAGCGAGGCATGTCGCCAGAGCAATAGCCCGGAGACACTTTCGTACCCTGAATGGGTTGAATGAATGGTTCATTTGGCCAAGTCCTTAGTCTTTGTAAATGTTCTTAATAAAAGCTTACCCACCGTCTAGATATATTGCAAATTTTTAGGACAAATATTATGATCTTTTTTTGTTATATTGATTAATATTGATAGATATATATAGTTAAAGTATTTTTTGAAGTAAAATATTTTTTTATTCCAAGGGATTCTAGAGGGGCAAAAGAGTCCCATCGAGGGAAAGCAGGATGTAAGAAAAACAGATTAAAGATGCTAGAAATCAAGCCCCGGTTGAGCGGGAATCCCCTTCTGAAAAGGGTGTTTGAGGCACTTCATTTCGGTAACCAGATCCGCTTTTTTGAGAATAGATCTCGGAGCGCCACGGCCAGTCAGAATAACGTGTTGGGAGGAAGGCCTGGCTTTGAGCACTTTCAGAACGTCGGCCATGTTGAGGAATTTGTATTTGAGAGCAATATGGATCTCATCCAGGATCACGAGATCGTATTTCGGATCGCGGAGAAGCTTGAGACATTGGCTCCAGGCCTCGACCACGGCCTTTTGATTTTCCGCGCGTGAAACTTGCCACGTGAACCCGCCGCCGTAGCTCCACATCTTAAACTTGGAACCCAGTTTGCGAAAAGCGGCCACCTCGCCCGTCGTTTCTCTCGAGCTCAACGCGCAAAGGTCAACGGTCAACATTTGCCCCTTCGTCGCGCGTTGTGCGTTGCGCGTTGTGCGCTTAAAGAATTGCACCATCCCCACGCGCCGGCCATGAGCGATCATACGCATCGCCGTTCCCATCGCCGCGGTCGTCTTCCCCTTTCCGTCACCGGTAAAAACGAGGATCAGTCCCTTTTGTTTCACGGATTTCCCCCTCATGCAAATCGTTTACTTATCCAAGCGCAACGATCAACGCACAACGTCAAGACCGAAAACAATTCGTTGCGCGTCGCACGTTGCGCCATTTTCATACCCGTTTCCAGGGAACGACGTAAAACCCGTCGCCGTTCCCGTATTTTGCTTCGATATGATAGCTTGCTTTCAAATGTTCCGGGGTAAAAACATCTTCAGGCTTTCCGGATGCCACGATCCTCCCTTCACGCAAAAGGAGGATGCGATCACAAAAGCGTGACGCCAGCGCCAGATCGTGCAACACCACCAGCACGCCGCGGTCATTCGACGCGATCCCCCGCAAGAGTTCCATCACCTGAAGCGCGTGGGAAGGATCGAGCCCTTGCACGGGCTCGTCCGCGAGAAGGATCTTGGGCTCCCCGGCCAAAAGCCGCGCGATCATCACGAGCGCTTTTTCGCCACCAGCCAAATGATCGATGCGCCGGCCCCGCAAACGGATCGTATCCGTCGCGCGCATCGCATCTTCAATGATCCGCTCATCCACACTTTTGAGGTCTTCCCACGGCATCAGATGCGGGACCCGCCCAAGGGCCACAACGCGTTCAACCGCAAGCGGCCAGTGGACTTCGGCCTCCTGCGGCAGATAGCCCAGCTCGCGAGCCAACGTTTGTCTCGAGATCCGGGCGATCGACTTGCCAAGGGCCTCGATCTGCCCCCGCTCGGTCTTCAAGACCCCGGCTAATAGCTTCAGGATCGTGGTTTTCCCGGCCCCGTTCGGACCAACAAGCCCCAGGATCTCCCCCGCACCCAGCGAAAACGAAACATGTTCCAGAACGGAGATCCCGTCACGCGAAACCTGAAGTCCTTCGGCCCGAATCAGATCCATAGCATCAACCGTATCCCACCTACGAGATGGGATATTGGTACATCCAACCTCGTAGGTGGAAGTGGTTCGGCAATCAGCTTCATAACATTTTTTTCCTCATGCGGAAGATCAACAAAAGAAAGAACGGCGCGCCCAAAAGCGACGTAATGACACCCAGTTTGAGCTCCACAAGCGACGGGATCACACGCACCGCGATGTCTGAGGCCAGAAGCAGGATCGCTCCGCCCAACGCGCTCGCGGCAAGGAGTTTGCCGGGACGATATCCGACAAAAGGACGTAAAAGGTGCGGCACGATCAGTCCGACAAAACCAATGCTCCCGCATACCGCCACCGAAGAGCCGACGCACAAGGCCGTTCCCAAAATGATCCGCACCCGGAGCGCTCGCAGGGAGATCCCGAGGCTCGACGCCGTCGACTCACCGAGGCTCAGGGCCTCCAGCGCGCGGCCGTCCCAGAGCAAAAGGCCCCACCCCACAAGAACAAAAGACAAAATGAGGAAAACATGGCCGAGGCTTCGGTCCGCAAGCGAACCCATTTGCCAAAATACGATGTCGAGCACCGCGTACGGATCTTTGACCAGATTCAGCATCAGCGAAGTCCCCGAAAACGCGAGTACATTGATCGCCACTCCGGCCAGAATGAGCGTTTGCACGCTCGCAAGCGTCCCCGCGAAAAGATAAAGGAGCATCACGGAAATGAAAGCGCCGAGTATCCCTCCCACGGGTAAAAGCATGGGGAGTGCCGTTGCGAGCCCCGTATAGAAGATCGCAACCGCCCCGACCGCAGCCCCTCCGGTGACGCCGAGAATGCCCGGCTCCGCGAGAGGATTGCGCAAAAATCCCTGCATGGCAGCGCCGGCGAGCCCGAGCGTCGCGCCGACCAAAAGCCCAAGCAGCGCGCGCGGAAGTCGGATATCCCACAAGATGAAAGCCTTTTCCGAGGACGGATGCAGGATCGCGTCCCAAAGGGACACCTTGATAGGACCGGCAAGTAGCGCTCCCCAAAATACGGCGATCAGTGCGGCCCCAAGCACCCCGTAGAGCAGCCAGGCCGGAGTTTCTTTCATGGAACGCGGCGCGGGGGCCATCATGATCGTGTTTCCTTCACCAGGATCCGAACCACCTCAACTGAAGCCGGCGAACCGCAGTTCAGAATGGAGGACGGGATCGTCACGGTTTTCACATGCGGCAGGGCCCTTCGGATCGCGGGATGCTGAAGCACTTCGCCGCGCACGGTCGGCCTTTTTTTCTGATCACTCGAGTAGATCAACACATCCGGTTTCATCGCGATCAATTTCTCCAGAGAAAGGCTTCCATAATCGCGGATCCCCAGTGTCGCCGCGAGGTTCTCAAGGCCCGCGGCTGATAGGATCGCGTCCTCGAACGTTCCGGCCCCGGGGACATAGCCGCCGCTTTGAAAAAAGAACGCTTTCTTCCTCGGCCCCGGCGCCGGCTTCAATGTTTTCAACTCCGCCCGCATCGACTGGATGATCGCATCGCCTTTTTCCGGTTCTCCGACCGCGGCCGAAAGCTTCCGGATATCCGCGTAAATATCGTCAAAATCCTTGGGGACAGAAAAACTCAACACGGGGATCCCGGAGCGCTCGAAAAAACGAAGCGTTTCCTTATTGCTGAACCCTCCCCCCATCACAAGATCGGGACCGCAGGCCTGAACCGCCTCGATCCCGCCCTGGATCCTTTTCACATCCTGGATCTTGGACGCGACGGTCGAGATTTCCGGATCCGCGCTAAACAGCGTCACCGCCGCCACGCGCTCCGGGCCGACCAGTTGGAACAACAGCTCATCCGTACATAGATTGATCGAAACGATACGCTTGGGACTCCCGCCCAAATACTGGCGGGCAGGCGAGACTCGGGACTCGGGACTCGCAAAAGTTTCACCGCTACTCCAAGACACGATCCCAAGCAAACACAAAGAAAAAACTAAAAACCGCCCGTTCGCGGAACTCACGATCGATCCTCACGCTGAAGCTTGAATGTGACCGGGATATCCACATACTGAGGAGGCGCCTCACCGTTGTTTTCATAAGGGTACTCGAACTTCCAGGTTTTAATGGAATTTTCCGCCGCCTCATCCAGCATCTCATGGCCGGAAGATCTCGAAAGAGCCGTCCGCCCCACCGACCCATCAGGGAGCACTTCCGCGGCAACGATAACCTGTCCTTCCCATTTTTTCCGAACGGCCCTCGGAGGATAGACAATCGCTTTTGGCACAAGAACAGGAAACGGAGGCAGAGCGTTTGCGGCCATCTCCTTTCGTCTTGTGGCCGTCAAAGAGATCGCATTGGAAGGACGCCGGTTCGACTCAGCGGCAACCCATCCCGGCCCCGCCGCCTCTTGCGCCAAAGCTGCCGGGAAAAAGGTAGTCGCAAAAATCCATAGCATAAGCGCGGGGGCACTCACTTTTTGCCAAAAAGTAAGTGCCCCCGGTTTTACTGATGCCATAAAAGCTCCTCTTTTCACTTTCCCGAGAAATTCCCTCACAACGCTAATACTCCAGTGAAAAACCCGCGACGAGATTCCGGCCCTCGGAGGGATAATACACCGCCATGGTGCCTGCCTGATTGGAAATGCTGTAATTGGAGTATTTTTTATTAAAAAGATTCGTCAGGGAAATCCATACCGTAGCAAATCGCCAATTGTACCGAACCTTCATATCCACGACGCTATACGCTTTAAGTTTTGGTAGATTATTTTTCTGATCGTTAACCGGAAACTGGTGCCCCAAGTGATTCAGCTCCGTGGAAACCGTCAACCCCTTGACCGGCTGAAGGGCGTACCCTGTCGCGTATTTAAACTCAGGGACAAGGGGGACCGTCTTTCCTGAATATGGGCCTCCTTTAAAAAAGGCTTTCTGCGTGGTCAAATTAAAAAACGGCGTAATATTGAACCATTGCTTTTCGAAAAGTTTCAGCGAGGACTCTAGCTCAAAGCCATAACGCCTTGTCGGCGACTCATAGTTGGAGTTCACGATGGTAACGGGATCGGAATACACATAGATCTCATCCTTGATATCCGAAAGAAAGAAATTTCCGGCGATATTTAAGGGTTTGAAGGTGTTATCCCGAACACCAAGCTCATAATCCATTTCCTGCTGCTGCTTAAGCCCCGCATTCAACCCACCTCCCCATGCCGACAAGGTCGAGTAAAACTCGTCTGTCGCGGGCATCCTGAAAGAGCGGGAGACGTTGAAATAGGCTAGCGACCTTTCAAACAATTTATAGCCGGCGCCAAAATCAAACGCCGCGTTCCGCATGCTCGCCGTGTCGTAATTCGTCGTTGCACCAGACTGGTCAAAACTATACTTGGCCCAACCTCCCCGAAAGCCCATATTGAGCAGTAATTTGTCCCAGGCCGAAAGATTCTCGATAATATAAACATCCAGCGACTTCTTGGTGACTGTCGTAAAATCCGCTACCCCCCAGCCGTCACTTGTAATGTCATTTTTCCCAGAAAGAAAATCCACGCCCGTCGTAAGCTTGCTCGTTAGCCAATCTGTAAGCGGCCGTGCCCAGCTGATCTTGGGCTGAAACTCATACGAGTCTAAATTATTCGTTGTGGCCGTGCTCCACGAAACCATGTTGGATTTACTCAAACGACGCTGGAATGAATTGAAAGCAGAGATCACGAACGCGTTTTCCCCCAGATCAAACCTCCACTCGGGATCCGCCGTAAAATAAGTATCCTGCCCCCAAGCATGATCTTTGGAAGTCTTGCTTCCAGTGCGTCCGATGGCGCCCATTTCGTTTATAGATAGATTTCCGGGCAACCCAGAGCGATCACGGTGATGGCCGGCCGTAAAATCAACTCGCGCTCCCTCAAAAGACCCAACCCCGAGTTTGCCGAACCAGTCGTTGGCCCAATACTGGGAATTGTTACGCCAGCCATCGTCCTGCGTGTTCTCATAATGAAAAAGACCTTCCGCCCAATCATTGGCGCCGGAAACCGTTGCGCCATTTCGTTTGTACTGGTGCAACCCGACTTCGGTCTCGGCCTTCGCGTGAACCCCCGACTTCGCCTTTTTGGTCACGATATTGATCACACCACCAGCGGCGTTATCACCATAAAGCACGGAAGAAGGACCCCGGATAACTTCTACGCGCTCGACGGTTTCCAACGGGATCGCCGCCCAGTTCGGCCCTGAAATATCCATCGGATTGACCCGTCGGCCATCGACAAGCACCAGTACGTTCCGGTTCGCCGTATCTCCAAAACCGCGGATATCCACGGTCATGCCCTTGGGATTCCCTGTCGTATTGACAACCGTGATCCCTGCTTTTGATTTTAAAAGTTCCGGAACATAGCGGGCCGTAGAGTTTTTAATATCTTCCTGATCAACGACCGTGATACTGCGGGTCACATCTGCAATGGAATTTTCAGTCCGGGTGACCTCAAGGACTGTCACTTCGGCGGCCACAGGCCTTTGCGAACCTTTCACTTCTGCTTTCGTATCGACCGGCGCCACAGTCACTGCCGGCTGCGTCTGTTCATTTTCCGTTGCGCGTTGCGCGTTGTCCGTTGCGCGATTTTTCGAGAACGGCCAGCTCCAGCCAATATTGAGGAAGCACACGACGAGGATTAAACAACTGATCTTCCGGAATGCGGCGTTCCGGCGAATTGAATTTCTGGACACAAAAAAACCCTTTCTGCCTCAATGGGGCAAGAAAGGGCCTTCCCTGACGGGATGAATCCTGTCTCGACCTCTGCGCGGAGGCATGAACTGCTGGTGGAATTGAAGCGACAGGATTGATATTCTGACTAGGTTCACCCCGTTAGAAGCACAAAATGCTTAACCTTCCCTTGCTCCTGTTGAAAATATTTCAACAGCAGCATATCCGGTCAAGCTTCTAACGGGGCAAGCAACCTTCCCGCCAAAAAAATTTCGTTTTTAGCAGTGGTTTCTTGCCATTTAAGAACCGACAGCGGCGGCACCGTGGAGTCTCACACCGAAGTAGCCGGGTGAAGAATGGCGGATGGCGGATGGCGTAAAAACAAAGCTCCATCCTCCCTCCGATATCCGTGACCCGGCGCATGCTCGGCATGCGCTCACTTCCCAAATCCGTCACCTTGATTTCTTCAAAGAACAATGTGGGGATTATAGTCGAGATCTAATGCGAGACAACAAAAACTTAAGACAAAAATTAATCGGAGATAATATAACCGGACGCCGTCCCAATCCTCCCATATATTTCAAAGATTGATTGGGACTGCACTGAACGTCCTATGAATTTTTATGGGGAGTTCAGCGCGTCCGGCGGGAAGGGGTTAGCGCAGAAATCAGCCGTAACGAAAGATGACCATGCCGAGCGGCGGGAGATGGACGTTCAGGGAGAACGGTCGGTACTGCCAGCCGACGGATTCAGAATGAAGGCCGCCAAGATTGCCGAGACCGCAGCCGCCGTACTCAAAAGCCTGGCTGTTAAAGACCTCCTGATAATAACCCCAACGAGGGACTCCGACGCGGTAACTCTCAAGGATCGACGGCGTCATATTCAGAACAAACACCAACAGTTGCCGATGATCGGACGACCAGCGCAGGAAGCTCACCACGGAGCGGTCCCCATCCGAATGATCGATCCATTCAAAAAGAGCGCCGTCGGCATCGCCCTGGTGGAACGCCGGATGCTCCCGGTAAAGCCGGTGAAGATCCCGCAGCATCTTATTCACGCGGCGATGACGGGGCGACTGCATCAGATGCCAATCCAGCGACTGATTGTAATTCCACTCGTTCCTCTGGGCAAAGTCGCTTCCCATTAGCAGAAGTTTCTTGCCCGGGAATGCGAACATATAGGACAAGAAAAGACGCAGATTGGCGAACTTTTGCCAGTCATCGCCCGGCATTTTCTCCAGAAGCGACCGTTTTCCGTAAACCAGCTCATCATGCGAGATCGGAAGAATAAAATTCTCGGAAAACGCGTACCCTGTCGAGAACGGGAACATGCCCTGATGGTATTTCCGGTAAATGGGATCTTTGGAAAAATATTCCAGCGTGTCATGCATCCAACCCATATTCCACTTCATGCTGAAACCTAGCCCCCCGAGATGCACGGGCTTGGAAACGCCGGGCCAAGTCGTGGATTCTTCGGCGATCGTTAACACGCCGGGATACGTCCCGTGAACCACTTTGTTGAATTTCTTCAGGAATTCGATCGCCTCAAGGTTCTCGTGGCCGCCGTACTTGTTCGGCTCCCACTCGCCATCCTTGCGCGCGTAATCGAGGTACAGCATGCACGCCACGGCATCGACCCGCAGGCCGTCAACGTGATACCGGTCGAGCCAGAAAAGCGCGTTCGAGAGCAGAAAGTTGTCCACTTCCCGTTTTCCGAAATCAAAAACGACCGTCCCCCACTCCTTTTGCTCGGAGCGGCGCCAATTCCCCGACGCGTAGATCTGTGTCCCGTCAAAATCGAGAAGCCCGTGCCCGTCCCGGGGGAAATGCGCGGGCACCCAATCGAGGATCACCCCGATCCCGTGCTGGTGGCAGTAGTCGACAAAATACATGAAATCCTCGGGCGAACCAAAACGCCTCGTGGGGGCGTAATAGTTCATAACCTGATAACCCCACGATTCGTCGAGCGGATGTTCCATCACCGGCATCAACTCGATATGGGTGTAACCCATGAACTGGACATATTCGACCAGCTGATGCGCCAGGTCCCGGTAGTTGAGGAATCCCCACCCGTTCCGCTCCTCCCGCTTCCAGGAACCAAGATGCACTTCATAGATCGAGACAGGCGATTTAAAGAGATCCTTTTGCTTCCGGTCCTTCATCCAGGCCTGGTCATTCCAGGTATAGGTATCGAGCCGCGTCACCACCGCCGCGCTACCCGGCCGCAACTCCGTGCCGAAGGCATAAGGATCCGTCTTGAACAGGATACGGCCATCGGGACCGGAACGAATGGCGAATTTGTAGAGCTCACCTTCCGTGATCCCGGGAATAAAAAGGCACCAAACCCCGGAATAAGGCAAACGCGCCATCGCGTGCGCCCCGGAGATCCAGTGATTAAATCCGCCAACCACGCTGACCGCTCTTGCATTGGGCGCCCAGACCACGAAAAGAACACCCGGAACCCCTTTGAGCGTCAGCGACCGGGCCCCGAATTTTTCATAACTGCGATAATGGGTTCCCTCGCCGATCAAATGAAGATCAAAGGCCGTCAATTGATCCGGGAAAAAAGCATAAGGGTCCGCGGTCTCCCGCGTCACACCCGACCCGTCGAGGCTCACCAGAACATAGGGAAAAACGCCGCGAGTATTCTTGAAGACCGCCTGAAAAAATCCCTGAGGATGGATCTTTTTCATCGCGAGACGTTTCATCTTCGGATCAAGCGGCCGGACCCAGACTTGGACGGCCAGAGGGAGAAATGCGGAGATCACCACGGTGCGGCCATTCTTGGAAGGGTGAGGGCCCAGGACCCGGAACGGAGCCCCCTCTTCGAACCCGACCACTTTTTCGATCACATCCGCGGCGGGTTTAGAATCAAATCTCGGCGCCGTCTTTTTTTTCTTTGAGATGACCGGTCGAGATCTGTCCGAAATCCGTTTCGCCGGATTTTTTCGGGATCTTTTCTTCTGATCATTCTTCACGAGAATCTTTTTTTTCGACATGTTGAGGAATGTACCACATCTCCCGTGTTTTGGAATACTTATTCGGGGATCGCTCCGGGAAGTTCCGCTCCAACCTCCGGCAAGATGATCCCTTTCTGGACATAGACAGGACGAACCGCCATACGAAGCGCGGGCAATTTCCGGAGAAAAACGATCGACCCCAGAACGCAGCAAATGCCGCAGAGCAAAAGCGTCAGCGAGGCTCCGATCTTCGCCGCAAGGATCCCCGCCAAAAGGCTGCCGAAAGGCATCGTCCCCATGAACGCCAGCGTGTAAAGCCCCATCACTCGTCCGCGCTTGTCTTCATCCACGAGGGTCTGGAGCACCGTGTTGGAGGCGGCCATATTGACCATCACGCTGAATCCGAATAAAAGCAGAACGGCCATCGAGATCACCAGGCTCCGGGACAAGGCGAAGCAAACGATCATCGCCCCAAGGAACACGGCCGTCCACGCGATCGCGCGAACAAGCCCCAGAACATTTTTCTTCGCCGCCAAGGTCAACGCCCCGATAAGCGCTCCCAATCCGAACATCCCCATGAGAAAACCCAGCGTGTGCGGCCCGCCCTGGAAAACATCGCGGGCAAAGACCGGCATCAGGACCTGAAGCGGAACTCCCATCATGCTCACAAGGCCTAAAAGGATCAGGATCCAGCGGATGGGCGCAAAGTCGTAGGCATACCGGAACCCCTCTTTCAACTCCGACAAAAGATGCCGGGGCGCGTCCTCCGGAGGGGTTCGCGCAAGCTTCATCGAGGCCAGGCTCCAGAGCACCGGAATAAAACTGAACGTGTTCAACAAAAAACAGACCCCCTCGCCAATGAACATGATCAGAATGCCCGCGAGCGCCGGGCCTAGCAACCTCGCGGCATTCAACATCGAAGAGTTCAACGCGATCGCGTTACCCAGATCCGCCCGGTCCTCGATCATCTCGATCGTGAAAGACTGGCGAATCGGGATATCGAAAGAGAACAGGATCCCAAGGCAAGTGCTCAGTACCATGATATGCCACACCTGGGTCTGCCCGGTCATGACCAGAAAGGTCAGCACCGCCGCCTGGGCCATAAAAAGAGACTGCGTCACGAGCACCATATTCCTGCGACTGTGCCGGTCCGCAAGAACCCCCGCAAGAGGCGTCAGCACAAGGGAGGGGGCCTGGTTCAGGAAGCCCACCAATCCGAGCAGGAACGGCGAATGGGTCATCCGGTAAATAAGCCAGCTCAGCGCGATCTGCTGCATCCACGTCCCGACCAAGGACGGGCTTTGTCCGAAAAAAAAGAGCCGGTAGTTCCGGTGCCGCAAGGCGCGAAACATATGGCGGGATCCGGAGAACGGCCCGGAACCTTCCGAAGAGGATCTTGAGAGGGATTTATTCATAACGCAGCGCGCGGATCGGATCGAGTGCGGCGGCTTGCTTGGCAGGCCAGAGGCCGAACACGATCCCCACCCCCGCGGAAAAGATAAAAGCCAAAAGGAGCGACCCGATCGTGATGATCATTTTCCATTGGGCCAGTGTCGCGATCAGCCAGGAGATCACGCCGGCGAGAAGGATCCCCGCAAGCCCTCCCAGGAACGTGATAAGCACCGCCTCGACCAGGAACTGCATCAAAATATCGCGGGGCGTCGCCCCCAGCGCTTTTCGAAGGCCGATCTCGCGTGTCCGTTCTTTGACAGAAACCAGCATGATATTCATGATCCCGATCCCCCCGACCACAAGCGAGATCGCCGCGACCGCGCCGAGCAATACGCCAAAGGTCTTGGTCGTACTGGAAAGCGCGGCCTGGATGTCCGCGAAGTTCCAGATATTAAAACTGTCGTAACGGTCGGGGGTCAAACGGTGCCGGCGAATGATCAGCTGGTTGATCTCCTCTTGGGCGGCCGGCATTTCTTTCAAGTCCGAGATCTCGACATCGATCATATCGATATAGTCCTTCCCCATCAGCCTCTTCATGGCGGTCATCAGCGGGATCACCACGACGTCGTCCTGATCGTGAAAGGCATTGGCCCCGAGCGACGGCAGGATCCCCAGGACCTGAAAGCTGACGCGATTGATCTTGATTGTCTCCCCCAGGGGATCTTCATTCCCGAAGAGTGCCGTCTGTACGGTCTTCCCGATCAGAACCACACGCTGACGGGATTGATCTTCAAGCGCGTTAAAAAAACGCCCCGCGACCGGCTCCTGATTCCTCATACTGGCGAATTCCGGGGTCGCACCGACCACACGCGTGTTCCAGTTCTTGTTCCCGAAAACAAGCTGGCCCTGCCCCGTGACCTGTGGCCCGACCTGCTTAACCGAAGGGATCTCCCGGATCGCCCGGACATCGTCGAACGTCAAGCGCGTCGCCGCCAGGGACTCGACCCCGTGCACCTTCGCGGACCCCGGCCGGACGAAAAGCAGATTCGATCCCATGCGCGCCAACTGTTCCGTGATCGCCTCCCGAGCGCCCCGCCCCAGCGCGAGCATCGTGATCACGCACGCGACACCGATCAGCACCCCGAGCATGGAAAGGAAGGACCGCAGTTTGTTCCCCAGGATCACCCGGCTCGCCTGTCTAAAATGTTCCTGGAATTCCTCGAGGTTGTACCGCCCCTTTTTGACCTGACGCTGAAGGTCGGGCGTTTGAACCGGCGTGCTCGCCCGCTTTGCAGGCATCGATCTTCTTTCATCGCTCACGATCCGGCCGTCCTGCATCCGGATAACCCGCTCCGCGGCCGCCGCGACATCTTCGCCATGCGTGACCAGCACAATGGTCAGGCCCTGCGCGTGGAGGGCTTTGAAGATATCAAGGATCTCCTTCCCGGAGCGGGAATCCAGATTTCCGGTCGGCTCATCGGCAAGGATCATCAGAGGCTTATTCACAAGCGACCGGGCGATCGCCACGCGCTGTTGCTGCCCGCCCGAAAGCTCGTTCGGACGATGGTTCACCCGCTCGGCCAGGCCGACCTTCGCCAGCATCTCCTTGGAGCGCTGAAGATCCTCGGAGCGGTCCTCGGAATAAAGCAACGGAAGGCACACATTCTCAAGCGCCGTGGAGCGCGCCATGAGATTGAACTGCTGAAAAACAAAACCCGTCACGCGATTACGCAGGTAGGCGTACTCTTCTTCCTGCAAATGCGCCGTGTCCTTGCCCATCAGCCGGAAACTCCCGCTATCGGGCGTATCCAGAAATCCCAGGAGATGCATTAAGGTGGATTTGCCGGAGCCGGAAGGGCCCATGATCGCGACGAATTCCCCCGCCTCGATCGTCAGCGAAACATCCTGCAGTGCCCGGACCTCGACTTCGCCAAGCTTGTAGGTCTTGGAGATATGTTCGACTTCCAATAATTTCATAAAATTCCTTACATTCAGCGAAGAGGACCCCACCTTCTCGTCATGCTGAGTTTGCTCCGTTTTATGGTACAAACGAAGCATCTCAAATGAGATGCTTCACCCTCTTCGGGGTTCAGGATGACGGAGCAAGAAAAAAACTTTCGCCTCGTTTTTTACCGCCCCTGGCCATTCGATTTCTTGGGTGCTCCGCCAGGGCTGAACGGATTCGCGGATTGCGGTTTCTCTTGCTTCCGGACGATCACGATCTGCGCCCCCTCTTTCAATCCTTCCATGATCTCCGTCATCCGCCCATCCGAAGCGCCGATCCGGACGGCCAGCGGGACCAATTTCCCGCTAAACCTTTTTTCATAAACAGCAAATTCCGCCCCCTTCGGTTTCGGAAAAGTCTTGGGCCAGGCCACCACCGCTTCCGCCGGCACGAGTAGCGCTCCTTTTTTCTCCTTAACAATGAACGTGACGTTAGCGGTCATCCCGCTACGAAACGATTCAGGGATTTTTTCAGGTAGCACGTCGAGCGCATAGACATTGACGTTGTTCTCCAGCTTGCTCTCGAACGTAATATGGTCCACTTTCCCCGCGAAAACTTCCTGAGGATAGGCATCAAGCTGGATCTCCGTCCGCTGTCCCAAGGTGATCATGGCAAGATCGGTTTCATCCACCAACGCTTCGACGATCAGCCGGTCCGAAAGCACCACCACGGGATCCGTGGTCGTCACTGTCTGTCCCGGCTCCACGGAACGAACGATGATCATCCCGTCGAGCGGCGCGAGAAGCGGCGCGGCCTTATAGGCCTCCTCCCAGCGTTTCACGGCGGCGTCCCCCTGAGCCCGAGCCGCGTCCAACAACGCCGCCCGCTCCACGGAACTCATCCGGGCGAGGACCTGCCCCTGCTTGACCGTTTCCCCCTCCTGCACCAACACCTCTTCGATCCTCCCCGCGATCGGCGCCTTGATCTCGACCCGGTTATACGGTTTGACCGTTCCCGTCGACGTGACCGTAACCGCAAGATCCCCCCGGGTACACCGAACCATCCGGACGACCTGAAGAGGCTCTTTCACCGAACCGCACGAAGAACACGCCCGCGCCAGGATCAAAACACCCGCCACGATCAATCCGATCTTAAGAGGCCTTGAAAAATTAATGAGTTTCATGATAGGCATCCTCCAAAGTGGCCCCGAGGGTCTTCTCCCAGTTGGCCTGCTGAAAAAAAACATTCGCGAGACTGTCGACATACTCTTTCTCCGCTGCCGCGTTCTCCTGCTCCGCCGCGTCGAAATCCGTAAAATTCACAAGCCCCATGGCGTATTCCGACCGGATGATCTCCGCTCGTTTTTTCGCGGCTTCAAGGAACTTCTTACGCACCCCGACGAATTCGATCGCGTCCATATAAGGCGCCCAGGCCGCCGCGAGCAACGCCACCGCTTCATCCCGCGCGCTCTGGGCGGCATTCTCCGCGGCTTCATAATCCGCTTTCGCTTTTCGGATCGCCGCGACGTTCTTGCCGCCGTTAAAAAAAGGCACCGTCACTTTGAGCCCGAGAGAACTTTCATCCCGAAGCTCCGAAGCCCGGTCGCCCGTATAACCGTAATCATACGTGCCATCGACCTGCGGCCACACCGCCGATTGCGCCACGACCACGGCGGCTTTCGCGGCTTCCGCGGTCTTGACAAGCCGCATCACTTTGGGTGTTTTCTCGGCAAGCGCCGCGTAATCCATCGGTTTGAGCGTCACGGTTTGCAGCATCTTCTCAAGATCATCCGCCGCACGAACGGGATACACGAATTCCCCGCCGCTCTCTCGCGCAAGCCTCAACGCCTCGCTCTCCTGAAGCCGTATCGTCTGTTGCACATCAAAATCCGCCTGCCCGGTGATCGCCTCCGCCCGCAACGCCGACCCTAAATTTTCTCGGCCCGCTTCATAGCGAAGTCGGACAAGGTCCGAGTTCTGTTTGCGCCGCTCATAGATCTGACGATGGGTCGCGAGCAGCCTCTCGAGGCGAATGATATCGATATAGGAGGATCGCAAACGGTACCGAACTTCGGCGCTCGTTTCCACATAAGCCAGCTTCACGGCCTCCAGGTCCTTCCGGGCCTTCAACCAGTTCCCCGTCGTCCCGAAACCATTAAAAAGCGACTGTTGCGCCGAAAGATCGAGCCCCAGCCCGTCCTGCGACGGGGCCGTTCCCGTCGTCCGCGTCACATTCCGGTCCAAACCGCCATCCACCGAAGGAAGATAATCACCAAAAGCAATATCACGGCTCCGGGCGCTCGAAGTCACCAGATACCGCGCCTCCTGAAGATCTGGATTACGGGCCAGGGCCTGACGGACAAGCCCTGGCCACGCGAGCGTCTGAGCCTCTGCCTCGCGCCGGATCTCCGTCACCGGAAGATCCACCGTAAGACATCCCCCCAAGAAAAGAGCTATCACCACGATCGTCAATAATTTCGGAGAACGAACCATTTTTCCTTTTCCGCCGTCTTTCGTTGGGGACGGGCCTCGAGAGAACTTTCCCTAACGCGCAAAATCAATTGGTTGTCGTTGACGTACTGTTTTCAGATTTAAAGAAGCTCGCCACAGCTCGCCTACGGCGGCCTCACGATGCCCCATGGGTTTAAGAAAGTTTTTTGACTAATTTTTCAAGAATGCACAGATAGGCGAACCGTTCTTCGGCGGTCAGCGATCCAAACAGTTCCAAGACCGTCCGATGATGTTGCCCCAAGATCTCTTTAAGGATCCTCCGTCCCTTCGCGGTAATGTCCACAAAAACCACACGGCGATCCTGTTCGGCCCTTCTTCGATTCGCAAGCCCCTGCCGAACGAGCCGGTCCACCATCCCGGTCACGGAAGAAAGCCCCATCTTCATGGCGTCTGCAAGCTCGCGCATGGAACACTCCGGCTGACGGGTCAGCTGGCGAAGCACCCACACCTGAGGCGGCGTAATGACGCCCTTGGTTAAATAGTTGTTTTCACGACGAGCCATGTCACGCGCTAACTGCGGAAGCAGTTCGGTCACGCGACTGGCGAACGCCTCCATACTGGACCGGCTCATGCCCACTCCTTTAATTCGCTCCATGAATTATTCATGCCGCGAAGTATATCAGAAAACAGAACACCGCCGTAAAGAAAAACGGATCAGCGCGGCAACTTCAGATCCCCGGCAAGATAAAGCAGCGCGTGGTGCGCGACCGCGAGGCCGAAAGCCCCGGTCACGGTCGGCGTGCTGCCCAATTTGTGGCGCTTGCGGCCGCGGTCGTTGTCCTGCTCGGCATTAAGGATGCGGGTCTTTTCGATCGGCTCTTCGGAGACCGGCGTATCGGAGTAAATACAAAAGATCCCCTTCTGGACTCCCCTGCGGCGAAGGCGCTGGCGCACGTAGCGAGCCAGCGGGCAACCGGTGGTCTTGAACAGGTCGCCCGCCTTGATGGAAAAGATATTCATCCGAAGGGCCGCGCCCATCGAGGAGATCACGGGGATCTTGCGCGCGTGGCAGTACGCAAGGATCTGGACCTTGGGGTTCAGGGAATCCACAGCATCAATGACAAGGTCGGGGTTCCCCGCCGTGATCGCGTCCATCGTTTCCTCCGCCGCGAACGCGTTCACCACGTCGACTTTGCAGTGGGGATTGATCTGGCCGATACGCTCCCGGGCAGCCTCGGATTTAAGCTTATTGAGATTGGGGGTGATCGCGAGAAGGTGCCGGTTAAAATTGGTGGGCTTGATCGTGTCAAAATCGACAAGCCGAAGATGACGAACGCCGGAACGCGCAAGGGCCTCGGTCGCGTAACCGCCGACCGCGCCGATCCCGATCACCACCACGAAAGCCTTCTGAAGCTTCGCGACCTTCTCTTTACCGAGAAGAAGCTCCAAACAGAAAAGCTGTTCCATTGTCCCACACCGCTTTTTCAAGAGCGGCTTCGTCAAGGTCCTTCGCACGGGCCGCAAGGTTATAGATCCCCTGAAGGGTCTCAAAATATTTTTCGTCATGAGCATCCGCACCGATACGCCCCGGCTCCGTGTACGGGAAATCCGTCTCAAGAAGCAGCCGGTCGAGCGGCACGGCGCGGATCAAGGCCATGGATTCCTCAACATCCCGCTGCAAGCTCTTCCACGAAAAGGAAATATAGCCTCCCAGGGCCAGGAACTCCCGAAGCATCTCCCGGGAACCGAAATAGGAGTGGATCATGAACCGAACCCCCTTGGGAAGATCCCTCTTCAGAATATTCAGGACCCCGCTCCATGCCTGCACACAATGAACCGCGATCGGCCGGCCCAAACGTCCGGCGATCTCGATCTGACGCCGGAGCACTTCGGTCTGCCTCATAAGATTAACGCCCCGTGTCTTATCAATCCCTACTTCTCCGATCCCCGAATCCGGTCGTCTTTTCAGAAATCCTTCCAACTGCTCATCCCAACCCGGCGTCACATTCTCCGCAGCCCAAGGATGTACGCCGTAGAACGGCACCACGCGTCGATCCCCGGCAGCGATCTTTTCCACGCTGGTCCAATCCTCCTGGCGGATCCCGTTGCAGACAAAACGCCCCGTATTGAGATGCTCCGCCAGTTTCAGAATGCTTTTGAACATCTGGACATCGGGAACATCCTGAAAATGAAGATGCGAATCAGACAGCATTATTGAACCTCGCTTGTAAAATTGAAATTGGGAACAAGGTCACGCATGCGAAGTATCTGATGAAAGAATTTCGTCCATTTTCTTTTCAAGATCCATGATGGCCTTTTGGAACGTCCGGACCTGAACCTCTAACTTTGAAGATACAGCCTTTGCAGCCTCAAGATCCTGGAAGGTTTGGGATAGCCGTTCCGAAACCTCACCCTTCTCCGATTCAAGGCGTTGCCGGGCTTCCTCCGCTTGGGCCAACGAATTGCGGCCTTCCTCAACCGACGCCTCAAGACTGGTCATCTTCTCCCGTAACTGCCCTAACTCAACTTCATAGCCGACGACCTTTTCCGCTAACGACGCCTTCTCATTGGCAAGCGCGGCTTTCTCTCCCTCCAAATCCCGGAGTTGATCTCCCAACTGCTTCAATTCTTCGCCCTTCTCCGATTCAAGACGTTGCCAGGCTTCCTCCGCTTGAGCCAACGAATTGCGGCCTTCCGCAGCCGAGGCCTCAAGACCTGTCATCTTCTCACGCAACTGCCCCAGTTCGGATTCATAGCCGGCGACCTTTTCCGCTAACGACGCCTTCTCATTGGAAAGGGCGGCTTTCTCTCCCTCAAGATTCCGGAGTTGATCGCCCAACTGCTTCAACTCCTCACTTTTCTCCGATTCGAGGCGTTGCCGGGCTTCCTCCGCTTGAGCCAACGAATTGCGGCCTTCCTCAACCGACGCCTCAAGACCCGTCACCTTCTCCCGTAACTGCCCTAACTCAACTTCATAGCCGGCGACCTTTTCCGCTAACGACGCCTTCTCATTGGCAAGCGCGGCTTTCTCTCCCTCCAAATCCCGGAGTTGATCTCCCAACTGCTTCAATTCTTCGCCCTTCTCCGATTCAAGACGTTGCCAGGCTTCCTCCGCTTGAGCCAACGAATTGCGGCCTTCCGCAGCCGAGGCCTCAAGACCTGTCATCTTCTCACGCAACTGCCCCAGTTCGGATTCATAGCCGGCGACCTTTTCCGCTAACGACGCCTTCTCATTGGAAAGGGCGGCT
>CAZDVO010000005.1:22862-76093 GCA_964508905.1 uncultured bacterium
TCATCTTCTCACGCAACTGCCCCAGTTCGGATTCATAGCCGGCGACCTTTTCCGCCAACGACGCCTTCTCATTGGAAAGCGAGGTCTTCTCTCCCTCTAATTTTTCCACTTTAGCTGCCAGCTTATCAAGGTCCGCCCGCATGGACTCTAACTCCCGGCGTTTCTCTGCCTGCGAATCCGCAAAGCGCCGGGCATAGACCAATCCTTGAGCTTGAGCTTCAGCGTGCAATTTTTTCTCCCGCCTCAATTCTTGTTCCAAGGACTGGCACCGGTCTTCAAACTCTCTGGCCCTCTTGCCCCCGGATGCAGAGAGCGGTTCCTCTTCTGCTCTTTTCCGGAATTCCTGGGACGCAAGCCGCGGCTCAGCATTTTGCTGCAACGGGTTCGGGACCTCTTTTGCGGGGGAAACCTTCCGTGAAGACGGAGGATCGGCTGTGATCTTATGAGCGCCTTTTTCCTGACTATCGATAAGATTCATGATATCCATGAGATCTTCCTGAGAGAACGCGGCAGGAGCAGCACCTCCGGATTTTTTGGGATGCGCGGCACAATATTTTGAGAGAATGTCAGCCATCCCGGGAGAAAGACGTCCCTGGCTCATCCACTCCTGGATCTGGTCAGTCAACGAAGGTTCCAAACATCCTCCTGAAACGATGCGATATTCTGCGGGACTATCTCCCGCGTTCCATTGCAAAGCAGGGCCATTGTATCTCGGTCATTTCCTTTTAAAAACAAAAATTCCTGACAGATCTCTCCTACGATGTAGAAAAACGGCAATTCAGAAGTTCGAAGAAAGAGAAGGGCCCCACTTACGGAGGCTCGGACTCACTCTTTTTCGTAAAGAGCGTGGCGTTGGGCCTTGAGGGAGGGATCGGCGAGGTAATCGTCGAGAGTAATGTCCCGCTTGTCGATCATGCCTCGGGGCGTGAGTTCGATAATGCGGTTGGCCACGGTCTGGACGAATTGATGATCATGGGAAGAAAAGAGGACGGTCCCGTTGAAACTTTCGAGGCCTTTATTAAGCGACGTGATCGATTCGAGGTCCAGGTGATTGGTCGGTTCATCCAGGATCAGGACGTTGGCGCCGACCAGCATCATCCGGGAAAGCATACAGCGAACACGCTCGCCTCCGGAAAGAACCGAAGCTTTTTTCAGCGATTCTTCGCCGGAGAAGAGCATGCGGCCGAGAAACCCGCGAATAAAGTTCTCGTCCGTCTCTTTGGAGAACTGACGCAGCCAGTCCACGAGCGAAAGATCGGAATTCTCAAAATACTGGCCGTTCTCTTTGGGATAATAGGCCCGGGTCGTGGAAGCACCCCACTTGAAGCTCCCCTTGTCCGCCGAAAGCTCGCCCATCAGCACTTGAAAGAGCGTGGTCTTGACACGGTCGAGCGGCCCGAGGAAGGCAATCTTCTCGCCCTTATCCACGCGAAGATCCAACCCCTTGAACATCAGCTCCCCCTCCACAGATTTCTCAAGCCCTTCGATCTCAAGGAGATCGTTGCCGGAATCCTTCTCGAACTTGAAGGCAACGTAAGGATATTTGCGGGACGAAGGCTTGATATCCTCGATCGTCAGTTTCTCTAGAAGTTTTTTACGCGATGTGGCCTGGCGCGCCTTGGACGCATTCGCGCTGAACCGCGCGATGAAAGACTGCAGTTCCTTGCGGCGGGCCTCGATATCCTTGTTGGCTTCGTTCTTTTGACGGAGCGCGAGCTGACTGGATTCTGACCAGAAGGAAAAATTGCCGGTAAAAAGCTGGATCTTGCCGTAATCGATATCCGCGATATGCGTGCAAACACGATCCAGAAAGTGGCGGTCATGCGACACCACAATGGCCGTGTTCTTGAATTCGTAAAGGAAATCCTCAAGCCACATACAGGTCTCGACATCCAGATGGTTCGTCGGCTCGTCGAGGAGCAGCACGTCGGGGTTGCCAAAAAGCGCCTGGGCCAGAAGCACGCGGACCTTTTCACTCGCTTCGAGCTGTTTCATCGGGACCTGGTGCAATGCGTCGGGTATTCCGAGATCACTTAGCAACTTTGCGGCCTCCGGCTCGGCGTCCCAACCGTTCATTTCCGCGAATTCGCTCTCCAATTCCGCCGTGCGGATCCCATCGGCGTCCGAAAAGTCCGGCTTGGCGTAAAGGGCGTCCTTCTCTTTAATGATGTTATAAAGCCGCTCGTAACCCATGATCACGGTGGTAAGCACCGGGAATTCATCGTAGGCGAACTGGTCCTGTTTAAGAAAGGAGATGCGCTCATTCTTCCCCACCGCGATAGAGCCGGCGGTCGGCTCGATCACACCGGCGAGGATCTTGAGGAAGGTTGACTTGCCGGAGCCATTGGCGCCGATCAACCCATAGCAATTCCCGGGGGAGAACATGATATTCACGTTCTCGAAGAGGACACGCTTGCCGTATTGTAAAGTAACGCCGTTGGCTGAGATCATGGTTTAAAGATCCTTTAGGAAATTAAAGCGGACAACAACCATCCTTTCCGGGCGCAACGCTCAACGGGCAACGCACAACAGAAAAACTCATTCGTTGCGCGTTGGGTGTAGTACCTTGCGCGAAAAAGAGTGCGTATCCTACCATAAAAGCCAGGGAACTCAACGGAAAGGTCTTCGCGATCAGAAGCCGCTGTTAGTTTTTGTCGGCTTTCCAGACACGGATAAGGAAGATCCGCTGGGGATCCGTGAAACGATCGACGAGGTCCTGGGCATCGCGTTCGACAAAACCTCCCTGTGGATCTTTCATTTTGAATTTGAGCGAGGAAAAAAGAAGATTGGTCTTGTAGGAAGCCATGGAAAGACGGCGCCCCGGTTCATCAAAATAGCTCACGTTCAGGTTCTTCACAGCCGCGTTGCCGGTCCGGTCAAAGACCAGCACAAAGAATTCCTCGCGAAAAGGATCGATCTTCTCCTCGTAGCTCGCGGCTCCGGGCTCCGCGAAGTAGCCCGAGACCGGCATGTTCAGATAGCGGTCCGCTTTCGTCAGCCCGTGAAAAACGCGATAAAGCGTCGCGCGTGTCCCGGGCACAAGAGCCGCCCATTCCAACCGAAGTTGATCCCCCGTGCGTGCGCCCACGGCATAAACCTGGATCCGTTCATCGCTATGAGCCTGGTTATTCCGTTCCACCAAAAGCCGCATCGGCCTCGTCCCGAGCCCCGAAAGATCCTGGATCGTCACTGTGGCAGGCTCCCCGTTGATGAGGATCCGGGGACGCGACGGCATCGCGGGAGCATCCTCCGCGAACGAAACCGGAGCCCAGGCCGCGAAGAGCCCCAAGCACGCCAACAAGAGCACACTTCCAACACGATTCATGTCTGTCATCTTTTATGTTTGTTCTTCCAATGCTTGCACCCTTTTTCCACGAGCGCCGGGGGGATCTCCTTATTCACCCCTTTGCCGTGAACTTCGAACCAGGTACAGATCCCCAAAAAAGAATTGCCGAAGTCCCTGCGATATTCGCAATCCCAGCAAGCCCGCGCTGCCCCTCCATGAACTCCGCGATGAACGCTCCCCATCAGAGGATCCCCTTCCCTTTACAGACGGGGCACTCCACCGAGATCTTCAGGATCGTGGAGCGGCACTTCGGACAGATTTTCGTGTCTTCAAGTTTCGGCGCCGTCCGTGAATCCATAAAGCGGTTCAACGCGTAAAAAAACAGGATCAGCCCGGCTCCCCCGCCAAAGAGGAGCGCATACTCGAATTCCAGCGTCACAAGAAAAGGCCATTCCATAAAAAAGTGGGCCGCCCAGAGAAGATAACCGATCACGATCAGGGCGTAAGAAGTGCCCGCGAAATAAGCGGCTGTCGGCGAAAGTTCCACATGACGGACCCGGCCGAGAAGCATCAGAACCAGACCGATCAGAACACAAAGCGGTAGCGTAAGATTGATCCACTGCCCGACCGGTGAACGGGAGATCCTTGCGGCCGAGCGCGCCTTGTGGACATCCACGCTCACCTGCTCCTTGGGAAGCGGAAATCCCCACGCCTTCAGACGAAACGCGACATAATCCCGGAAGACACGCAAGCTCGCGTCACCGATAAGATCTTTTTCGAAAGGGACCAGCGTGATGCTGTTCCGATAGAAATCCGCGTAGGCCTGCGCCGCTCCGTTCCGATCTCCCACCCTCTCTAAAGCCGAGCCCAAAAGGAGATACGCCATCCGGTTCCGGTCATACGCCTTCGAAGCTTCGCGTAAAAGCGGGATCGCGGCCTTCACATCACTCCGTTCATCCAGCAGGCGGATCGCCTTGGCCGTCCATTCATAGGAGTCGTTGATCTTTTTGATCTTCGAGGAACGCTTGGCCCCGAACTTCGCGGTCCGTGCCGCGACCTGGCTCAGCGTTTGACGGAACGATTCCTCGGTGGAGAGCGCCTTGCCGGGCGTCTTCATATGGATCACGGGCTCTTCGCAATGCCCGATCGCCGGAAGAAGCGTCATCAGAAAAAACAGGCCCGGCAGAAGTCTCATCGTCCGGAGTTCTCCCTGCCAGAGGCATCAAGGAACACGTCAAAACACGCCGGGATCGCCGCCGTGATCTTCAGGGACAGGCCGGTCACAGGATGATCGAACTCCAGTTTGGAGGCGTGAAGAAGAAGCCGCTCGGATCTCACCACCGGACGCATGGTCTCGAGCCAGCCGTCACGAACATATTGGTCAAAGATCCGGGGATCGATATAGATCTTGTCGCCGGCGATGGGATGCCCGAGGAACGCGAGATGCGCGCGGATCTGATGCGTGCGACCCGTGCGCGGCAGCACCTTGACCAGCGCGTAGCCACCCGCGACGCTGACGACTTGATAATCCGTCTGCGCCGTCTCGCCCTCGGGGTCCGGCTTCCGGATGTGGTGCCCGCTTTCCGTCTGGGTCCCAAGGGCGATCGTGATCGAACCTTCCGGAACCTCGGGAACGCCAAGCACCACGGCGTGATATTCCTTCATCACGGCCCGGTCCTGAAAAAGAATGCCGAGTCTCCCGGCAACCGCGGCGGATTTCGCGACCAGCACCACGCCGCTTGTCTCGGAATCCAGGCGATTGACGATCCTCAACCCCTCGCCGCCCGGACGAAAATCCCGCGTCAGAATACTAAGCAGATTTTTTTCCTTAAAACGGCCGACGGCATGAACGGGCAGCGGGGCGGGTTTATCCACGGCCAGAAAATAAGCGTCTTCGTAGAGAACTTGATACCCCGTCTCCACGTAAAGGTCTTCTTCGGTTCTCACGCGGACTCCACGGTTAGCGAAAGATCCCCTTGAGACAAGGGTCCGTATCCATGATCTTTACAAGCGCTTCGGTATGATCCTTCTCCGAAAGAATGGTCGTAAAATCCGCTTTCACGAACGGCGCCCGTTTGATCGCTTCGATCCACTCCGCGCGATCGAAAGGATCTTCGCGGACAGCATCCCAGAACCCGGTCGCCGTAAAAAGCGCCGCGATCCGCTCGGCCCCGCGGCCCTGGAGTAAACTGATCATGTACGTCGCGACGCCGACCTGAAGCCCGTGAAGACGCGGCCGTTTGCTGCAAAGGTCATACGCGTGAGAGATCAGGTGTTCGCTCCCGCTCGCGGGCCGGGAGGAACCGCAGATCTCCATCGCGATCCCGTTCAACATAAGCGCCGTCGCGAGCAGACGGATCCCCTCAAGATCGTGGTCGGGCTTGGCCATCAATTGGAACACCGTCGCGTCGGAAAGGAGCGCGGCAAAGTCATCCACCTGCGTCCCCTTGACCTTAAAAGCCAGCTTCCAGTCATACACCGCGGTGATCTTCGAGACGATATCCCCGATCCCCGAAAGCCAAAGGATCTTCGGCGCGTTCAAACAGACCTGCGTGTCCACCACCACGCCATACGGCATGGAGGCCGGGAATGAACGCCGCTTTCCTTTGAATTCCAGGCTCGACTGCGGGCTGCAAAACCCGTCGTTGGAGAGGGCCGTCGGGACGGCGATGTAAGGAAGTCGCGAGAGGAACGCCACATACTTCGCGACATCCAGCGCCTTGCCGCCGCCAAGCCCGAGGATCACCCCGGTATTGTGAGGCAAGGACTGAAAAACATCCTGCGCCTGTTCGAAACTGGACGCCAGAACCTCGGTCCGCTGCAGCACTCGGATGCCTTCCTGAGCCAGCGACTGCTCGACGCGGTTCACAAGGACCGCATCGAGCCCTTTATTCAGAACAAGCACCACCGTTTTGAACTGGCCGCGCGTGACATAGACACCCAGCCGGTCCAGCGTCCCTGATTTGATGCGGACCAAAGTCGGGATCGTGATCGAAGTATTACGGTTCATGACGGATCCTCATTCATCAACGCTTCCGCGACATCTGCCCAACGCTCAAAAGGCCTGAACTCTTCGCCGATCTCATGGAGTTTTTTGGCAAGCCAGCTTTTCGCGAAACGCCGTGCGGGCGGCACAAGCAGCGCCGGCGCAAGGTCCGGACGGCCATCCCCCGCGAACGCGACCCGCGAGGAACGTTGCAGCGCGTCACGCACCACGGCCACCTTATTTACACCCAACTCGGGCGAAACAAAGGCCGAGCCTTCCGGAAAACGCATCTCCAAGCCCTTGGCCTCGGAGAATTTCCCGGGATTGGCATGCACGGTCAGGATCACCCCCGCGCCCGCGAGGAGCTTTTCGATATACCATGCGCAACCTGCAGAGGCGACGACCACGTCCCATCCCTTAGCCTGAAGCGCGGGGACAAGCGTCCCAAGCCCCGGCTCGATCTCCATCCGGGCAATAATACTGAGAAGTTTGGTTTCCTTCGAACGGATCGACGCGAACATCTGCCGCAACGCCTCGAAATGCGTGATCTCCCCCGCCTCGTATTTCTCCCAAGCCCCCAGTTTCAGGATCTCCGGGAATTCCTTACACACAAGGTCATAGAAATCATTCTTCGTCATCGTCCCGTCAAAATCCGAAACAAGGATCCCCTTTGAAGTTCTCTGTGGGTCCATAGGAATACCTCCCGGTAAAAGAATACGAAATAAAAAGAATCACCAAGGGTGATTATAGCTTCAAACAGCAATGCGGGACAATGCTTTCGGGATAACTTTTCAACAGATCAATCTTCGGCGGGACGGGCACGGAGCTTTTTGAGCACGCCGTGTTTCTTTTTGACGGCGAGTATTTTATCCTTCGCCCGTTTGGAACGCTTTCGCTTCTGCCTCCGGATCTTGGCGATCCGCCGGGCTTCTTCACTCTCCCGGCCCAGCCGATCCGATTCGATCCGGTCCGTGAGAATACGCCGGGCCCAATACCGGTTCAGCGCTTGGGACCGTTCCTTCTGGCATTTGACGACAAGCCCCGTCGGACGGTAACGAAGCACCACGCAAGTGGCGACTTTATTGACATGCTGTCCACCCGCGCCGCTTGAGCAGACAAACGACTCTTCAAGGTCCGATTGCAGGATCCCAAGGCTCGCCATCCTGTCCGCGAGCGCCCGTTCTTTCTTCTCGGAAATGATCACTTCACCCACGGCCCAGCCCCTGTTTTTGGAGCTCAGAACGAATCGCCTCACGCACCGCTTGAGGAACGGGCCCCAAATAACTCAGAGGAAGGCGGCGTGCAACGATATCTTCCTCCGTACACGCCATCTCGATCTTCATGGAATAGACGATCTCGGCACGGATCACCGGAGGATCGTTCGAAAGTTTTTCTCCGAGGCAAGGATCGGCTTCGACCATGTCGAAAAGGTCCTGGCTTCGAGAACCATAACGCTCCGTCAGTTCACGGATCAATGCCTCGTCCATCTTCAGCCGGCAGGCGACATCCTCCGCCGCTTCCAGGATCGCCCCGCTCCCGTAGACCGTAAAAGGGCCGGGTGTTTTAAATCCCCGGAAGATCTTCTTCAGACAGTCCTCGGCAACTTTCCGGTACGTGGTGTATTTGCCACCCACCACAAAGATCACCCCCGAAGGGGACCGGTAAAAGAGATGTTTTCGGGAAACTTTGCTCTCGGAGCCTCCCTGCCGCACCAGCGGGCGCAGTCCCGCGAACGTGGAGAGGATCTTGCCTTCCGAAAGGTCCATCTGCGGAAAAACGCGCCGGGTTTCACGCATCAGATAATCGATGTCAGCGGGCTCGGCCGTCACCGAATCCGGCGATCCTTTGTAGTCCGTATCCGTCGTCCCGATCAGCGAGTGGCCCAGCCATGGGATCACAAAGAAGATCCGTTTGTCGCTGCCCGAGGGGATGAAAAGAGCGTGGTGAGAGAGCTTGTCCTTGTAAACAATATGGATCCCTTTGGTCGCGCGGACCTTTTCCCGCGCCTTCGGCGCGTCAAGGCGAAGCAGTTCGTTCGACCACGGGCCTCCGGTCACCACAACCCGCTTCGCGCGAACCTCAAACGGCTTTCCCGAAAGCACGTCGACCGCGCGAACACCCACGGCGCGCCCTTTTTCCTTCACAAAATCCGTGACGCGGACGTAATTGGCAACATGGGCGCCAGCATCGTCCGCGGCAAGCACATTCTCCAGACAGAGCCGCGCATCGTCCATCTGCGCGTCGTAATAAAGCACGCCTCCCTTGAGCCCTTCTTTTTTGAGTCCCGGTTCCAGTTCCAGGATCCTCTCACGCGATAAACCTTCGCGGGGGCCGATCTTGTAGGGCCCCGCCAGAAGATCGTAGAGAAAAACCCCAAGCCGCATCATCCAAAGAGGACGTCGATCCCCCTCGTAAACGGGGATCACGAAAGCGAGAGGTTTTACGAGATGCGGTGCCGCTTGAAGCTGGGCGCGTCGCTCCTTCAGGGATTCATAAACGAGATCGAACTCCAGGTTCTCGAGGTACCGGAGCCCGCCGTGGATCAACTTGGTGGATTTGCTGGAAGTCCCGGAGGCGAAGTCCCCTTTTTCGAGCAGTGCGACGCTCCGTCCCTCCCGGGCCGCAAGATGAGCGATCGACGCTCCGTTGATCCCGCCGCCGACCACGAGGATGTCGTAAGTTGTCTTCCTAAGTTGTTCTATGTTTCTTTGCATGGCATTTCACCTTTGCGTCAATAGACTATAGGGACTCGGGACTCGCACCTCGACCGGCTCTCATTAATTTTTCATTGGAAGCCAGTGCGGCACTTAAGTGCGGGACTTGTTTAAGTTCCTCGTTTTTAAAATTCCTGTTTTAACGAGTCCCCAGTCCCGAGCGACGAGTCGCGCTTTACTAGAGCATGGCCCTTCTCACCGCGATCTTCCATCCCTTGTAAAGTTCCGCGCGACGGGAGAACCTCATCGCGGGGCTGAAAGCCCGGTCGAGTTCATGCTGGGCTTTGAGATCGCGACTCTTTTTCCAAAAGCCCAAAGTCACCCCCGCCAGATGCGCGACGCCGCGCGCTGTCAGTTCGATCACCCGAGGACGAAGGATCTTCGCGTTCAGGATGTCCGCCTGGAATTGCATCAGCGCATTATTTTTACAGGCACCGCCGTCCACCTTCAATTCGTGGATCGGACGGCCCAAGGCTTTTTGCATTACATCAAAGACATCCCGTGTCTGGTAGGCGATCGATTCAAGACACGCCCGGATCAGATGCGGTGTCGTAGTCCCCCGGGTGATCCCGGAAATAAGTCCCCGGGCTTCGCTATCCCAGTAGGGCGCTCCCAAGCCGACAAACGCCGGCACAATGTAAACGCCCCCCGTATCCTTGAGCCCCCGCACCGCTTCCTCGGTCGCGGCCGCGGTGCGCACCAGTTTCAATCCGTCCCGAAGCCATTGGACCACGGCTCCGCCGATAAAGACCGCTCCCTCTAAAGCGTAAACGGGGCGTCCCTTGAAATCGCAAGCGATCGTCGTCAGAAGCCCTTCTTTCGAGTAAACAAGTTTCTTCCCGGTGTTCATCATGATGAAACAACCGGTCCCGTACGTGTTCTTGCTCGTGCCCGTCTCATAGCAGCCCTGCCCGTAAAGCGCGGACTGCTGATCCCCCATGACCGCGGCGATCGGAATGCCGTCGGGAAGCCCGGCGACGTTCTTCGTTCTGCCAAAGATCGACCCCGAGGGCTGGACGGAAGGAAGTAACGGCGAGGGAATTCCGAAGAGCTTTAAAAGCGAGGGGTCCCAACGCCGGGTGCGGATATTGAAAAGAAGCGTACGCGAGGCATTGGTCATATCGGTGACATGCGCGGCGCCGCCGGTCAGTTTCCAGATAAGCCAGCTGTCGATCGTCCCGAACGCGATCTCACCGCGAAGCGCGCGGGAGCGAAGTCCGGGAACATGGTCGAGAAACCATTCCACTTTCGTCCCGGAAAAATAAGGATCGAGCAGTAGACCCGTTTTTTTCCGGATCAAAGATTCCTGCCGCTTATGCGCGCGGCAAAGGTCCGACGTTCGCCGGCATTGCCAAACGATCGCGCGTGCCACCGGCTTTGAGGTCACCCGGTCCCACAACACCGTGGTTTCCCGCTGATTCGTGATCCCGATCCCAAGGATCTTCTGGGGAGGGATCTTGCTGCGGCGGACGGTTTCGCGGATCACGGTTTCACAGGTGCGCCAGATCTCTACCGCATCGTGTTCCACCCAGCCGGGTTTGGGGAAATACTGTTTGAATTCGCGGTAGGCGCTCGCAACCGGCTTGCCACAGTCATCAAAAAGAATGGCCCGTGTCCCGGTCGTCCCTTGATCGATCGCGAGAATATATTTTTTCATTTTTTGCTCCCTGAGGAGATCTTCTTCTTTCAGAGCTCAACGGACAACGCACAACGTAAAAAGCCCGAAGCCAATTCGTTGCGCGTTGAGCGTAGTACGTTGCGCTCAGGGGCGCCAGCCCCCGTTACGTCAGATCGTCCAACACCTTGGCGGTCACGATGAAATTGGCGCTCTTGAGCCGCAGAATGTTCTTCCCCTTCAGAACCCACTGCAGTGTTCTTAAATATTCGGCACGATCGGCAATATGCACCAGGCAGCCGCGATACGCGACGCTGATCTGACCGCGCTCTTCGGAAACGACCAGCGCGATCGCGTCCGTCTGCTCGGTGATCCCGATCGCGGCGCGATGCCTTGTTCCAAAGTTCGGCGCCAGATCCGCAAGCGATGCCAAAGGAAGGATTCCTTTCACCGTCTGAATACGGCCTTTATTCACCACAAGCGCGCCATCATGGACCGGCGACGTCGTCAGGAACAAAGGCACCAGGATCTCCGATTTCACCTCGGCGTCGAAAGCCATCCCGCCTTTCATATGCGGGCGAAGCGGCTGCTTGCGCTGAAGAATGATGAGCGCGCCGACCTTGCGCGACGCCATGCGTTCCATGGCCGACCAGATCTCCATGAGGTATTGCGGCAGCTGCGGGGTTCTCCGAAAAAGGCTCCCGACCTTTTCAAAGATCCAAAGCAACGCGGCGATCAGCATATCGAGACACAGCAGCCCCCCCGCGATCACAAGATACACAAGCCCCGATTGGTACACCACATGCGTGTCCACGGCAGGCTCGGCAAAATAGATCGCCGACCAAAAACAGAAGATCCCGACCAGATACTTCAGCGACGACCGAACCCAAAAGAGCCGGAAAGGATAGAAGAAATACCCGAGAGCAATGATGGCGGCAATCATGGTGATGAGCATAGTTTCCCTCTAGAAAAATGAATGCGATCCTGAATATAGTTACGGCTATTGGGGATTTTAATGAAGCCCGGCGCCTAGGCGGTTTTACGGGCGATCAATTTCGGGAGGTATTTCCGGTGAACCGGTTTTCCTGACAAGCCCCGGATCTGGCGCGTGAGGATCGCGATCGCGTCCTTCCCCATCTTCGCGAGCGGCTGACGGATCGTGGTCAGTGGCGGCGTAAAATCCTTGGCGCGTTCATTGTCGTCAAATCCGATCACAGCCAGTTGCTTCCCGGCTTCGCGCATCGCCCGAAGCGCCCCAAACGCAAGGTCGTCATTCCCGCACATGATCGCCGTAGGAAGATCCTTTTCACGCAACCACGAGCGTGTCACTCGATACCCTTCCGCTTCGCTGTTGGCAGCACCGGAACGAAACCAATCCTGTCTTCGGCGTAAGCCCTTCGCCTTGAGCGCGCACAAAAGGCCTTTCACCTTGAGCTGGGTATCGATAAAAGGCACGCGGACCGTTCTCCGCCCATCCTTGAACGGCACTTCCCAAGGCCCGTGCAACATCCCGATCCTACGGTAGCCTTTTTTGACGAGATGCCCGACGGCTTGAGCCATTCCCGCATCGACATCGGTATAAACGTTATTCACGCGAAGCCCGGGTATGGGATCATTCACGACCGCCACCCTCGGGTGAGCCGTCGTTTCGATCAGCCGCGCCACGGAGGGATGAATCCAGCGCCAGGTGAGGATGAGAAGCCCGTCCAGTTTGTTTCGCGTGAGAATCTCATCAAGGTTGCAACAAGGCTTCGCGGGCATCATGACGATCTTGAGACGGCCTTTCGCGGCCTTGACCCGGGGCATGATCCCGGCAAGAAGACCGAGATGGTAATTGGAATGGAAAATATCTTTGGCGGGGGTCGTCAGGATCCCAAAAGTAAGTTTTTTTCGCCCGCGACGCGGGAACGGCCGAGGAGGCCTGCCAGAGCTCAAGCGCCGGCCTCGGCCACTTCGATCGAAACAGCTTTCCAGGCATCCGCCTCGTCATCGTAGACCGCTTCGACCGTCACATTATCGTTCTTGCGGATCTCCTTCAGCGAAGTGACGCCGGAGAAAACGGTGGCGTCATCAGCCAGGATCTCTTTTTTCTCCTCGGCATCCGTAATGGGGTCGATCTCACTCAAGGTGATCGTCTTGTTCTTCGCGTCAACTTCCTGGACATCCCCGTCGAACCATTCCGCGTGAAGGTTGAGAGGGAGAAAACACAAGAAGGCTAGGAACAACGGAAAGAGTTTCGAACTTTTCATGATCGGGCCCCTCGAAGAGATCTGGTTAAGAAACAATAACAACAGCATATAGGATACTCAGTAAGACATTAGCCCACAATCAATAAATGGCACTCTTTACGCAAGCCGTGCGCCAGCGTCCGCAGGACATCGCCGCGCAGCAGGTTGATCAGCGCGCTGCGTTTCGTCGCGCCGATCGCCACCATTTTCACATCGAGTTCCTGCGCCGCGCGAGCAATCAGACGCCCCGGATTTTCGCCGATCTGCCAGATAGGCACCGCGGTAATACCGTGTTTCTCCATCTCTTCCTGCGCCTTGGAAAGCACCTCGACCGATTCCCGGGAAGGTTCGATCTCGGTCGGAAGTTCCGGAGAGGGCGGCGTTTCTTCCACATAGCTCAAGTAGACCGAATTCTCCCCCGTCGCTTTCACATGCAGCGCGGCCTCTTCAAGAAGCACCGGATTGACGGACCGCAATGCCACGAGCGCGGTACTCTTGTAAAGCGAGGCAAGCTCCTTGGCCTCCGCCACCGTCAACACATTCACGGTCGAAGCCAGCTCGGGCATTGCCTCGGGGACAACCTTCTTCGCGGCAAAGCGAAGAGCGAGTCCGACCCCAAGAATCGTCAGGACAAAGAACAGGGCGTTCTGTTTCTGGATCGCGATCGTCACCTCGATAAAGAGCGTGATGATGGCCCCCATCGCCAGCAGGGCGCGTTCCCAAAGTTTCAAACGGATCGAAAAATTGGTCGCGCTCGTCGCAAGGTTCAAGGCGATCGCGCCCACCACACCGATCGCGTACAAGGCGGCCAGATGCACGATGTCTTTTTCAACCACCAACACAATGATCGGAACAAGGGTCGCGACGATCAGCGCGAGCGTCGGCATCCCAAAACGGTTCAACTTCGCGAAGACGGGCGGCAGTTCCCGGTCCTTGGCTAAAGCGAACTGAATACTCACAAGACCCATGATCGCCGTGTTGCCCGCGGACAAAAGTAAAAATCCGAAAATAATGGAGATCACGCCGCCGTACCAGGGACCGATATAGTGGTTCCCCAACGCGCGCAGCATATCTTCCGTGTGACCGGTCAGCCCCGGGATAGCATTCATCGCGATCCCCAAAAGGAACGTCAGCACGGCCACTTCGATCAAGACCGGGGTGATCGCTCGCCGCGAGGTCTTCGCAACGGGCTCCACCATCACACCGGTCATATTAGCGATCGCTTCGACGCCCGACAGGGCTAGCACGATCCCGACAAAGACAGGCCAGTTCTTCATGAACCCGCCAGTCGGCATCGAAAGCTCTACCTGGGAAAGGCTCGGAACGGTAAATATAAAGAGGATTAGGGCCACAACCGACGCGCAAACCGCGATCACGGCGGCCACAGTCCCCCCCTTCGAGGGGCCCACCCAGTTCATCGCACCGATCACCAGGATCGCTCCAACAGCCCAAAGCTCCGGATTGGGAACGTTGAAATAGTGAAAAGCATCCAGAACGGAAAGAGAGACGGTGACCACATAATCCGCGATCAATAGGAACGCGCCGATCATTGCCAACGTCTGGGAACGATGTTTAACCGAGGAATAAACGCCGCCGCCATCGGGATAACTGCGGCAAACGATCGTATAGCAGATACCCACCAGAATGGTGAGCAGGGACATCAACCCAAGAAAAAACCAGGAAGCATGACCGGCAAGAGCAAAGGCAATACCAAGCACATACGCTTTGGAAGTTCCCCAATCGCCATAGAGCATGGCGCCGGCTTGATACCACTTAAGTTCTCGGGGTCTTTCGACCCTTTTGATCATCATAACCATAAGAGGGCCCTACTATACCAGAAGCGGGCAGACAATCAATAGAGGCCTCGCTCAGCTCCGAGGATCCCCTTATCTCCGGCGATAAAATTGGGCTGGTATTTTTCAGCCATTCCGCTATCATAACAGCCCATTCACACTTGAATCCTTCAAGTACATGATACAACCTCAACTTCAACAATAATTATTAGCTTGGGGCCTGTGTTTCCAGGTCATTCCCCCGAATGATCTGCAGGGCTTGAGTTACTAATGCAACTGGAGATATATGAAAAAATTTTTCTCTCGACTCTCTTTTCTAGGCATGCTCTGCCTGGGGCAAGGCGCTGTGTGGGCCAGTGAAGCGGATCTGAAGATCCCGGACCTCCACGAAGGCCACTTTGCCATGTTCGGCGGCCTTTCCGGCTTCCAGATCCTCCTCTACGGAGCGATGGTGATCCTCGGCACCGTAGGGCTCTCCCTTTATCAGTTCTATAATGTGAAGGGACTTCCCGCGCACAAATCCATGCTTGACGTCGCGGAAACGATCTTCCAGACCTGCAAAACGTATCTCAAGCAGCAGATCAAGTTCCTCTCGATCCTCTTCGCAATCATTGCTTGCGCCATGTCCTATTACTTCCTCGGCCTCAAGCATGAACCCATCACGACGCTCGGGTTAGTTCTCCTTTTTTCGATCATCGGTATGGGCGGTTCCGCATTGGTGGCGTATTACGGGATTCGCGTCAACACCTACGCGAACGCCCGCACCGCGTTCGCTTCCCTGCGCGGCAAGCCTTGGGATGTGGTCAATATCCCCATGCGCTCGGGAATGTCGGTCGGCCTTTTCCTGATCTCCGTCGAACTCGTCATGATGGTCATCATCCTCCTTTTCGTCCCGCGTGATATCGTCGGCTACTGTTTTCTGGGTTTCGCCATCGGTGAATCCCTCGGGGCCAGCGCCCTTCGCATCGCGGGAGGCATTTTCACCAAGATCGCCGATATCGGTTCCGACCTCATGAAGATCGTCTTCAAGGTCAAAGAAGATGACCCTCGCAACCCGGGCGTCATCGCGGACTGTACGGGCGACAACGCCGGCGACTCGGTGGGACCGACGGCCGACGGATTTGAGACCTACGGCGTGACAGGCGTCGCGCTGATCTCGTTCATCACGCTCGCCATCAAGGACCCTTCGCTTCAGGCCAAACTGATCGTCTGGATCTTCGCCATGCGCTTCCTGATGGATTTCATGTCGGGGGCTTCTTATTTTATCAACCAGCTCATTTCCGAACGCAAATACAAGAACCTGAAGGAATTTGATTTTGAAGAACCGCTCACGCGCCTGATCAAGATCGCTTCGGCCCTCTGCATCTCCACTTCGTTCGGGATGTCGTACCTCTTGGTCGGCGATCTTCCCGATCCGACACTGTGGTGGAAACTCGCTTCGATCATCACGTGCGGAACTTTGGCGGCATACCTCATTCCGGAATTCACCAAGGTCTTCACCTCTTCCCACTCCAAGCACGTTCAGGAGATCGTCACAGCCTCGCGTGAAGGCGGCGCGTCGCTCACGATCCTCTCAGGGCTCGTGGCGGGTTATTTCTCCGCCTTCTGGAAGGGTATTCTCATCGCGGCCCTGATGTTCGGCGCCTATTTGATCTCCGGAACGGGACTCCAGAACATCATGCCGCACGCGCCGATCTTCGCGTTCGGTCTCGTCGCCTATGGTTTCCTTTGCATGGGCCCGGTCAATATCGCCGTCGATTCTTACGGCCCGGTCACGGACAACGCCCAGTCGATCTTCGAGCTCGCACAGACGGAATCGATCCCCGGCATCGAAAAAGAGATCGAGAAGGATTTCGGTTTCAAGCCTGACTTCAAAATGGGCAAGCATTACCTCGAAGCCAATGACTCGGCGGGCAACACCTTCAAAGCTACTGCGAAGCCCGTGCTGATCGGTACGGCTGTCGCCGGCGCCACGACCATGATCTTCTCGATCATCCTTCTCCTGCAGGAACATCTTCACACCGCGGCGATCGCCGCGGCGAAGATCGGCGCGATCGTCCCTGCGAATATCGGAGAACTGATGCTGAACGAGAGACTCTCCCTCACGGCAGCGCCGATCCTTCTCGGTATCCTCTGCGGCGGTGCGGTGATCTTCTGGTTCTGCGGCTCTTCCATTCAGGCCGTGGCCACCGGAGCTTATTCCGCGGTCGAGTACATCAAAAAGAACCTGAACCTCGACAAAAAGGAAGCCGACCGGAACGACTCGATCAAAGTCGTTCAGATCTGCACTGAGTACGCGCAAAAAGGGATGTGGAATATTTTCGTGGGCTTGCTCATGCTCACGCTCGCTTTCGCGATGTTCGATCCCTATTTCTTCATCGCTTACCTCATCGCCATCGCCACGTTCGGCCTTTTCCAGGCTATGTTCATGGCGAACGCCGGCGGTTCTTGGGATAACGCGAAGAAGGTTGTGGAAGTTGACCTGGGCGAGAAAAATACGCCGGTCCACGCCGCGACAGTCATCGGCGACACCGTGGGAGATCCGTTCAAGGATACGACCTCGGTCTCGCTCAACCCGATCATCAAGTTCTCGACACTCTTCGGCATGCTGGCCGTCGAGATCGCGATCAAGATGAACCCGGCCACCACCCGCATCAGCGGAGCGGTATTCCTCGCCATCGGGTTGATCTTCGTCTGGAGATCCTTCTACAGCATGCGGATCCCGGTACTGAAGTCCAAAGCCTAAGCTGTTAGCAGAACATCCATAAAAAAGCCCCCGCATTTGCTTTCGCAAGAAAGCGCGGGGGCTTTTTTTATGTCTACCTCCCTTGCTTCATGCGGCAGCTCAAAGCGCGTAGCCCGGGGTTGAGCCCCTCTCCCACGATCAACAGCAGCACCACGCCTCTTGGATCCCAAAGTTTTTTGCGATAGGATGTTGACCTGTCTACAGCTTGATAGTTTATGCTTCACCGCAAAGGAGATGCCATGCAAACCATTTCGCAGCTCGCGAAGCGACACCAGATCTCAAGAACGGCTCTGCTCTATTACGAGGCAGTGGGCTTACTCAAAGCTTCGAGACGCACTCTCACCGGCTACCGGCTTTACGATGAGGGGAAAGAGAAACGTCTCGGGTCCATCTGTCTCTACAGAAAAGCAGGTCTTTCCCTTAAGGACATCCAGTCTCTGTTGGGGAAAAGACAGGGCGGGTCTTTCTCGAGGATACTCGAGAAACGTCTCGCCCGGATCAACGATGAGATCCAGGAGCTCAAGAGCCAGCAAAGGATGGTCCTGGCACTCCTCAAAAACAGGAGGATTTTAAAAATGGGTAAGATCAACAAGGAACAATGGATCCAGATCTTCCGGGAAACCGGGTTGTCGGACAAGCAGATGGAGAACTGGCACAGGGCCTTTGAGAAGAACGCGCCCGAGGGACACCAGGAATTCCTGGAATTTTTGAACATCCCCAAAGAAGAGATCAAAGCCATCCGCACCCGGTTCAGCCGGTAATCAAAAAGGCTCTGTCGCGCATCTTGCCGCGGCAGAGCCTTTTTTTGTAAACATCTTCCGGATCAAACGGCTTCAGAACCCCTCATGCCAATGGATCAATGCTGCGAACCGGCCTCCCCCGACTTTGAAGGCCAGATGATCGACGCAACGACCGATGCTGTCAAGACAAGAAGAATGGTCCCAAGCGTTGCGACGGTCGGAACATGAACAAAGTGGGAAATGATCATTTTGACGCCGATCAGGACCAGGATCAGCGAAAGCCCGTAATGAAGATGGTGGAAAAGCTTCATCAACTGCGCTAACGCAAAATAGAGAGCGCGGAGACCGAGGATCGCGAACACGTTGGACGTATAGACGATAAAAATATCGCGGGAGATCGCCAGGATCGCGGGGATCGAATCCACCGCGAACACGATATCGGTCGATTCGACGACCAGCAAGATCACGATCAGCGGGGTCGCGTAAAGAATTCCGTTTATTTTTACAAAAAACTTCCCGTCGTGATAGTCCTGCGTCATGGGGAAAAAACGGCGGAATAATTTCACGAAGACATTCTTCTCCGGCTCCACCTTCTTATCTTTTTCAAACGCCAGTTTGAATCCCGTCCAAACCAGGACCGCGCCGAACACATAGATCATCCAGCTGAAATAGTGCAAAAGACCGATCCCGCAAACAATAAAGATCGCGCGGGAAACAAGCGCCCCGATGATCCCCCAAAAAAGGACCTCGTGCTGAAAACGGGACGGGAGACGAAAGTAATTGAAGATGAGAAGGAACACGAAAAGGTTATCAACGCTCAGCGACTTCTCGAGAAGGTAGCCGGCCAGGAACTGAACCGCGAGTTCCTTGCCTTTTACGAAATAAACACCCAGATTGAAAAGGAGGGCCACGCCGATCCACACGGCGCTCCAGATGAGAGCTTCCTTGATCTTGACCTCATGCGCCTTCCGGTGAAAAACACCCAGATCAAGGGCCAGCAGGACAACGACCAGGAGACCGAAAGCACTCCAAAGGATAAAGCTGCTCATCAGGGTTCCAATCCTTTCACGGTGAGGGCAAAAATAACGGGATCGATTAACAAAGAAGGCTGACCCCGAAGGGCCAGCCTTCTCGTTCGGATTCTATCCTAAATAAAAACAATCTGCAACGCCGACGGGATTAGTTTCTGGTTCGGACCGCAGATTAGCCCGCCCGCCTCCGAAGAAGCCAGGTTCACCATTTCATTTCTCCCGTTCCCCTAGCCGGGGATTAGGCGATCATGCCCCTGTCCCGAAAGACAGGAACAGGTCTTACATCGCTGCTTCTTTCAAGGCTTCTTTCTCTTCCGCCTTGATCTCTTTCACTTCTTCCTTCGCTTCCGCCTTCACTTCCTGGATCGCTTCCTTAGCTTCAGCCTTGATGTCTTCGGCCGTTGCCGGAGCGTAGAGCTCGTCCACTTCGACAGCTTCGCCCACCACCTCACCCGTCACAGCATCTTGCGCAACAACCGCGGTCTCCTCGACAGCAACCGGGGCCACCTCTTCCGCAAAAGCAAAAGCCGGGCAAAGCAGGATCGCAACCAACAAAATCGCGACGTTCTTCATATTCTTGAATCTCCTTTTTGTTCGTTTAGTTCGCGGCACAGCCCGGAACTTCCCGGGTTTTTGTGAGGTGGTACGGCCCTCGCCTTTCATTCATTTCTAAATGACTGACAAGGACTGTCCTGATAACCCGTTTATTTTAAATAAATGAGAATCAGGACTGTGCCATCGCTCAAATCTCCCTGACACCCCATGGGTATAAAAAAACGCCTCAAAGTCCCAAGCAATACCCCGCAAAACCGCGGACCATCACTCAAAACTAAAGGCGTCTATCTTGCGTCTTCCACGTCACCGGAAGGAACCAACCCCTCCGATGCCACCCCATGAGACCTCAGGGTTCTTTCGGGCTTCACCTCACTGGTTGTTATTTACTTCTACTCAAAAAGCTACCCCATCAAAACAATCCTGTCAATGCCGGCTGAAAATATTCATTTCGGATACCAACTTGACGCATAAAAATCACAACCCATTCATTTTGAATGGGTTATGAACATATTAACGCCGCAACTTATCAGACACCCAGAACTCCATCCGCTTGTTGAACATCAGCCGCGTCTGGGCATCCAGCGCGGGCATGGCACTCAGAAAAACAAGGATGAACGGGACCAGGAACCATTCCAGACCATGGATCAGCGTCCAAATGAAAGAAAATCTCTTTTTCTTTTTCGGCAAAAGCCAGATGCTCATCAGAATGGTCCCGAGGAGGGCCACCGTCGAGAGACTGAAGATCGTCTGCGTAAAGCGGCCTGCGCTGTAATAAAGCACCGTATGAGCGAACTCCCCTTCGGAGGAGATCACCGGCAGCCAACCGGCAAACATTAAAAAGAACGGAACGATCGCCCATGTCACATGGCCCTCAAAAAGTTTGATCCCGTGCCGGAATTTGTTATAGAAAGAGATCTTCCGGCTCGCAAGAAACCCCCGCATCACAAGCGGAAAATTCTCCACCCCCCAGGCCCAGCGCCGTTTCTGTTTGTAGAGGCTTACCACGGTCTTCCACCAAACCCCGGCGTCAACGATATCCATGGATAAGGTCGTCGGAAGAGGGACTACTTGATATTGCCCCTCAAAATGAAGATAGGCCTTCCAAAAGATCCCGGAATCATCCGAGATCATATCGAGCGGCCAGTACCCCACTTCCACCAGGGCCTTGAAGCTCATGCTGTGGCTGGAGAAGGTCACCAGACGCTCAGGGTCCGTCGTTTCGATCAGCTGAAAAAAAGAGGACCCGGATTCGATCACGCGGGCAAATCCGGGGACATCCCATATATTATTATGAAAAACGGGGATCGGCTGAAAACTGGCACGGCAACGGTCCGGGCAACTCATAAAGGCATAAGTCAGACAGGCGAAGTAATTCGAAGGCACGATCGTATCCGCATCAAAACAGGAAACAACGATATGATCAATTGGGATCCTGCGCTCTTCAAAATACCGGCCGGCGGCTTGCGCCGCGTAGCTTGCATTCGCCCCCTTCACGCGAGCTTCCCCCGGAAGCCCATCGGGATGCTCCACCACCAGAAAATGCATGAACCGCTCCCCATACTTCGCCGCGAGCCGGGCCATCCCCGATTTGATCGCCTCCTGCGCACGAGACTCCACCGCAAGGGCGATCACGATCTGCTTCACAAAGGCTTCGTTGCGCATAATGCTCAGGATATTCGCTCCGACCATTTCCTCAGTCTCCTTCACCACAGGGATCACGACCAGGTGAAACACTTCCGAGGATCGCGGCGGGATATTCCCCAATTCTCTAAGGCGCTCCATCTTCCGCCGGTGGGTCCATTGCGAGATCCTTTTAAGCCAGGATTTCTCTCGAGGAGCCTTTCGGATCTCTTCCAGATACTCCTCAAATCGATCCATCCCCCGGGCCCGCGCCGCCCAATCCGTCTCTTTCTCGGTAGACAATCTCACATAGGAGAGAAGCAGGAAGATCGTAAGATAGAAAAGCCGGAGGACCCAGGCGAGCATGAATGCGATCATCGCGATCGCGGCCACGAGCGGGGCCCAGATCGAAAGGGCCACGAGCCCCAAAAGCAGCACCCAACTGGTGAGTCCGGGAAGGATCTCAAAAAAACGCTGTGCCGAAGCGGCCCTGCGATCCAACCCTCGCGCGGAGTAAACAAAGCTCATACACGAACCTCCTCGGGCCCTCTTTCAAGTTCCCCGATCACGCCGGAAAAGGTCAGCCCTTCCGGCAGAATATCCACAACAGCAAGCCCTCCGCCAGCAGGCTCCAGGTAATACAGTTTCCCGGACCTGGACGCGTAAAAGATCCCTCCGTCTTTTCGAACGCTAACGATCTTCTCAGGCCGAGCTGGATCATCCCCCAAACGAACCAGAAAGACCTGGTCCTTATCCAGAAAAAGCACATAGGCATCGTCCAGAACAAAATAGGCCTGTCGAAGATCATCTCCCCGGTCATGGATCCATGCGATCTCGGGACCGCGCTCAAAGAACGCATTCTTTCGCTCCGGTTTTTCGAGGTCCAGAACCCCGAGGCGTTCTTCCTGCCACAACACGATCTTTTTTCCTGCGATATCGGATTGATACCCCTTCACGCCCTTATCAACAAAACGATAGGGCAGAATATTTGCAAAAAGCTGTCCTTCCGAACCCAGAAAACAGATCGCGTCCGGAGAAATGAAATCCATCCGGAACGGCTCTTCTCCCCCAAAGAGATTCTGTAGAAAAACACCCCGCTCAACTAGCGTCCGTTCCCCCGGCTTCGCGCTAAACCCCATCTTCACGATGGAAGTTTCCCTCAGTGAGTAGACCCTCCCCCTGAAAAGCGCCACTCCACGAACCCGATCCATCATCCCGGTCGAAGCTACCATTTTACCGAGATCCAACCGGGACAGGCCGTCTCCTGAAAGGGCAAATACATAGTCGGGGCGGCTCCCTTCCCAAAAAAGTTCGGAAGGTTTCGCTCCGCTCAAAAGAGAAGTAAGATCCTTGATGTCCGGATTCTCTCGGTCGATCGAACAACCCAGAAAACGCATCCCTTCGGGGCTTTGGATCTGAAGCACCACAAAAGAGCTCCCTTTCGCCGTAAAGATCCGAACCAGTTCAGCCTGGGCAGGGATCGCACTCTCTGGAAGGATCGCCCGAGCATTCTGGCTCCGCCAATCAAAAACCTTCAAACTGCGGACATCCGCGCCTGACTGCAGGATCAAGAAATGCGTATCCGGAACCACCTGGATCTTTTCAAAAGGCCCGGGCAACAAGACCCGAGGCTTGATCTTTTCAGGAAGCAAAAGAACTTTTTCAAAATTCACGGCTTTCCCCGGAGCGACAGTCACCTCCCGCGTCCATGGCCGGTATCCCCGGAGCGACAGTTTTACGGCATACTGTCCCGCCAGAAGATTCCGGATCGTCGCGGGGGTCTTTTCGGCATAGCGGCGATTTGCGATCGAAAGCGAAGCCTCTTCGGGAAGCGACTCAATGTGGATCAACCCTGTCTTCACAAAGCCTTCTTCGACCTTTGGGGTAAAAATATAGCCGAACGCGTAGAAAACGATAAGGGGACACAGGACGAGATAGGCCGAAAAGAAAATATAAAAGCAAATACGCCGGAAGATCTTCATAAAACGCATTATGCCACAAGGGGGCTATCTCCTCCAAGCGTCGCGCCAAGCTTATCAAGCCCCCACCCTCTTTGGCCGATGCTTTAAAACCATGATGAGCCTGATCGATTACGCCATTCTCTCCTTCACGTCCCTTTTTGTCATCGTCGATCCCGTCGGGCTCATCCCCACTTTTCTGGCCATGACCGGTCAGAACACCCTTCCGGAACGGATCAGAATGGCCCAACTCGCCACAGGGATCACGTGCAGCATCCTCCTCCTGAGCTTTTTCCTTGGGCAGCGATTACTTGCCGCGTTTGGGATCTCGCTGCCGGCCTTTCAGATCGCGGGAGGCATCATTCTTCTCATCGTTGCTCTCGACATGCTTCAGGCGCGGCGCACCGCATTCAAGGAAACTCAGGAAGAAAAAGCCGAGGGCATCGATAAAAATGATGTCGCGGTCACACCCATGGCGATCCCCATGCTCGCCGGGCCCGGAGCCATCACGGCGGTCATTCTTCTCTCTGACAAGGCCACCACCCTTTCTCATCAGGGGATCCTTGTGGCAGCGATCGTTCTCGTCTCGCTCTTAACCTTGATCATCCTCCGGCTTGCGGCGACCTGCTCCAAGGTCATCAGCGGGATCGGCCTCCGGATCATAACCCGCCTCATGGGTCTTATCCTCGCCGCCATCGCCGTCCAATTCGTCCTGAGCGGCATCACGGCCGCCCATCTTTTCTCATAACGGGTTTCGCCTCAAAGCCAGACCTTTCCCCTTGATCGCCTTTCCAGACGAACGGACTCTCAGATAAGGGGTCTATCAGAAAAATAACAGAAAATACGGTGGGAAAACTAAAAGCGGATCTTGTATCCGAACCGGAGCACACCCTTGACGGCGCCCCAGGCCCACGCAAAACATCGGCAGAACTGGACCCCCAAGCCATAAAAGGCGACTCCGGGATCGCGTTGAAAAATATAGAGAAAAGAATTCAGGCAGGAAACAAAAAGAAAAACCGCGGCGAGCACCGCAAGCCCCCGAAAAAAGGGCCAAAAGGAGAAAACAAGAAAGGCGGGCAGAAGCCCCGCCACGAGAACCTGGTATTTCGCGAGGCCCCCCGTATAAATATCGCCGCCCCGTTTCTCAGGATGCTCATTGTAGAGCTTGATCCGGTCAAAACCCCGACGAACCTGGTTTTTCATATAAGGCCAAAAAGATTCGGGGTGCGCATGGGCAACGATCGCCTCACGCTCAAAAAGGATCTTATATTTTCGCGAAATCCGGTAGGTAAGGTCCCAATCTTCACCGCTCGGGGCCTTGTAGGACTCGTCGAAGCCGTTCATCTCCTCCAAAACAGCGCGCCGCACGGCCAGGTTATAGGAACCATGAGCGTCGATCGCCCCCCGAACATACCGGTATCTCCAATCGATCTCATAGCCCACAAAACGGGCAAGTCTCGAATCCCGGTTCAGCGTCCGGTAAGTTCCCCCCACCGCGGCAACCTCCTGGGAAGAAAATCCGGGAAGAAGTTTTTCGATCCAGTTATGATCGGGGATGCAGTCTCCGTCAGTAAAGACCACGATATCGGCACTCGCCGTGCGCCATCCCAAATTCCGTGAGACGGCAGGGCCTTGGTTCGAATGACGGATGAGACGCACCAATGGGAAATGTTTCGAGCAGCATTCGATAAGCCAGGCCGTATGATCCGTCGATCCATCGTCCACGATCACGATCTCATCCGGAAGCCGTGTCTGGGCTAAAAGGCTCTCCAGCATCTGGCCGATGCGCTTTTCTTCGTTATAGACCGCGGAAACGACGGCGACCTTCACGATTTTTTCTCTCGCGTCAGGATCTTCTTGAGAAAAAATCCAAAGCCAAAAAGGATCCGGGATCGTTCCTCCGGAGAAAACAGAAACTGTCCCATCTTCTTCAAAATAAAGGACGGCCTCAAATAAAATTCCTGATAGGCCCGGTCGGTGAACGCCGCGATCGCTTCTCCCGACAGTTCTCCCCGATGCACCTGGGAAGCATAGTACCCGCTCCCCCGAAGCCATTCTTCGTAGTTCTCGGAATCAAGATCCCCTTTCGCCTTCGCCTCTTCATAGGCCCGCGTTCCCGGATAGACCATAATGGGAAAGAACTGGGCCGTATCGAGCTTCATGCGTTTCGCCATTTCCAGCGTCCCACGCATCGTCTCCGGGGTCTCGTTGGCGCCTCCAAAAAGGAAACATCCATGGATCATAATGCCGGCTTCCGCGCAGGCGTTCACGAATTTTTCCCGGATCTGGATCGTGGCACCGCCTTTTTTCATTTCATCCAGGATCTTCTGGTCTGCGGACTCAAATCCGACGCAAAAAAGCCGGCATCCGGCTTTCTTCATCAGCTTGAGGAGTTCCACGTCATCAAAATCGGCCCGCGCATTCCCGGACCAGGTGACCTTCAGGCCCCGGCGAAGGATCTCCTCGGAAAGATCCCTCATGCGCGCTTTATCCACCGTCAGCGTATCATCCTCGAACATGATCTCTTTGTTGTGGGGCCAGGTTTTCTGGATGAATTCCATTTCATCCACGACATCTTTCACCGTCCGCGCGCGGTACCGTTGGCCGGTAATGGTCTGGGGAAAAACACAGAACGTGCACTGGTAAGGGCAACCGCGGCCGCTCACGATCGTGACCTCGGGATGAAGCTGTGCCCCGTAGCTGTAATGCTCGATCTTGAGGAAATCTTTATAGATCAGGCTTGCCCAGGGGATCTCATCCATGTTCTCATGCCACGGACGGCGCTCATTCAAAAGACATTGATCCCCCATGCGATAAGCAAGGCCCCGGACCCCGGAAAGCATCTCCCGCGTCTTCCCCGCCGCGAAATGGTCCGCCACCTCGAGAACGGTAAAATCATATTCCCCCACCGCCACAAAATCGAGCGAGGGCGACATTTTGAGCGTTTCGATCGGCCGCGCGGTGGGATGGGTCCCTACCAGCATGGTCATCGCGCCTGTTTTTCTTGAAAGCTCCTCCATCACCCGAGCGTCATGAAACACCGACGCCGTCACGGTCGTCGCAACGATCAGCTCGGGCCGGAACGCGGAGACACGCGCCTCGGTCCGCGCAAGGTCATAGCCCTCTGCCGGGGCATCCAAAAAATCGATCGTATGGCCGTGTTTGCGAACAAGTCCTGCCGCAAGGGCCAGATAGATGGGATAGTAAAGCGTCCCGGAGGGAGCCACTCCCGGGGAACGGCTTTCCCGCGTAAAGCGGGCGTGATAAGGGATATTGAGGAAAAAAACTTTCATGAGGCTATAAAATACAGTGCTTCCTTCTCAAAAGCAAGACATGGCTCAGAAAGAGTTCGCGCTCCCGGGTCGGCATCGCTACGAGGCTCTCACGAAAGATAGGGACACGATTTCCCTGCCCCGAGAATGGAGCAATCTTCATCGCAGGGAACAATATTCACATTGGCCTGGCACTCGGGGATACTCTTCCGAAGGTCCTCCTCGACACGAGCCGCTAAACAAAAAGCTTCCGCAAACGGCATCAGGCGCGGAAGGACGAGTTTCAACTCCACAAAATTGTGACGGCCGGCACTGCGGCTCCGGACATCCCGGAACTCACAACACTGCCCCATATACTTGCCAAGCTGTTTTAGCACTTCCATTTTCCCTTTTTCTTCGAGAGAGACGTCCAAAAGCTTTGTAAAGGCGTGCTTGGCGAGATGGAAAGACGGAAATGCGATCAGAACGCTCACGATCAATGTCGCCAGAGGGTCGAGATACACCGCCCAAGGTTTGAGCGGGGTCAGAGACAGTAACACCGCGAGAAGGAACGATGCCGCTACGGTGAGAGAGATCCACCCTTCAAGCTGGTAATGGACCCCTTCCGCACGGACGGCCGGCGAATGACAGCGTTTCGCGATCGCGAGGATCCAAAAAGCCCCCGAAAAATTGATCCCCGCGCCAACAACGCTGAAGACGAATCCGAGCCAGGGAGCGGCGATCTCTTTGGTGTGAAAAAGATGGGTCAGCGCCTGAAAGGACATCACCATCGCGATCCCGATCAGCACCACCCCCTCGATGACCTCGCACACATGCTCCACTTTCCCGTAACCGTAATTATGAAGGGTGTCGGCAGGACGATTCGCAAGCTTCACAGAGAAGTAGAGGATCCCGGAGACCGAAAGCCCCACGACCGTGATCCCGAGATCCGTCGCGATCGCGAGGGAGTTCACCGCGATCAAAGCCGCCGCCTTCAGGATAAAAAGGATCAAATTCCCGAACAGGCTGATCTGGACCGCGCGGAACATTAATCGGGAAAGATCTTCAGAATTTTTGCGGCCAGACACTGAATCCTCCTAAAAAGCCTCGCAACTTGCGACGCACCCGCCGAAGCGATCATGCCTTCTTCGGCTGATTCACTTCACTGAAGATATGCTTAACGGCCTCAAGGTCCTGCTTGCTCACGAGCGCCAAAACAACATCGCCCGCTTCTAAAAGGGTATTTCCCTTCGCGACAATGAACTTATCAGCCCGCCCGACCAGCACTGCGAGGCTGCCTTTTGGAAAATCGAGATCATAGAGCCTCTTTCCGGCTACGGTCCCCGAATACGGCACCATAAACTCGAGGAGATCCGCGTCCATCGCCTCGGTTTTTTCGAATTCGATCGGAGAAGCCACGCGACGCGCCAAAGGCGCATCCAGATTCAGCCATTTGGAAACGACTGGGATCGAGGCCCCCTGGATCAGGACCGACGCGAAAACGACGAAGAACACCACGTTAAAGATCATGTCCGCCTGCGGGATCCCGGCCATAAAAGGGAACGTCGCGAGAATGATCGGCACCGAACCGCGAAGGCCGACCCAAGCGATCATGACCTTTTTGGGGAAGCTGAACTTGAAGGGAAGCAGGCACAAGAACACGCTGACCGGTCGCGCCACCACCATCAGCAAAAGCGTCAGCAACAACCCCGCGCCCATCACAGGAACGATGTGGGACGGGAACACCAGCATTCCTAGCGTAACGAACATCGTGATCTGCATCAGCCAGGCCAGTCCGCCCTGAAACCGAAGGATCGTCTTCTTGTTGGGGAACTCGGAACGGCCGAGCATGAGACCGGCAAGGTAGACTGCGAGGATGCCGTTCCCCTTTAGGAACACAGCCGTCACGTAGGTCAAAAGAACGAGGGCGATCATGATCACAGGGTAAAGCCCTTCATATTCCAGTTTCGTGCGGCGAAGAAGATAAACGATCACTTTCGCCATCAAGAGCCCGACAAGCGCGCCGACGCCCATGTCCAGGAAGAACATCGGAACGAGGGATACAAGGCTCATATCCTTCGAACTCATGAGGCTGATCACTCCCGCCGTCAAAAAAACGGCCATGGGGTCATTGCTTCCCGATTCCAGTTCCAGCAGGGGTTTTAAGGGTTTTTTCAGGCTGATGCGCCGGGAGCGCAGGACGCTGAAAACGGCCGCCGCATCCGTGGAAGAAACGATGGACCCGAGAAGCATGCCCTCCAGGAATGAGAACTTCAGGATGACCATCGCGAAATACCCTGTGAGGACCGCCGTCAGAAGGACGCCCGCCGTCGAAAGGATGGCGCCCTGCCAAAAGACCGTCCGGGTCTCTTCCCAGTCGGTGTCGAGACCTCCGTGGAAGATGATGAAAATAAGGGCGACGATACCGATCGATTTCGCGAGCGATGCGCTGTCAAAATAGATCTTCCCGATCCCTTCGGAACCGGCAAGCATGCCGATCGCAAGAAAGAGGAGCAGGACCGGGATCGCGAACCGGTCCGAGACTTTGCTCGAGAAAACCCCCATCAACAGAAGGAGAGACACGGCCAGCAGAACCTGCTCGATCGCAACACCACTTAAAAAATTCACCACAGATCCTCTCTTTCACTAATCGCAAATAAGTTCTTATAAAAATCTTCGTTATATTAACCCAGGGACGCAAAAGAGGAAAGGGAACTATCGCAGGGGCGCGGTTTTTAAAAGTGCTCCGCGGGGACGGCGCGCGCCAACCTTAGCGACCGGTGGGGCGCCCCATCCCCGCGGAAATCGGAACTCTTTCTAACGGCGCTTGTAGTTTTCTCTCATATACCGGAACAGATCGGTATCGGACGACACCAACAGCGTGGTTCTCTCCTGAAAACTTTTTTCATAAGCTTCCAGACTTCGAACGAACGTATAAAATTCCGCGTCCTGTCCATAGGCTTCGGCATAGACCTTCGTTGCCGAAGCATCGCCTTCGCCTCGAAGCTTCTGGCTTTCTTCATAAGCCCTGGCCATAAGGATCGTGCGGTTCTTGTCCGTTTCGCCGCGGATCTTGAACGCTTCTTCTTCCCCTTCCGAACGGTAACGCTTCGCGATGCGCTGGCGTTCCGCCTTCATACGCGAAAAAACGCTCTCCTGAACTTCCTGCGGAAGATCGGCTCTCTTGATCCTGACATCTACGAGCTCAATGCCGAATTTCACGGCTTGCTTTCTGGCATTGCCTGCGATCGTTTCCATAATATTCTCACGTTCGCTGGCGATGATCTTGCTGAAATCATGGCTGGCAAGTTCCCGGCGCATCTCCGAAAAAACGATATCATCCAGCCTCGCCTTGGCGCCGGAAAGATCCCGGACCGTCTTATAGAAAAGAAGCGGATCCACGATCTTCCAGCGAGTGACATGATCGGCCACGAGGCGTTTTTTATCCAGGGTCAAATACTCCGCCGGAAGCGCCCCGCTCGTCAGGATCCTCTTTTCAAAAAAATTCGCCTGTTCGAACAGCGGGATCTTCACTTTCAGACCCGGGGTATTCAAGGTCCTTCTGTACTCCCCGAGTCGTGTGATGATCACCTGGTCCGTCTCATCTACCTGGAACACGGCAGCGGGCAGTAAAAAAGCCACGCTCACGACTACCACAGGCCAAAACCGGAAGAACATCGATGGATTCATGAAAGCACCTCTTTCCCTTGAGCGATCTTCGAAGCAACGAGCGGATCCTGTGTCAATTCCGCTGAGGCCTGATCCCTCAGGGAAAGTAGCGGAAGCACCTGGGTTCCCGCCCCGGGGTCCACGATCACCTTATTCGCCGGAGGATAGATCTTCTCAAGCGTTTCGAGCTTAAGCCGGTTCCACGTCACTTCCTTGGATTTTTGATATTCCCCGAGCAGTGCCGTAAAACGGACGGCATCTCCCTGGGCCTTAAGAAGACGTTCCTCCTTGTACCCTTCCGCGCCGCGAAGCATTTTCTGGGCTTCCCCGCGAGCCCGCGGGATCAGATCCTCCTGATACCCTTTGGCTTCATTGATCAGGCGTTCCCGATCTTCCCGGGCCCTTACCACTTCGTGAAACGCATCTTTGACCTGTTCCGGCGGATCCACGACCTGAAGCCGGACTTCGGTGATCATCAACCCGGACTCATAATTGTCCATCAGCCGCTGTAGAAATTCCCGGGTTTCCTCCTGGACTTTCTGCCTTCCGACCGTTAAAACGTCATCGATCGTAGAGCGTCCGACGGCGCTCCGAAGCGCGACTTCCGTGGCCGTATAAAGGGTTCCTTCAGGATCATAGAGCCGAAAAAGATATTTAACCGGATCACTGACCTTGTACTGGACAATGATCTGGGCTTCCACGATATTTTCATCCCCCGTAAGCATCATCGCTTCGGAACGGCTTTGCCCGCTTCGGCGATAAAGAGCGCTTTCACGCCCCTGCATCCCGAAACCGACCTCAATACGCCGGACCTGCTCGACATTCACAATGTCCACTTTTTCGACCGGCCAAGGCATCCTCCAGTTAAGCCCTGCGCTCGCGATCCGGACCTTCTTCCCAAACTGCCGGATGATCCCTTGCTCCCCCGGACTCACAATAAAAAAACCGGTTGCCAGCCACGCGATCAATATCACCACCCCCAAGCCCCATACCATCCCGGGACGTTTTAAAAAATTTCCAAGCCAATTCAATATCTGCTCGTCCGGTGTCATATCACTTGAGCTCATCGTACCCCTCCCGTTGGAAACGCCGTTTTAGAATAGAGACCTGTCAAAAGCATCACGCAGGCATTCGCGCAATAGAATCCTGGGCTCTGAGGAAATCGGGACCCGCGACAGCAACACCGATCCCCTGCAGAGGATTGCCATGGATATCTTTTTTCCCCTGTTCATAGAGCAAGCAATCGATCTTCTCCCCTTCGAGCCGAGCCTGGACCTGGCGCGCTTCATCGAGAGAAGACGTTTCATAGACCTGCTTCCAAACCCCTTTCGAGGCCGCCTTTCCCTGAGCCACGATCGTTTTAATCCCCAAAGGTTCTCCCTTTTCGAAAATCTGTATCCGAGAACCTTTAAGGATGATGTAGATCAAAAGGCCCACCAGGCAAAGATACAGAACGAATATCATGAAAAATGCTCCTTATTAGTGGCGTTCAGGAACGGTCACGCTGTTTGGGACAGACGGAACCAGTAAAACCCATGGGGGCCGAGCGTCAGGAAGTACGGTAATTCCCCTATTTTGGGGAACCGGACATTGCCCCAAAGCTCCACCGGCTCAAACCCGCTGTATTTTTTCAGATCAAGCTCCACCGGCTGAACATAACGGGAAAGATTATTCACGATCAGCAATATTTCATCTTCATACACGCGCATATACGCCAGGATCTTTGGATTTTGATGTTTCAAAAACTCCAAAGTCCCCCGCCCGAACGCGCGCAAACTCTTGCGAACCTTGATCATCCGCCGGGTCCAGTTCAAAAAGGACGATTGGGTCTGTGATTGAGCCTCCACATTGACCGCTTGGTATCCATAAACCGGGTCCGTGATGACAGGCGCGTAGAGATTTCCCGGGTCCGCCGAAGAAAAACCCGCGTTGCGGTCCCGGTTCCACTGCATGGGGGTTCGCACGCCATTACGATCCCCCAAGTGAAAATTATCACCCATCCCGATCTCATCGCCATAGTAGATCACCGGCGTCCCCGGAAGGCTAAAAAGGAGGCTGTGCAAAAGCTCCATTTGCCTCCGGCCGTTGCTCATGAGTGGCGCGAGCCGACGCCGAATACCGAGGTTCAGCCGAGCTTTCGGATCCGCGGCATATTCGCGATACATATAGTCCCGCTCCTCTTGCGTCACCATCTCGAGCGTCAGCTCGTCGTGATTGCGCAGAAAAAGGGCCCACTGACAATTCCCGGGGATCTCCGGCGTCTGACGCATGATCTCCATGATCGGCGTGTTATCTTCCTTGCGGATCGCCATAAAAATACGCGGCATCAGCGGAAAGTGAAAAGCCATGTGGCATTCATCGCCCTCTCCAAAGTAGGGCCGGACATCGGCAGGCCATTGGTTCGCTTCGGCCAATAAAACCTTATCCTTAAAATGTTTGTCGAGATGGGCTCTAAGCACCTTCAAATATTGGTGCGTCTCCGGAAGATTCTCGCAATTCGTCCCCTCTTTTTCGAAAAGATAAGGGACCGCGTCGAGCCGGAATCCATCGACGCCCTTCTTGAGCCAGAACAAAAGCACATCCAGCATCGCTTTCTGGACCTCCGGATTATTGTAATTGAGGTCCGGCTGGTGGCTGAAGAAACGATGCCAGTAATATTGGCCGGAAACCGGGTCATAGGTCCAATTGGATTTCTCCGTATCCGTAAAAATGATCCGGGACTCTTTGTACTTTTCCGGATCATCGGTCCAGACATAGAAATCCCTCTTGGGCGAATTTCTCGACGCCCGCGCCTCCAAGAACCAGGGGTGCACATCGGAAGTGTGGTTCATTACGAGTTCTACCAGAACCCGGATCCCGCGGCGATGCGCCTCTTTCACAAAATGCTCAAAATCTTTCATGGTACCGTATTCGGAGGCGACCTCCTCAAAATAAGCGATGTCGTAGCCGTCATCCTTCATGGGAGAACGATAAAAAGGAAGTAACCAGATACAATTGATCCCGAGGTCCTCCAGGTAATCCAGTTTCCGGGTCAGGCCCGCAAAGTCCCCGAATCCGTTCTCGTTACTGTCAAGGAACGACTTCACATGCAGCTCGTAAATAATGGCATCCTTGTACCAAAGGGATGTTGCGCTCACACGGACCTCCCTCGGACACCCTGGCGCCGACCTCGGACCACCGCCGCCAGAAGATCGTGGACCTCCGATGGAGAATGAATATAGTATTGAGCCCAGGACACCGCGCGCGGATTATCCGTAACCTTGATTGTCACCCCGCACTCACGGAGAGCCTGAAAGGCATCCTCATCCGTTTGGTCATCCCCGATAAAAACAGGAAGCCAGCTCCCCCCTCTTTGATACTTTCGGAGCAGCCACTGAACCACATGCCCTTTGTTCCACCGTCCGAACCGGGATCGGATCTCCCACACTTTTTTTCCGTCCCGGACATCGATCATTCCGAGTTCCACCCAAGGCTCTACGATCTCGCGAAAAGCCCGGTAAAGCGCCGCCACCTTATGGATCGAGACCAAACGATAATGAAGCGAGATCCCGACGACTTTATTCTCAAGCAGCATTCCTTTCACGGGAACAAGCTTTCGGGAAAGCGCGTCCCATATTCGAGCCATGATCCAAGCTGATTTTGGAACGGACGGATGATCCCAGGAAAAAGAGTCAGCCCGCACCTCCATCCCGTGATTGCCCACACAGATCACGCCCGCCAACGGCCCCGCCACCTCCCGGAGAGCTTTCACCGAACGCCCGCTCACCACAGCGGTCTTCGTCCCCGGAAGAACGGCTAATTCAGAGAGAACACGCCTCATCCCTGCGTTTAACCGGGCTCCTTCCGGATTCTTCGCGATAGGCGTCAGCGTCCCGTCATAGTCCAGGAAAAGAAATAAACGGGGAACTCGACAGATCCTGCGCGCGACCTGTTCATTAAAAATACGCATGGAACTCCTCCTAAAAAGCCTTGATCAGCTCCGTGATCATATCCGCAGCCCAGCGGTAAATGTTGTATTCCTTCACGATCTGCCGCATCTTCCGCATCCGCTCTTTTTTCTCCGCGGGGAGCATGGTCACGGCCTGGTGGATCGCTTCCGCGGTCCCCTCCACATCGTAGGGATTGACCAAAAGGGAACTGGTAAATTCATGGCTGGCCCCGGTGAACCGGCTCAGGATCAAAACCCCGTCTTCATCTTCCCGAGCTGAAACAAATTCTTTGGCCACAAGATTCATGCCGTCATGAAGCGAACTCACCAGACAAAAATCCGCCAACCGATAAAAATCGAAGATCTTTTTTTGATCGTGATGTTCTTCGAGAAAAAGAATGGGTCGGTAGCTTCCTTTCTGAAACCGCTGGTTGATCTTTTCCACAAGTTTCTCAACATCCTTCAGGTGGTCTTGATAACTGGCGATCAGTGTCCGGGAAGGAGCCCCCAACTCGATAAAAACCAGTTCACCCTGAAGGTTCGGGTGTTTTTCAAGGACCCTTTCGATCGCCCGAAAACGTTCCAACAACCCTTTCGTATAATCGATGCGGTCAACGCCAAGCCCCACTTTCTTCCCCTTGAGGCCAAGGTCCTGTCGCAGTTTTTCCAACGGATCCTTTTCCGGATCCTGGCCGGCGGTGTTGGGAGCTCCCGAAATACTGATCGGGAAAGGCCGCACCGCGCTGGATTTTCCTCCCCGAGTGATCTCGAAACTCGCCCAATTGATCTTACATTCGAGCGCTCGGTCCACAGTATCCAGAAAATTATTACAATGAAATTGGGTGTGAAATCCGATAATGTCGCTTCCGAGCATCCCGTCGAGGATCTCCTCCTGCCAGGGACATATGCCAAAAGCCTCCCCGTTCGGCCAAGGGATATGCCAGAAAAGCGCGATCTTCGCGTCGGGACGCCGGTCCTTGATCATGCGGGGCAAAAGCGCAAAGTGATAATCTTGGATCAGGATCAAGGGGGGATCGTCATCCAGTTCCTCAAGCAGGGAATCGGCGAATTTCTGATTCACCGCCTTATAGCAATTCCAGTCCTCGATCCGGAAAACGGGACGCACATGACTGATATGGCAGAGCGGCCAAAGCCCTTCGTTTGAAAACCCGTAATAATAGCCTCGCTCTTCCGCCTCGTTTAGCCAGATCCGCTTCAAGGTAAACGCGGGCTTCCAGGGCGGAACGCCCACCTTGTCTTCCTTGTCGACCACTTCACGATCGGCATTGCCCGCGCCATGCCCGATCCAAAGACCGCCCGTCGCCTGCATCACCGGGTCCAGCGCCGTGACAACCCCGCTCGCGGGAGTAATACACTCGATCTCATTACCTTTTTTTTGGTGAATATAGGGTTCACGATTCGAAACAACATAGACGCGCTTGCCGTGCAACTTATCCGCCAGGTAATCCTTCAATCTCGCCTTGGTCCATATCGTTCCCTCGGCATTCACGAAACGGGACTGCTCCACCAGATCCAGTTTTGCGGCCTTAAGGCTCGCCGCCATATGGCTTACCCCATACAAGAGTTTCTCGATATCTCCCTGTGGAGGAGCATTCTTGGCCGACCCACCAGCCTCGCCTCCAATAGTTTTTTGAACCACTTTTCCGATCCGGGCAATCGGCCCCGTCACACTCCAGCGGATCACAAACAGCGCCACGATCGACAGGATCAGGGCCAGGATCGAAAAAGTCACGGCCGAGTTTCGCCACAGTTGCTGGATCTGAGCCACAATGAAGGACCGGTCATGAATAAGGCCCAAAGCCCCGGCGACCTCATCGTCCTTCATCAAGGGAACAACATGAAAATTGACGCGGCGGCCGTTCCACTTTCGATTGACATCCCCCGCCGCGTTCTCGTCCATAGCCTTGAGAGATTCTTTTCGGAACAGATCACTCTGGACCAATTCGACCGGAAGCGCGATCCGGGGGCCTTCCTTCATATCAACGATCAGCCCGATAAGACGTGTGTGTCCCTGAAATTTCTCGATAAATTTCTGAACCCGTCCCGGCTGATCCGTCCTCTCAAGAAAGGATTCCACCGCTTCCTTGAAAGTCTTGGCAAGAACCGTCGTCCTCAGACGCAGTTCCTCGTTCAGGCGTTTCTCTTCAGTCTGAGCCTGGAAATACGCGAAGCCCATCGCAACAAGCATGGTCGCGAGCAGAAGAGAAACAATAAGTCGCAGCGTGATCTTCATTTCGAGCCTCCGCCCGTGGCCGGGATATTTTTCTCGTTATCGGTCGCCTGCACACCCGCTCCCCAGTAAAGGGTTCGATGCGGAAACGGAATCTCGATCCCAAGTTCATCAAAGCGGTTTTTAATCCGTCGACGATATTCACGGGACACCTCCCACTGCTTGATCGGGAGGGTCTTCATTCGACACTTAATGATCACGGCGGAATCCACAAAATCATCAACCCCAAGCATTTCCATATCATCCAGGATCAACTTCCCAAAATAGGGATCCCCTCGCATCCCGGCGGCAACATCCTTCATGACCGCCATCACGTCATCCACCTTCTCCTTGTAGGCAATGCGGATATCGAACAACGCCTGGGAATACCCCTTCGTAAAATTGATCACGGTCTTGATCTCACCGTTCGGGATATAAATGACCCGTCCTTCCAGATCGCGCAATTGAGTGATCCTTAAATTCACGGCCTCCACCAACCCGCTGAGGTCTCCGATCTTCACAACATCATTGACCCTGAATTGTCCTTCGATAAGGATAAAGATCCCGTTAATAATATCCCGGATCAAATATTGCCCGCCGAACCCGAGCGCCAAGCCGACCACCCCGGCGCCGGCAAGAAGCGGCGCCACATTCAGCCCAAAACTTTCGAGCAGCATATAGACACCAAAAGCCACGATCAAGATCGACCCGAGCCATTTCATCACATGGGAAAATGTTTTTAACCGGAGGATCGTTTCATCTTCGCGAATAACCGCATCCCGGGATAAAAATCCCTCGAAATGTTTCAAGGCAAAGCGAAGCCCAAGAAATAACGCCCAACAAAGAAGGGCGATCACGGCGGGTTTCCATACAGGGTTATTCACCATGAGAGACAGGAACTCAGGCCACTTCACATATCACCTCCAGCTTCAATACCGATACGAACAAGAACAGTTCTATTTTTTACGCGATCGAAAAGCAACAAATAAAACAAATCCGACGATCACGATCAAAACGGTAAAAACAGGGCCCTCGCGCAATACCCACTGCATGAGAACCTCCCCGTAGGCATGAGACTAAAAAGCCGCCATCCGACGCGCTTGCGTCAGATGGCGGCCCGACCACCCTCAATCCCTCCAACGGATCTTTCCGCTGGACCACTTGATCAAAAAATACTGCGCTTAATCGTACCCTGTCTCTTTCAAAAACGCAACGCTCTTTTCACGGCTTTCGGGCTATTTCGAAATAGGATATCCCAGAAACCAAATGCCCCACGATAAGAACGGTGAGTGAGCCAACGGCCTCAAAACTGTAATTGGCGATAAATTCGATCGATGTGTTGATGAATTTCTGAAAGGCCGAGAGCTCGTTTCCCACGGCGCACTCCTTCACAAATACGGCGTGGATCCTTCAACGGTCAAATTCGGATGTTCCTGGATGGAATTCTGGGCGGGATTGAGGAAAGAAGACTTTCTAAAAGCAAAAGGGGGCGAGTCGCTCTCAGGCAACCCGCCCCCTTTTTAAAGTCATAGCTTCGTGATCTTAGCTGATCGCATCTCCGGCCACATTGCTCACCACCGGGGTGACGACCAATGAGATCGGGAAAAACAAATACCAAAGCTTGCTACTCGAGGACTGCACGATACGGACTTTCGAAGCGCCTTCCTGCTTGGCGGCCGCGGTAAAATCGGCCACGGTCGTTTCAAGGCTGGCGTCTCCGGACAAAGGCTGGTTCATCAGAAAATTCAACGCGACGTTGGAGGTGCTGACATGAACGGCCTTACCATCCGGCGTACCAAGACCGCTAAAATCCTTTGCAACGGTTGTGGTGCTGCACCCTGAAAAGAGCGCGAGGATCAAAACCAAAGCGAGAGCTTTTTTCATGATAGTCTCCTTTTGATGTGAAACTTTAGCCAACAACAATCCTGAACCAGGTCGGCTTTCATCGGCGCACACATTCTACCGCATTCACCTCGGGCATCACAAGCATTTGCCTGCCCCGCATCTCTTTAGGCAGCCCCGTTCATGACTTGGGCGACTGAGGCTCTTGACGAAGCGACTTATTGAAATCCTGCCACTGCTGTTCAAGCTGCTTCTGAATTTGCTTTGCCTTTTCCTGAAGTTGCTTCGAAAGGACGTCCCATTGCTCCTGCAATGTCTTAAAAGCATCCCGGGCATCCGCTTCCATCTTCCTCGAGGCCTCTCCGATCTTGGAAGCACTGGTTTGATAACCCTCATCCGTTTTGCCTTTCAATTCCCGGACCGACTCCCCCATCTGCCCGCCCAAACTCTGGGATGCAGGCACAGCGTCTTGATCGGAGGACGTTGCCGCTGATCCCGCAACCGCAGACCCCGCCGCCACCGCGCTAAAGAAAATGAGCCCCGCAAAAAACACCCGACGCCTGTTCATAGATCCTCCCCTTTTCAGATTAGGCCTTCTGTAAAAGCCGGTAGAAATCGTACTCCTCCGGATCGAGCTTCGTAGCCATCATATCCCGGATATAAGATTCTTGTTCCCCATCCAGCGCCTTAACCGGTTTCCCGATGTTTTTTTCCAGAAGCGCGCTGTCCTTGATGGCATCATGGTCCTCTCCCGCAACCATCACTTCCCGAATATAGGACTGGAACTGTTCCGGATACCGTTCCATCAAAAAGTGAACAAAGGCCCAGCTTTGGGCGTACCCTAACAGCGTATAGTTGGGGTCCTGAAGTTTCCGGATCCCGGCTCCATTCCGGATACTGAGCAGATACTGAAGCGGCATCAGATGACGTCCGGCCTCAAGTTCCGAACGCAAAAACATCAACCGTTCCTTATTGATCCCGCCAAGAGGATCAGTAGAGACATATTCCGCCAACCCTTCCGAAAGCCAGGCGCCGCGATAGATCTCCCCGGAATCGATCCCAAGAAGGTCAAAAAGTTGATGCCCCGCCTCATGCCGGATCGTTTCCATCGTACGGTCCCGCGCCCAACTCTCCACCCGCATCCTGTCCGCTTCGATCTTGAACTGGATCTTTTCGAGAAAATCGTACGCGGCCCATTTCCCCGCGGAATCCCTGCCCGAGTAAAGTTCGACCTGGGTCTTCACATCACCGATCTTTTGTTCAAAATGTTCCGCTCGCGCGAGACGGAACCGGACCATATCCACTTCCTTCACGTTAAAGAGCACGAGGTATTTCTTTTCGGGAATGTAAAAACCGGCCACATTCGTCCCCTTGGGAAGTCCCGCGTACTTCAGAAAATCATCATAGGAGGCAAAGATCACGATCCCTAGCGCGGGGGCCGGCTTGTCGGTATCGATCAATTCCAGGAACTTCATGGCGAAATCGGAAGAGAATTGACGCAGCGCCTTGAAGTAGAGTACCAGGTCGGAGGACTCCACCGTCGACACGATGTAATAGGGGGGCTCTTTGAAGGAATATTTGAAATTGAAATCGCGCAGCGTTTTAAAATCCTTGTCCAGTTGTTCATCAGACGGGGGCGGCCAAAGTTCCAGTTTTTCCACCTTATCCGCATCAAATCCAAAGGAGATCGCGCCGCCCTCTTCAAGCGCTTGTTTGAGATAGTAAGTGCCGCCTTCCTTTGAGATCTTGCTCCCGGAAGCGACGCGGCCGTCGGTAAGATAAATGCGCGGATAAGGGGCCTCGGCTTCGGAGGGAGCGTAGACCGGCTGAATGCCGTCGGCGGTCGTCACGAGCGTTTCGCCCCGGCGGACCTCCGCGACATCGGCCAGGGGAAACCCGATCTCTCCTCCCTTAATACGGATGGTCACCCGGTCTTCGGCCTCGCTCACGATCACGCCTTGGACCATACTTCCGTTCCGAAGGATGAGGGTGTCCTGGGCTTTTTCCTGAGGCGAAAAAGGAGGAAGGGTTTTCCCTTTGCAGGAGGTAAAAAGAGCCAGCACGCACAGCAGGATGGTGAGTGTTTTTAATTTCACAGGGCCTCTTCCCTCACGTAACGCTCAGCGTGTTTTTCATCACCAGAGGCATGTTGTCCGGCGCGCTAGCTTTTGTAATATTTTTCCGCTTCCGGGATTTCTTTTTGAATATCCGCGATGCGCCGCGCGCTCGCGGGGTGGGTTGAGAGAAGCTCGGGCGGTTTTGCGCCGCTCAAGGCATTCATCCGTTCCCAGAAACCGACCGCCGCTTTGGGGTCATAACCGGCACGGGCCATCAAAACTAGACCGATGTGATCGGCTTCAGACTCATGGCTGCGGCTATACGGCAAAAGAACTCCCACTTGCGTTCCGGCCCCATAGGCCTGCATCAGGATCTTCTGGGCCAACACGGGTTTAGTTTTGGTAAGCTGCGCCAACCCCATCCCCCCCGCCTGAACCACCAATTGCTGGCTCATGCGCTCACCGCCGTGATTGGCGATCGCGTGCGCGACTTCATGGCTCATCACGGTCGCAAGCCCGTTTTCATCCTTCGCCACCGGAAGGATCCCCGTGTAGACCACGATCTTGCCGCCCGGCATACAGAAGGCGTTCACGGTCGCGTCATCCTTGATCAGATTAAATTCCCATTTGTAGTTCGCGAGGTCCTTCTCCATCCCATTCTCCCGCATAAAGACCTCCGCTGAATCCGCGATCTTGCGGCCCACTTCGGAGACCTTTTGATTCCAAACGCCATCCGTCGAAACGGTGGATTTGCTGAGAACGTCCTTGTAGCTTTCGTCGCTCAAGGTGAGGAGCTGCCCCTGGGGAATAAAGGAAAGTTGCTTACGCCCCGTGATCGGAACGGTGGAACAGCCAAGAAGGAACAGGAGCGCAACGAGGGAGAGAATTTTTTTCATGAGAGATCTCCGTTCATGTAAAGAAGATACGGTTTTAGACGTTCCTTACTCCGAGTCCGTATTATATAATAAAACAAATTCATCCGGAGGCAAAAGTTCCCGTGAATTTCACCCGAAAACCCGGTATTCCCGTTGTTCTGCTCCTCTCTTTTGCGATCATCCTTTCCGGTTGCGTCCGCTACCGTCCCCAAACCTCGGAGCGCGCGTCCTTTATGGAACGGGCCCAAACACAGACCGAAGGCGATCTGACCGTCACGCTAACGGTCTTAAGCGATAAGGAATCCAAAAAATTCTTTGGGACTTCCCTCGCAAAACGAGGGGTCCAGCCGGTATGGCTTGAGATCGAGAACCAGGGAAAGAAACCGTACTTCTTCGTGAAAAGGAACCTGGACCCGAATTATTATTCAGCCGAAGAGGCCGTCTACATGGCGCATTTCCGGCAGACCCGTCAGTTCCTTCAGTCGGGGCTCCTTGCCATCGTCTTTTTCCCGGTCCTAGTGATGGTCCCGATCAATTACTTCGCGATCCGTAGCGCCAATCGTTCCATGGACAAACTCTTTGATAAGGTCTCCATGAACGGGTACGTCGTGATGCCGGGAAAGACGATCTCCGGATTTCTGTATACCTCGGTGGATCAGGGGACCAAACACGTCAAAGTGGACCTCATGAGCACTGAAGACCGCAAGATCTTCGATTTCGTCGTCAAAGTCCCGGGGATGAAGCCGGATTACACCACCAAGGATTTTGCCGACCGCTACAAGGAAGAAACGATCGTTTCCTACACCGACCAGGATTTCCCGGAACAGCTGGCGGCCCTTCCGGCTTGCACGACCGACAAAAAGGGAAAACGGAACGGGGATCCGCTCAATCTCGTTGTGATCGGAGAACTGGAGGATCTGATCGAGGTTTTCACGGCCGCGCAATGGAATGAAACGTCCGCGCTCACCTTCAATTCGGGATTTTCGATGGCCAAGGCCTTTTTGACCGGCGATAACGACCGGTACTCCCCCGTGAGCCCTCTTTATTACCACGGCCATCCGCATGACATCGCCTTCCAGAAAAACCGTGACAACATCAACCAACGGCTTCACTTCCGGCTGTGGTACACCCCGATGCGCTACAATGGGAAACCCGTTTGGATCGGCGGGATCAGCCGGGATATCGGCGTCAAGTTCACCTTCTCCACATGGTATCTGACGACCCACCGCATCGACCCGAACATTGACGATTCTCGGGACTATCTCTTTGGAGATCTGCTTGAAGTTCAGCGACTTGAAAAATGCGGCTTCATCGAAAATATCGCGCTCCGTGATTCCAAAGCCCCCCGAAAGAATCTCACCAACGACCCTTACTTCACGGACGATAAGCGCCTCGTTGTCGAGTTGACCACCGAGGATGTAGCCCCCTCAACCTTCCCCTGGAGTCAAGTGGACCATTGACCTTCGGCTTCAGGCCTTGACGGGAATGAGAAAAAAAACCCCGCTGGCCGAAGCCAACGGGGTTTTCTAGTTCCAGTTGTGGTTTAGATCTTCACAACGTTGGAGGCTTGTTCGCCCTTGGGACCGCGGGTCACTTCAAATTCGACCGCTTGGCCTTCTTCCAAAGACTTGTATCCCTCACCCTGGATCGCGGTGTGATGCACGAAGACATCAGCGCCACCCTCACGGGAGATGAATCCATAGCCCTTTGAGTTGTTAAACCACTTCACTTTTCCTTGTACCATGGTTGATATTGCTCCTTTCACTTGAATTATAGTAACGCATGACAAGTTCAACCTTCACGACGGTACAAAAATCAACCTGGTGCAGTTGGAACTAGCCCGCTTTGTTGTCCCCTTCCGAGGATTTGAAACAGGGTAAAAACAAAAAACCGCAAGGCAAACATTCTGACCTTGCGGTACACGTCTGTTCTACCTCTTGCTTACTACGGAATGAAGTCTGCCCTACCCTGAAAGGTTTGTCAAATTTTATTTAGCATTATTTTCAGAGACTTCTGGGGTGTCAAAGCCCGTTGTCGGGTATATAATCTTTGGGTTTCAACACCCCCAAATACTAGAGGAACCTCACCATGAGTCGCAGGGAAAGATTACGTCAGAGATTTGCCGCGTTCAGGACCCGGTTTATCGCCACGGTACGCAAGATCCACCCTCGCGTCGCCTTCAAGATCCTGGCCGGGATCGTGATCTTCTTCCCCTGGATGGCGACCTCCATCCTTTTGAGCCTCTCGCGAACAAGCCACTGGCGCAAACTCTCAACCTGCAAAGATTTCCTGAAGCGTCACGCGCTGGCTTTTGACGGGATCGACCCGGAAAGCCTATCGGTCGAATCGGTCTCCGGAGGCCTCAGCAACTCGAATCAGATCTGGCATTGCCGCACGGCCTCAGGCGAAGAGTTCCGTTTTTTTGTGAAGATCTTTCTCGATGCCGGAAGCTTCTGGGCCAAGCATCTCGCCTTTGTCAGCCCCTTCCCCGCGATCTACGGCGGCAAGACCCACGAACGCTTCACCGTCGACATGGTCAGCCGCGTCCAGCTCTCGGAACTCGGCGTGCCGGTCCCCCGGCTTATTGCCTATGACGCTGTGGAAAAGGTCATGGTGACGGAACACATCGTGGGAGAGAATGTGGATTCGATCCTTGAAAAGATCGGGGAACGGCAGGCCCTCGGCCCCGGCGATGAAGCCGTCATCCGCCAATCCGCGATCGGACTCGCCAAGATCCACCACGCGGGATATTCGCTGATCGACACGCAACCCGTTAATTGCATCTGGGTCCCTATCGAACAGAAGGTTTACTTCACGGACCTGGAATTCTGCGGCCGGCAGGACAAACGGGTATGGGATATCGGCTTCTTTTTGTGTTTTATCGCGGTGCGGCTCTCCGGCCCCGTCCGCCATGAAGTGCGCGCTCTCTTTCTGGAAAGCTACAAAAAAGAGCACAAGATCGATCTCGCTCAACTCGCGGAGGCGGGATTACAATTGCAGGAATACATGCCGGTCTTCCAGGCCATCCTCGACATCCGCCGCTTCACCCCCGAAGAACTCTTCGAGGGGCTCCTCTCCGCTTAGGACCGCGTTACAGGTTCACGCCCAACCAGGAAGACCATCTCTCTTTTCGAGGAAAAGCGAACACAAATCCGACAAGCGAAATGAGCGCGAACGGAAGAAAGTCATCAACTCGACGGCTTAAGAACATCAACGCCATCCCCAAAAGCACGGCGAATTCCGCGGCCGCACACTGAACGATCGTCACGACCAGCAGTTTCTGAGGGCGCCTTTCCAATGCCGGAACACCTTCGGCCCCGGAGAGCACCCGCTCGCTGGCCCTTCGCATCATCCACCACGCAAGAACGGCAAGGCTCCATCCGCCGTATTTGACGACCGGATACATCTGCTCACTCAGGATCGCCGGTCCCACCTTTCCCAGATGGATCAGATAGGCGCCAACCACTCCATAAATAACGACGGAGGCGGCAAGACTCAAGGTCATTTTCCTCGCCTGCATCAAAAGTTTCCTGGAAAGTTCTAACCGTTCCATCGCCGGCCTCCTACCGCTCTCCGCGGGTCATGATGGCTTCGAACGCGGGGGTCTCAAGCATGCTCCCATAGTGGAAAACCGCGCAGAGCGCTCCTCCCGATGTTTCGCAGGAACGCCATTCCGCCTCGAAGATCTCGGGCGTCTTGACCACTTTGTAGGCCGGAACGCCAAAGAACAATCGCTCCGGGTCGGTCACTTTGCTGAGCGCCACGGCATTCCAGCGCGCATATTCTTCCGGATCCGCGGAATAGTTCATCACGGTAACAAAATCCACCAGGCCTTGGTTGACCCATGACGGCCAATCCTGAAAAGCCTCGTGAAGCGCGCGGGCATACGACATACATCCGGTCGCGGAGACCCGGAGCGATGGACGGATCTCCCGAGCCTTGGAAACAAGCAGGGTCAATAATTCCGTGACCTGGGCGCGCTTCCAGTCGTTCCAGACCTGGCTGCCCTCCACGATCTTTTCAAGCCCGGTCGCATTCCGGAAACGTTCCTGGTTGATCCGGGTATACCCGTATCGGGGATGGCTGTCCGGATAGCGGATATAATCAAATTGGATCCCATCGAGCTTGGGATGAGCCCGGACGATCTCTTCAACCATCAGGACCAGCTCTTGACGGACCCGAGGATCCCCCGGCTCCAGAAAATACTGGTTGTCGATCTTAAAATCCTCAAGCGTCCCCTTCTCATCCAGATTACGCGTCAGAATATCGGGGCCATACTTCTTAAGAAGGGGCGCCTGATCATTCGTGCCCAGTGTCAGCACATTCACCCACGCATGGACCTCGATCCCCGCGGCATGCGCTTCCCGGATCAGGAACGCTACGGGATCTTCACCCAGCCTTTTGACAACAGCCTTGTAAGCGGACGTATCTCCCACTTGAGAGGGAAACCAGGCTTGATTTGACCGATAGATCTGCAAAAAAAGGATCCGCGCTCGGATCTTCTCCGCATCCCCGACAAGCTTCACCATCGCTTCGCGACTGGAGAGGGTCGGTGGATTCTGGATCAGAGAAACAAAAACAGCGCGGGAAGGATTCCGGCAACCGGCAAAGCCGCTCATCACGAGCAGACACAAAACACAACTGAGAATATAACGATTCATTTTTTAAGAAGGCCTTTCAGGGTCATCCCCGGCTGAGAGGATCGTTAGACATGAGCTCCAGGTCCGTCCGACTCGCGAAGGACCTTCAGAAAAGCGGTCACCACCTCGGGACGGAATTGCGTCCCGCTCACGCGCCGCAGTTCGGCGATCGCCGCCTCCCGGGGGATCGGCAACCGGTACGAACGGGCCGTGGTCATCGCGTCGTAGGCGTCGGTGATCGATACGATCTGCGTTGGCAGATCGATCTCGTCCCCTTTAAGCCCATCCGGATATCCAGTTCCGTCGACACGCTCATGATGGGAACGGATCACCCGAAGCCATTCCTCTTCGAGCACGGGTTTCAGAATCTTCTCTCCCGTCACGGGATGCGCTCGAAGGGCTTCCCACTCGGCCGGCTCAAGCTTCTCTTTCTTGGTGAGGATATTCTCATGGATCATCAACTTACCGATATCGTGAAGCACCGCCGCATGCCGCACCAGTTCCGCCTTTTCTTTGGACATGCCCAGTTCCAACGCGGTCCGGTAGGAAAACTCCGCCACCCGCCGGGAGTGTCCTTCCGTGTACGGGTCCTTGGCTTCCAAGGCATGCACAAGCGACTGCGTGATCCGAAAAAAATAATCCTGAAGCCGCTGGCGCGACTCCGCAAGATGAGCGGCCATTTGGTTGAAGGAATCCGCCAATTCCCCGATCTCGCCTCCGGAGCGGACGTCGACACGATGCTCGAGATTCCCGGCCGAGATCTGCCTCGTCCCTTCCGTGATCCGGTGGACCGCATTGGAAACGCTTCCGGCAAGCAGGATCCCTAAAAAACCGCAAAAAATAAGTCCTCCCAGAAAAACGATCAACCCGCGCCGCCAGACCTCGCGCCGCAAAGCGGCCACATCATCGGCGGTCATATCGATCCCAAGTATCGCGACCGATCTCCCGGAGGCATCGCGGATCGGAGCATAGCCGGAGAGGGTCACCCCCCACGCATCCGTGTACAATTCACGATCCGCCGATGGACCGATGAACCCTCGTATCATCTCGGGGTACTCGGACGCATCATAAAAATCGCCGGGACGGGCCGGATTCCTCTGCCGACGGGGCTCATGTTTCAAGGATTCCATATCGATCAGGAACTGGAGCCGGGCGGGCGTTCGGGTCGGGGTCAAAAGGTAGATGTACTGGATCGCGGGATTCATGGTGAGAAAGGATTTGAATTTCGAAGCGACCTCACGATACGCAGGGCTCTGAACGCCTTCCCGGGTAAGGGGGATCTTTTGGATCTCGTGGGCGTCGACCGCCAGCGTTGCCGTCTGGGCAATGGTCATGAGGGAGTTTCTGAGTTGTTCGAATCGGGACATCAGATCGAACTGATAGACCAGGAAATTGTTAAGGGCGGTCACGAAGACCATCCCGAGGATCAAAACTAGCGTAACGCGTGTTTTAAAATTATAGAGAAAGGTGCGCTTTCCGCTATGTTCCATGCGATCAGACCGAAGGTTCCTGTTGCCATCCACCGCCCAACGCGCGGTAGAGTACGGACAGTGCCACAAATTGATCTCCCAGGGTGCGGGCAAGCGCCGTCTCCGATCCGAACCGCCGACGCTCGGAATCCAGCACTTCCAGATAACTTGAGAACCCGCCCTCATAGCGGGCCTTGGAAAGCTTGGCGGCTTCGCGATCAGCCTTCACCTGCTTCTCCTGAGCCGCGCGGATATCCGCAAGCCGCCGAATATCGGTCAGGGCATTGGCCACATCCGTAAAGGCAGACACCACCGTCTGTTTATACTGTTCCGCGGCCCGTTTCCACTGCGCCTTAACAACCTTGTACTCATAAACGTTCTTGCCGCCCTTAAAGAGAGGGAGCGTGGTTTCTCCGCCCAGGGTCCATTCATACGTCTTATCGCCATTAAAAACATCGGACGGCCGTTTCCCCGCCGCGCCAAGGAAATTCACAAGATCCAGCTTAGGGAAAAATTCACCGACCGCGGCCCCCATCAGCGCGTTGGCGGACTTGATCTCGTATTCCGCCTGGATCACGTCGGGACGGCGTTTAAGAAGCGCCGAGGGTAACCCGGCCTCAGGGACCGTCGGCAAGTTCTTCTGATCGGCAATCGCCGCGCCCCGTTCGATCGGACCGGGCGCGCGCGCAAGCAGAAGACAGATCCGGTTCTCCTGGATCGCGATCTTGCGCTGCAAGCCTGGGATCGTCGCCTCCGTGTCATACATATCTCCGGCAGCCTGCGCGACATCCAGGGCTGACGCCGCGCCGCCCTTCTGGCGCTGATCGAAAAGATTGTACGTCTCTTTGCGGGTCTTCAAGGTCTGCTGGGCGATCTCCAGTTCGAGGTCTAGCGAGCGGAGAATGAAATAGGCCTGAGCGGTATCAGCCACAAGCGTGATCAGGATCCCCCGCCGGTATTCTTCCATGGCCAAGGCCTGCATTTTGGCGGAGGTCACCTTCTGCCTCAAACGGCCCCAGAGATCGACCTCCCAGGAAGTATTAAATCCTCCGGAATAAGTCGAGGTCAAAGTATCTAGCGTCGGATAAAGAACCTTGGAATTCCTGTCGCGTTGAGCCGAGGCCACCAGATCGCTTTTCGGTAAAAGGGCGGCCCTTTCCACGCCGATAAAGGCCCGGGCTTCATCGACACGCGCCGCGGCAGCTTTCAGATCGTAGTTGTTGCGAAGAGCTTCGCGGATCAATTTCTGAAGCACCGGATCTTCGAAGATATTCCACCAGGGCACATCCGCCATGCAGTCCGGGATCGTGGTCGCCTCAAGGTCCCGGAAATATTGCGGAGTATCGATCTCCGGGGTGTGGTATTTGGGGCCGATGGCACACCCCGGGAAAAGAGCGATCGTTACCAGAAGCAAAACGACGGTTCTCATTGAGAGTATCCCTCCCCGCGCGAAAGGAAAGATCGGAAAACGGTCTTGCCCCGTCTCCGATCGGTTGCTACACGTGATCGATCAGGCTTTTTCCCACCACAAATGCTGACGTTCACCCACCCGGCGGACCCCAAATCCGTTCCGAACCAGGACGGCGGAAGCTTCTTTGGATTCCGCTTCTCCGTGATTTTCAAAAACAACGTACTTTGTCTTTTTGAGAAGCTCGGTAGCGCCTTTCAAGGCCTCCGCCCCGGCGCCCTCAAGATCGATCTTCAAAAGATCGACCGTCGCGAGGGGTTCAGCCGCGAAAAGTTCATCCAGCGTCCTGGAGACGAAGGTCCGATCGTGCTTCGCTCCTTCCTTTTTCTGAAAAAGGCTGTTATCCCCCCAAAGAGGGTCCTCGACATCGATCGTGAACGGTTTCCCGCTCGAGGACCACAGTGCCGCCGTGATCCCGTGATAGCGTTCTTCACCGAGCCCGCCTGCTTTGAGCGCGGCCCGCGTGAACTGATGCGTTTCCTCCAGCATATCGACACCATACACTTTCGACGCCGGGTTGAGCGCAAGCCACCAACGGATCGTGATCCCGACATTGACGCCGCAATCAATAACGCATGGGGACTTTTGCTCCCGCAGATATTGCTCGATCTTCTCGTCGCGAAGGACCCCTTTGGCGAAATTATCACAGAGATTACGGACCTCATGGTCCGTCTTGAGCACGCCGAACACCGGAACTTTCACCGGCATCGGGTTCATCTTGAGTTTTTTGCACAAGGTCAAATAATAGCCGGCAGGCCCCACGACTTTGATCAAAGCGGAAAGACTCACGATTTTCTCCTTCGATAATAAATCCTGTTAACAACCACTCCCACAAACGAAACGTATTCTATACGAAGTCCCTACGGGAGCCTATGCCAAAATCCGGATCAAGCCGGAGACTCCAGCAATCGGACCGTCGGGCGATTCTCCTGAAAATTCTGGAGAAGCCATTCACTCAGAAAAAGCAGGACCCGGCGCCCCTGGTCATCGCGAGCGAGCCCTACCCCGTAGGAAAGCGAATCCGCAAGTTCGGAATCCCCCAGATCACATTCCACCCACCTGAGAAGCTGCCAGGGCTGCATCTCAAGCTGGGATTCGGCACCATACTCTTCTTTCAGCCGGTACTGCAGCACTTCATATTGCAAGGGGCCGACCGCTCCGAGCAAGAGATTGTGCGGATCGAACGGCTTGACGAGAGTAAAGACCTGAACGATATCTTCCGCCAAAAGCTGTTCGATCCCCTTCCGGAAGGGTTTGTACTTCGCCGGCGAGGGATTGCGCAAAAAAGCGAAACTTTCCGGCGCGAAACGGGGGATCGCCTTGAAGACGATCGAGGGATCTTCGCTCACCGTATCCCCAAGGCGGAAATCCGGCTTGGCAACGAACCCCACGATATCCCCCGGATAGGCTTCGTTGACCGTTTCACGGCTCTGGCCAAAAAGCGTGTGCGAGCCCGACATGCGGACGTTTTTGCCGGTCCGCGTATGATAAACATCCATATCCCTCGTGAATTTACCCGAACAGATCCGAAGGAACGCGACCCGGTCACGGTGGAGCGGGTTCATATTGGTCTGGATCTTGAAGATAAATCCGGAAAAGGCGGGCGACAATACCGGGATCACGCGATCCCCGGCACTCCGGTCGGACGGACTGGAGGAATATTTCACGAATCCGTCGAGCAGAAGCTGTACGCCGAAGTTATTCGCCGCGCTTCCAAAAAAGACCGGCGTCGTTTTCCCCGCCAGCACCGACTCTGCCGAAAATCCAACATGCGCCGCGTCAAGAAGCTCCAGCTCTTCCGCCGCCTGGTTATAGGCTTGTTCATCGACGATCCGTTTTACTTCCGGGTCCGAGAACCCGTGCATGGACACGGGCGCCTTATACGCGCCACCGGGGACTTTCTCGAAAAGATGCACTTCCTGTTTCAAACGGTCATAGACCCCTTTGAAATCCCGGCCGCTTCCGAGCGGCCAGTTAACGGGATACGCGTGGATCCCCAGCACGTTCTCGAGTTCATCGATCAACGCGAGCGGCGAAAGTCCCGGCCGGTCGAGCTTGTTCATGAACGTAAAGATCGGGATCCCCCGATGGCGGCAGATCTCAAACAGCTTGCGCGTCTGGCTTTCGATCCCCTTTCCGGAATCGATCACCATCACCACGGCATCGACCGCCATCAATACCCGGTACGTATCCTCGGAAAAATCCTTGTGGCCCGGTGTATCCAACAGATTGATGCGCCAAGGACCATAATCGAATTGAAGCAGGGTCGAGCTGATCGAGATCCCTCGCTTTTTCTCCAACTCCATCCAGTCGGAAGCTGTTTCCCGTTGTTGTTTTCGCGCGGTGACCGAACCGGCCAGCTGTACCGCGCCTCCGTAGAGAAGGAATTTCTCCGTCAGCGTGGTCTTCCCGGCGTCGGGGTGCGAGATGATCGCGAACGTACGGCGTCTTGCGATCTCTTCGTGGATCAAACCTGGCTGCATCGGTTCAAAACTCCGAATGATATTTTAAAAGAAAGGTCACAAAAAAAAGGACAGGCCAACACTGCCTGTCCTCACCCCAAAAAAAATCCCGTTAAGCGTTCACCGCGCGAACGAGAACTTCGATCTTCCGCACCAATTCGCTTGTTTCGCGATAGGTCACGATCTGCTGAGAGCGAAAATGCTGCATGGCCGTCAACCCAAGGGATTCTTTGCAGTAAACATAAAAACGCGTTCCTGAAAACGCGGAGGAAGCAATACCCGCCGCCACCTTGCGGGGATCAAGGACATGCTCATCCTCCCAAAACTGACAGAAAACAACGGTCGGCCGGACTTTTTTAATGAGCTCAATACAATCCTGCTCCTGAAGCGCCGTAAAAACCTGGAACTGGTCCGCGAGAAGCACGGTACGGATACGCTGAACCACAGGATCCTCCACACCCAGGATCACCGCATTGCGCACCTGGGACGGCGCCTGATGATCCCCGATCAGGGCTTCAACCCTGGCGATCAGGACCTTGAAATCGAACGGTTTGTGAAAGAACTCCACGCGGGGAATTTCCGCGAAGAAATCCTTCATCCCGGCCTTGCCGGAGAAAACGATCGCGGGGATATCCCGCGTCACCGGATCCTGGCGGATCTTCTGCATGGCTTCGTACCCGCTCGTAACCGGCATCATCACATCCATGATGATCATCTGGGGCTTTTCCTTACGGGCCTTCAGGAAAGCCTCTTCCCCGTTCCTCGCGGAAACGACGTCAAATCCCGCAGCCTGAAACCGCGTCGTCATCACCTCGACAAAGAACGGTTCATCGTCAACCACCAGGATCTTCTTCTTTTGCATAAAACCCTACCTTCCAGAAAAACTTTTGAACAACCTCAAACGGTTCCGCGGAGGAATTCCAGAAAAAGCTTCATCATATCCGTCACGGTGGTAATGCCGACCACCCGCCCATCGGGATCGACGACCGGAACACAGCCTAGCTTATGCCGCGCCATCAGTTCGACCGCCGTCTCCAGCGTATCTTCGGGGGAAAGCGTAAAGACCTTTTGAATGACATGCTGTTTCAGAATATATTTCGTCAACTCGGCCGGATCGTACAGATAATCACCATTCGGCCCGCGTTGCGGCGAAGTGATCCGGTTGAGGTCCCGTTGCGAGATGACCCCCAGGATCAGCCCCTGCGAGTTCACGACCGGCAGATGCCGGATATCTTTTTCCTGAAAGATCTGCGCGACGCGGCAAAAAGACTCGTCGATATTGAGCGTCACCGGGTCCGGCGTCATGATGTCTTTTAAAAGCGTCTTTTTCATAGCGATCTCTCCCTGCTCCTGACCCATGATCCATGATCCATCTTAGGAAGACACCTGCAAACGCTGGGAATTATAGCACTTCTGCCAAAAATGTAGCCGCCAAAATTCAAATACAAAAGGCCACCGGGGAGATCCCCGATGGCCTTTTGTATTACAACTGTTAACGGGCCGTTTTAAAAACCCATTTTCTTTTTCATGTCCTTTTGGGCCTTTTCAGCCTTCTTGGCGGCTTGCTTCGCTTCCTTCTCAGCCTTCTTCTTCATCTGCTCGGCTTTCTTCTCCATGTGTTTCTTCTGTCTCTCGGCTTTGTTTTTGGCCAAGATCTGGTCTCTCTGCTCTTTATCCTTACCTACGGTCTGAGCCCAATCGCTGATCTTATCGATCGCATTTTCCTGATAAACGACATCTTCGGCATAGGCCGGAAAGATCGGCGTAGCTGAAAAAACCATCAAACTCATGAGCAGGACCGAAAGAATTTTTTTCATAGTTTTCTCCTTTTTGATAAAACACCGTCAAAACTATCGAACGGCTCTCGTTTGTGGGGTCATGTTATCGTAAAAACCATGCCCACGAAAGATAAAATTACATCGCTTTGCCCGGAGAAGCCCCCTTCTCCATAAACTCAAAAAACCCGGGAGAAAAACTCTCAGGCTTTCTGAATTTCGGGGCCTCGCCTCAGCCAGGTCCCGATTACCTTAAATAAAAAAAGAGCGGATGGGTTTCATCCGCTCTTTGT
>CAZDVO010000006.1:0-57579 GCA_964508905.1 uncultured bacterium
CGGAGGACGGCCTCCTGACCGTCGCTGAGGCCTATTATCAGAGACGCGTCCGAGAGCTTGTCGAGAAGCACGACTGGCAGGAGCTTGAGGGCATCCTGAGAGGGGAACGCGGTTCCAAGCAGGACCGTGTCTGGACGGTCCACTATCTGTCGCGCGAGCATTCCTATAACAGGGAAGTCTCGAAGATGCTGGTTTATTTCAAGAAGCCCGCGAATGACACCGGGAAATTGGCCGCTGTTGTGTTCGGCGGGGCGGCGGCGGTTGCCTGCATCCTGGCGCTCTTTTCGCCGCTTGGGTTTCTTGCGGCGTTCCCGTTCGCCTTCATGGCCGTAATGCCGTGGGCGGCCGGCGTGTTTGGACTGTATCAGCCGGCCCGGTTCGGTCTTTCCAAACTCCGCGAGAAACACGAGAAAGAGTTCAGGAAGATCCTGTACGCGCTCACCGAGCGTTCGATCTCTCAGGTGATCCTTGCCTCGATGGACGGGAAACGCGGTATTGAAGGAAAGGGCGCGCCGTATATTGAAGCGCTGCGTAAGCACGCCCACGATAGCCGCGAGGCCCTGCGTCTTCTGAGAGCGCGGGGAGCCATGACGGTTCCCGCGGGCGACTTGATCTCAAGGCCGCCGGTGCCTGCCGCCGCGACCGCACTTCGCGCGGAGGTGGAAGCGCTGAGAGCCTCCGTCCGCGCGGAAGGCCGCACGGCGGAGGACGCGATCGAGGACGAGCTTGTGTTCGGCGGATACGCGACGCCGGTCTTCCGGACGGCGCTCGAGAATTACAAGGCGTGGGGTGATGAGGCCGCCCGCAAGGCGCTCCTGCATGCCGCGTACGCGGAATATCTTTCCAAGGGCAAGGCGCCGAAAGCCGCGTCTTTCGCGGACCGCAGCGCGGACGATGAGCTGAAATACCGCAAGTATATGTCAGAAAGCGGCGATCCGGTGCTGATGCCCCGCGAACTCCTGCTGAAGGACGGCGCGGCCGGTACCGAGGTCGAGGCGGAAGCTTTGCGTGCCGAGGCTGAAGCCGCGGCACGGAGCGCCGCGACCGCGGGCGCGTTCTTTGACGCTCTCGCGCCGAAGCTCCAGCCGGTCCTGTCGGATCCCGCGAAGGCCGAGGTCGCCATGCTCAAACGCGAGGCGGCGACGCAGCCGAGCCTGTTCCGCGAATATGAGAGCACGCTCATGCTCGCACTGCATGAGGCGCTGGTCCGGGGACTTGGCGCGGAACGGGCCGAAAACGCGCTTTATCAGCTCCGGTTGACCCTGCACACGAAATCACAGGCTCAATACCGTCATCTCCTCGAGAACCTGCGTCAGGGTGCGCCTATCAGCCGTTCCGTGCGCAAGGCCACGATCAAGGCGCTATTGGAGCTTCTTGACGACCATCGCGGCGATCAGCTGATATCGGTGCATGGTCTGACCGCCAAGATGTTGAGACATGCGGACGCCGATCCCGAGAACGGTCTGATCCTGCTGGATGAGAAGGATATCAATGACGAGTCGGGTTTCTTCATCAGCGATGCCGATACGGGCGCAAGCGAACCGTTCGGGCGCCCGCAGGAATACCTGCGCTTCACGTTCGTGATGAAGAAGAACGCCGCCGCGACGAAGGTCCATGAGGCCGGGCATGACATCCATAATCTCGCATTCTTTGATTACGACGGCCGGATCTACGGGTACGCGAACAAGGCCGATTTTGCCGGGAAGAAGGCCGCGCTGCTTGGCGCGGAGATGCACTCCTTTGGCCGCGAAGTCTTCAAGGATGTCGCTTTCACCGGCCGTTCCGAGGCTGATAAACGGGCGACGCTTGAAGAGCATTGGGACAAGATCGAGGGCCAATATCTGCCCTCGTATATCCAGAAGATCCGTCAGCGCCTGATGGATCCGGCGTCGGAATACACGCTCACAAGCGAAGAAGCGGAGCGGGTGATCTCCGCGCTGAAGCGGAAGACCGGCGAGTGGAGGAAACTTGCGATCGAAGCGAGTATGACCGCGACGAATGCCGGCGAGTATAGCGCGCAGTTCTTTGCCAAAGCCTTGCGCGGAACAGCGATCGAAACGGATGTGGCGAATGTTCTCGCGGGTGAACGTTCTCCGGAGCTGCCAGCCGCTCAACCCGCGAAGCGGTCGGAATCTCGGAAGGTCGCGGTTTCACCGGTGTCTCAAGCCCAGGCTTCGATCAAGGCGGGCGAAAGTTGGGCCCGAGGCTGGCTGGGCGGAAGAGGTTTCCGGGATATTCCTGGGGTCAAGTCCCGATGGAGTGCTCCCGATGATGCGCGGGTGATGGGCGACCGGCTCGCATATTTCAACAGCGAGACTCAAGAGATCGTGTTGAATCAGGAGAAATTCATGGTCCTTGATCCGGCAGCGATGCTGCGGAAGTTGCAGATGGTTTTCGTCCATGAGTTGGTGCATGCTGCGGGCGGCGGAGAGATCGCGGCCTATACCGCGCAGGCGGAGGTCATGAAAGAACTTGAGCCGACAGCGGCCGAGCTCCGCGTGATCAGTTTCCTTGAAGAGGCTCTCGGGTACGCAAGGCTTCAAAATGTGGTCCCGGGATCGGATGATGCAGCCAAACAGGCCCGTGCGCTTCAGATATTGAATGAGAAACGGTCTGCGGCGATCTATGACGAACTGCTTGTTTCCAGTATCCTGGGCGAAGTGATCGTGGTAAGCGAGTTGGGAGATCAGGACGCGTTCGCGAAGCTTCTTGGAATCTCGGCGACCGCTCCCGCGAGCCTTCTTGCCGCCGTTTCAAAGACCACGCCTCAACATACCGCGATCGGGGTTCGTGCCGAAGATATCGACAAAGTCCCGCAATCCGTTTGGGATACGCTCCGCAAGAAAGAATATTCGCTGGTATTGTTGCGTAATGCGGATCGGGGTGAGGCCGTTGTGACGAAAACGACGGCCATTTTAACGGTGGCCGGCCTGGAGGGGGCCCTCGGGTCCAAACTGCCGCTATCGGAGAAGGGCCTCATCGATGCCCGGAGGGTTGCGGAACTGAAGTCGATGCAATTCCTGGAGGAGGCGTTCCTGTCGGAGAGATCCGTAGGCGTAGCCGCCTAAGGCGTTTCTTACTAGAATCCGTTCACAAATCCTTTTACCCCTGATTTAATCCCAATTTGTAAAACCCGCCGGAGGGTCAGATCGAGCTTCATTCGCTGATCAACATTCGTCCGGCCGATAAGAACCGGTCTTTGGTTGTGCCGGATGAAGGGTTGGCCCGTAACATCAGGGATATTGGGTCGCAGCTATTGGGGCTTCCATGGTAACTCTTGCGTTTCACAAAGGTCTGACGCTTGAGAAATGGACCGCGTTATCGGTCTCAAAACAGGTTCTGAATATTGCTTCTGAGCTCGGGCGTGCTGAAAGTATGGCGAAGCGTGGCTTGGAAGAACCCATGAAGGCTTCATTAGAGCGGGTGATGGAGCTGGTGGACCTGACCGTCGAGTCCAACCTTAAGAAACACGGCTTTGTCTGGGAAATGCTACGGTTTCGCGAAGTTCTTGCCAAAGGTCTATGTTGAACCCGTCTCTCAGACTTCTGCGGGGGAAATCCGATGCTTGGCGAAGGTATTGCTTTCCTTAGAGCCGGGCGCCTACAACCTTCTTGGGATTGTTGCCTAGCCTCATTTGACCCAAAATTTGAGAATCTTTAACTCTCTCTTCTCACTGACATTACGTCCCATAATGTATCTTATGTAAAGTTATGCATAGGGAGAGCCGGGCCCGAAAACGGGGCCCCCGGGCAAGGGCTTTTGGCTTAAAAGGCTATTTCAGGATGGCCTTTACCGCTTCCTGGACGCGTTTTCCGTCGGCTTTTCCCTGGACCTGAGGCATGAGCGCCTTCATCAGTTTCCCTATGTCTGCGGGGCTTTTAGCGCCTGATGCAGCTATGGCTTTTTGGACCTCGGCTTTAAGCTCCTCGTCCGTAAGCTGCTTCGGTAGATAGGTCTCCAGGACCGCCAGTTCCGCCTTTTCTTTGTCAGCAAGGTCCGCACGACCGGCCTTTTCGAAGCTTTCGAGGCTTTCCCGGCGCTGTTTGGCCTGCTTGGTAATGGCAGCCAGGATCTCAGCGTCGTCGGCCTTGTCTTTTTTGGCCTGGATCAGATAGTTCCCAAGGGCGCTTTTGAGCATCCTGAGGGTCGACAGTTTGACTGCATCCTTGGCTTTCATTGCCGTAATGATATCTTTTTCGACCTGTTCCATGAGGCTCATGCTGTTTCTCCTTTAAGTTAAGACGCTCTTTACCTCGTAACACGAGGTTTACCCCGTAAAACGGGGTTTACATTTTATAAAGACACCCAATCGCCAGCGCAACGGGCAACGCACGACGACAAAAACTCAACGTTGAGTTTTGCGCGTTGCGCGAGTTTATTACCAATCCTTTTCGATCTCGGGCGGGTTCTTGTTGACCGGCGGCCGGCGAAGGTCTTGAAGTTCTTTTTCGGATTCTTTGAGCGCGTCCAGAAGATTGAGGGCGTTGTCCATACTCATCTGACCCTGGAGCGGCTGCTTTTGCTGGCCTTGCTGCTGCTGGTCCTTTTGCTCGTCCTGGGGCTTTTGTTGCTTGTTCTGTTCGTCTCTTTCTTTGTCCGATTTTTCTTCCTGCGCGCGTTGACGCTGCTCTTCCTGTTCTTTTTCCTTTTGTTCCTGATCTTTTTGATCCTGGTCCTTTTGTTGCTGCTGTTCTTGATCCTTTTGATCTTGCTCGTCCTTGGGCTGTTGAGGTTGGTTCTGTTGCTGCTCGTCCTGCTTGTCCTGTTGTCCCTGACCTTGGTTTTGCTGGTCCTGCTGACCCTGGCCCTGGTTTTGCTGCTGCTGTTGCTGGTTCTTTTGCTGGTCTTTCTTCTGCTCGTCCTTCTTTTGTTCGTCCTTTTTCTTATCCTGGTTCTTTTTATCAAACTTGCCTTTTTGTTTCTGGAGGAATTCCAGGTTGTATTTGGCGTCCTGGTCCTTCGGGTCTAGCGCGAGGACCTTTTTGTAGGCGTCGATCGCTTTTTCGAAGTTGCCGAGCCGGTACTGGGCATTGCCGTAGTTATAAAGGGCCTGGGCTTTGAGCTGCGGGTCGAGTTCCTTTTGCGCGGCGACGGTATCGAGGTCGCGAGCGGATTCCTGAAAGGCATCGGTCTTATAAAGCGCGGTGCCGAGGTTGTAGAGCACTTCGGGCGCGTCGGGGTTCTTCACCTGAACCTTGCGGTAGTCTTCGATGGCGGACTGATAGCGCTTATTGGTGAAGTGTTCGTTGCCTTTTTTGACGGTATCTTGTGAGGTTTCGAGGAACCCCGTAAAAAAGACGAAGGCCAGAGCCGCCAAAAGCGCGGTCGGCTTCCGGTCCCGGCGGCGGATCAGCATTTCCAGCATCAGCAGGATCAGCGCAAGGATCAGGAAGGTCTGGTACTGGTCTTCCCGCTCGACGACCATTTTTTCTTCAAATTGTTGTTCCCCCCAGCTCCGCAGGTGTTTGAGGATGACGTCGACCTCTTTTTCACCGGGGGTCGCCGGGAGATAGATCCCTCCCGTTTCCTTCGCGAGGCGTTCCAGGAGAGGCTGATTGAGCTTCGTGAGGACCATTTGGCCTCCGCGGGTCTTCTTAAAACCCGAGCGCTCCCCTTTCTCGTTCTTGAGGGGGATCGGCTCCCCTTCTTTGCTCCCCATCCCTATGGCATAGATGCGGACATTGGCCTTTTTGGCGTTTTCGATAGCCTTCTCGATCCCGCCCTCATGGTCTTCCCCGTCCGTGAAAAGGACGATGGCCTTGTATTTCAGTTCTTTTTGAGGAAAAGCCTTGATCGCGAGCTCGATCGCCTGCACTAGCGAGGTCCCGGGGTCTGGAAGGAATCCGACCTGCACGGCGTCGAGGAAAAGGAGAAATGCCGCGTGATCGAGCGTGAGCGGTGTTTGGAGGAACCCGGATCCGGCAAAGGTGACCATGCCGATGCGGTCGCCTCGGAGATTGCGGATAAACGTTTCAACCTCGAATTTGGCCTTCCCAAGACGGTTGGGCTTGATATCCTCCGCGAGCATGGAAAGCGACGTGTCGACGAGGAAAAGGATGTCCGAACCTTTGCGCTGTACGCTCCGCTTTTCATCGCCCCATTGGGGACGCGCAAGCGCGAGGATGAGGCAAAGGACCGTCAGGGTCATCAGGAGCGAGCGGACCTTCCATTCATTTTTGCGGTAGCCTTCGATCAGCTTCGCGAGCAGGGCTTCGTCCTGGACGATGCTGTGCAGGCGCTTTTGACGCAGCTTATGCGCGATGTAATAGAACACCATGACGGCCGGGACCAGCCAGAGGCCGAGAAAGTATTCCGGGCTGAAGAATTGCATCAGCCCACCTGCCTTTCGATCGAAAAAAAAGAATCGTTCATCATGGGACCTTCGCGAGTACCGTCTGGCGCAGGAAAATATCCAGGAGCAACAGGAGGAGCGCCGGGATCAGGAAGAACATGAACATCTCGTTGTAGCTCCGGTACTCCTTGACCTTGACCTCGCTTTTTTCAAGTTTGTTGATACGTTCATAGATCTCGGAGAGGGCGACCGGGTCCCGGGCGCGGAAGAAAAGGCCGCCGGTGATGTCCGCGATGCGCTTCAGCGTGGTCTCGTCGATCTCCACGTTGGCCTGGACATAGCGCTTCCCGAACAGCGGGTCATCGACCGGGAACGGGACCATGCCGCCGCGTCCGACCCCGATCGTGTAGACCTTGATCCCGAAGCTTTTGGCGAGCTCCGCGGCGGTGACGGGATCGATATTGCCCGCGTTGTTCTCCCCGTCCGTGATAAGGATGATGACCTTGCTTTTCGCGTCGCTGTCCCTCAGCCGGTTCACCGCGGTGGCGATGCCCATGCCGATCGCGGTGCCGTCGGCGATCATGCCGACGCGGATCTCGGAAAGAAGCTCGATCAGGATCCTGTAATCGAGCGTCAGCGGGCACTGGGTGAAGGCCTTTTTCGCAAAGACCACAAGACCGACCCGGTCATTTTCGCGGCCTTTGATGAACTTGATGGCTTCCTGCTTGGCCACGTAGACGCGGTTCTCTGGCTGAAAATCCTCCGCGAGCATGGAACCCGAGATGTCGAGCGCGATCATGATATCCACGCCGTGGGTCTGATATTCCTTATCACTGGAGACGCTGGCGGGTCGTGCGAGGGCCGTGATCACGAGGATCATCACCAAAGCCCGGAGGAACGGCAGTGCCTTGTACAGGAACATCCGGGGGGTCGTCGGGCGGCCGTGCAGAAGGCCAAAAGACGGAAAAGCGAAATGCAGTTTTTCGCGTTTTCGGGCGGCGAGAAATACTAGCGGTAATAACGCCAGGAGAAGGAAGAAAACCGGGTGTCTAAAGATCATGGGACGCCTGGCTTTCTATTAAAAAAATAAATCGGGAAGACCGTACTGTCCTAATGAACCGTTGAGGGAATAAAATGTTTTTCATTAGGACGCCTGGCTTTCTATTGGGGAAATAAAAATATTCATCGGGAGGCCTCCGCCAAGGTCTGCTCGAGGACCGGGATCGATTCTTTGACGATCTCTTCGGATTTTTTGTTGATCTGGATGACTTCGGGGGCTGTCGGGACCCACTTTGCGAATTTGGCGAGGTCCGATGACTCAAGAACATACTGGATCTTCTGATAGAGTTCCGATCTGAGGGGTTGCTCCCGCAGGGCCCGGAGGATCTCGACGGTGGTGGACTCGACAGCCAGGATCTTGTAGCGTCTTTCAAAGTACAGACGCAGGACTTCGGAAAGGCGGAGGTAATACAGCTTGGGCAGTCCCCGCTTCAGGAGGTCGGATTCAAACAGTTCGCTCAGCCGCATCAGGGCCTCTTCTTCGGCGGATAGGGCCGGTGCGGCAGGTTGGGGCGCCGTCTCTTTCCTGTGTAGGAAACGATAAAGGGCATAGCCTCCGAAGCCGAGGAGCAGGACCAGAAGCGTGCCGAAAAGTTTTGCCAGGCGCAGTTTGTACGGGACGACGGATTTTACGTCGCGGATGTCTTCCTGGGGTGTGGTGCCGTCAGAAACGCTTTTGACGGTGAGATAGAGTTTGTTCGTCTGGATGCTCTTAGGCGGTTGGCCTTCCTTGCGGTATTCGATGGTGATCGGGTCCAGAACGAATTCTCCGAGGCGATATGTGGTCAGGATGAATTTGCGCCCGGTGATGAGCTTCTTTTTTTGTTTTTTATGGATGTCTTCGACCTTTTTGATCTCCAGGATGTTCGAGCCCGGGGCCGGGATGGCCGAAAGGACCTGGATGTCGGGACTGTGTTCAACCGTGACGGTGTAGGTGACCGGGTCGCCGATCGTGAGAAAGGCTTTATCGACCTCGGCCTTGACGCGGATATCGTCGGCATCGGCCGCGAGACAGAGCCCCGTGAGACTGATCAGGAACAAAGCGAGGCCAAGAAGCTTTCTCATTTTCGCTCCCGGCTTTTGAAGAACTTAAAGAGCGGATCGATATACGAGGCGTTGGCGGGGATATTGATCCGGTCGATCTGAAGGCTTTTGAGCAGTTTTTCAAGGGCGGTATATTTCTGATTGGCCATCCGGCGGAAGCGGATATGGAATTGGGTCGAAGACGTGTCCACCAGCAAGGTCTCCCCTGTTTCTCGGTCGACCAGATCCACCAGGCCGATCTTCGGGAAATCCTGCTCCAGCGGATCGTGAAGGTGGATCGCCACGACATCATGTTTGCGGCTCAGGATCTTCAGGGCCTTTTCGTAGCCTTCATCCAAAAAATCCGAGATGAGAAAGATCACCGCGGAACGCGTCTGGACACGGGAAAGATATTGGAGCGCTTCAACAAGACGGGTGCCTTTCTTTCGGGGTTGATATCCCAGGATCTCGCGGATGACGCGGAGGGCGTGATTCCTCCCCTTTTTGACGGGAATGAATTTTTCAACACCTTCCGTCGCGATGAGAAGACCGGTCTTGTCGTTATTCTTGACGGCGGAAAAGGCCAGGATCGCGGTGATCTCGGCCGCGATCTCCGACTTGAGCTTGTCCGTCGTGCCGAAATACTGCGAGCCGGACATATCGACGGCAAAGAGGACCGTGAGTTCGCGGGTTTCGACGAATTTTTTGACAAAAGGATGCTGGGACCGGGCGGTGACGTTCCAGTCGATCGTGCGGATATCGTCGCCGGGCACATATTCCCGGACATCCGAAAATTCGATCCCCTGCCCTTTGAAGACGGATTCGTACTCGCCGCCAAAGAGGTCGTTGACGAGGCGGTTCGTGCGGATCTCGATCTTCCGCACTTTTTTTAGAAGCGCTGCGGGGATCATCCTGGCTGCTCCGTGCGATCTTTTATCGTTCCGCTGAGGTGCATCATGGCCATCTCTTTCAGAAAGGGGTTGACGCCTGTGCTCCGGTCTTCTTCACCGGTCGAACGGCTTAAGGAACCTCGATCTGATCGAAGATCTTTTTGACGATGTCGTCCGAGGTGATGTCTTCGGCTTCCGCTTCGTAGGTGACGAGCACCCGGTGGCGGAGCACGTCGCTGCCGATCTGTTTCACGTCGTCCGGGGTCACATACCCGCGGCCCTGGAGGAACGCGTGCGCTTTGGCGGCCAGCGTGAGCATGATGCTCGCGCGTGGTGAAGCCCCGTAGGAAATAAGCGGCTTCAGATCCGTCAGTTTGTAATCTTGCGGCGCACGGGTCGCGAAGACAAGGTCCAGAATGTAATCTTTGACCTTTTCGTCAATGTAGATCTCATGGGTCAGCGCGCGGAGTTCCATGATCCGCTGGATGTCCATGACCGGGGTGACCTTGACGGTTTTGCCGATCGCCATGCGCTCCAGGATCTCTTTTTCTTCTTTTTTACTCGGGTAACCGACAACGAGTTTGAGCATGAAGCGGTCAACCTGGGCTTCGGGAAGCGGGTAAGTCCCCTCCTGCTCGATCGGGTTCTGCGTGGCGAGCACGAGAAATGGAACCGGCAACGGAAAGGTGTCGTTGCCGATCGTGACCTGGCGCTCCTGCATCGCTTCGAGGAGGGCGCTCTGAACCTTGGAGGGCGCCCGGTTAATTTCGTCGGCGAGGACGATGTTGGTGAAGATCGGCCCTTTTTTGGTGGTGAAATGGCCGTCTTTGGGGTTATAGACCAGGGTCCCGACCACGTCGGCCGGCAGGAGGTCGGGCGTGAACTGGATGCGCTGGAACTGGGCGGAAATGGCCTGGGACAGGGTCCGCACCGAAAGGGTTTTGGCCAGTCCCGGAACGCCTTCGATCAGGATGTGGCCGTCGGCCAACAGGGCCATGAGCAGCCGGTCGACGAGATATTGCTGTCCGACGATGATCTTGCCGATCTCGCGGGTGAGATCTTTGAGGGAGGTGCTTGCTTCACGGATCTTAGCGTTTATTTCTTGGATCGAACTGTCCATAGAATTCTCCTAGATGCACAGGTTGATTCTCGTTTCGATTCTGGAGTACGCGAGGATGAAACCGAACAAGGCGCCCCTACAACTGCGCCGGGTCAATGATAATCTTGCCTCTGACATATTGCAAGAGCGTCTTTTGCGTTTGCTCGAGTTCGTGGGGCGGGATGTCCTGTCGTGAGAACCGAAGCTCCTCCTGCCGCTGAAGAAGGCGAGAAACTTCGTTCCGTTCGCCCGCGGAAAGGTCCCGTGCCGCCAGGAGATCCAGGATCTCCGCATTCGTCGCGTTGGGAGACGGGATGTCGTAGTAAGTGGTGATCACGGCGCGGAGTTGCTCCGTCCAACGATCGATCTTTTCCTTGGAACTGGGTGAGGAAAAGGTCGCGATGGCTTCTTCCGCCCGGGCGTAGACACGTTGTTTGGGATCTTTCGGGGGGCTCAAGAGGGCGGCTTCCTGTTTTTGTCGTGCTTCCGACCACTTCCAGCCGGCTATTGCACACGCGGCAGGGAACATGACGATCCCGAGGCTGACAAGGACTCCCCGGAGCGGGAAAGACGGTGTGACCTGGATCTGTTGCTCCGGGACGAGGATCGGTATCCAGGGGGCGTCTTCCGAGGTTCGGTAGCTGATCTCAAAAGGATAGATGCGGGCGCTTCCCTTCTGGATTGTGCGGACGGTGAAGGTGATCGTGTGCAGGATCGTCGCCCCTGTTTCCTGGGACTCGTTATGCGCTTCGAGCGTCAGATTCTCGAGTTTGGGTTCCCGGGAGTGGATCTCATAAGGCCCCTCGGACTTAGGCCACTCCAGATAAAGCGTCAGAGCCGTGGTCTTTCCGGCGGAAATCTTTTTTTCAGGAGGATCGAGTTTGAGCTGGGGGGCGGCCCACGTTACCGGGGCCAGAAATAGCAACATCACGCCGAAGCCGATGAGGATCCGTTTCATAAGCCAGAGCATAGCATCCCTTTTTGAAAAACACCGCAAAAAAAGACGGAGAACGCCGGCTTTGTCAGCCAACGTTCCCCGTCCCTATCGATCGTTACTCTTTTTTCTTTTTCTTTTCTTCTTCATCCACGACTTCGTAATCGGCATCGACCACGCCGTCGTCCTTCTTGCCTTCCGCGCCGGGAGCCGCCGGCCCCTTGTTGCCGGCTTTCTTGGCGGCTTCCTCGTACATCTTTTGCGCGATCGTGTGGGAAGCGGTCGCGAGCTTTTGGCCCGCTTTCTCGAGCTCATCCTTGGATTCGCTCTTGAGGGATTCTTTCGCTTCCTTCAAGGCTTCTTCGACCTTCTTTTTCTCATCTTCCGATACCTTGTCGCCATGTTCTTTCAGCGTTTTTTCGGTCGCGTAGATGAGGTTGTCAAGCTGGTTGCGCGCCGTGATGATCTCGTGATTTTTCTTATCCTCTTCAGCGTGCGCCTGGCCTTCCTTCACCAACTTCTCGACCTCTTCCTTGGAGAGGCCGGACGAAGATTCAATGCGAATCTTCTGTTCCTTCCCGGTTCCAAGGTCCTTGGCCGATACGTGGACGATCCCGTTCGCGTCGATGTCGAAGGTGACCTCGATCTGCGGGACGCCGCGCGGTGCGGGCGGAATGCCTTCCAGGTTGAAGATCCCGAGCACGCGGTTATGCGCCGCCATCTCGCGTTCTCCCTGAAGCACCTTCACCGTTACCGCCGTCTGATTGTCCGCTGCGGTCGAGAAGATCTCGGATTTTCGCGTCGGGATCGTGGTGTTCCGCTCGATCAACTTCGTCATGACGCCGCCCAGGGTTTCAATCCCGAGAGACAACGGTGTCACGTCGAGGAGCAGGATGTCCTTGACGTCGCCCTTGAGCACGCCGCCCTGGATCGCTGCGCCAACCGCGACGACTTCATCCGGGTTGACGCCTTGATGCGGGACCTTCTTAAAAAGGTCCTTGGCTTTCTGGACGACCGCCGGCATACGCGTCATCCCGCCGACCATGATCACTTCGTCGATATCTTCCGGTTTTACGCCGGCATCTTTCATGGCCTGAACGCAAGGTCCGACCGTGCGTTCGATGAGTTCCGCGACCAACTGCTCGAGCTTCGAGCGTGTCAGCGTCAGAAGCAGATGCTTCGGGCCGGACGCGTCTGCCGTGATGAACGGCAGGTTGATCTCGGTGCTCTGGGCCGTTGAGAGTTCGCATTTCGCTTTTTCCGCGGCTTCTTTGAGACGCTGGATCGCGAGTTTGTCCTTGCTGAGGTCGATCCCCTCGGTTTTCTTGAACTCCGCAATGAGCCAATCGATGATCTTCTGGTCGAAGTCATCGCCGCCCAAGTGGGTGTCGCCGTTCGTGGCCTTGACCTCGAAGACGCCCTCGCCGATATCCAGGATCGAAATATCGAACGTACCGCCGCCCAGGTCGTAGACGGCAATGGTTTCGTCTTTTTTCTTGTCCATGCCATACGCGAGCGCGGCCGCGGTCGGCTCATTGATGATGCGGAGGACTTCAAGCCCCGCGATCTGTCCGGCATCCTTCGTGGCCTGACGCTGCGAGTCGTTAAAATACGCAGGGACCGTGATGACGGCCTGCGTGATCGGCTCGCCAAGGTACATCTCCGCGTCGGCTTTCAGTTTCTGAAGCACCTTTGCCGAGATCTCCGGCGGCGTGTAATCCCTTTTCTCCTGCGGGACGCCGAAGACCGATTCGCCGTGTTTCCCGGCCTTGACCTTGAACGGGACCATCTGGACTTCGTGTCCGCTTTCTTCGAAACGGCGCCCGATGAACCGCTTGGCGCTGAAGATGGTGTTCTCGGAATTCGTGACGGCCTGCCGCTTCGCCGTCTGCCCGACCAGTTGTTCGCCCGTTTTTGTAAAGGCGACGATCGAAGGCGTTGTGCGATTGCCTTCCTTGTTCTCGATCACCTTCGGGTCCGAGCCCTCAATGATCGCCATGCATGAGTTGGTGGTTCCCAAGTCGATCCCTAAAATCTTTGCCATAACTTCCTCCTTTTAGTTCGTTCGTTAATGACGCCAATTCAACTACTCATTCGCAACTAGCATGCCAAAAACAGAAGCTTTTATGTTTTTATAAATCGTTTAAAGTGAACAGGTTACAATGTCCATGTTTTTTTGGATGGAATTTTAAAAGCAGGGATGAGGCATAATGACACAGATGTGTGTATCGAAAAGGCAATAGTTTTTGGGCTCGATGAGCTTGTGGTGCTAGACGAGTTTGTACTCTTCGAGTTTCCGGTAGAGGGTGCGACGCGAAATGCCGAGTTTCTCCGCCGCGGCCGATTTGTTGCCTCTGTTTTCTGCGAGCGCGCTACGGACCAACTCTTTTTCCGCATCGCTGATCGTGATGACGCCTTGGAGGGGGGTCGCGAGACCGGTTCCCCCGCCCCCTTTTCGTCCCTGTCGGATATCTTCCGAGATCAGTTCTGTTGTGAGCATGTCGCCGGAACTGAGCACGATCATGCGTTCCACCACGTTCTTAAGCTCGCGAATATTTCCGGGCCAGTCGTAACTGACGAGAATATCCAAAGCGTTCTTCTCGATCCCCCGGACCTTTTTCGCGTTGAGCGCCGCGTACTGACGGATAAAGGCCTCCACGAGGGGTTCAATGTCCTCTTTGCGTTCGCGAAGCGGCGGGACTTTGATGTAGATGACATTGATGCGGTAGTAGAGATCCTCGCGGAATTTTTGCTGTTGGACTTCGTCCAACAGCGTTTTGTTCGTGGCCGCGATGAGGCGAACGTCGACCTTGATCGTTTTAGTGCCGCCCACCCGTTCGAATTCGCCTTCCTGGAGGACCCGGAGGAGTTTTACCTGGGTTTCTTTGGTGATCTCTCCGATCTCGTCCAAAAAGAGACTTCCCTGATGCGCGCGTTCGAAGCGTCCCTTCTTACGCTCGGTGGCCCCGGTGAAGGATCCTTTTTCATGACCGAAAAGTTCGCTTGAAAGCAGTGTTTCCGTGAGCGCCGCGCAGTGGACCGCGATGAAAGGATGCTGTTTCCGGGGGCTGAGCTCATGAATGCGCCGGGCGATCAGCTCTTTCCCCGTGCCGCTTTCCCCCTCGATCAGGACGGAGGCGTTGGAGGCGGCGATCTTGTCGACGGTCTTCAGCAGTTCTTTCATTTTAGGTGAACGCGCGATCAATTGGCCCTGGTCATAGCGTTCTTTGAAAAGCTCCTGTTTGAGCTCCCGGTTCTCTTCTTCGAGCTGGTGGCTGCTGAAAGCCTTTTTGACGAGGAATTCCAGTTCCTCAAGATTCGTCGGCTTTGTGAGATAGTAGAAGGCTCCTTTTTTCATGGCCTTCACGGCGTCTTCGACCGATCCGTAGGCGGTGAGCAAAATCACCTTCGCGGAGGGTGACTCGTTCTTGATCGCCTCCAGGAGCTCGACGCCATCCATTTCCGGCATGCGAATGTCCGAGATCACCAGGTCCGGTTTTTCACTTTTGAAAAGATCGAGAGCCTCCTTGCCGTTGGAGGCCGTGATGACGTCATAATCGAGCCCTTGCAGGAATTGCGTTAATCCTTTTCGGGCGTTCACTTCATCTTCGACAAGCAGGATGCTTTCAAACATGGCGTTCACTCTCCCTTCGACGGATGATAGTGCGGTAATTGCAGTTGAGGTTCCCGGATCGGAAGCAGGACCTTGAACGTGGTCCCTTTGTTCCGTTTGCTGGCGACTTCGATCTTGCCCCCATGCTCCGTGACGGCGTCGTAGACCATCATCAGCCCCAGGCCGGATCCCTCCTGCTTGGTGGTGTAATAGATGTCGAAGATCCGCGCGAGGTCGCTTTCTTCGATGCCGCAGCCGGTGTCTGCTACGGTCGCAACGGCACAGTGTTGCTTGTGGGTTAACGCGACCTTGAGGGATCCGCCTTTGGGCATGGCTTCAAGGGCGTTCTTGATGAGATTTATGAACGCGTAATAGAGCCGTTCCCGGTCCATCAGGAACGCAGGGATCTCTTTGTCCCTACTAAGGGTGATACGGATCTTCGATTGGTCCAACTGAGGTTTTAGAAAAGCCAGCGCGTCCGCGATGACCTCATTGAGATCGTCCAGTTGGAAGCGGAGGGGCGGTTTTCGGGTCGCCTTCAGAAAATTCCGTATGATGCGGTCAAGCCGGCGTGTTTCCGCCTGGATGTCGGAGAGCGAATCTTCAAGTTCCCGGCGTTTCGCTTCCGGGAGCCCGGAAAGTCTTTTCTTGAGAAGTTCCAGGTGGATCGTGATCGCGTTCAGGGGGTTCCCGATCTCATGCGCGATACCGCCCGCCAGGCGGACCAGGCTTTCCATGCGCGAAAGCATGGCGGCTTCGAACTCCTGTTCGGTGCGGGACGTGATGTCTGAAAAGAGGACGAGCCAGCGTTTCTTCTCGTGTTCTTCCCTGGGAAGGATCGTGACGCGGAGTTGGGCTTCCCGGGGCGCCAGGATCCTGATATCCGAGACGGTCCGCGTTCGGGCGGCCGGGATATTCTCTTTTAAATAGGCTGCAAGAGCCGGGTCCGGGATCTGTGACCAGAGGGGCTGTTTGGTGCCGACCCGGTACTGGCCCAACCAGTCCGCGGCTTTGGGATTGATAAAATCAGGGCAGCCCCGGGCATCTGCGATGAGGACGCCCTCTTCAATGTTCTGCAACACTTCGGTCAAGAGCAGGTTTTCGCCGACGGCGTCCAAAAGTTTGAGGTAAAGAGAGTCCTTTTCAATAAGCGGGATCCGGGGTTTCAGCCGTTTGAGGAAATCGAGTTTTTCGCTCATGTGCGGACTCCCTTGGCGGCTTCAATAAAGGCCTTGAGCAGAGCGGGATCCTTCACGCCGGGGGCCGTTTCAACACCGCTCGCGACATCGACGGCAAAAGGCCGCACCCGTTCGATCGCCTGAGCGACGTTGGCAGGGTTCAATCCCCCGGCCAGAAAGAGTTTGTCGTGAACATAGGGTTTGTTTTCGATAACGTTCCAGTCGAAGGGAATGCCGGAGCCCCCCCTCTCGGAATGCGAGAACGTGTCGAAAAGGAAGGCGCTCACGTTATATTCATCGATCCTTTTGAGGCTCATGGCGTCCTTGATGTGGAAGGTTTTGATCACTTCATAACCTTGGCGTAAAAAAGACTCGCAGTAGAGGGCGGTCTCTTCTCCGTGGAATTGAAGATAACCGAGCCGTAAGCGTGACGCGATCGCTTCCACTTCTTTCTTGGGCTGATTGCAGAAGACCCCGACCGTATTCTTGAAATCGCCAAGCTCCGCGAGGATCCCCGCGGCTCGTTCGACCGACAGCGCGCGTTTGCTGGAAGGAACAAAGATGAACCCGAGATAGTCGGCGCCGAGGCCGATCGCGAGCCGAGCACTCACAGGGTCCGTGTTGCCGCAGATCTTGACGCGTGTCATGGCAGTTCCGCAGTGATCGCCGTTTCTTTCTTGCCGAGGAGTTTTTGAAGAGCGCCGGTAATATCGTTCGACTTCATCAATGAAGACCCGATGAGAAAGGCGTGAGCGCCGAGGCTCTTGTAAGTGAGGAGTTCTTCATGAGTCGTGAGGCCGCTTTCCACCACGATCGCGACTCCCTTCGGGATATGCGGGATCAATTGTTTCGCGCGATCCGGATCGACGGAAAGCGTCTTGAGGTCCCGGTTATTGATGCCAACCGTGGTCGCGCCGGCATCGAGGGCTTTCTTGAGTTCGGCGTCGGAGTGGACTTCCACCAGGGCATCCATGTGGAGTTTTTTGCCCAAGGCGATAAGGTCCCGGAGCTCCTCCTCGCTCAGGATGGATGCGATGAGCAGAAAGGCATCAGCCTCCAGGAGCGCCGACTCGTAAAGCTGGAAACGATCAAAAATAAAATCTTTGCGAAGGAGCGGCAGCTTCGTGACCTGGCGGACCGTTTTCAGATAACTCGGACGGCCTTTGAAAAAATGGGGCTCCGTTAGTACCGAGATCGCGCAGGCTCCGGCATACTCATAGAGGGTCGCGATGCGGAGTGGTTGGAAATTCTCACGAAGGACCCCTTCCGACGGAGATGCTTTTTTGAGTTCGGCGATGATGTTGAGATGCTTTGTCGCTAGGAGCGCGTTGCGGAAGGATCTTGGCTTGGGGCGATCCGCCTGTTCGACGATGCGCTGAAGACGCGCCAAAGGCATACGCAACTTCAGTTCCTCGAGATCTTTTCTTTTTTGAACCAGGATATGATTCAGGATCATCTTAATTCGATAGGGTTTTAAGCTGTTTTAAGACGTTCAATGCTTTGCCGGAATCCAGAGCTTGCCGCGCCAGGCTGATCCCCTCCGGGACCGAATGCGCCTTGCCGCACAAAAGAAGGCCGTACGCGGCGTTCAGAAGGATCGTGTCGCGAGCCGGGCCGCGCTCTTTGCCGACCAGAATAGCTTCGGCTTTTTGCCGGCTTCTCTTGATCGAATTGACGGAAAGATCGGAGGCGCGTGTCTTTTGAAGGCCGAAAGAGCGCGGATCGATGACGGACATCCGGACGCGGTTGGGAGTGACCCACGCCGCGGTGGTGGAGGCCGAAGTTGATATCTCGTCCATGCCGTCGGCACTGTGGCATACCAAAGCGGCCTTCCGTCCCAGCTTAGAGAGAACGCGGGCGTAGAGCGGGATCAGTCTTTTTTGGGCGACGCCGACAAGTTGATAATCCAGGCGCATGGGATTTACGAGCGGCCCGAGAAGGTTCAGGATCGTGCGGCGCTTGAGTGCCTGCCGGAGCGGCTGCATTTTTGAAAAAACGGGATGGTAGACCGGGGCGTGAAAATAACCCAGCCCCGAGCGGCGGAGCGCCGCGATCATTTTTTTCGGGACCGCATGAAGATTGATCCCGAAGGATTCCATAAGGTCCGAGCTCCCGGACCTGGAGGAAATAGCCCGGTTCCCGTGTTTGGCGATTTTACCGCCCGCGCCTGCGATGACTAGGGCCACGAGCGTTGAAATATTGATCGTCTGGCGCCCGTCGCCGCCCGTGCCGCAGGTGTCCATAAGGTTCGCGATCCGGGGCCCGATCGGTTTTTCGAGAGCCTGGAGCGCCTGGAGGCAACCCAGCAATTCATTCGCGGTTTCCCCTTTTTTTGTGAGGAGGAGGAGGAAGCTTTTGGCTTTGGTCAAAGGCAGTGCCCCGGTGAAAAGAAGCGTGAATATTTTTCGGGCTTCTTTCAAGGTGAGCGATCCCCCCGTGGCAAGACGGCTCAGAATGTCTCCGGATCCGCTAGGGTCCCGCAAGGCCGGCGCTGTCACTTGGAAAGATCCAAAAAGTTTTTCAGGATCTGCATGCCCGATTGCGTCATGATGGATTCCGGGTGGAATTGAACACCCCAGGTCGGATGGGACTTATGTTTCAATCCCATGATCTCCTGGGCCTGGGTCCAGGCCGTGATCTTGAGCGTTTCGGGCAGCGATCTTTTTTCAACGATCAGGGAATGATAGCGTGTCGCGATGAACGGGTTGGGAACTTCCTTAAAGAGCGGATCCTTATCGTGATAAACCTTGGAGGTCTTTCCGTGCATGATATTCGACGCGCGAATGACCTTGCCGCCGAACACATGTCCGATGGATTGGTGCCCGAGACAGACCCCCAGGATCGGGACCTTGCCGCTGAAGGTTTGAATGGTTTCGCAGGAGATCCCCGCTTCTTTGGGCGTACAGGGCCCTGGGGAGATCACGATGCGCTTGGGACGAATCCGTTTGATCTGGGCGATGGAGATCTCGTCATTTCTCCAGACGCGCGGGTCGGCGCCCAGCTCCCCCAGATATTGAACCAGATTGTAGGTAAAAGAATCATAATTATCGATGACGAGGAGCATTAGAAAAGGCGCCTTTCTTCGATGGCTTTGAGGAGAGCCTTGGATTTTGCGACCGTTTCCTCGTATTCGCGTCCAGGGTCTGAATCTTTAACGATGCCGGCGCCGGCCTGAAGGAATATTTTATTTCGATGCAGCATCAGCGTGCGGATCGTGATGCACATGTCCATATCGCCGTCAAAACCGAAGTGTCCCAGGCATCCCCCGTAGGGGCCACGGGCTTCCGGTTCGAGTTCATCGATGATCTGCATCGCGCGGACCTTGGGCGCTCCGGAAAGCGTTCCGGCCGGGAAAGTCGACCGCAAAAGGTCCATGGCGGATTTCCCCGCTCGGAGTTTGCTTTGAACGCGACTGACGAGATGCATGACGTGAGAATATCGTTCGACGAAGGCGAAACGTTCGACCTTCACCGATTTGAAATCCGAGACGCGTCCCAGGTCATTACGGCCGAGGTCGACCAGCATGAGATGTTCGGCCATTTCTTTCACCGAGGCGCGGAGCTGTTTTTCAAAAAGAAGGTCCTGTTTTTCCGTGGCGCCTCGAGGCCGCGTTCCGGCGATCGGCCGCACTTCGGCGGTCCGTCCCGTTTTTTTGACGAGCATTTCCGGCGAGGATCCAATGAGACGGAAGGAACCGCTTCGGAAATAGAACATGTAGGGCGATGGATTGATCGATCGCAGGGAACGATAGATCTGAAAATCATGCCCGTGGTGTTCCAGTTCGAACCGCTGGGAAAGCACGACCTGGATGCAATCCCCCGCCCGGATGTATTCCTTGATCTTCCGGACTTTGGACTCATAGTCATTTCGGGACATGTTCGGCCGGATCGCTGGCAGGGACGCGCCTTTCGTGACTGTGGGAAGACGGAGGGGTTTTCTCAAGAGCGTCTTGTACTTATCCATCTGTTTGAGTGCGGCTCTGTAGGCTATCTCCGGCGTTTTTGAACGCCCGAGATCGACCAGGATCACGACCGAGAGTGTTTTTCGGAAGTGGTCAAAGACCACGAAATCTTCGACGCGGAAGAAGATGCCGAGGGGAAATCCAGGGCCTTTTTTGGGTGAAAGACGGATCTTTTCAAAATCCCGGACATTCTCATAGGAAAGATAGCCGATGAAACCGCCCGGGAATCCCGGAAGCGCTTCCGGGTTGGCCAAGGTCCGTGTGGAGAGCTCTTTTTCGATCACGTCCAGAAGGCGTGTTTTTGGGAGAACGCGTGTCCGGCCTTTTTCGGTGATAGAGACGCCCTTTTCAGAGGATTCAAAAACGGCGGCCGGTTCGATCCCGAGGAATGAGAAACGGCCGATCTTCTCCTCCTGCTCCGCCGACTCAAGAAGGAACGCGTGCTTGGCTTTCTGGCTGATCTTCAGAAAACTGGAGACAGGCGTTTCGAGGTCTGCCGGGAACGTCTCGGAAAGCGCGACAATGTTCCCCTTGCGCGCGAGCTTTTTGAACGTGACGAGGTCGGGAGCGATCATTTTTTATAGATCTTTTCCGGATCAAAGACCTTCTCTTGAGTGACCCTTACGATATCGCCTTGTTCGTTCATCTCGTGGACGAAGCAGGTGCGGTATCCGAGGTGGCAGGCGCCGCCTTTATTCTGTGTGACTTTGACAAGCAAGGTGTCTTTATCGCAGTCAGTGAGCGTTTGGACAACGCTTTGCGTGTGTCCGGATTCCTCTCCCTTGACCCAATATTTGTTCCTGGAACGGGAATAGAAAACAGTGTGTTTTTCTTTGAGTGTTCGTTCGACAGCCACTTTGTCCATGTAAGCCAGCATGAGGACTTCTCCGGACGCGGCATCCTGAATGATCACGGGAAGCAATCCCTGCGCGTTGTATTTAAGGTCTTCCATCGAATGTATTCTCCTTTGAATGCATGAGTTAGGTCAAATGATCGTCGTGGCGCGCCGCCAGCACGGCGTTGCTCCGCAAGGGCGCATTTCGTCTGAGCGGTGAGTATGCCATAAATGGATTGTGTGTCAAGTGGATACACCCCTGAAGCGAGGTGCTTAAGCGCCGCACTTAGGCGATTCGAGATCGGTGTCGTATCGCCAGTGCCACGGCTCGTAGGTGATCCCTTTATCAGCCGTTTTGGGGTAGGACAGCGTGAAGCCGAATCGTGAGGCGTTCTTAAGGAGCCAGGCGTATTCGGTGAGGACTTCAAAATCTTTTACATCCTCTTCCCCGTTGACGCCTTCCTCGTTCATGAAATCGACGGCCTGGTGATGAGGAGAACCGTGTTCGCTGTATCCGGGTAGTGCGACCCATTTGGAGGTTTCGCGGATCGAATAGTCATGGTTGCTGAGATAGAAAATGAAGAGGTAGAGTTGGTAAGCGCTCGAACGGTAGCCGGACTCGACGAGCAATCGTTTGCCGAGGTCCTGCTGCATCGCGTCCATCATGGCCGTGTAGGCCTTGAACACATGCGGTGGAAGGAATTGGGGTGGCAGTTCACGGATCTCGCCTTTGACACGGATCTTTTGCCCGGCGATGCGGACAAGATCCTTTCTCCCTTCGGAGAATTCCCGGAACGGAATGCTCACGCCGATCTCCGAACCCCGGATCTCACGGAATTGCTGAAGGAACTGGATCTCCCGCAGATCGAGCTGGGATTCAAGTTCGGCAAAGGTTAGGGATGGGAGCTCTCCTGCCTGATCCTTCGCCTTGATGAATGGTTCAAGCTTTGCGACGAGGTTCCGGACCTCCGCAATGTGAACGGCCGAAAGTTTTTGAAGGTTGAGTTCCTGGTGAGAGACCTTGCAGGACTTGCAGTCCTCCGTTGTTGCGCAACCCGTTAGCGGGAGGATGATCGCGGTCAGTAAGAGGGCGTAAAGAAGTTTCATGGGAGCCTAGAGCCGGACCGGAATGCCCTTGGCGCGAAGAAAGGCCTTGGTTTCCGGGATGGTGAACTGGCCAAAATGAAAAATGGAAGCCGCAAGACAAGCATCCGCTTTGCCTTCCGAAAAAGCATCGTAGAGATGATTCAGATTTCCCGCGCCGCCGGAGGCGATAACCGGGATCCTGAGGGATTCGGAGATGCGCCGCGTGAGCTCCAGATCATAGCCGTCCTTCGTGCCGTCGCAGTCCATGCTGGTCAGGAGGATCTCCCCCGCGCCGAGCTTGGCCGCGCGCTTGGCCCACTGGATCGCGTCCAGCCCCGCGGGATGACGGCCGCCATGGGTGTAGACGCCCCAACGATCCTTGCCTTCGCGTTTGGCGTCGATCGCGACCACGATGCATTGGCTTCCGAAGCGGCGGCTTGATTCAAGGATGAATTTCGGGTTCTTGATCGCGCTGGTGTTGATCGACACTTTGTCGCAGCCTGTCTTCAGGAGTTCCCGTATGTCTTCGATCTTGTTGATCCCGCCGCCGACCGTGAACGGGATAAAGATCGACGCGGCGACCTTTTCCGCCACCTCGATCATGGTCCGGCGCTTTTCATGAGAGGCGGTGATATCGAGAAAGACCAGCTCATCCGCGTTCTGTTTGTCATAGGCCTTGGCGCAGGAGACGGGGTCGCCGGCGTCTTTTAAGGAAACGAATTTGACGCCTTTGACGACACGGCCGTTAGCGATATCAAGGCATGGGATGATGCGGCGCGCGAACATGATCAAAGCGTCATTTGATTGTTCTCAAGATGCTTGAGAACGTGGATGGCGGAGGCGCCGAACGCGATCACGTGGGAGGTCATCGCGATGAGCACGGTCAAAATGATCAGGAATGCCATCCCCACTTCATAGAGCGAGGGCTGTTGGAAATTCCCCGTCTGCCAGAAGAAGATCAGCATCAGGAATGAGATCGCGAACAGGATCCATCCTGAAAAACACTTTTTTGCGTAGTTCTTTTTGATCTCATGGAACCATTTAGAGTTGAGCGCGCGGGCGCGTTTGATCAACGTATGGAGGAAGAAACTTCGGATGCAGAGGAAAACGATCGTGTAGCCGATCCCGATCACCGTCCAGGACCAGACCCGATGGGTCAGCACCATATTCCAAAGGTTTTGCAGATTCTCCATGATCTCAAGGCCCTTTCTTGTGTTTAGGCGGCAAGCCGCACGGCTTCGGCAAGTTGGAACCGTTTGTCATAAAGCGCTTTGCCGATGATCACCCCTTCAAAATTCGGAGCCTGGATCTTCCGGCAACGTTCGATATCCCCGATCTGGCTGACCCCGCCGGAGAGGATCACCCTCGCGCGGCTTTGGCTCAGCACGAATTCCAATTTTTCCCAGTTCGGCCCCTGGAGCACGCCGTCTTTCTCGATATCCGTGTAGATCAGTGTCGCGACGCCCAGCTTATTGAAGATCTGAAGCGCTTCCTCCAGCGTGGTGTTCCCGTCCGTGATCCACCCGGCCGTTTTAACGATGTTGTGGCGGACATCCATCCCGACGGCGACCTTAGCCCCGAATTTTTGGAGCACGCCTTCGAGAAAGGCTTTATCCAAAGCTTTGGTGCCGAGAATGACGCGTGAAACGCCCACGGCAAGAAGCGTCTCAATGGTTTCGATACTCCGAACCCCGCCGCCGAATTGGACCTTCGCCTTGACGCTCTGGCAGATCGCTTTGAGGGAGGCCAGGTTCGCCGAAATGCCGCTTTTGGCCCCTTCCAGATCGACCACGTGGATCCACTTGGCGCCTTCCTGTTCCCAGTTCCGGGCTACCGATGCGGGATCGTCGGAATAAACGGTGCACGCGTTGTAATCTCCCCGCGTCAGACGTACGACCTTGCCTTGATAGAGATCGATCGCGGGATAGAGGTTCATGGTTCCCACCTTATGAAATTCTTCAGGATGCGAAGCCCCGCTTCCTGACTCTTCTCAGGATGGAACTGCGTCGCGAAAACATGGCTATTGCCGACCACGGCGGCGAAATCTTCCCGGCCGTAGCGGCAGGACGCGATCGTAAACCCCGGGACAGCGGGTTTGCCGCAATACGAGTGCACGAAATAAAAATATTCTCCGGTCGCGATCCCTTCCATCATCGGATGTTTTTTGATCACCTTGAGATCGTTCCAGCCCATGTGCGGGATCTTGACGCCTTTGGAACGGAACTTTTTCACGGATCCTTTGAAGATCGAGAGGCCCGGGACGCCGGGATTCTCTTCGCTCCGGTCGAATAAAAGCTGTAGCCCAAGACAAACGCCCATGAGTTTGGTTTTTCTTTGGAGGAGGTCCCGGATCGGGTCGATGAATCCGCGGGCATGCAGTTCCTGCATGGCGTCACCGAAGGCACCGACGCCCGGAAGGATCACTTGGGTCGCTTTGGCGAGATCCTTGCCCCGGGAACAGAGCTTGACGGAAGCCCCGAGATATTCGAGGGCCTTTGAGACGCTCCGGAGATTGCCCATGCCGTAATCAATGATGGCGATCATGTGGTCCGATCTTCGTTTGAAATTTCAAAAGGATGTTAAAGCGTTCCCTTGGTGGAGGGAATCCCGCGTACGCGAGGGTCGATGCAAGTGGCCATGTCCAGGGTCTTCGCGATCCCCTTGAATATCCCCTCGATGATGTGATGCGTGTCTTCTCCCGCGAGGACGCCGATATGCATGTTGATGCCGGCATGCTGGCAGAACGAGCGGAGAAAGTCGACGGCGTCATCGTAAGTATATTGGGGCTGGCGGGACAGACGCACGCCCTTGGCCTTGGTGATGAAAAAAGACGGCCTTCCGGAAATATCGAGCGTGACGCGGATCAGTGATTCATCCATCGGGACGGCGAACGAGCCGTAGCGGCGGATGCCTTTTTTGTCGCCGAGGGCTCTCGTCAGTGCCTGGCCGAGAGCGATGCCGATATCCTCGTTCGTGTGATGGATGTCCACTTCGAGATCGCCGCGTGCTTTGAGTTTGAGGTCAAAGAGCCCGTGCTTCGCGAGTAAGGTCAGCATGTGATCGAGGAACGGGATCTGGGTATCGATCTTGGAAAGGCCCCGGCCGTCGACGGTGAGCGCGACCTGGATGTTCGTTTCGGATGTCTTGCGCTTGATCGTGGCTTTCCGGGCCTTCATGATTTGGGCTCCTTCTCGGGTTCCGGGTTCTTTTTAACAAGGCGCGCTTCCAGCGAGATCCGGTGCAGGAAGAGCCCTTCCATGTCGGTCAGTTTCTGGACGTGTTCCCGGGCGCTTTGCAGTGCTTCGGGGGTGTACTTGATCAACTGAGAGCTTTTGATGAAGGTCGACGCGCTGAGGGGTGAATAATAACGCGCGGTACCGCCCGTGGGCAGGACGTGGCTAGGGCCCGCGATGTAATCCCCGATCACCGTTGGCGAATAGGAGCCGAGGAAGATCGCTCCAGCGTGGCGGATCGATTGGGCCGTTTTTTCAGGGTCTTCGGTCATGATCTCAAGGTGCTCGGCGGCGATCTCATTGGCGACTTCGCAGCCTTCGGCCATGGATTTGACCTGGATGATGATGCCGGAGTCCACGCGTTTGCGCATGACATCGACGAGCTTCTTTGAATTCGTGATGAGGTAACCCATCCCGCCATGATGTTCAGTCTGGGCGAGCAGATCGCAGGTAACGTAGTCGGGATTGGCCGTGGCGTCTGCGAGGATCGCGACTTCGCTGGGTCCCGCGACCATGTCGATATCGACAAAGCCGTAGACCTGGCGCTTGGCTTCGGTGACGTAGGCGTTCCCCGGGCCGACGATCTTGTCGACCTTGGCGATGGTCTTGGTGCCGAACGCCATGCCGCCGATGGCCTGAACGCCTCCGACGCGATAAATTTCGTTCACGCCGAGGAGGTTCGCGACCGCGATAATGTGCGGGTCGATATCCCCGGTGTCGCGGCGCGGCGGCGTGCAGATCGCGATCTGTTTGACGCCCGCGACCTTGGCCGGAATGACGGTCATGTAGACGGTGGAGACGAGCGGCGCGGTGCCCGCCGGGATATAGATCCCGACGCGATCCAGGGGTTCATACCGCTTGCCGAGGTGTATGCCGTTGGGCCCGGCGATCTCAAACGATTTCTTGAGTTCCTTCTCGTAATATTCGCGGACATTGTCCGTGATCTGCTTGAGGAGCGGGACGAATTGGACCTGGATTTTTTCGAAGGCGCGGTTGATATCGCTTTGCGTGACCGCGAGCCGCTTGATCGGCAGGTCGATCCCGTCGAATTCCCGGGTGTAGCGGCGTAGCGCCGTATCCCCGGACTGGCGGACCTCCGAGAGGATGCGGCTCACTTTTTTGAAAATATTGGGATCAAAGAACGTCGCGTAGTCGCGGCGCACTTTCTTTTGCGTGGTTTTATCCCAGTTCAATACTTGCATGGATCACATTCCTTTTTCGATGATATAAGCGGCGACCGCGGCCTCGATCGAGGCTTTGGCGCCAGGGAATTTCCCTTGATCGGGCCCACCGGCTTGCACGAGCTCAGGTTTACCGCCGCCGTTGATGCCGAGGAGTGGAGATAGCCTACCAAAAAGGACTTTCATGTCCAAGGAGGTTTTCGGGATGTCCGCGCTGATGCCCGCGATGACCTGGAGTTTCCCCTCGTCGGTGGTCGCGATCACGAAAACAAGTTTCTGACCTTCTTCTCTGAGACGGGTCGCAAGATCCCGGAGTCCGGCGATGCCGATATTTTCGATCATGGATGTTAACGCGAGGCAGGAACCCACTTTTGTCGCACTGCTGACCAATGTTTTTACATCGACCGCCTTGGTGGCTGCCTGCGCCCCCTGTTTTTTCTGCGCCTTGAGGCTTTCCAGGAGTTTTTCGATCCGGGGTGTGATATCGGAGGCTCCGACCTTGAGGGTTTTGGAGATCTCCGCGATCTGATCCTGGAGCGTTCGGACATACGCAAGCGCCGCGGCCCCGGTAACGGCTTCAATACGCCGGACGCCGCTCGCGACGGAAGACTCCCCCGTGATGACGAGCATGCCGATCTGGCCCGTGCGGTCGCAGTGGGTCCCGCCGCAGAGTTCCTTGCTGAATCCCGGGATGCTGATCATGCGGACCTTGTCGCCGTATTTATCGCCGAAAAAGGCCAGGGCGCCGTCTTTTTTGGCGTCTTCCAGACTTTTGGATTCCTTTTTGACCGAGAGGTCCTGCAGGATCTGCTCGTTGGCGGCCTGTTCGATCACGCGGAGTTCTTCTGTCGTGACGGCACGCCCGAACGAAAAGTCGAATCGAAACCGATCCGGCGTGACGAGCGAGCCGAGCTGCCGGACGGAGGTCCCTAGCGTCGCGCGGAGCGCCGCGTGCAAAAGATGCGTCGCGGTGTGATTGCGCATGATCCCTTCGCGGAGCGATCGATCGACCGAAGCTGAAACCTGAACGGTGTCCGTGAGCGTTCCCTCCAGGACTTCTACCTGGTGGAGAAAATATTTGTCGAGTTTCCTGGTGTCGAGCACTTTCAGTTTGAGTCCCGCGCCTTCCATGAGGCCCTGATCACCGACCTGCCCGCCGCTTTCAGCGTAAAAAGGCGTCTTATCCAGGATCACGGTGGCTTGGCTTTCGTCGGTTTGATGCCACAGAATCTTGGCCTTCGCCTTCAGCGCGTCGTAACCCAGGAATTCCGTGCCCGGGATGTGGGGCGGGATCTTGTCGAGCCCTGATGAAGCGAAGATCTCGGCGGCGATCTTGCTGCCCTCCTTGGACCGGGCGCGCTGATCTTCCATAAGCTTTTCAAAACCGGGTTGGTCAATCGTGAATCCGCGCTGTTCCGCGACATCGCGCGTCAATTCGAGCGGAAAACCGTAGGTGTCATAAAGTTCGAACGCGATCTTTCCGGGCACGATTTTGGCAGCGGTCGCCTCGAGGTCATCGAGATGCCCCTTTAGGATGGAAAGTCCGTCTTTTAAGTTGGAAGAAAAACGTTTTTCCTCTTGCTGAAGCACGGATCGGATGCTTTCCTCGGCTTCCTTGAGTTCCGGATAAGCGGCGCCCATGACCTGGATAATAGCGGGTGCGGCCTCATGCAGGAAAGCGGTGAGGTGTTGCTTGCCTTTAGTGTCCAGCATTTCGTAGGCGCGCCAGAAAGCGCGCCGGATCAGTTTGCGGATCACGTAGCCGCGGCCTTCGTTCGAGGGCACGACACCGTCCGCGATCGAGAACACCGCCGCACGCAGATGATCGGCGATCGGATAGATCTTTTTTAGAGGGACCTTGGAGGCATCGAGCTTCAGCGCCTTCAGGATCGCCGCGTGGATCGGCTGAAAAATATCGATCTCAAAGTTGGAGGCTTTGCCCTGGAGCACACAAGCGAGGCGCTCGAGGCCCATGCCCGTGTCGATATTCTTGTTCGCGAGAGGCACCAGCTTGCCACCGTCCTGGCGGTCATATTGTGTGAAGACGAGATTCCATATCTCCGCGAACTTGCCGGAATCGTCAACGGGGGTTCCCTGGATCGACGGGTTCTGATCGAAATAGATCTCGGAACACGGGCCGCAGGGGCCGTTGGGCCCGTCGGCAGGCGCATTCGCGGGCCAAAAATTGGATTTGTCGCCGCAGAGATAGATCCAGTCCTTCGGGAGGCCGATCTCCTTGTGCCAGATATCGAAGGCTTCGGTATCTTTTTGATGGACTGTTACGCGGAGGCGTTCTTTCGGGATCGAAAGGGCTTGCGTCAGGAATTCCCAGGCCCAGGCGATCGCTTCTTTCTTGAAATAATCGCCGAACGAAAAATTTCCAAGCATTTCAAAGAAAGAATGATGGAACGGGGTTCGGCCGACCTCGTCGAGGTCCCCCGTCCGGAGACATTTCTGCGAGGTAGTTGCGCGCCGCAGGTCTTTTTTGACGCCGAGAAAATACTCTTTGAACTGGTTCATCCCCGCTCCCGTAAAAAGGAGCGATGGGTCGTTCTGGGGCACCAGCGAATCGCTGGCGACGATGGTGTGGCCTTTGGATTTGAAGAATTCCAGATAAGCTTTGCGGAGGTCGTTCGTGTCAGTTTTCATGAGTTAGGCGATATCGTCGTTCAAGGGTTCCTTCGCGAGTTTCTGAAGGACGTCTTGCGCGATCTGAAAATCGTATCCTTTCCTGATCAAAAAATCATAAAGACGTTTTTTTCGTTTCTGGGGATCGATCGAGGCCCAACCGGCCCATTTGATCCGTGCCTGCTCAAGCGCCCTTTCGGCCTCCGATTCCGCCGACAGGGTGCCCAATAATTCGTTCTGGATCCCTTTCGGGATGCCGTGCCGCTTGAGTTCAAAAGCGATCTTGTGTCGCCCCGCGGCTTTTCCCATCGTCAACCGCGCCATCAGATCTTTGGCGTACTTGGCGTCGTCCAGGATCCCTTGCCTGCTGAGATCCTCAAGTGCGTTCTCGATGGCTTCGGAAGGGAAACCTTTTTCAGCGAGTTTTTTCCTTAATTCTGACTCGCTTTTGGGGCTTGCGGCGAGAAGGCGCAAAAGGATGATGACCGCCTGTTTCTTCTGCTCGTCCCTGTTCTCTGCTCCCACGCGAGCCAGATCGGGGTTAGGCTTCCGCCGTGACGGGCATGGCGCTCTCGCCCGCTTCGATCTTTTCCAGGATCTTTTTTTCGATCTCTTCCAGAAGCTTCTGATTCTCTTTCAGAACCAAGCGCGCGGCGTCCTTTCCTTGCCCAAGTTTCTGGTCATTGTAGGAGAGCCAGGTCCCGGATTTCTCGATCACCTGATACTGGGTGCCGAGTTCGAGCACGTTGGATGAACGTGAAATGCCTTCTTCGAAAAGAATATCGAATTCAGCCTGGCGGAACGGCGCGGCGACCTTGTTCTTCACGACCTTGACGCGGACGCGGTTACCGATCACGGCATCGCCTTTTTTGAGGCTCGCGATGCGGCGGATATCGAGGCGCATGGAGGCATAGAACTTAAGGGCTTTCCCGCCCGGGGTCGTTTCGGGATTGCCGAACATGACGCCGATCTTCTCGCGTAGCTGATTGATGAAAACGATGCAACTTTTTGATTTGCTGATGATCGCGGTCAGTTTGCGCATGGCTTGGGACATGAGGCGCGCTTGAAGTCCCATCTGCGCCTGTCCCATTTCTCCTTCGATCTCGGCCTTCGGGACCAGAGCGGCGACGGAGTCCACGACGATGAGATCGACGGCGTTCGAGCGGACCAGCATCTCGGCGATCTGAAGCGCCTGCTCTCCGGAATCTGGCTGGGAGATCAGCAGTTCATCGACCTTCACTCCGATCTTCTGGGCGTATTGAGGGTCCAGGGCGTGTTCGGCGTCAATAAAGGCCGCGACCCCGCCGTTGGCCTGGATGCGGGCGATGATATTCAGCGTGAGCGTGGTTTTGCCGCTGGATTCGGGGCCATAGATCTCGACGATGCGGCCTCGGGGAATGCCCCCGACACCCGTGGCGATATCCAGGCTCAGAGCTCCCGTAGGAAGTGCCGCGACGTTCTCGTGATGCTGGTCTCCGAGCTTCATGATCGAGCCTTTGCCGAATTGTTTTTCGATCTGCAACAGGGCCAGGTCAAGGGCCTTTTGTTTTTCGCTGGCTTTCTTGGCTTCGACGGCGGCGGGCTTTTCGGATTTCTCTGATTTTTTACGTTCGCTCATGGCTGTTCTCCTTTAGGAAGACGTGAGTTGAAAATTCTATCGGTCAACCCCTCTTCTGTAAAGACAAATTGAGAAGGTTCTCTGCAATAGAATATTACTATATCGGAAACTATATATGATTTATTATAAAAGTCAAGAAACTGTTCAAAAAAGCTTTTTTTCAGTTCCTTGGCGCAGGCGTTGGATGTTCGCCCGGTGGGTGTAGAAGATGAAAACCGCGAGGGTGAGGCTGATGGGAAGAAGCCATTTCAAGTCAGGGGTTCCCCCGTAGCGCCAAAAGATCATGGCCGGGAATACGAGGGCTGCCAAAAGTGAAGAGATCGAAATAATATGCGTCAGCGTGAAGCTGATGATCCAGATCCCGAAGGTGATCACGGTAGGGATCCAGGCGATCGCCCAAAAGACCCCGAGTGAGGTGGCGACGCCCTTTCCGCCCTTGAATTTGAGCCAGACCGGAAAGCTGTGTCCCAGGATCGCGGCGATCCCCAAGCATAACTGGAATGGGACCGTGAGCTTTTGGCCGATCACCAGCGGAAGAAGGCAGGCGATATAGCCTTTGAGGGCGTCCAAGAGCAGGACCGAGATCCCCCACTTTTTGCCGACCACTCGCGAGACGTTCGTCGCTCCGATGTTCTTGCTTCCGTGTTCGCGGATGTCGATCCCTTTGATCCGGAATCCAATGAGGAGACCGAAGGGAATGGAGCCCAAAAGATAGGCGGTTGCGATCAAAAGCATAACGGTCAGGAGGTTGTTCATTGGATGAATTTAAGGCCTCGCTTGAGATAGATGATGCCCGAAACGATCGTGAAAGAGACCGTGACATAGGCGAGCGGGATGGCCAGAGACCACTCCAACAGGATAAAACAGATCAGGAGGATCTGCGACAAGGTCGTGATTTTTCCCCAGCCGTTCGGCTGAACCTCCACTTTCACGTCCGCGGAGTTCAAAGAGAAGAACCCGAAAAGGAGGATCATGTCACGGAAAATGATCGTGATGGTGATCCAGAGCGGCGGATGGTAAGGGATCGTTGGGACAAAAAGGAGGCCGATGTAGGCGGTGACGAGGAGGATCTTGTCTGCCAGAGGGTCAAGCATCTGCCCCAAGGCCGTTCGCTGTTTCAAGTAACGGGCCAGAATCCCGTCAAGGGCATCGGTGACGGAGGCGAGGGCGAAGATCCCGAGGGCGATGAGCCGAAGATGTTCTTTCCCGGGGCTGTAAGAGACCAGCGCAATAAAAAAGACGGGGGTCAGGAGAATGCGGAAAAGGGTTAAATAATTCGGGATGCTCAAGCGCTGACGGTGTCCGTATCTTTTTCTTGAGTCGGTTCTTCGGAGGAGGTTTCTTGTACCGTGGTCACGGCCGCATGACCCCCGGGGAGCGATTCCTCCGCGGCGCGGACCTTGACCGAAACGATCTTGGAAACGCCGGGTTCCTGCATGGTGACGCCGTAGAGGGAATTCCCCATGGCGATGGTCTTGCGGTTATGCGTGATGATGATGAACTGGGATTGGTCGATGAACGTATTGAGCACCGCCAGGAAGCGGTCAATATTTGCTTCATCGAGAGGCGCGTCGATCTCGTCCAGCATGCAGAAGGGCGACGGCTTGATCTTGAAAAGCGCGAAAAGAAGCGCGACCGCAGTGAGTGCCTTTTCGCCGCCCGACAGCAAGGACATGTTCTGGAGCTTTTTCCCGGGAGGGCGGACAACGATATCGATGCCGGATTCCAGCGGATGCGCTTCATCCACCAAAAAGAGCCTGGCTTCTCCCCCGCGGAACAGGATCTGATAATACTGTTTGAACGTTTCCTGGACCTGTTTGAAGGTGTCCTCGAAGAGCTGCTTCGTGGTTTGATTGATCTTGCGGATGGCTTCCATGAGCGAACTGCGGGCATCGTCGAGGTCCTTTTGCTGCGCGAGGAGGAAGTCATAGCGGGTCTTGAGCTCCTGATACTCTTCGATCGCGAGCAGGTTGACGGTCCCGAGCGAGTCGACCTTGTTCTGGAGCGTCGCGATGATCTCTTCCGCAGAGAAAAGCTCTTCTTCCGTAAAAAGATATTCCTGGGGATTCAGTTCCGTGAGCGTGAGCCGGTAGCGCTGGAGGAGCCGTTCGCCGACGTTCTTAAGCTGATAATCCAGGTCCATTTGCTGAAGGGAGATCTGATGTTCCTCGTCCTGAAGCAATTTTTGCGTGTGCAGCATGGTATCGAGTTCGACGCGCTGTCCGGCCAGGAGCGTCTCCTGTTCCCTTAGGTCCTTGTGCATGAGCTCCAGCTCGACATCGACGGCGCGAAGTTTTTGCTGGAAGTCCTCCGCGAGGCGCACGCAGCTGGTTTCGTCCTGGTCCAGCTCTTGCTCCTTGCTAGTGATCCGTTCCTTGCCTTGTTCGAGAAGCGTCTGACGCTCCTGGTCCTTGCGGGTATGCTCCTCGACCAGCCGAAGCGATTCTTCGAGGTGGAGGATCCCCTGACGGCACTGTTCTACCTGAGCCTGGCTTTGGCGGACTTCGTTCAGGATCTCTTCCCGGACCTGCGACCGCTGTTCGAGATCCTTTTCCTTGAGGCGCTGAGCCTCCGCGAACCGGGCTTCTTCCTGTTCCTTGTGTGAAAGAGCCGTTTGCGCGCGTTCCAGGTTCGTTGCGGATTCCTGGATCTCTTGCGTGAGGTGTTGAGTTTCCGTCGCGGAAAGTTCGGACTCTTTGCGAAGATTTTCGAGACGTTCTTCGATGTTATTTCGCTCGCTTTCGAGGGCTTCCTTCTCGATGAGGGCGGATGTTTTTTGTTCCTCGGCCTCGGCGCCTTGCGCGCGCAGTCCGGCGAGTTCCTGCTCCAGGAAACCGATCTTTTCTTCTTTTTCCTGAGCCTGGGTTTTAAGAGTGGCGATCTCCTGGGCCAGTTTCTGGGTCTCGACGTCCTTGGAATAGAAGAATTGCGCGCGGTTCTGGTCATCCCAGAAAAAGAGGCGCCGGTCGGCGCTCAGGAAAAGGCCGTCCCTCGAAATAAGATTGACCGGGACCGGGGTCTGGAGCAGCGACTCCAGTGCTTGGACCGGAAAGGTCTCACCGACAAAAACATTGGTGAGGATCCCCTCATAACCGGGTTCGATCTGGACGAAATCAGAAAGCGGACGAAACCCGAGAGCCCCGTAGCGGGGATCGACTTCGCTTAACGTGGTGAGCGGGGTTTTAAGCAGGATGCCTGCGGAAAGCGAACGTTTGCTGTTCAACCGTTCGATGAGGGATCGGGCGACGGTCATGTCCCCCGCGACCACGGAGCGGGCGAACTGGCCGAGCGCGACATCGATTGCCCATTCATAGCCTTCCTGGACTTTCACGACCTCTTGAAGATTGCGGACAAGACCCGGGACCTGCTGGGTCGCCTCCGCGACAAATTCATGGAAAGCGGCGTCACTCGCGCCTTCCATTTCCGTCAGCGTATGAAGCCGGGATTCTTTTTCCCGGAGCGCCAGCCGGGTCTCATGCGCCCGAGCGCGGAGCTCGGTGAGTTCATGTTCAAAAGCATGGGTCGTCGCACGAAGCCCCTGATGGCCGCTTAAGCTCGTTTGGAGGGCCAGGTTCGTGGCATCAAGCGACTGAATGCAGACGCGGAGTTTTTCTTCCAGCCCCTTGAGATGTTCAGCAAAACGGGCCGCGTTCGCTTCTTCTCTGCGGCGCTGGGATTCCAGGTTTTCGCCGAGGACTTTGGTCCGGTGAAATTCGTTTCGGGCCTGGGTGGTCGCTTGGGCCGCTTCAAAGAATTCACGGCGCGCATTGTCGAGGGCGCTCTTGGCTTCCTGGATCAGGGTCTCATGGCCGCGAAGCTTCTCCGTGACCTCGGTCAATCGAGCCTGACTTTGCAAAGTCTCGCTTTCGCGGCTTTTGAGTTGTTCCTGAAGTTCGTTCTTCTTTGCGCCCGCGGCCTCGATCGCCTGGCGGAGCTGGTCCTGTTCCTGGAGGAGTTGCCCGCGTTGTTGGGCGAGTTCGATCCGCTTATCACGGATGAACTGGAGCTTTTGGTCGTTCGTTTCGATCTGGGCCAGGGCCTGGTAGCGTTCCCCTTCCTTGACGTGGCAACGCTGGCCGATCCCTCGAACCCGGTTCTCCTGGTCTTCGATCGCTTGATGCTGGGTCTGTATCTTCGCGTCTAGCGAGGCCAGCTCGTCTTTTTTGGCCTGGAAATTCTGCGTCAGGTCGAGTTTTTTCTTCTCGATCTCTTTTTGAGCGTGAAAGGCCCGTTTGATCTCGAGGGTCTTGAGGCGTTCGAGCTCGAGTTTGTATTTTTCCGCCCGTTTGGCCTGGCGTTCCGCGTACTGGATATTCTTCTGGACCTCAAAGACAATGTCCTGGAGGCGCTTGAGGTTGTCCTCAGTGCGTTCCAGTTTGCGGATGGATTCATCCTTTTTGACCTTGTACTTCGCGATGCCGGCCGCTTCTTCGATCAGAAAACGGCGTTCTTCGGGGTCGGCTTTCAGGATATAGTCGATGCGGCCCTGCTCGATCATGGAATAAGATGAAGATCCGATGCCGGTGTCCAGGATCAGATCCTGAATATCCTTGAGACGGCACTGGGTTTTGTTCAGGAGATATTCGCTCTCGCCGGTACGATAGAGGCGGCGGGTGATCGTGACTTCATTGTAGTCGATCGGCATGCCGCGGTCGGCATTATCGATCGTGAGGGATACTTCGGCAAAGGCCAGCGGCTTGCGGACTTCGGTGCCGTTGAAGATGACGTCTTCCATCGTGGAACCGCGGAGGAGCTTGGCGCTACGTTCCCCGAGGACCCAACGGATAGAGTCTGAGACATTGCTCTTACCACAACCGTTAGGCCCGACGATGCAAGTGACCCCATGGTCAAATGCTACCTCGGTTTTATCGGCGAAGGACTTGAAGCCTAGCAGTTCAAGCTTTTTAAGGCGCATGCTCGAAAGCCCTCTGATGAGGACCGGTCCCCTTTAGGGTTGACTCTGACACTTATTTTTTCGGCAGAAACGGCTTGGGCCTGTAGGTCAAGCTGTACGGGCTTAAGCCTGGAATGCTTTGAGGGCGATGCAAGCATTGTGCCCCCCAAAACCTAGCGAATTCGACAGCGTGACGCGTACTTTGCAGGCCTGGGCCTGATTCGGAACATAGTTCAGGTCGCAATCCGGGTCCGGTGTCGTGTAATTGATGGTCGGCGGAACGATCTGATCGCGGATCGCGAGGGCGCAAACGGCGCCTTCGACGGCTCCGGCCGCGCCCAACAAATGTCCCGTCATGGATTTGGTGGAACTGATCAGGGTCTTCCGGGCCACATCCTCGCCCAACGCCTTTTTGATCGCCAACGTCTCGACCTTATCGTTCATGTAGGTCGATGTTCCATGCGCATTGATGTAATCCACCTCTTCCGGCTTGATCCCGCCGTCTTTCATGGCGTTGATCATGCAACGGGCCCCGCCTTCGCCGGTCGGATCCGGAGCGGTGATGTGGCTGGCATCGGAGGTCATACCGTAGCCCGCCACTTCCGCGTAGATCTTGGCGCCGCGTTTTTGGGCGTGGGAAAGTTCTTCAAGGATCAGGACTGCACAACCTTCTCCCATCACGAATCCGCTACGGGTTTTGTCAAAAGGCCGCGAAGCGGTCTCAGGCTGTTCGTTATGGGTCGAAAGCGCCTTCATGGCGTCAAACCCGCCGAAGCCGAGCGTGGTGATGCAGGATTCGGTGCCCCCCGCGAACATGACGTCCGCTTCGCCCCGTTGGACGATCTTAAAGGCATCGCCAAGGGCATTGGTCCCGGTCGCGCACGCGGTCGCGACGCAGCTGTTCGGCCCCTTAAGCCCCAGGGCGATCGAGATCGCACCCGGAGCCATATTGACGATGAGCATGGGGATCAAGAAAGGAGAGATCCTTCCGGGCCCCTTTTCCATCATAAGGGTGTGTTGTTCCTCGATGATACGGAGGCCCCCGATCCCGGATCCGACCAGGATGCCGACGCGGTGAGCGTCTTCCTGGGTCATATCCAACTTGCTATCCTCCATGGCCATCTTGGCGCAGGCGATGCCGAATTGGACAAAGCGATCGGTCTTTTTGACTTCTTTCGGGGTCTGGTATTTGAGAGGATCAAAACCTTTGACCTCCGCGGCGACCTTGGAGTTGAACGAGGTCGGATCGAGTTGGGTCAATGGACCCGTCCCACTCTTCCCTTTCAAAAATCCCTGCCAGGTCTCCTCGGCGGTATTCGCCAAAGGCGTGATCATCCCGATACCGGTAATAACAACACGACGCATGATAGTCAGACTTCCTTGGGGTGAAGGATTTAAAAGGAGTGAAAGGACGAGCCGTTACTTCTGGCTCGTCTTTTCTTCGACGTACTTGATGGCATCGCCGACGGTCTGGAGCTTTTCCGCGTCTTCATCCGGGATCTCAGCGCCAAACTCTTCTTCGAAGGCCATGACGAGCTCGACGGTATCCAGAGAATCAGCGCCGAGATCATCCACGAAGGACGCTTCCGGAACGACTTCCTCGGGTTTCACGCCAAGCTGCTCGACGATAATTTCTGTGATCTTTTCTTGAACGCCCATTGATGTTTCCTCCTTTAATGATTTAAAGCTTTACTGCTTGATAAACCTTCAGATTACGAGGCCACCGTCCACGACGATCGTCTGTCCGGTGACATACGCTGAAGCCTCTGAAGCCAGAAATACGGCAACATTCGCCACATCTTGAGGCTCTCCGAGACGCTGGAGCCCGATCCGCTCCTTCATCTTTTCGATGAGGTCCGGCGGAAGCTTTTCGGTCATCTTCGACTTGATGAACCCTGGGGCGATCGCGTTGGCCCGGATATTCCGCTTGGCCAGCTCTTTCGCCGTGCTCTTCGTCAGCGCGATCATGCCGCCCTTAGAGGCCGCATAATTCGCCTGCCCTGCATTCCCGGCGATCCCGATGATGGAAGCGATGTTAATGACCGCTCCGGCACGCTGCTTCATCATGGGCCTTGCGCATGCCTTGGTAAACAGGAATGCGCTCTTCAAATTGATCGAAAGAACATCATCCCAGTCCTGTTCGGACATGGTTGCGAGCAATCCGTCCTTCGTGATGCCCGCGACGTTCACGAGTATATCGATGCGCTCACATGTGTCAAGAGCGATTTTGACCACTTGGTCCACTTCATCTCCATTTGCCACATTGCCTTGCGTCAAAACGCATTTCGGCGATCCGGCCTGCTTCGCGAGCGCTTCCGTCTCGGTCAAAAACTCGGTTTTGAGGTCGGAAAGCACCAAAATGGCGCCCTCTTTGGCGAACGCCAAGGCGATCGCTTGACCGATCCCGCGACCGGCACCGGTCACGAGCGCGACTTTATCTTTCAGCATCATGATTTTCTCCTTAGGTTTATGATTGAAGCGATAAAACCAGTGATTCAATGCTCTTCATGTCCCCGATCGCGCCGAACGGGATCACTTCGAGGTCCGGCTGGCACTTGCGCGCGAGCCCTTTGATGATCTTCCCGGGCCCGAGCTCCAGATAGGTCGTGACGCCCGTGTTTTTGGCGGTCGCGAGGGTTTCCACCCAGCGCACGGAACTCGTCAACTGCTTCGCGAGGAGCGTGCGGATCTCATCAGGGCTCGAAACGCATTGGGCGGTGACATTGGGGACGAACGGACATTGCGGCGCCTGGATCGGGGTGTTCGTAAGAGCGGCTTCAAGCCTTGCTTTTGCCTCGCCCATGAGCGATGAGTGGAATGCCCCGCCGACTTTAAGGGGCATCGCCCGCTTGGCGCCTTGGGTGGTTGCGAGAGCGCAAGCTTTTTCGATCGTCGGGACCGTGCCCGAAAGGACGGTTTGGTCCGGCGCGTTGAGATTGGCGACCTCGCAGCCGGCTTCCTTTGCGATGGCGGTGCATTGCTCCAGCGTCAGGCCCATGATAAAGGCCATGGTGCCGGGATTGTTCTTGGAGGCAAGGTCCATGGCTTCAGCGCGGACCTGAACCAGTTTCAGCGCGTTCTCAAATGAGATCGCACCGGAGGCCGTTAGAGCCGTGAATTCGCCGAGACTGAGTCCCGCGGCAAAAGCGGGTTGCAACTCCGGGATCTTTTCGCGAACCGCGGCGAGCGCGGCAAGACTGGTGACAAGGATACCGGTTTGAGCGTACAAAGTGCGTGTGAGCTGGTCTTCCGGTCCGTTAAAGCAGATCTGGCTGATCGAATAGCCCAGGATCTGGTCGGCCTTATCGTAAATCGCTTTCGCGGCCGGGCTTTGCTCGTAGAGGTCTTTTCCCATGCCGACGAACTGCGCGCCCTGACCAGGGAATAAAAAACCGATGGGTCGGGTCATGATCGTCCTACCATTTAATGAGGCTCGCGCCCCAGGTGAGACCGCCGCCGAACGCGACGAGGACCACATAGTCCCCCTTTTTCACGGCCCCGGATTTCACGGCTTCGTAAAGGGCAACGACCGTGGAAGCGCTAGACATGTTGCCGTAGCGGTCGACATTGATGAAGACTTTTTCGTGAGGAATCTTCAGCCGGTCCGCTACCGCGAGAAGGATCCGGTTGTTCGCCTGATGCGGGATAAGGCAGTGAACGTCATTGATGGTGATCTTTTCCTGATCGAGAACGTTCAGCACCGCCTGTTCCATGGTCTTGACCGCGATCTTGAACAACTCGGGCCCGGCCATTTTGATCGAATGTTTTCCGGTGGCGATCGTTTCTGCGGTCGGCGGAAATTTTGAACCGCCTCCGGGGATCTGGAGGATCTCGCTCTGGGTCCCGTCCGCGCCGAGATAAGAAGCCAGGATACCGTGGCCGTCTTTGGATCGGGACACAACGGCGGCTCCGGCGCCATCGCCGAAGAGGACGCAGGTGCCCCGGTCCTTCCAGTCGATGAAACGGGTGATCGTTTCGGCTCCGACGACCAGAATGTTCTTATAGTTGCCGGATTTGATGAAACTTTCTGCAACCGAAAGCGCGTAGGCGAATCCGGAACAGGCGGCGGCCAGATCGAACGCGCCGCAGGCCGCCCCCAGCTTGGCCTGCAAATAGCACGAAGCGGAGGGAAAGAACATGTCCGGTGAGGTGGTTGCGACAATGATGAGCTCGAGATCGGCCGGTGTTAGGCCCGCGTTGGCGATGGCTTCACGCGCGGCAGGCAGCGCGAGATCGCTCGTGGCCTGTTCGGGGGCCGCGATATGCCGCTCGCGGATCCCCGTGCGGGTCCGGATCCATTCGTCCGTGGTCTCGACCATTTTTTCAAGGTCGGCGTTCGTTAAAATCCTCTCGGGCACATACGCGCCGAGGCCTGAAATAGCTGCACGATAAGGTGCGCTCATAGTTCCTTTGGATCCGCTCGGGATTAATTAAGCATTGCTGCTGGGTTTGCGTTCCGCCGTGGGAGCTGCGGGAGGAACGGCGTGATTCAGGTACGGGGTAATGGCATCGACGATCTGCGCGTTGACGCGTGTGGTGACAAGTTCTCCTGCGACGCGGATGGCGTTCCGGATCGCCAGCGCGGACGAGATCCCGTGGCTGATGATCACGTTACCGTCGACGCCCAAAAGCGGTGCGCCCCCCGCTTCTTCATAGTCCGTTTCCTTGCGGATGGACGAAAGCGCGGGTTTGAGGAGCCATGCGGCGATCGCGGTGATCGGATTCTTGCGGAGCTCGCGACCGATGAGCGACACTGAGGTTTCGAGTACGCTTTCGATCATCTTGAGGACCACGTTGCCAACGAAGCCATCGCAGATGATGCAGTCGGCTTTGCCGCTAAAAAAATCGCGGCCCTCGATATTGCCAATAAAATTCAGATTGGATTCACGAAGCAGTTTGTAAGTTTCTTTGAGCACCTCGGTCCCTTTGGATTCTTCTTCTCCGATATTAAGAAGTCCGATCGCAGGGCGCTTCTTCTTCAAGATGCTTTTGGCGAAGACGTCCGCCATGATGGCGTACTGGAAGAGTTCAAAGGCGGAAGGATTGAGGTTGGCTCCAACGTCGGTCGTGACGGACATCCCATGCAGGGTCGGAGTTGCGATCGCGATCCCGGGACGCTTGATCCCCGGCAACATTCCGAGGTTGAGCGTTGAAGCGGCGACCATCGCACCGGTGTTGCCGGCGGAGACGGCGGCAGCGCATTCTTTTTTCTTCAACAGGTCGATGCAGACGCCGATCGAGGAATCCTTTTTTCTGCGGAGTGCGGCAACGGGCGATTCGCCCATCCCGATCACTTCGCTGGCTTCCTGCAGGACGATCTTGCCGCCAAGCACTTTATGCTTGTTGAGTTCCCGCTTCAGCGCCGCAGTTTGACCGACGAGGACGATCTCAAGGTGGTCAAAATCGTTGGCGGCCATTACGGCGCCTTCGACCACAACCTGCGGGGCGTAATCCCCGCCCATTCCGTCGAGAGCGACACGAACCATGGTTATTCCTTCGCCTTGGATTTGACCTTGATGACCTTGACGAGCTTCCCTTTGTAGAAGCCGCAAGCGGCGCAGACGCGGTGCGGCAGGATGAACGCGCCGCACTGAGCGCACTGCGAGCGCGACTGGGGCACCAGATGGTCGTGGGACCGGCGCAACCGCGTGCGCGTATTAGAATGTCTTCGTTTAGGATTTGCCATGATGTCGCTCCTTGTGAGATTTCGCTTTTTTTATGATGACTGGGGAAGCATGATAGCCATTTTCTTTACAATTGCAAGCGCCTTCATTGAGATCGATGCCGCAATGAGGACAAAGTCCTTTGCATTCGGATCTGCATAGGTAAACCAGAGGGCGCTCGACGATCAAAAGCTCCCGGACGTTCTCGAGCGGCTCGATGGCGTCCTTCCCCGAGGTGTCGAACATCCAGTCAAAATCAAAGGAGAGCTTCTCATTCTTTTCCTTGAGGCATTTACCGCAGACGCGCTTGACCTCGGAGGTCAGCTTGCCCTGGAAACGGACCACGCCGATATTCTTTTCCACCGTTCCCTTGAGCGCGATCGGTGCCATGTAGATCAGGTCGTGGAACTCGACCTCAATGGCCTTGGGGTCGTAAACGCCCTCGACGGCAACGGGAATGCCTTCTTCGAATTCCGAAAGAATGAACTTCATCTTAACGAGCCTCCGGGTGTGAGAATTTCCTTCGGATCCTGGCGGCGACCGGCGCCGGGACGTAGCGGCTGACGCTGCCGCCCAAAAGCGCGATTTCCTTGATCAGCCGTGAGGAGAGATAGAAATGCGATTCGGACGGCATCAGGAACATCGTGTCGACCTTCGGAGCGAGTTTCCGGTTCGTGAGCGCCATCTGGAATTCGTAATCAAAGTCGGAGGTCGCACGGATGCCGCGGATGAGCGTGTACGCGCCCTTTTTTGAGGCGAGTTCGACGGTCAGGCCTTTCCAGCATTCGACCTTGGCGCGCGGGTAGCGTTTTAGCGCGGCCTTCAGGAAGTCGACGCGTTCCTCCACCGAGAAAAGGGTTTTCTTGGCGGCGTTGGCGGCTACGACCACGATCACTTCGTCAAAAAGATCCAGCGCCCGCTCGATCAGATCGAGATGGCCGAACGTGACGGGATCAAAGCTCCCCGGATATATAGCTTTTCGTTTTTTCATTGGTTGATTCCAGTCGGAAATAGAAGGACAGGCACCCTTGCCCGATCCTTTTAGTGCGAACCCATTTGAGATTCTTTAGTTCCTCGTTCGGGAGTTCTTCCCGCCACATGTGCCCCACCACGACCTGCGCGAAAGGAAGAACGATGTCCGAGGCGTCCAAGCGCAGCAGCGTTTTTTTGACTAGCCCTTTCATGAAAGGCGGGTCCACGAAGATAAGGCCGAAACCCTGTCCCGCTTTTTCCAGCTTTCGGATCGCCGCGAGCATTTCAAGCGGCAGGAGCTTCCCCTGCGAGGTCAGTCCCAGATCAGCCAGGTTCTTCGTGATGATCTTTTGGGCCCAGGGCCCGTCATCCACAAAGGTCGCGCTGACAGCCCCGCGGCTCAGTGCTTCCAGCCCCAGGCTTCCGGAGCCCGCGTAGAGGTCGAGAACGTGTTTTCCGAATACAAACGACCCCACAATGTTGAACAAAGTCTCCTTGGTGCGGTCCGTCATGGGACGGGTGAGCTTGTTCTTGGGAAAATCGATCTTCCGGGATTTAAATTTGCCGCTGATGATCCGCATGGGTGCGTAGTTTAGTCGGTTTTGGGCATTTGTTCGAGATATTTTTGACCCCGCGGTGATTTTTCCGTGGGAGTCATCCTGTCCCAATTCTTTTCAATTTCTACGAAGTAGAAATTGGGGCGGTACTCGCTTCCGTCCATTTCTTAAAAAGCAAGTGCTGAGCGAAGTGAGTGGTCAGGGTACCATCCCCTGCCCACTCAGATATTTTTGGAGCCAGCCCGGTATTTTTTCAGGCGAAACTTCCGGGAGCGCCGCGATGCACTTTTGAGCTTCGTCCCTTGCTTGAAGGAGGACCGCTTCATCCGCCACCGGATCAGCGACACGGAAAAGCGGCTCGCCGGATTGGCGCGTTCCCCAGAGATCCCCCTGCCCGCGCAGTTTGAGATCTTCATCGGCGATCTGAAAGCCGTCCGTGACCTTGGTGAGAAGACGGAGGCGCATCTTTCCTTCGTCGGTCGTGGGCTCACCGAAGAGAAAACATTCCGATTCGAGCGATCCTCGGCCGATCCGTCCGCGCAGCTGATGGAGCTGGGCGAGGCCGAAACGTTCGGCGTTCTCGATGATCATCATCGTCGCGTTCGGCTGATCGACGCCGACCTCGATCACGGAGGTGGCGACAAGGATATCGATCTCTTTGCGGGAAAAATCCCGCATGATCGATTCCCTCTCGGATCGGTCGAGCTTTCCGTGCACCAGCCCCGTGCGGAACCCGGCAAACACGGTTTTGCGCAGGCGTTCATATTCTTTCTTGGCGGCGAGCAGGTCCGCTTTTTCCGTTTCCTCGATGAGCGGGAAAACGATATAGGCCTGTTCGCTTTTACGCAGCCGCGTGATCATGTGTTCATAGACCTCGGGTTGTTTTTTTCGGGTGATCCAATAGGTTTTGATCGGCTGGCGGCCGCACGGCAGTTCCTTCATGGTCGAAATATCGAGGTCCGCGTAGGCGGTCAGCGCGAGCGTTCTGGGAATGGGCGTCGCGGTCATGACGAGCTGATGCGGTCGCGGGGTCCTTTGGAGTAATTGATTGCGCTGATGGACGCCGAATTTGTGCTGTTCATCGACGATGAGGAGGCCCAGGGCCTTGAAAGCGACATCGTCCTGCAAAAGAGCGTGCGTACCGACGACCACCGGGACTTTCCCCTGCTTCAATCCGGCGAGAAGTTTTTCGCGGCGGGCCTTCTCCGTGCTTTTGGTCAAGAGTTCGGGGTGGATATCGACAGGCTCGAGGAATCTGACAAGGGTTCGGTAATGTTGTTCCGCCAGGATCTCGGTAGGAACAAGGAATGCGGCCTGCTGACCGGTCCGTTCCGCCGCGAGGAGCGCGAACGCGGCGACCACCGTCTTGCCGGACCCGACATCGCCCTGAAGGAGCCGGTTCATGGGGACGGTCTGCTGAAGATCGCGGGCCAGATCTTCGAGGGCCGTCTCTTGACTGAGCGTGAGCGCGAATGGAAGCGATCGTTTGAATGCCGCGGTGAGCGTTTCAGGAATCGTAAAGGCTGCTGAGTGGAAACGCGTTTTGATCGTTTTTACTTTCAGGAAAAGCTGGAGTTCGAACGAAAAAAATTCATCAAAAACGATCCGGCGTCGCGCTTGGCCCAGAGCCTCAAAGGACGTCGGGAAATGCATTTCCTTGATCGCGTCGGCCAGAGGGATCAGCTCCATCCGTTGACGCAGTTCCTCCGGAAGAAGTTCGTGGACCGCTTCGATTAAGTGATGGTCGACGGCCTCCTTCTGGATCGATCGGAGCGAGCGCTGGAAAAGGCCTTCCGTGAGCGGGTAGATCGGGGTGATCCGGCCCGTGTGGAGCGATGCCGCTTCGGGATCATCGACGATCTCAAATTCGGGGTTCGGCATCTGCAGGTATTTTTGATGCGGGGTGACCTTGCCGTAGAGAATGACATGCTGGCCGGGCTCAAAAAGTTTTTTCAGGTACGGTTGATTGAACCAGACGGCGCGTAATGTCCCGGTGGCGTCGCCCACGAGGACTTCGACCAAGGGCATGCCGCGGATCGGTCTGAATTTGACGTCGAGCACTTCTCCGCGGCAGGTGATCGGAGTTTCGATCGGAAGCTGATGGAGCGGCGCGAAATGCGAGCGGTCTTCGTAGCGGCGCGGGAAAAGATACAGCAGATCGCGGACGGAATGGATCCCGATCTTCTGGAAGATCAAGGAACGTTTGGGGCCAACGCCTTTGATATAGCGCAGCCCCGCATCTTCCGGCCCGGAGGGGTTCATAAAGACCGGGGCTCCGGCGGGATCTTACGACTTCGCGGCTTCCGTTTTGACGTCGGTCGCGATTTTGGTTGCCTCGGTCCCTGCGGCGACAGCGGCAGCGGCCACATCCGTTTTTGCGGCTTCCGCGGTCTTCGCGGCCGTGGCGGCCTTATCCGAGGTCTTCATTTTCTCGAGGGCCTTCTTGATCTGTTCGACATCGAGCGGTGTTTGGGTGCTCGGGGATTTGAACAGCGACCGGCTTTTGCGGACTTCGAGGATATTCAATCCGACGCAGGTGAAGAGAAAAAGGACCGCGCAAACGCTTGTGGCCTTCGTCAGAAAGGAAGAGGCCTTGGTCCCGAAAACGGACTGGACGTTCCCGCCAAAACTGGCGCCGGTGAGCCCCTGTCCGCGTCCGGCCTGGAGCAGGATGACGAGGATCAGGACGAGACAGACGATAATATGAAGGCAGACGACGAGAACGTTCATGACTGGGCCCCCGATTCGTAGGTTTGTTGGGCTTCCTGGATGATCTGGGCAAAGGACTCGGCTTTGAGGGACGCGCCACCGACAAGGGCGCCGTCGATATTCGGCTTTTCCATCAAGGACTTTGTGTTGTCCGGCTTCACGCTGCCGCCATAGAGAAGCGGGATTTTGTTGCCGACTTCCTGGCTATAACGTTCATTGAGCAGGCGGCGGATGTAGGAATGCATCTGTTCGGCCTGATCCGGGGTCGCGGTCTTGCCGGTGCCGATGGCCCACACGGGTTCGTACGCGATCACGACCTTCGCGATGTCTTCCTTCTCGAGGCGGCCGAGCGATTCGTCGAATTGCGCCTTGACCACGTCGAAATGTTTTTTCGCTTCGCGTTCTGCGAGCGTTTCCCCCACGCACACGATCGGGATCAGACTGTACTTAAGCGCGGTCTTCACCTTCTCATGGATCAGCATATCGTCTTCCTTGAAATACTGGCGGCGTTCCGAGTGGCCGAGGATCACGTAGCGGCATCCGGATTCCTTGAGCATCACCGGAGAGATCTCGCCCGTGAAGGCGCCTTCCGGAGCGGAATACATATTCTGCGCGCCGAGAGAAATGGCAGTGTCTTTCAGGATCTTTGACACTTCGGAAAGAGCCGTGAAGGGCGGGCAGATCACGATCGTGACGTTCGAGACCGTGTGCGCGGCGGCTTTGAGCGTTTGCACGAGCGTCACGGCTTCGGAGGCCGTCTTGTACATTTTCCAGTTTCCAGCGACGAACGGCTTTTTCTTCATAAGAGGGCTCTTTCCTGTTTTGAGGCTATTTATCGAGAAGCGCCGCCACACCCGGCAGCACTTTCCCTTCCACGAGCTCCAGCGACGCGCCGCCGCCCGTGGAAATATGAGAGATATTCGACGCGATACCCGACTTGTTGACCGCCGCGACGGAATCGCCGCCGCCGATCACGGTGACGCAGTCCGGCAGTTCCGCGATCGCTTTCGCGATGGACATGGTCCCGTTGGCGAATTGCGGAAATTCAAAAACGCCGACCGGACCATTCCAGAAAACCGTCTTAGCGCCCACCAGCGCGCCCTTAAATTTCTCGATCGTCATCGGGCCGATATCCATCCCCATCTGCTTCGGGCCGATGTTGCCGCGCGCGACATGCTTCGCTTGGGCGTCGACGGCGAACTCGGTCGTGACGATGTGATCGATCGGAAGATAAAGATAGATATGGGACTCGTAGGCCTTCTGGAGGATCTTGCGGGCCGTGTCGATCATGTCCTCTTCGACAAGCGACGCACCGACGGAAAGACCTTTGGCCTTGAGGAACGTGTAGGCCATCCCACCGCCGACGATGAGACGGTCGACCTTGGTCAGGAGGCTTTCCAGTACGGCGATCTTGGAGGAGACCTTGGCGCCGCCGATAATGGCGACGAACGGACGAGCCGGGTTGTCCACGATCTTGTCCTGGAGGTAATCGAGTTCTTTCTGCATTAAGAAGCCGGCGACCGCGGGAAGGAATTTTGAGACCGCTTCCGTGGAAGCGTGGGCTCGGTGCGCGGAGCCGAAGGCGTCATTGACATAAAGGTCGCCGTACTGCGCAAGGGCCTTGCCCATCTTTTCGCGTTCCGCGGCGTCCTTGGACGTTTCTTCCTTATGGAAGCGGGTGTTCTCAAGCATCAGGATCCCGCCCTGCGGCAGCGCCTGGACCATCGCGTCGGTCTCGGGGCCCATGCAAGCGGGAGCGAGTTTGACTTCCTTGCCGAGGAGTTTGGCCAACTGCGCGGCGACGGGCGCCATTTTGTGTTTGGCGGCGAGATACTTCGGTTCGTCGAAAGGCTTTCCCTCTTTGGCCGCTTTGTCCTTGGCCTTTTGGGTGTCTTTCTTGGGATCGCCCAAGTGCGACATCAGCACCAGGCTTTTCGCGCCGTTCTCGAGGACGTACTGGATCGTCGGCAGAGCCGCTTTGATCCGGGTATCATCCTGAACGACGCCGTCCTTCATCGGGACGTTGAAATCCACGCGCATGAGTACGCGCTTGCCACGAACATCGAGATCCTTCACCGTCTTCTTTTTCATCGTTTATCCTTAAAAAGCTAGCGGGACAGCCCTTTCAGGATCGAAAGAGCTGTCCCCCAGTTGAGATTACTTGGCGCCGTCTTTTTTGGCCATGAAACGGATGAGGTCGACCACGCGGTTCGAATAACCCCATTCATTGTCATACCAGGAGACGAGCTTGAAGAAACGCTTTTCGCCCTTGAGGTTGTTCTGGAGCGTCGCGAGCGAATCGTAGATCGAGGAACGTTCATCGTGGATGAAGTCCGTCGAAACGAGTTCTTCCTCCGTCACGCCGAGAATGCCCTTCAGGTACGATTGCGAGGCCTTCTTGAGGAGCGCGTCGATCTCTTCGATCGAGGTGTCCTTCACGGAGCGGAAGGTCAGGTCGACCACAGAAACGTCCGGCGTCGAAACGCGGAACGCCATCCCGGTCAGTTTGCCCTTGGTCGCCGGCAACACTTCACCGACCGCCTTGGCCGCGCCCGTCGAGGACGGGATGATGTTGATCGCCGCCGCGCGTCCGCCGCGCCAATCCTTCTTCGAAGGACCGTCCACGGTTTTCTGCGTTGCGGTGTAGGAGTGGATCGTCGTCATGAGACCGGTTTCGATCCCGATGCCTTCCTTGAGGAGCACGTGCACGAGCGGCGCGAGGCAGTTCGTGGTGCACGAGGCGTTGGAGACGATCGAGTGCTTGGCGCTGTCGTACTCTTCATTATTGACGCCCATGACCAGCGTTTTGACTTCGCCTTTACCGGGGGCGCTGATGATGACTTTCTTGGCGCCGGCCGCGAGATGGAGCTTTGCTTTTTCGGAATCCGTGAAAAGGCCGGTGGATTCGATCACATAATCCACGCCGAGGGCCTTCCAGGGAAGCGCGTCCGGGGTCTTGGTCGCCATGACGCATTTAGTCTTGTGGCCGTTGACGACGAGCGTGTCGGCTTCCGCGGCGGCCGGGTTGCTCTTCTCGGTCGTGACGGTGTGCTTGAAACGTCCATGCACGGAATCATACTTGATCTGATACGCGAAATAATCCGCGTCGGTCGAAATATCCACGACCGCGACGACATCGATCTCTTTGCCGAGCAAGCCCTGATCGCAGATTGCCTGAAAAACCAAACGCCCGATACGTCCAAAACCATTAATACCGACCTTTAACGCCATTTTGCTGCCTCCTGGGATGTGAATCCGCTGTGAGTAGTGAAAAAAACGGGGGGAAACATTTCAAATTCGCGTCAATTATAAGCACGCGCTCTGGAGTGTCAAGGAATTCTGCCGGGAACACGTCAAAAAAACGGGCGCCGGAGCCGTCCACGGACGTGTCCGTTGTGCGCGGATCAGACGGGCGGATTTTTTTCGTGAATCTCCGCGCCGGGAACGAGGCGGCGTCCGCGCGCGAACTCTGCGGCGGCCATTTCCTTCTTTCCCTCGGGTTTGACGCGGAGGAGCCGGATCGCGCCCCGCGCGGTCGCGAGGACGAGACCGCCGTCTTTTTCGATGGCGAGCACCGTGCCCGGTTTTTCGTTCGTTTCGATCGCCGGAAGATCGTTCCGCAGGATCGCGACGCGCTCCCCGTTCATGAAGGCGAAAGCGCCGGGCCACGGCTGCAATCCGCGGATCTTCCGGTCCAGCGTTTCTGCGGTCATGGCGTGAAAGGAAAGGGCGCCGTCCGTTTTGGAAAGCTGCGGGGCGAGCGTGGCTTCAGATTCGTTTTGAGGCGTGCCGCGGAGTTTTCCGTTCCGGACCTGTTCCAGGACCTTTTTGAGGAGCCCGTAGGAAAAGCGGGCCAGCTCCGAGGTCAGTTCTGCCGCGTTGACGTCCGCGGGGATCGGGATCTTTTCCTGGCAGTAAATGTCGCCCGCGTCCAGTTTCTCGGCGATGTCGATGATGCTGACGCCAGTCTCTTGGTCCCCGTTCAGGATCGGCCAGTGGACGGGCGCGGAGCCGCGGTATTTCGGGATGAGCGACGGATGGACGTTCAGGCGATATTTCGGGATCTTAAGCAGGCTATTGGGGATCAGCTTGCCGTAGGAAGCGACGACGAAAATGTCCGGACGCAGCGCGAGAAGATCTCGGGCGACCTGAGGGTCTTTGAGGCTTGGGTATTCGACTGTGGGCAGCGCCTTGGCGAGGCAATACGCCGCGACCTCGCTCGGCTCGAGTTTGAGTCCCCGGCCTTTTTTTTGCGCGGGGGTCGTGACGATCATCGCGACTTCCATTCCGGAGTGGAGACAGGCCTCGAGCGCCTTGATCGAGAACGCGTCGGAACCGAAGAAGATGATTTTCATAAGCGCGTGCAACGCGTAACGGTCAGCGCGCAACGAAAGGCTTTACGTTGCGCTTTGCGCGTTGTGCGTTGCGCTAATTTACATTCCTTTGTGTTTCAATGCGTCGTACTGCGCAAGCAGTTTTTCCCGCTCGGCCCCGGCGAAATGATCGACGAGGAGCAGGCCGTTCAAGTGGTCCATTTCGTGCTGGATGACGCGCGCGAAAAAGTCGCTGACCTCCGCCGCGTGCTTTTTCCCGTGACGGTCCTGGAAACTGATCCGGATCTGGGTCGCGCGGACGATCTCGGCCGAAAGGCCCGGGAGGCTGAGGCAGCCTTCCGCCCCGGCCGCGGCCCCTTCCCGCTTTTCAATGACCGTATTGATCATTACGTACTCGCTGCCGCGGCGCATCGCGGGCGACGCGACGAAAATGTGCTGCGAGATCCCGACCTGCGGGGCCGCGAGGCCGACGCCGTCGGAGACGTACATCGTCTCGATCATGTCATCGAGGAGCTTCTGCATCGCCGGGCCGAAATCCGTGACGGGTGCCGTCTTCTTTTTCAGCACGGGGTCCGGATAGGTTTTGATCTTGAGTTTTGCCATAGCCGAATTATAGCACACTACGCTCAACGCTCAACGCGCAACAGGCAACGTAAATGGGTAACGTAAAAATCCCTTGTTGTGTGTTGTTCGTTGCGCGTGGCGCTAGTTATTGAATGTACGAACAGCAGTAGTCCGTGAGCTCCGCGATCTTCAGCTTGAATTTGGAATTGGCGGGGACTTCGAAAGATTGTCCGGGCTGGATGCTTCGCCACTCCGGGGATCCCGGCAATTGAAGGGCGAGTTTTCCCGCGAGGATCTCCATAACCTCCTTGGCGGCGGTGCCGAACTCGTAGTCCCCCGGCATCATGATCCCCAGCGTTTTCTTGCTCCCGTCCGCGAAGAGCACGGTGCGGCTTGTCACCTTGCCGTCAAAGTAGACGTTGGCTTTTTTAACGACCGTGACATTCTTGAATTCCTGCATGATCGAAGATCCTTTCTTATGGCTGAGATCAGTTGAAAAATATTTCAGAAGCCGGCCGCGAGCCGCTCGGCGGCGGCCGAGGCGTCCCGGACCCTGTCCTTTTGAACCGCGGGGCCCGCGGCGTCCATCGGTTGAGCGTGGATGAAGGTCAGGTCCGTGATCCCGACCAGGTTGAAGATCGCGCGGAGGTACGGCTCCTGATGGTCCAACGCCTTCGCCGGGTCGGCCGAATAATCCCCGCCGCGGCTTGTGATGACGGCCATCTTGCGATCTTTGACGAGGCCCTCGGGCCCCGCCGCGGTGTAGCGGAAAAGATATCTCGGCTGAGCGATCACGTCGAGGTAATGTTTCAGGATGTACGGGACCCCGAAATTCCACATCGGCACGCTGAGAAGATACGCGTCCGCGCTGAGGAATTGCTCGATGAAGCGGAGGATGTTCTTCCACGCGAGCGCCAGATCCCCCGTCAGATCCTTCCCTCCCATGAGCGCGTATTTCCCGTCCACCTGATTCGCGGCGAGGGGCGGAAGCTCGGCCTCAAAGAGGTTGAGTGTTTCGACGAGGCAGTCGGGATGTTGGGCTGCAAAGGCCCGGAGAAAAGCTCCGGACACTTGAAGCGTTCGAGACTCTTCGCCACGCGGTGTCGCGATGATATGGAGCAATTTCTTCATGTTCGACCTCCTTGGTTTGAACCGTTTTAGGCCTAGAGAATATTGAGCGGGTCCACGTCCAGCTGGAACGCGACCCCCGAGGGCTTTTTGAGCTCCATCAGTTTTTGATAGATCAGAGTTTGGACTAGTGCCGCATCGTCCCGGAAGTCCGGTCGGACGAGCGGCAGCTTGAGCATCACATGCCAGCGGAAATGGCCGCGGAGTTTATAGAACGGGAGCGGCGCCGGGCCGATCAGCTCCGGACCTCCCGATGCTTTTATAGGGTTGTCCGGAGCAGCGCTTGCATTCCCGGAAGTTTTTGAAAAAGGCAAGTGGATCTCTGCCGAAGGGGCTAGCGGATGGCGGAGGGTGGATGGAGTTTTGGTTTCTGCGCCATCCGCTCTCCGATATTCGCCATCCAGGGCGCGCAGGGCGTCGCGGATCTCGCGGGCAAAGACATAGGTCTTTTTCTCGTCCGCGCCGCGGACGATGATGTTCACAAGCGAGCGGTACGGCGGGTAATGGAATTCCTCCCGGCCGCGTTTCTCGTGGGCGTAGAAGCTCAGGAAATCATGCGCTTTGGCAAAATGGATGCTCGGGTGCTCCGGCATCCAGGTCTGGATGATCACGCGCCCCGGCTTCGTGCCCCGGCCCGCGCGCCCGGCGAACTGGGTCAGGAGCTGGAAGGTGCGTTCGCTGGAGCGGAAATCCGGAAGCCGCAATCCCACGTCCGCGAGCACCACACCCACGAGCGTCACATGTGGGAAGTCGAACCCTTTGGCGATCATTTGCGTCCCGATCAGGATATCGGTCTTGCCGGCGCGGAACGCTTCGAGGATCGCTCCGTGCGAGTCCCGCTTTTGCGTGGTGTCGGCATCCAGGCGCGCGATCCGGGCCCCGGGGAAAAGGCGCGCGACCTCGCTTTCGACCTTCTCCGTGCCGAATCCCGCGAAACGGAGGAGCGGCGATTGGCACGAGGAGCAGGTGTTCGACGGCTTCTTCTGATAATTACAGTAATGACAGAGGAGCAGGTTCTTTTCCTGGTGGAACGTGAGCGCGACCTGGCAGCTTTTGCAGGTCTCGACCTCCGTGCAGGTCGGGCACCGGATCGACGTGGAAAAGCCGCGGCGATTGAGGAGCAGCATGGTCCCTTCGCCCGCCTTAAGATTCGCTTCAATCTCGCGCACAAGCGGCGGCGAAAAAAGTCGGCTCGCGCGTTTGTCCCCTTCATAGCGTTTGAGATCGATCACCGTGACCTGCGGCATGGCTTTTTGATCGATGCGCTCGGTCAGATCGATGCGGTCGATCACGCCCTGCTCGGCGAGCGCCATGCTCTCGAGCGACGGCGTCGCGGTTCCCATGATGAAAAGAGCGCCTTCCTGCGCGGCCCGCCAGGTGGCGACTTCCCGGGCGTGATAACGCGGCGTGGTCTCCTGTTTGTACGAGCCTTCGTGTTCCTCGTCCATGATGATCAGCCCGAGATTCGGGACCGGCGCGAAGACGGCCGAGCGCGGCCCCAGGACGACCTGGCAGGTGCCCATCTCGATCCGCTTCCAGGTAAGGAACCGTTCTCCGTCGGTCATTTTACTGTGGAGGATCTCGAGGTTGCCGCCGAAATGCCCCACGAAGAACCGCTGGAGTTGTTCGGTGAGCGCGATCTCGGGCACGAGGCAGATCGCGGCCCGGCCCTGGGCGAGCGTCTTCCGGATCGCGCGGATATAAAGTTCGCTTTTGCCGCTGCCGGTGACGCCGTAGATCAGGATCGGTTTTAGCGGCTTCGCGAGCGCCGTTTCGATCGCCTCGAATGCTTTCTGCTGTTCCGGGGAGAGATCCCATTCCTTCGGCCGCTCGGAGGGTTCGACATCCTTCTGTTTCGCCTTCTCGAGATATTTTTCGACCTTCTTGCCGAACTTGACCCAGCGCGGGAGCGCGTTCTCGATCGCCTCCCCCCAGCTCGAACCGTAATAGGCGGCGACCCATTTTGTGAGCTCGAGCATCCCCGCGGAGAGGACCGGCTGATCATCCAGGATCTCAAGCAGCGGTTTTAACGGGGACTGGCTCCCTTTTCGTTTCTTTAAAAGGGTGCCTGTCCCCTTCGATTCTAAAAGGGGGTCAGGCACCTTTTTCTCGGGGACTGGCGCCTTTTTCGCAGAAAAAGGTGCCTGTCCCCCTTTGTTTGAAAAAGGAGCCAGACCCCGCGAGTTTGTTGAAAAAGATTCGATGGAGACGATGTAGCCGGTAATCTCGGTGTTGCGGAAAGGAACAGTCACGCGAACGCCGGGAATGGCTCGGGCGAGCAGGGCCTCCGGGATCGTGTAACTGAAAACGGTCGGGATCGGAAGCGGGACCGCCACCTGAGCGATGAGACAGACGTCCGAGGCAGTCTTATCGGACACAGCAACTCACCTGGGTATTGTCATTGCGAGCCGCGAAGCTGGCGAAGCAATCTCGTTGTAAAGCAGATTGCCACGTCATTCCGTCGTCAAAGCGACGGAATGCCTCGCAATGACAAGCGCCACTATTGTTCATCAGATTGCTCAAGCAGCTTCATGACTTGCTTCATGTCCTCCCAGACCTTGCGCTTTTCACCTGGGCTGCGCAGCAGATACGCGGGGTGATAAGTGCACATGACGGGAATGCCTTCGTATTTCTGGAACGAGCCTCGTAGCGAGGAGATCCCCTGCTCGGTGCCGAGAAGCGCGCGGACGGCGTGGTTACCGAGCGCGACGATCACCTTGGGCTTGATGAATTCCAACTGCTCTTTCAGATAAGGGCGGCAGTGAATGACTTCTTCGGGCGCCGGCGGACGGTTGTTGGGCGGCCGGCATTTGAGGACGTTACAGATGAAGACCTCTTCCCGTTTCCGCCCCATCGCTTCGATGATCTTGGTCAGGAGCTGGCCCGCGCGTCCGACAAAAGGAAGCCCCTGCTCGTCTTCATCCGCGCCCGGGGCCTCGCCGACAAAAACCAGTTCCGCCCGGAGATTTCCCGCGCCGAAGACGACCTTGTTGCGTGTCCTTGCCAATTCCGCGCAAAGCTTGCACTTTTCGATCTTGCTGCGGAGCGCGTCGATTCCAAAAATGGGGTCAGTCACCATTTTTATGGGGGCGGGTTCTTTTTTTGAAGAGAAAGGTGCCGGTCCCTCTTTGAGCGAAAATGGTGACTGACCCCGTTTTTTTGCGATATGGATATGCTCAATGCCGTCTTCTTTAAGCGAGCGGAGGAATAACTGAGATTCGTTCGCGGCCATATTATCGTCCCGCCAGGACCGTCGCGACAAAGTCTTCGGCGGCATTGGGTTTGGCCAGGCTCTGGATCGCGGCCTTCTTTTGTTCGAGTTCTTTCGGGTCCCGGAGTATCCCTCCGACGATCGCGCGGATCTCGGCCGGGTCTTTGAGGAAATACGCGGCGTCGCGTTGTTTGAGGAGTTTCGCGTTCCGGGTTTCCTGCCCCGGGATCGGCTCCATGACGACCATCGCCACGCCCTTGGCGAGCGCTTCCGAGGTGGTGGAACCGCCGGATTTGGCGATCATGAGATCGCTGGCCTCCATGAGTTCCGGCATGAAATCAATGAACCCGAAAACTTTGACCGGGAACGGATAGGTCTTCGCGTCAAGGATCCCCTTCAGCGCCTTATTGTTGGCGCAGACGACGAAGCACTGGATCTTGTCGCCAAAGGCCTTGAGTTCTTCGAGGATCGCTTCCTGCGGGCCGAGTCCGAAGCTGCCGCTCGTGAGTAGGATCGTGAAACGGTCCGCGGCAAGGCCGTGTTTTTTCAGGATCTCGAGCCGGTTGCCGGCGGGTTTGAACGCCGGGAGTATCGGAATGCCTCCGGCCGTCACGATCTTGGGATCGACCCCGCGCCGCGTGAGCTCGGCCTTGGTTTCATCGGCCATGACCCAATAATGATCCGTTCCGGGGTTCACCCAGAACGTGTGCGGATAAAAATCCGTGATCACGGTGTGCATGGCCGCGTGGATCTTGCCGTGCTGTTTCGCCCTCCCGAGGATCTCGGGTGAAAGAAAATGCGTGGACACGATGACGTCGGGCTGATGCCGGACGGAGTCGTCCAGTAGCGCTTTCGCGTGCAGGTTATTGGTAAACGCGCGCAGCGGCCGGAGCGGCTGATAGACGCAGGCATGGTCGAGTAGTTCGTACGAAGCGCCCCAGAGGTTCGGCGCGTGGCGCACGGCCCAATAGTAGATCGGCGCGTAGGTTTTTTGGAACATCGTGTCGACATAGTCGAGCGCGTTCAACTGGCGGATCTCAAGGTCGGTGCGGCCCAGCCTTTTGAAAGCGTCCTCGACCGCGAGCGCGATCTTCCGGTGCCCTTCCCCCGCCGTCGCGTGAATGATATCGATCTTCATGATCTCGTCTTATCCTCTTGCAAGGCCCGTTTCACAAAAAAAGCGACGCTGGGCGCCATGGAAACCGGCTCCAGCTGGATCGAGGGATGCTGTTTGTGGAAAACCCGGAAGATCTCGTCGGCAAAACCTTGCCCGATCCCCCGCACTTTACGGAAGTCGATCACGATCCTTTTGAATTTCTCGAGTCCGAAGAGGAGACGACGGGCTTCGGACCGCGAAACATAGCCTCCCGGAGAGGTCTTTGAAAGGCGGATCCGTATTTCGGTTTTATCGAAAACGAGGTCGCTGTCCGTGTAAGCGTCAAAGAGAGCTTTGAGGTCTTTTCGGGATCGTTGCTTGATCGTAAAAGAGACTTCGGTTCCTCGGGTGTTCTTGACGTCGATCAATCCGATGTCCCCGAGGGTGTTGTTGACGTCAAGTTTTACCGCCGCGCTGGTTAGCTCGAAATGGTCCGCGATGCGGGACGTGAAAAAGATCCCTTGCCCGGAGTGACGCCGGGGCATGGTGGTCTGTTTTCCTTTGAGCAAATGCTCCGCAGCTTCAAAGTGGTCCTTAAGTTTGAATTGTTTTCGGACATTTTCAAAAACTCCGATCCCCCGGTCTAGGACACGGAAGATCATATCTCCTTGTCCGACCTTGAGCTCCGCGCGGACTTTCTTTGAACGGGAGTGATCGATCGCGTTGTTCAGCATCTCGGTGAAAGCGTACTGAGTGATCTTAAAAGCTTGGGGCGAGAGGTGTTGGCTTAGCTGGGCTTTTCTCGCAAGGGTGTCCCAGACCCGGTCTTCTTCGAGGCGTTTTGTGGAGCAGAGTATGCTGGCGCTCGCTTGCCCGGAAGTAGCCGTGCGTTGGGGGTCGAACGGAAAATAACAGGCTTGATGGGTCGAGCCCTCTTTGGAAAGCTGGCGCATACCGACAAGCTCGCGGAGGTGCTTCGCGGCCGCTTGCCGGGAGATCCCGGTTTTGCGGACAACGTCCGAGGTCCGGATCCGTTTTTTTTGACTGACCAGCCTGAGGATACTTGCTTTTGTGTCCATGGCAGAGGATAACGGTTTGTAAACCAATTGTAAACTTAAAAGTGATTCAATTGTAAACCCCAGCCACTGTAACGGTTGTCCTGAGGCTCCTCGAGGTGATTCTTCGGAAAACACGAGATATGGACAGTCTCAGAATGACGACTAAAGCACCGTCATCCTGGAGCCCCGAAGAGGGCGAAGGATCTCGTTTTTACCTTCTCCCTTACGCGTGACGTCAACCCTTCAGAATGAACGGCACCGCGGCTTTGAGGTTGTCGACGATGTGTTCCGGGCGCACGGTCTTGGGAAGTTTTTTCTCCGTTTCGGCGCCATAGCCGGTGCGGACGAGGATCGTGCGCACCCCGAAATTCTTGCCCGCCTCGAGGTCGCTTAATTTGTCGCCGACGAAAAAGGTCGCCGCCTTGTCAAAATGGACCGTCGCGACGGCCTTCTCGAGGAGTTGGGTCTTGGGTTTGCGGCAGTCGCACTTTTCCTTCTTGCCGTGCGTGCAGTAACGCGCGCCTTTGATCTTGATCCCCTTCTTCTCCATCGCCTTGACCATCTTCTCGTGGACTTCCCACATGGCGGCTTCGGTGAACACGCCGTCCCCGACGCCCGCCTGGTTCGAGATGATGAAGATGTCGAAGCCCTTATCGGTCAGCGTCTTGAGCGCGTCGAGGGCGCCTTTTTCAAAACGGAATTCTTTCCAGTGTTCGACGTATTTCCAGAGATCGACGTTAATAACGCCGTCCCGGTCGATAAA
>CAZDVO010000006.1:57679-61753 GCA_964508905.1 uncultured bacterium
AACCGCTTGATCGAACTGGCGACGGCCTCGACCTCAGGCTCGGTCATGCCCGGGAAAAGGGGCAGGGTCAGGACTTCCCTCCGGAGTTTTTCCGTGACGGGCAATTTGACCTTGCGGGTCTTGTGCTGTTTCATCACGGGCTGGGCATCGACCGGTGTCGCGTAGTGGACCATGCTCGGGATCCCTTCCGCGGCAAGATGGGCCTTCAAGGCGTCGCGTTGGCCGTCCGGCACTCTCACTACGTAGAGATGATAAACGTGATACGCGCCTTGGGACTCCCGCGGCAGGGCGAGCGGGGTTCCCGCAAGTTTCTTATGATAGAGCTCCGCGACGGCGCGGCGTTCCCGGTTCAGTTCGTCGAGGAATTTCAGTTTGATGCTGAGGAACGCGGCCTGGATGCTGTCGAGGCGGCTCGTCCAGCCGATCTCGTCATGGACAAAAGGATCGTCGATCCCCTTGCCGAGATTGCGGTACTGGATGCATTTTTTAAGGAGCTTTTCATCCGAGGTCGTGATCATGCCGCCGTCCCCGATCCCGCCGAGGTTCTTGGTCGGGTAAAAACTGAAACAGCCCGCGTTGCCAAACGCGCCGGCCATGACCTTGTTCCAGAGCGCCCCGTGGGCCTGGCAGGCGTCTTCGACCACTTTCAGTTTTTTGCGCTTCGCGAGGTCCATGAGCGCGGTCATGTCCGCGCATTGTCCGAAAAGATGAACCGGGAGCATGGCCTTGGTCCGTCGGCTGACCGCTTGCGCGGCCGATTTCGGGTCCAGATTGAACGTCGCTTCCTCTACGTCCGCGAAGACCGGCGTGGCACCCAGATGCACCACCGCAAGGGCCGTGGATGTGAACGTAAAGGACGGCACGATGACCTCGTCCCCTTTTTTGACGCCCAGCGCGCGCAGCGCGAAGATCAGCGCGTCCGTTCCGGAGCCCACGCCGAGCGAGAATTTCGTGCCGATATAGGCCGCGAATTCCGCCTCGAGGTCCTTGAGCGCCGGGCCGAGGATATAGGCGCCGCTTTTCAGGATCTTGTCAAAAGCCTCCTGGGCCTGGACGACGAACTTTTGATGTTGGCGTGAAACGTCAAAATAAGGGACTTTCATACGGGTCTTTCTTGTTGGAGGTGGTTAATCTTTTTTGTACGGCAACTTTAGATCTGCCCAATTACCGTTGTCCTGGGCTCGCTTCAATTCGCGGTATTTCGCGTAGGTGATGTACTGATAGTTCATATGCATGATCGTTAAAAAGAACCCCGTGTAGCCGTTCTTAAAGCCATCCTTCTGAAAATAATATTTCAGGAAACGGCTGCAGGCTTTGCGAAAAACACGCCATGGACCCATCGGTCTTTTGTCGCGGATCCATTTTTCTGCTTCGAGGGTTGTTTCGCGGTTGAATTTTGAAAGCCAGTTCTCCCAGCTGGGGCTCGAATAGTGAAGGATGTCGCCTTTGAGCGAGCCGCAGGTCCCTGTGTAGAACATCTTGGGATGAACGCGCGCCTCTTCGTAGCTGAACTGTCCTTTTTTGAAAAAGCGTGTCTTCGGCGCCGGATAATATCCCCCGCCTTTGATCCAGTCGGTCCCGATGAAGGTTTTGACCGGCATGCAGAAGCAGACGTTCGGCTCCTGTTCGACCGGTTTCGCGGCGATCGCGGTAAGCTCCGCGGCCAGTTCCGGAGTGATGCGCTCGTCGGCGTCGAGACTGAACACCCAGGGCTGCGTGGCGAGGCTGTAGGCGTAGTTGCGGTGCCGTCCTTCGATATCCATCGCGCGCTGGAATACCTTAGCGCCGAAGGACTTGGCGATCTCGACCGTGCGGTCGATTGACATATCATCCAGCACAATGATCTCAGCCGCGAAGGCCGCGCTCTTCAGGCACTCTTCCAGCCTTTTTTCCTCGTTCTTCGCGATCACAACGACCGACAGCTTGGCTTTTTCCATAAAGACTCCGTTAGGGTTGATGGGTGCTTGGGGATTTGAAACTATGGCATCACTCAAAAAAACGTCTGTCATCCTGACATCGCGTTTTCTTGCGAAAGCAAGAGCGAGGGAAGGATCGCGCTTGGGATCCTTCGCTTGCCCCGAAACCCCGGGCAGACTCAGGATGACGATTTGTGATAGGAGCTGTTGAGGAAAGATAGACCAGGTGGTCACGCGACATCGACCAGCTCTCCAAGGATGCGGGGTTTGAGGCGGGATTTGAGCGTGTTCGGGAAAACAAGATCGACAGGGCGAGAGAAGAGATCTTCCAGATAGTGCTTGAGGCCCATATAGGCGTCGAATGTTTTGGATCGTAATTCGACGATGAAGTCGATGTCGCTGGCGGTTGTCTGCTCGCCCCGGGCGTAGGAACCGAAAAGGGACAGACGAATGACCCCGAAGCGGCTGATCTCCGTGTGATGTTCCTGAATCGTTTTTCTGATCTGTTCCTTGTTCAGCATGATCTCTCCAAAGTTATGTGGCATTATATTCGAAAGGACGGGTAACTCAAAGCATAAACCCCGGGAGATCCTTCGTTGAACACGAAATGACTCCAATCTCAGCGCTGACCTTGCTTGCTATTAAAGGTAGTCAGCGCAGCCCCGTCCACCGTCCATTTAAATCAAGGAAGGCACAGGATGACGGATGTTTTGTTAGTCCTCACGGCTCTCGCCATCGTCATCCTGACCTCGCGTTTTCTTGCGAAGGCAAGAGCGGAGGGGAAGCCTGCCTGCCGGCAGGCAGGGATCTCGCTTTGAGATTCTTCGCGACCCCGAAATCAAAACCATCTCAGAATGACAACGCGATTCTTCGCGGCTCCGAAGCGGGGCATTTCTCAGCACTGACTTTTTAAAATTGAATGGTAGTCAGCGCAGCCCCGTCCATCGTCCATTTTAATCAAGGACGGGGCAGAATGACAGGATTGGGTCTTTTGATCAGACAGTTAAGGCTGTGCGGAGCAGACGAGTCTTAACGATGCGTGGCTGGGGCTCGTTAGAAGATGCGTTACAGGAGTTCGAGCGCTTCGCGAAGGCTTAGGATGAGGGTCTGCTTGTGCTTTTTGAGATCGAGCAGTTGCTTGTCGCCGGTAACAAAATAATGGGCGTCACCGGTTTCGAGCAGTTTTAGGATGGGAATGTCCTTGGGGTCAGAGAAATGAACGTCGGACGGAGAAGTCTCCTCCTGAAGTATTTGTGCGCGGACAGAGAGGAATCGCAAGAAAAGATCGATGAGGCCTGGGGGATAACGAAACTTGTTTGCGAGCCGCTCTCTGAACTCGTTGAGAATATACTCAGACAAGCAAACTTCGTGCTCTTCCAGACTTCGCAACAACACTCGGGAAGCCATCCCCTGGGTTGTGATGAAGGCTGATATCAGTACGTTTGTATCGAAAATGATTCTCATGAGCCCAGGAAGCGCTCCACATCTTCATCTGTGTAGATCCCCTTCGCCTGCGCGAAAGGTATGGCTTTCTCTCTGATTCCCTGAAATTCTTTTTCGAGAACAAAGCGACGAAGCGCCTCATTAATGATCTCGGTCTTGGTCATCCCCTCGCGGGCCATCAGGGACGCGACCATCTTCGCGATCTTGGGACGTAGTTGGACGGAAGTTAAACCTTTCCGCTTCATGTCGGCCTCCTTTTAATTGTATTACAATCCATATACATAATATTACAATCCGTGTATCATGTTGTCAAGGCTGCGGCCTGACAAGCTTTTGGGAAAGGTCATTGCTCGTAATAAGGCGTAGCAAGCCCCTCGTCCAGAAGCTGCTGATTCAGGAAAGCCCCTTCTTTCAGGATCCGTTCCCGATCCTCCCCCGCTTCTTTTTTGTAGAACACATCCGCGAGGTAGCGGCCGAATTTTTCCTGCTTGTAGCTTTTGATCACAAGATAGGCGCAGGGTTTGAGCCGGGCCGTTACCCAGGCCTTGGCTTTTTGTCCGAGCGCGCAAGTGACCTCCGGCGCGTCGATCCCCCGGAGCCGGAATGTTTCCGTTTTGTGCGTCCGGAAGCCGAGGTCGATCCGGGCGATGATCGTATCCCCGTCGATCACGCGCACCAGCGTCGCGGCGTAGGTGTAGAGCCGGTTCTTGTCGAA
>CAZDVO010000006.1:61853-66045 GCA_964508905.1 uncultured bacterium
GCGGACAGTGCGCAAAATAAGCCCCCCGTGCCGGGGCTTGGTCGGATCAAAGCGAACCTCCCGTTCGATCCCGAATCCGATATCGATCAGGATCCTTCCGTCCCGAGGGGCTTTTGTCGTGTGATAGTAATACAGCCGCCCCCGCTTAACGGCGAGAACGGTTCTTTTCTTGTCTTGGAGGTATTCAAAACCGGGTAACGGATGCGACTCCGCGTAGGGTAATTGCGTGTATACCCGGAAATCCTTGGCGTTGATCGCGTCCGTGATCGCCTTTCTTTCGAGGGCACGGCGCTGCCGCGGATCTTTGAGCCGGATCAGGAGACAGTAATGCGACCAGGTGAGCTCGGTAGGTGCCTTCTCGGGATACAGTCGGTGGAATTTAGCCGTGTCATAGAAGAAGGATTCAGGCCGTTCGAGATCGCGGGAAAGTTGCGCGATGAGAGCGGCATTCGCGCTGCTTGGCTGGTCCTCCAGCCCCATCTCTCCGCGCAGGATCTTTCCGATATTCCAGGAGGTCTGCACAACCTCGAGCCTGTACGAGCGGCGCACCCGTTCCGCGCCTGAGGTCAGCTCCTCCGCGATGGCTTTCTGGATCTTCGAATATTGTTTCGAAGTTACGAGCGCTTTTGTCATGATCGCGTGCTTCCTCATCAATTTCAACTGTGCGATTTTTTCGTGCAGTTCACTTCCCTCTGTTTATGATGGCTTGCTCCATGACCTCTTTTATCGGACTATTTCCCTGATCCGAGAATCTCTTTGAGGCGTTTTCGAATGTCATCCATGACCTGTTCCACCGGCGGAAGATCAGCCACCTGCTTGGCGAGTCTCATCTCCCATCGGCCTTGATAGGCCCTTTCGCTCAAGTGTGGATTAAGAACAGCAAGAGACGGCTCAAAACAATACTTCTGCTTGAAGGCTTTTCGCGTCAGGTTAAGATCAAAATCAAATTGACCGAGGCGGTTCAGCAAGAACCAGATATCAAAAACATCTCTCGGCTCATTCCGTGTAGTTTCTGTGAGCAGCCCGAGTTTTCCAGCAAGAAGGGTGTTCACCGTCATGACCGGAAAGGTTTCACCGCTGTCTTTCAGATCACTGTAAGATGCAAAGAGCCTGCCTTTTTCGGTGTCGCCGTAAAGTTCCATATCCATAGCCAGGTCGAGCCGGACTTCCTTTGGAGCGCCGATGATCTCGTCATACCCGGAATATTCTATAAAGATCTGTGTTCGGGTCCCCTTCGACAGAATTCGCTCAGGATCGATGGTTAGGGTCAGATTCACGGCCTCTCCGGCTTTTTTTAGTGAGCGTGATATTTCAGAGACCAGAAAATCCTGTCCCAAAGTCTTGCTGCTTATAAGGTCGATATCTTCGGAATACCGGTGATCTTCAAAGTGCATGCGCTTGATCGCCGTACCTCCATAGAAAATAAAATCTTCCCTGATGGGGCTCGCTGAAAGACATTTCAAGATCCAGCAGATCACATAATCTTTTTCGATGGTCTCAGCAGGAACCTTGCATTTCCCGGCGACGCGAGTGATCTCGGCAAGTGTGATCATCCCCAGACCCCTGCTTTTAATTCCTCCGGATCGAGATTGACCCGGATCCCCCATCGTTTTAGATGCTTTCCCTCTCTGGGGCCTTGAGGATCAAGCCATGTATAATCTCCCGACAGTTTGATTGTTTGAGCCAAGCCCGGCAGCAGGCCCGGCGCGATTTTCAATGTTTCTAGGACGAAACCCAATCGCCTGACGGCGGCCTTGGTTCTGAAGCGGGTAGCATACCGCCCAAGTTTTTCAAAATCGATTCGTTTTTGTGAGGCCCAGATCCCGCGCGCCACATCGGTAACGCCTCCGCAGAGTTCAGGGCGGTCAAATCCGTCAAGGAGAGTCCTTTCTGGATCACTCACTTGTACCTGATCCTGCTTCGTGGCCCAATAGGCCATATCTCCCCAGAAGTGCTCCTCTTTCGAATAAATAAAATTGTAGCTGATCCCGCTCAAAATTTTTTTGTTCTTCCTTTGCCTGAGGGTCACAAAAATATTGTTCAGCGGGTGCGTCGTCATTCCGTGGAGACGCATTGCGCTGTAGTGAGAAATAAAATAAGGAGCCCCGCCCGCGAATTCGCGGGCGATGACCGGCCAATTCCTGAGTTGGGTCTCCTCACTCCCCGCTTGTAAAAGGAGATAGACTCCAGCCTTGATGCGAGAAAGGATCCCGCGTTTCACCAGATCGCTTAAGAAGTCTCCCGTCGCATAACGATTCTTGCCATAGAGCGCCATGGCTTCAGCTGTAGAGAAAATAGTTTTTCCTCGCTGCCGTAGATTGGCAATGAATGTCGCGCTGACTGGGCCAATTGTTTTGGAAGGCAATATTTTATTCGTCATAGTCGTATTCTATGCGCAAGATTACGGCTGTCAACCGTAAATCTATACACAAAATATCACTGAGACCTGTCTTCTCTCAGTCCTGATGCCTCATTGCTTTTGGCTGTGACTTGCCACGTCCCACGGGGTTTACCTCGTCTCGCGAGGTCATCCTGACCGGAGGGAAGGATCTTGTTTTTGATTTTTCATCCTTTAGGGTTCATTCCAAATCAGCCATTTGCGCTTCGTTCACCGCTAATTCAATCTCCTTGAAAGCCTCGCTCAGCTTCTTACCGTACTTAGGATGCTCCCTGATAATCTTCTGAATCTCCAGCAAGATGCAGTAAAAGTCTATTCCTCGTTGTGCAATCAACATTTCATTCCGTTCTTCTGGAAGATTGAAGGCCATCGTGCATTTAGGCATGATGGATCCCCCTTTTAATTCGTCTATTTTAAAAACCCAAAAAGCTCTTTAAGATGCTTCCGGATGTCGTATCCAGAACCCCTCAGGGGGAAGGATCTCAGCCCGAGATCCTTCGCTCCGTGCGAGAACGCACGTCACTCAGGATGACGGATATCTCATCCCTCGTCAATCGTCCCTCGAAATCCCACATACGACATGAGAGATACGCTTCTCGCGCCAACCGCCCCAGCCTCAAGCCTTCCGAACGCTTTTCCCCCTACGGATCGATCGGATGACTTTCTCCACCTCCTCGGGTGTCCAGTTCACATCTTCGGCGGACAGGGTCCCGGCAAGGGGGTGCGCAAGCCTCGAAATGGATCGGGGGCGTGCGCGCCGTGGCGTTAGAGTCTTGTTCCTCTTATTCATCGCGCGCCTGCAAACGCGGTATTCTTCGGCTGGGTTTTGGACCCTTCCGGAAGCGCCCGCCTGCCCATCCCGGTAAAACGCCAGAAATTCCGCGGGCGAAAGAACCGGCATTCCCCGCCTGCAAGACGGCGGAAAATGTTTCAGATTGCCTGTGATAAGACATGCCGCGTGCGCTGTCAGGGCAACCTCAAGAAATACCGAATCGTCTTCATCTTGCAGTGGCACGTGTAATGCGACGGCCTGGATCTCTTCGCCGGACTCTACGATCTGATCAAGGAGGCGGGCGCTTCGATAGCTCGGGATGCTAAGCTCCGGGCGCTGTAAAACCTCACGATACTCCGCCAGGATCCTTGAATCGTAATAGAGGCGGAGATGCTCCTCTGCGACCAGTTTGAGGATCGTGCCTGGTGTGCCAGCGGGCGAAATGAGCCCGGAAACAAGCACGTTGGTGTCGAGCACGATTTTCATGTTTTGCGCTCTCTGCGTACATCCTGGATCACGGCGTCGATCTCATCCATCGTCATTTTATCAAGCCCCTTGCGGACCGATTCGGTCTGGATCGCCTCAAGAGCAGAAAGAGCTTGAGCTTTTCGCAGCTCGGCAAGGTTCTTTTCCAGAAGGTCTTCGGATGTGCTGGAAAGGATGGCGATCGGCTTCCCGTTCAGCGTCAGGACCATCTCCCGGACCTTGGCTAGTTGCTTCCAGACCTGTGCCGGCTTTCCCCTTAGATCTCTCACGGTAATGAACTTCATAACACCCCCTCAGGACGCATGATTGCGTCACGCATAGTGTACGCGATTGTCACCCGCATTTCAAGTTTGTGACAAGATCTTTTAGGGTTTATTTTAAGCGTCAGATCCTGTGGCCCGTTTCTTTGGGTTGCGGTCTGTATGCTGTGTCCGTCCGTCTGTAGCCTGTCACTTGCCCCGTCTCACGGGGCCCTCAAAGCTCATTGCTTTTGGCTGTAGCTCGCCTCGTTCCACGAGGGCTACCGTCTGAGGTCT
>CAZDVO010000006.1:66145-68064 GCA_964508905.1 uncultured bacterium
GTCTGAGGTCTATGGTCTGTGGCTTGCCCCGTTTTGCTATGGGTGCTTGCCCCGTTCCACGGGGTCCTCAAAGCTCATTGCTTTCGGCTGTAGCTCGCCTCGTTCCACGAGGGCTGTCGTCTGCGGTCTGGGGGCTGCCGGCTACGTTCCTTGTAGATGACTTCATGGCTCGGGGAAAGTTCCCAGGAACCTTCGGATCGGACGAGATTATCAAAATCTCGCCGTCCTGATCTTCCGTCCTTTTCTTAAATAGGCGATCAGGACTGCACAAATTATCGATCAGAAAATCCAATGAGAATTAGTGCGAAGCCGCGCTGGATTATTGGAATCCAGTGTGAGGGTTTCTATCTCATTTTGCAGCTCAGATAGCTTTTTAAGTTTCATAAGTTATCCTCCTGCCTGCCCCGTCCCGGATTGGCTGAGATTTTCAAAATCTCGCCTAAGCCGCACTGGATTATTGGAATCCAGTGCACGGAGTTTTATCAATACGCGTTCTTGAAGGCAAACGCGGTCATGATGAGGATCTCGATGTCCAACAGCAATGACCAATTCTCCATGTAGTAGAGATCGTACTTGATCCGCTCTTCGATCGATGTGTCTCCGCGTAAGCCGTGGACTTGAGCCCAGCCGGTAAGCCCCGATTTGATCTTGTGACGTGCCATGTATCGGGGAACGCTTTCCCTGAATTGATCCACAAAATGCGGACGTTCGGGCCGTGGCCCTACCAGAGACATCTCCCCCGAGAGAACGTTCAGAAGTTGGGGGAATTCATCCAGGTTCCAGCGGCGCAGAAATTCTCCGGTTCGGGTCCTGCGGTCATCCTGAGGTTTAGCCCAAACAGGGCCCGTCTCTTTTTCCGCATCGACTTTCATGGTCCGGAATTTAAGGATGCGGAAGGTCTTTCCGTCTCGGCCGATCCTCTCCTGGGCATAAAAAATGGGGCCCGGGCCTTCGCATCGGATCAGGATCGCGATCAGGATCCCCACGGGCAGGGAAAGGATCGCCATGCATCCCGCGATCAAAAGGTCGAGTGTCCTTTTTAAAAATCGGTTCCAGGGATCATCCAGAGGCAATGCCCGGAACCCCAAAAGTGGGATCTGGCTCATATACTCCACGGCCACGTTGTTAAAAATAAGGCCGTGAATATCCACCCCCATCTTAAAATCGATCAAAAGGTCTTCGCAAGCAGATGCCAGATCCGTGATCTTTTCTCTCGTAAATCCTGGGTCCAGGAGAATGACCTGTGCAGGGCGAAGCTTTTCCAGGAAAGTTTCCCAGTGCTCGGTCAAACCAATGATTGGGACGCCAAGAATGGCCTGTCCGATCCTGTGAATCTCCGATGCCAGGATCCCGACAGGATGGATCCCATAGTGCGGATTGTCCTTCGCCCAGGCAATAAGCGACTCGATATTTTGATTTCCGCCGATGAACAGCACCTCAATCGGATCTTTATTCCGGCTGCGCCGGATATAGCCCCACTCGATCAGAACATAACGTCCGAGGCTGATCAGCGTACAGGCGGTAACCCAGAACAGGAACAAAAAGAGCCTGGATCCCTCATACCCCCGGTAAAAAAACGTCAATGCTGTAAGGATCACGACCGCATAGGTCACTGTTTTTATGACTAAAAAAAGTTCTTCAATGCGGCGGATCCTTTGGGTGGGATGATAGAGCCGGGCTTCGCGGAACAGAGACAGAAAAACAAGAAGGACCAACCAAAGCGCTGAAGCGTATTTCGCCAAAGGAGGAATCCCCAGGGGGGCACTAAAAAATGTGAAAAAACGGATCTCGTACGCTGCGAAAAAGGCCATGGTGATTGCAGAGAGATCGGAGAAAGCCACCGCAGCCACAAATCGTTTTGAATAACGTGTTCTCATGGGTTAGTCCACGGTAATTTGACGGATGGATTCGAGGAATGC
>CAZDVO010000007.1:0-67329 GCA_964508905.1 uncultured bacterium
CCCTGGCAACCGGTCAGGATCAGAACGAACGAGAGGAAAAAAAGCCCCAGGAACAGCGCGCGCATTAACGCTTCGTGAACTGGAAGCTTCTGCGAGCGCCTTTGCGGCCAGGTTTCTTTCTTTCCTTGGCACGCGGATCGCGGGTCATGAAACCGCCCTTGCGCATCGTGCTACGCATTTCGGGGTTCAATCCCACAAGCGCCCTGGCAATGCCGAGTTGGATCGCTCCGGCCTGTCCCGCAACCCCCCCGCCCTCGACGCGGGCCCGGACACGGACCTGGCCGTGAAGGTTCGCGGACTTAAGCGGTTGGTCAACAAGCATCTGCAGATTCGCGCGCTTCAAATACTTGGCGGAATCCTGGCCATTGACCGTAAAGCCCTTCTGCCCCGGGAAAACCCAAACGCGGGCAATGGCTGTTTTACGGCGGCCTGTGGCGTACATATAAGCGGCGGAAGCGGTCATACGGATTAAACCTCGATCTTGGTGGGTTTTTGCGCCTGATTCCGATAGTCGGCATCGGGATAAACGCGGAGTCTTTTGAGCATCACATCCCCGATACGGTTCTTCGGGAGCATGCGCTTGACGGCGCGGAGAATGATCTCAGCCGGCTTCTTCGCCATCAGTTGTTCGTAGGTATAGGTCTTCAGACCGCTGGAATAACCGGTGTAATGCATATAGACCTTGTCTTCCTTTTTCTTGCCGGTCACATGGACCTTGCGGGCATTGATCACCACGACCTGGTCGCCGGTCAATTTATCGCCCTGAAAGCAAGTCTTGTGTTTTCCGATCAGAAGAGACGCGATCTTGGTCGACATGCGCCCGAGGGTCTTCCCGTCGGCGTCGATCAAGTACGTCTTGCGTGCGATATCTTTTTCAGTAGGGATAAAAGTCTTCATAGTCATCTTTTCTGTTGGTTTAAACCGGAAGTCGGAAAGGCGAGAAACCTTCATACGACCCGAAAATATCCTGACAAAGTTCGGGGAGTATAACAAAAACCCCCTGGGCTGTCAAACGTTAACCCCTCTTTTTTTTATCTCGTCCGCCGACGCCTGAGGGCCTTGAAAAGAAGACTGCCGCGGGCTTTGATCGCCCGCGGCAGTCATCGCCGTCCCAACGAAGATCCTGCTCCGTTACCGGTCTAAGAGCTCCCGTCTTTCTGTCACATTGATATTGAGGACATGTTGAAGATCGAACCCCGGATATTCTGCACGAAGCAGATTCGTTCCGATGGCATAGAATTGCTCGGTCGTCCCCACCGCGTCCAGATACACGATGGCCTTGTTGCGGTTCACATCTTCAAATTCGATCTTCACGTCGCCGTAGCCGCTCGCGAGCCGGAGGCCCATCACAAGCCGGTTCATCAAACTCAGATCCCGCGTCTCCACCACCTCGGGAGAACCATAATCATCGAAAGCGGTAAGCCCAACCACCCAGTTCCCAGGCTGCGACATACTATAAGAAAGCGTATACAGCGAAGAGCTCTGTTGGGCAAGCGACGCGGTGGCCCCTTCAAAATCCGCGATCGAATAAACATGATGGACTTCCGAGAGCATGGTGACATCCGTCGCCGTCAGGGTAGGATCCGGAGCGATCAGCGGCGTGTACGAAAGGCCCGCGGTCTCGATCGCGAAGGAACCGCTCGCGCCCATCCTCGCGCGTTCCACGACGAATACCACTTCCGCAATATGGGTTGTATCAAGATAAGAGGAATAATTGCTCAGATAAGCTCCTGATAAAGCATAATTCGTCATCGTCCCTGAAAGGGTGAGGAGAAACGAGGCGACATTCCCGGATGCGTCCTTAAGCTCCATTTTCAGTTTGGAACCCGCCGCACCGTTCACGCCCACGGTGATTCCGTTCGTAAGCGACATAGGCGTTCCGCTTGAAAGGTAGACAAAAGCATAATCGTCGGAATCGAGATTGCTGTACTGGACCTGGATATTCTTTGAAGAAGACTGCTGCGTCTGGATACTTCCGCTCACAACCGCACCACCACTCCCCACGCCCGATCCAACTGACGGACGGTTCGGAAGCACCGTGTTCTGCGACGGATCATAGGCACTCGTAGCCGCGGCAGTTTTGGAAAGCGGACTGCTGGGCTCGACCGCAACACCCGAAGGCATGGTGGTGGCCCTGGCAACTTGCCTACCATTGGCTTCTTCAAGCGTGATCGTCCTTGTCGACCTCGAGGGATCTCTCGATAGCATTGCGTTGGTAGCCGCGAAGGAAGTAGGCACAGGGATCCCGTTAAAAATAAAAAAGACGGTTACGAGATTCGCAACCGTCTTCCGCATAAGTCCGTTATTTTTGAAACCGTTCAATGCATTGGAACCGATGTTTCGAAAACTTCTACCATCCATGGTAGCACCTCCGGATTTTTGTTTTCCAAACTCTTTATTTCACCTATAAATCCTTTATTAAAAATTTTTAAAAGTATCTAGCTGAAGATTAACATGTTTTAATATTATGTCAACCCTGTTTTGCTTTTTTTGATCATTTCCACAAAAAATACGCTGCTGTATAGGGGGAATCGCGTGGGGAGAAACCACAAAAATAATGGGATTTAAGATCAATAGCGGACTTTTATGAGAAAAAGACCTTCGGCGGGGGCGGTCATGCCGGAAAAACGCCGGTCCTTGGCCTTCAGGATCTTAGCCATGGTATCGGACCCTCGTTTTCCACGGCCGACTTCCAGAAGGGTTCCTACGATGTTTCGGACCATATGATAGAGAAATCCATCCGCTTCAAAAAAGAACTTCAAAAGATGCCCTTCTTTTTTGATCCGAAGCGTCTTGAGGGTCCTGACAAAACTCACGTTCTTCCCGCTCCGCCCTTTCAGGACAACCCGCTCGGAGGTAAAGGACTGAAAATCATGACGCCCCATCAAATACCTTGCGGCCTTTTGCATGGCCTTCACATCGAGGGCATAAGGGACGTGAAGAGCACGGCCCAGGATCAGCGGCGAACGGCAGTGATGATTCCAGATCCGGTATTCATAGACTTTCGAACGCACGCTGTAACGGGCATGAAAATCGGCGGGAACTTCTTCGATCCTGGTAACGGCCACAGCGGCCGGCAGAAGCGCGTTCAACCCTTTCTGGATCTGCCAGAGCTCATGACGGGCGGCCGTTTTAAAATGAACGACCTGGCCTTCGGCATGAACGCCGGTGTCCGTGCGGCCGCTCGCGGCGCCGATCTTCATCTTCCGGTCAAAAAAAGAAGTAAGGGCTTTTTCGAGAGCTTCCTGGACCGTGGGCTTCCCGGGTTGCTTTTGGAATCCGAAGAACGGAGCCCCGTCATATTCGAGGGTGAGTTTGATATTTCTCATATTAGCGTCGAGCGTACAGCGCAGAGCGTAGAGTTATCTATCCGCTCTACGCTCTACGCTAAACACTAGTTCTTGAAAAGGACTTCCGCGATCTGGACCGCGTTCGTGGCGGCTCCTTTACGGATCTGGTCGCCGGAAACGAACATCGCGAGCCCGTTCGTCACGCTCGGGTCCACCCGCAACCGGCCGACAAAAACATCATCCTGGCCCGTGGTCTCAAGCGGCATCGGGAAATAGTTCTTTTCGCGATCATCCACGATCTTCACGCCCGGCGCTTTCGAGAGAAGCGCGCGCGCTTCCTCAGGAGTGATCGGTTTTTCGGTCTCGATATGAAGCGCCTCGGAGTGAGCCCGAAGCACGGGAACACGCACGCAGGTCGCGGAGATCCGGATATCTGGGTCGTGGAAGATCTTATGGGTCTCTTTCACCATCTTGGTCTCTTCCTCATTGTAACCGTCCGGTCCGATCTTGGAATTATGGGAGAAGACGTTAAACGCGATCTGATGCGGCAATACGTTCTTCTGCACGGGACGCCCGGCCAGGAAATCCTGCGCCTGCAGCTGAAGCTCTTCCATCGCCTTCGCACCGGCCCCGCTCGCGGCCTGGTAGGTCGCGGCCACGAAACGTTTGATCCGGACAGCTTTGTGGATCGGCCAAAGCGGCACGAGTGCGATGATCGTCGAGCAGTTCGGATTGGCGATAATGCCCTTGTGTTTGGCGATATCTTCGGGGTTGATCTCAGGGATCACCAGCGGCACTTCGGGGTCCATGCGGAACGCACTGGTATTATCCACAACGACCGCCCCCGCTTTCACGGCGTGCGGCGCGAGCGCCTTGGAGATCGAGCCGCCGGCGCTGGCAAGCACCAGGTCGATCCCTTTGAAGGAATCCGGGGTCGCCTCTTCGATCTTGTAGGTCTTCCCCAGGAACTTCTGTTCCTTACCGGCCGAGCGCCCCGAGGCAAGCATCTTGATCGACGCGAACGGGAATTTCCGTTCCTCGAGAATAGCCAGAAGTTCCTGACCGACAGCACCGGTGACGCCGAGAATTGCGATCTTCAGATCTTTTTTCATTTAGCGTATAGCGGAGAGCGTTTAGCGTTTAGGATTCAACATCCGCCACAGCATGCTCCCCACCTCCTTTATAAGTTGTTCAGCGATTTTATTTTCTCCGAAACCCAAGTCGACGCTGATCCGATACTGGGTCTCTAATTCGCAAAGTGATCCGTACGCGATGGATAAAAAATGGCGGTACTCTTTTGTAAAACTCCTCCCGTATCCTTCTGCAATATTAGAAGGGATTGAAACAGCCGACCGTCGGATCTGCTGAGACAAACCATAGGTCTCTTCTCTCGGGAACTTCTGCGAAAATTTATAAATTTCTTTGACCAACTCATACGACTTTTGCCATACGATCAAGTCTTTAAAAGAGTTGGTTTTCACTATCCGCTCCACGCTCTACGCTAGGCGCTCGACCACAAGATCACCCATCTTCCGACAACCGACCTTAGTCGTGCCTTCTGTGTAAATATCCGCCGAGCGGTAACCGTCCGCTAGCACTTGTTCCACCGCATGTTCGATCGCCCGCGCGGCCGTGGGTTGATCGAAGCTGTATTCCATCATCATGGCAAGCGACAGGATCGTCGCCAGCGGGTTGGCCATGTCTTTTCCGGCGATGTCTGGCGCGGAACCGTGCACGGGTTCATACATCGCGACCTTGTCGCCCATGGACGCCGACGGCAGCATACCGATCGAACCCGTCAGCATGGCCGACTCGTCGCTCAGGATATCCCCGAAAAGATTGCTCGTGACGATCACGTCGAACTGTTTGGGATCACGGATCAGTTGCATCGCGCAATCATCCACGTACCGGTGGTTGAGCTCCACGTCCGGATACCCTTTTGCCACCTCGATCACGGCCTTCCGCCAAAGCTGGCTCACATCCAGGACGTTCGCCTTGTCGACCGACGTCACTTTTTTGCGGCGTTTGCGCGCCATCTCAAAGGCCATCTTCGCGATCCGGATCACCTCAGAGGTCGTATACGCCATCGTATTGAAACCACGCTCTTCCCCGTTCGGCAGCTTCTCAATACCCCGCGGCATCCCGAAATAAACGCCGCTCACCAGCTCACGGAGGATCACAAAATCGAGCCCCTTCACGATCTCTTCCTTGATCGGCGAACGCGACACAAGCTGCGGGAACATCTTCACCGGGCGAAGGTTCGCGTAGGCATTGAGCCCCTTGCGAAGCCCGAGCAACCCTTTTTCCGGACGCTTATCGGAAGGAAGATGGTCCCATCTCGGACCGCCGACCGCGCCCAGAAACACAGCCTCGCAGGCCTTCGCTTTTTCAAGGGTTTCGGGCGTCAGAGGAACACCGAACTGATCGATCGAAGCCCCGCCCGCGAGGAACGACTCTGTCTTGAATTCCAAACTAAAAAGTTGCTCCACTTTCCGGAGCACCTTCATGGCCTGTTCCGTTACTTCCGTTCCGATCCCGTCACCGGGGAAAACCGCGATCTTATGCATCGATGTGTCCTGTCGGTTGAAGGTCCTGTGTATGCCGATAAAAACTTGGGGAGATCAGTCTTTCTCGATCTTGAAGGGCCGGCGCTGCACGGTCTCGTAAAGCTGTTCGTACTTCCGGGCCGAGGAGGCCCATGAAAAATCGCTCGTCATGGCGTTCTTCACCAACGCCTTCCAGAGTTTTTCCTGCTTGAACGTCTTGACGGCACGGAGCAGCGCCGCGTGCAACGCGTCGCTCGTGTAATCTTCAAAAATAAAACCGTTCCCAGTCTGTTCCGCCTGATCGAAATCCTTGATCGTGTCGGCCAGCCCGCCGGTGGCGCGCACCACCGGCACCGCGCCATACCGCAACCCGATGATCTGGCCTAATCCGCAGGGCTCGTAGTACGAAGGGACCAGCAACATATCCGAACCCGCATAGATCCGCTTGGCCATCTTGGGATCGAAAACGATGTGGACCCCGAACCATTTTTTGTTCTTTTTCGCGAAATCGCGAAGCACTTGATGATACTGGTCATCGCCGGTCCCCAGAAGCACGAGTTGGACGTCCTGCTGCGATGAAAGCTTCTCCAATACGGGGACAAGGATATCCAAACCCTTTTGATCCACGAGCCGCGCGATGAATCCCACAAGAGGAATGGACGGGTCCACTTTGAAGCCGTGTTCTTTCTGGAGCGCCGCTTTGTTCCGCGCCTTCCCTGAAAGATCGTTCAGGGCATACTGCGCATCGATATCCGGATCCGTCGCGGGGTCCCAATCTCTCGGGTCGATCCCGTTCACGATCCCTGTCACGCTATCTTTGCGCGCTGCAAGGACCCCTTCCATCCCACTGCCGAATGCCTTGGTCTGGATCTCCCGGCTGTAACGCTCGCTCACAGTCGTCACGGCATCCGCGAACACCAGCCCGCCCTTGAGGAAGCTGAACTTGCCGTAGAATTCCAGAAAATCGGACTTGTAGAGGTCCCACCCAAAACCCGTTGCCGGGAAAGAATCCGGTGGGAAATTCCCCTGATAAGCCAGATTATGGATCGTAAAAACGCTGCGCGTTTTCTTAAACGGCGCGTAACCCAGATCCGCGACCTTGAGATACACCGGCACCAACCCCGTCTGCCAGTCATGGCAGTGGATAATGTCCGGCGCAAGCTTCAGTTTTCCAATCGCCTTGAGCGCGGCGCGCTGAAAATACGTAAAGCGGCGGTCATTGTCCTGATAATCCCCGATAAGGGTCCCGTAAAGCTCCTCCCGCATAAAATAGTCCGGATGCTCCACAAAATAGACTTTCACGCCATTGGAGAGCTTTTTGGAGAAGATGCGCGTCGCCTCGAGTTGGTTGCCGACGATTAGTTCAAAATAATCGATCACCGTCTCGAGCTCGCACTGCTGGATGTCGATGGAGCGGTAACGCGGCATGAAGACCGAGACTTCATGGCCTAGCGCGCGGACCGCTCCAGCGAGAGAACCGACAACATCCCCCAGGCCGCCGGTCTTGGCGAACGGAGCCATTTCAGAACTGAGGAAAAGGATCTTCAACGGGAATTAAGACGCGGGATCTTACTTCGCGACTTCCACGACGCAGTTCCAGCTACCGAAAGCGTTGGGCACGCATTCGACGGGTTCCTGGGCGTTCTGCCAGACCCCGTCCACGAGGTAGCGATATTGATAACGGCCGGGCTTTAACTTCAGAGAAACTTTCCAGTTCCCCGTCGCGTCCTTCTTGAGAGGGTTCTTATCCGCCTTCCAGCCGTTAAAACAGCCGCCGAGCTCGACCTTTTTGGCCAACGGCGCATAAAACTTGAAATCGATCATCTTGTCGCATGCGCCTTTGGCGGCACAGGGGGTCTTGGTGGTGTTCGTAACCTTCACGGTGCTGACTTTTGCTGCTTTTGCCATGAGAGACTCCTTTTCCGTTTGTGAGATGGAAAAATTCGCGTAAGAAAAATGCGGTGAGAGATTATATATCACAAAAAACCGCTTGCCAAGAAACATCTCCTCACTATAATAGCCCGCCTATCCCAACTTTGGATTTCCTCCATTAAACGGTAGTTGGGATAGCCCCAATTTCAACAAGTTGAAATTGAAAGGTATTGGGACAATGAGAACATGTGCTATCTGCAATAAGAAACCTTTAACGGGTAACTCGATCTGCCGTCGCGGTCTTGCAAAAAAGACGGGCGGTATCGGTAAGAAGATCACCGGCATCACGCGCCGCCGTTTCTATCCGAACCTTCAGAGGGTGAAGGTTCAGTTCCTCAACGGAACGGTCCGTCGCATTAATGTCTGCGTGAGTTGTTTGAAAGCCGGGAAAGTCAAGAAAGCGCCTTCCCGCCGTTCCTACACCGCTGCTCCGGCTGTTTAAGCCAGCCTCGGATTCTTCTCCTTGAGTTCTTTCACCGACAGGATGAGTGTGCTCAGGCCATTCCACTGCTTCGTCTTGACGGAATAGACCGCCTCGAACAGCGCCGCAGGCGTGGAGGACGCACAGGCGAACATCTGTTTCTCATTGAATTGAGCCGCGTAGCTCAGGCTCCCCTCGGATAAGATCGCCTCGTAGGTTTCCCCATAAAGCTTCCGGGGCTTCCCCTTCATCAGAAGGTCTCCCGTCCGGAAGACCGGACGCGGGTTCCCGATCCCGTGCGGGGCCAAAAGTTCCAGCTCCTCGATAAAACGGTTCGAAAGCTCTTCGAATTTCAGATCCATATCTACCGCCACATGGCGCTTCATGGCTTCCGGGGCCAGATGTTCCCGGGCAAAAAGATTGATCTTCTCGCGCAGAAGCGGGATATTCTTTTCCTGAAGGGTCAGACCGGCCGCCTGCTCATGGCCGCCGAATTCTTCCATCAGTTCCGCGCAAGAGCCAAGCGCGTTAAAAAGATGGAATCCTTTGATCGAACGTCCAGATCCGCGGCCAACACCTTCTTCCACGGAGATCACCACCGCGGGGCGTTCATACTTCTCCACAAGCCGCGAAGCCACGATCCCGATCACCCCCCGATGCCAGCCGGCCCCGTCCACGACCAAGACCTTTTCGCGGTTAAAGTTCACGGTGCGCTCCACCTTGCGCATCGCTTCCTGTGTCGTCTCCCGCTCCATTTTCTGACGGGCCTTGTTCTCCTCATCCAGGATCTTCGCGAGACTCTCGGCCTCGCGAGGTGATGAGGTAAGAAGCAACCGAAGCGAAGTATCCGCAGAGCTCATGCGCCCCGCCGCGTTCAACCGAGGCCCGAGCATGAATCCCACATGGCCGGTATCGACCTTGAGTGTTCTCATCTTTGCCACTTCCGCGAGCGCTTTAATACCCGGATTCTTCCGTTCCGAAAGAAGCTCCAGCCCCCGCTTCACGAGGATGCGGTTCTCGCCCGTAAGCGGCGCAATGTCGCTGATCGTGGAAAGCGCCACCAGGTCCAAACATCCAAAGGCCTCCTCTCCAATCAGTGTCTGACTCAATTTAAAAACCAATCCCGCCGCAGAAAGTTCCTTGTAGGGATACCCGCAATCTTCCTGAAGAGGGTTCAGAATGAGCGGGGTATCCGGAAGGCCATCGGATGGCAAACGGTGATGGTCGATCACGATCACATCCATCCCGTAGTCTCGGGCGATCTCGATCTCTTTTTTTGCGGAAACCCCGCAATCGACCGTCACGATGAGCCCGACCCCCTGCTCCTTCGCCTGGTGGATCGCCTTTTCGCTTACGCCATAACCGTCGCGCTCGCGCTCAGGAAGAAAGGTCGTGTAGGAGCCGCCCAGTTTTTCGAGTGTCCGGACCAGGATCGCAACGCTCGTCACGCCATCGACGTCGTAGTCGCCGTGGATCAGGATCTTCTCCCTGGCGCGAACCGCTCGCTCAACGCGGTCTTTGACCTCCGCCATATGCTTCATGAGGAAGGGATCGTGCAATTCGGCAAGCCCGGAAAAGAGAAACGCGCCGACCGCGGCAGGATCGGTCAGACCTCGTTTAGCAAGGAGATTGTGAAAGACGGGAGAGAAATGATGAGCCATGCTTGGCGCAACGTACAGCGTTTAGCGTAGAGCGTAGAGGAATGCTCTCTCTATGCTCCACGCTTTACGCTCTACGCTATTTGTGCGCTTTCCAGTCCACCACCAAGGCCGAAGCGACAAAAACCGTGGAATACGTACCCACCAAAAATCCGACCGTCAGGATGAACGCGAAATCCTCGATCCCGCTTCCACCGAAGAAGAAAAGGGCCAAAGCCCCGAAAAGCACGGTCAAGGTCGTTAAGATCGTCCGGCTCAACGTTTGGTTCACGCTCAGGTTCACGATATCCATAAAAGGTGTTTTTCGCATGAGTTTGGTGTTATCCCGGATACGGTCAAAGATCACGATCGTGTCATTGACGGAAAAACCAATGATCGTCATGATCGCCGCTACCGTCGCCAGGTTGATCTCCCTCCCGCTCAGCGCATAAACGCCAAAGGCAAAAAGGGTGTCATGCACCAGCGCGATCACAGCTGCCGTGGCGAATTTCCACTCGAACCGCCATCCCACATAGATCAGGATCCCGAGCCAGGACCAGACGATCGCCCAGAACGCCTTGTCCCGAAGGCTCCCACTCACCGAAGGTCCCACCTGATCGACCTTTTGGATCTTGAAACCATTCTTGCCCGCCGTCGCTTCCGCCGCGGCGCTCACTTTGGAAGGATTGCCTTCCGCCATCTTGACAATATATTGATGGCTCTTGGCATCGCCAAAGTGTTGCAGCGTAAGAGACTTAAGCCCCTGTTTTTCGAGCTGCTCCCTGAATTTTCCTTGCTCCACATCGGTTGTAAAAGCGACCTGGACGTAAGTGCCTCCGGTGAATTCCACACCATAATTCTTGGCACCACGGGAGGTCACAGCAAAGAGCCCAAGGCCCAGGCAGATCACGGAGAACCCGTAAGCCCAAAAACGTCCTTTCAGGAAAGGGATGTTCGGGTTCTTGAATATCTCGAGCATCTTGAAGACCTTATTCGGGTTCTTTTTGACGATGTGGTCAAAAATCACACGCGTCACAAAGATCGCCGAAAACATGCTCGCGAGAAGACCGATCGAAAGCGTCACGGCAAATCCCTGGATCGGCCCCGTCCCAAAGATAAAGAGCAACACCGCGGTGATCAGGGTCGTCACATTCGAATCGATGATCGCCGATAAAGCACGATGAAAACCGGCCGACACTACGGCGCGCGCGGTCTTCCCGGTAGCCGTTTCTTCACGCATCCTCTCAAAGATCAGGACGTTGGCATCGACGGCCATACCCACCGACAAAATGAAACCCGCAATACCAGGCAGGGTCAGCGTAGACCCAAAGGCCGCCATGGCTCCAGCAACGAGGATGACATAAATCACCAATCCAAGATTCGCGATCCAGCCACAGAAAAGGTAGTAGAGGGGCATGAAGACGATCACGAACAGGACGCCCGCCAAGCTGGCGCGAATACCGCTGTCGATAGAATCCTTACCCAGGCTGGGGCCGATCGTACGTTCTTCAACGACCGACACAGGCGCGGGAAGCGCACCGGCACGGAGCACCAGCGCGAGGTCACTCGCTTCCGATGCCTTAAAATTCCCGGAGATCTGGGCATGCCCGTTCGGGATCCGGTCCCGGATCACGGGGGCCGAATACACCTGCCCATCCATCACGATCGCGAGGCGCTTGCCGATATTCTGGAACGTCACTTTATCAAAGATCTTGCCGCCTTCTTTATCCAGGGTCAGCTGAACGATCGCGGAACCATACTGATCAAAACCGACCGACGCGGTGGTCAAACGTTCCCCGGTCAGAACCGGCTCGGCCGCCAACAGCACCATTTCCTCGTTCGGGCTTCCTTTGACTTTCTTGTATTCAAAACCTGCAGGGATGGTTCCGGCATCCGCCTTCTGGATCAGGTCCGTATCTTCCGACACGATCTTGAACTCCAGATGAGCGGCCTTGCCAGCGATCTCCTTGGCGCGCTCACGATCCGTCACACCCGGCAGTTTCACCACGACCTGGTCTTTGCCCTGGGTCGTGATCTCAGGCTCCTTAACGCCGAACTCATCAATGCGGTTACGGATGATCTCGGCCACGCGCGCGGTCACATCCTTGCGCGCCTCTTCCGGGACCTTGTCCATATCGACCTGAAGCAGCAGCTGCACACCACCCTGGAGATCGAGGCCCAGATTGATCTTTTGCTGAGGCGGGTAGACTTTCCAGAGGGAAAAGGCCACAAGCCCGACGATCAGTAATACTTTCCATTTATAATTTTTATCCATTTTCAAACCTTTCTAGCGTTTAGCGTGGAGCGTTCAGCGTTTAGAATTCAGCGTCCTTCACAGCTAATTTCTCCCTTTCCCTTTAACGAGAAAACCTATTATTTTCCCCTACTAAACCGTATGTTTTGTTACGAAACGATGCAACCCAAAAATAATTTTTTTCACTATTTCCTATACGCTATCCGCTCTACGCTATCGTCTATTAGCGCAATCCGGCGATCGCGCTTTTCAAGATCTCGATCTTCGTATCCGAATCCCCCACCGTAATGACCGCGTAATCATCCTGAATACTGGAAATAGTCCCGAGAATCCCGCCCGTCGTGACGACCTTGTCGCCTTTTTTGAGCGCGGCGATCATCGTCTGGAGTTCCTTCGCCTTTTTCTGCTGGGGACGAATGAGCAGGAAATAAAAAATAACGAACATCAGGATGATCGGCATGAATTGCACCAACGGATTAGGCTGGGCGGCACCTTCAACAGCAGCGTCTGCGGCATAAGCAATGGATTCGAACATGATTTCCTTTCGAGCGTCTAGCGTACAGCGCAGAGCGTAGAGGGAAATTCCCCTAGACGCTAAACGCTCTCCGCTCCACGCTATCGTGTGTGTGGATCAAAACGGTTTAAAAATTGCTTTTTGAATTGCAGGAACTGCCCCTTCCGGATCTTTTCCCGCATCGACTTGACCAAGTTTACAAAAAAATGGACGTTATGCAAAGTAATCAATTCCGCGCCCAGGATCTCGTGGCTGTTCACCAAATGCCGGATATAGGCCCTGGAAAAGTTCTGACAGGTATAGCACTTGCAATCCCGCTGGAGCGGCTTCGTGTCTTCCTTATAACGCGTGTTCCGGGCGACCACCAACCCGTCGCTCGTAAAGGCCGTACCATTCCGCCCGTACCGCGTCGGATTCACGCAGTCGAACATATCCGCGCCGCGTTCCACAGCCTCAAAAAAATCGACCGGCGTCCCGACCCCCATCAGATAGCGGGGTTTGTCGACCGGCATCCGCGGCAGGATATCTGTCAAAGCCTCAAGCATCTCCGGCTTGGGCTCCCCAACGCTGAGGCCGCCGAGTGCGTACCCGTCAAATCCGATCTCCATCGTCCGCTCGAGAGATTCCCGGCGCAGGTCCTTGAACGTCCCGCCTTGCACAATTCCAAAGAGCGCCTGCGTTTTCAGTTTATGGACTTTCTTCGCCCGCGCCGACCACCGCAGGGTTATATTAACGGCCTTTTCGATCGAGGGTTTATCCTTACTTGCGGCGGGGCACTCGTCGAAGATCATGGCAATATCACTGCCAAGGGTCTGCTGGATCTCCATCACCTTCTCCGGCGTCAGAAAGATCTCCCGCCCGTCGAAATAGGAATTGAACTTCACGCCTTCTTCCGTGATGCTGCGCAGTTTGCTCAAGGAGAAGACCTGAAAGCCGCCGCTGTCCGTCAGGATGGGACGGTCCCACGCCATGAATTTGTGGAGGCCTTTGCATTTTTTGATCACATCAAGGCCGGGGCGAATATAGAGATGGTAAGCATTCGACAGGATGATCTCGGCGCCGGCTTCTTTCACGTCCCGGGGCATCAGAGTTTTCACGGTCCCCTGGGTCCCGACCGGCATGAAAATGGGCGTCTCAAAGGTTCCGTGCGCCGTCGTCACTTTTCCGACGCGCGCTTCACATTTCTTGTCCTTAGCGATGAATTGAAATCCGAATTTTTTCAATGAAAACCCTTTCGTTCTTGCTGGAGAGATCCCGAACCGTTACCGTCTCGACCTGGAGGAGGGCTTGGATCCCCTTTTGGAGGGTGCGGCTTCGCGCGGAGGTTTCGAAGATTGGCGCGGCTGAGGGGCGGGACGGGAAGGCGCGATCACCTCGGACACCGTCACTTTACCGACTCCTTTTTTGGTGACGGTCACATGCCGCTGAACGGCAGGCGCGGCTTTCACCTCGGGGCTTGTCATCACTTGAGGCGCCGGCGCAATTCCCGCCTGCGGCGCAGGTCTCTGAGACGGCTGATTCTGAGGCGCAGGCTTGGGCCCGGATTTTCGTTTTGAAAAACATTCTTTGCAATACACGGGACGCTCTCCCGTCGGCTTAAAGGGGATCTCGCAATCCTTCTTGCAATCGGCACAAACAGCCTTATGAAGGATCCGTTCTCTGCGATTCGGCCTTTGCCCCTGAGGCGCTCCGGCCGGAGAAAAAGTGGCGGAGGCCTGCTGTAACGGCTTCTGCGGTTCCCTCACTTCAGCCGGTTTGACCGGGACCTGGCCGTTAAGCAGCGCGTCGATCTTATGGCTCAACGCCAAAAGCTGCCCTTCGATCTTGGCCATGAAACTTTCAAGATCGATCTTCGAGGATTGCTTCGTCACGGTATTTTTATTCTTCTTCATCCTATCACTCCTGTAAGACTCGTTTAAGATAACGGTGTCACCCGCGAAAACCAAGGGGCGTATTATAAGCGTTCACGGCCGCGCCGTAACCTAAAAATGCGCGCCCCAGGCCTCCGCGCGGCACCCGATCTTTCTCTTTGAGGAATAAAGGCGCGTGGTATAATCCCGCATGATCCAAAAAACGCTGCGCTTCTTAAAACAGGACATCTGGCGGATCCGGACTCACGAGGCTAAAGGGTTCCGCGGGAAATGCATCCGATTGCTTCGTATTTTCATGATCTCTTTCAGCCAGTTCACGAGCGATATGTGCTCGCTACGAGCGGCAGCGCTGACCTTCTTCTCTCTCCTTTCGATCGTCCCGGTGCTCGCCATGTCGTTCGGGATCGCCAAAGGATTCGGCCTCGATAAGCTCCTGCGTGAAAAATTGATCGAGAATATGCAGGGACAGCAAGAAATCCTAACGCGGATCATCACTTTCGCGGAAACCATGCTCGAGAACACTCGGGGCGGCGTCGTCGCGGGCGTGGGGGTGGCACTCCTCCTCTGGTCCGTCATTCAAGTCCTGGGAAATATCGAATCTTCATTCAACGGCATCTGGGGGATCAAGAAAGCGCGAAGCCTGGGGAGGAAATTCACCGATTATCTTTCCATGATGCTGATCGCGCCCGTCCTTTATATCGTAGCCACCAGCGCCACCGTCTTCGCCGCGAGCCAGATCACCGCCATCACTCAAAAGATCGCCTTCCTCGGCGCGGTCGCCCCGCTGATCACGATGGGCCTCAAGGTTTTCCCCTGCCTTGTTTTTGGCGGGCTTCTGACCTACCTGTACATCGCCATGCCGAATGGAAAGATCCATTTCAAATCGGCGCTGCTCGGAGGCCTTGTCGCCGGGACCTTGTACCTGATCGTTCAGTGGATCTATATCCGGTTCCAGATCGGCGCTTCCAAGGCTGGTGCCATTTACGGAAGTTTTGCCGCCCTACCACTTTTTTTAATATGGTTGCAAACCAGTTGGCGCATCGTTCTCTATGGCTCGGAACTCGCTTTTTCGCATCAAAACGAGCTAACCTTTGAATTCGAGCAGGACTGCCTGAAGGCAAGTTACAACATCCGCAGACTCCTGGCGCTCCGGATCACCCAGATCTGCGTTGCCCGCTTTAGCGCGGGCCTTTCCCCGTTATCCGCGGAAGAGATCGCCTTGCAGCTGGAGGCCCCGGTGCGCCTTGTCCGAGACTTGATCTTTCTTCTGAACGAGGCCGGAATCCTCACGACGACGCAGGGCGAGACCGAAAAGGACCGGCTTTACCAACCGGCGCGTGATGTAGGCGATATGACCATTCGTTTCGTGATCGATCAGATGGAGCGGTCGGGAACAAGCGATATTCCTATCGCTCAAACCCCGGAACTGGAAAGATTGAAAGCGGCCCTTGCCGCCTTCGCTCAGGCAGTCGAAAAACTCCCCGAAAACAAACTCCTCAAAGATCTGCGACCGGCCAGCGTTTAGCGCAGCCTGTTAAAAAAACACAAACCTTAGAGTTTTAGGTTTGCTATACCCTAAACGCGTTCTGCTCTACGCTATAAACACGGCATCACCGCCCTGATCTCGATCATCTTGAAAGGTGGTCAGGACCGTTCGCCATGCTCAAATGATGAGCATGGCATCACCGTCCTAAGGGACGGCTTTCCAGATCAACTAATAAACATTGCATCGCCGTATGACGCAAAACGGTAATCTCCCCTCAACGCGGTCGCATAAGCGGCCATCATTTTGTCGTAACCCAGAAAAGCCGCGACCATGGCAAGCAAGGTGCTCTTCGGCATATGAAAATTCGTGATGAGCCCGTCGACGATCTTAAAGTCATACGGAGGATAGATAAAGATCGAGGTCTTGCCGCGCTGTGCGCGAAGCTCCCCCGAGGGGCTCACCGAAGATTCCAAGGCCCGAACACACGTCGTGCCGCACACGATCACGCGCCGGCCTTCCCTTTTCGCTTGATTGATCCGCGCGGCCGCTTCTTCCGTGATCTCAAATTCTTCCTCGAACATCTTGTGTTCGTCAACCTGCTCGATCGTGATCGGCTGGAACGTTCCGTAGCTCACATGAAGCGTCACGGGCGCGATCGTCACCCCTTTCACGCGGACCTTTTCAAGAAGCGCTTCATCAAAATGAAGTCCCGCGGTCGGCGCGGCCACCGCCCCTTCCTGCTCGGCAAAAACCGTTTGGTACATATTTCGATCCAGCGTTTGATCCGGTCGATCGATATAGGGAGGAAGCGGGATATGACCGAGTTTCTTGATCTTGTCCTTCACCCCTTCGCCTGAAAAACGGATGAGCCGTTGTCCGATATTTTGGACCGGCTTCGGGGCAACCGCCGCCAGAAGCTCGACCCCGTCGGCACTAAAATCGATCACTTCCCCTTCTTTGATCCTGCCGCCGGGTTTGAGGAGGGTCTCCCAGACATTCGCGTCGACCTCTTTTAAAAGAAGCGCCTCCACCTTGCCGCCCGTAGCTCGTTTTCCAAAAAGCCGCGCGGGGAGGACCTTAGTATTATTGAGAACAAGAACATCGGTCGGCTTGAGCATCTCCGGCAGATCCCGGAACACACGATGCGAACAGGCTCCCGTCGCGCGGTCCACACAAAGTAATTTCGCGGCCGGACGGTCTTCGGCGGGAAAAAGAGCGATCTTTTCCTTCGGAAGCGGATAATCGAGATCAGAAAGCCTCATATCGAGCGTTTAGCGTAGAGCGGATCGCACCGCGTGTTTCCCTCTTCGTCTGCGCTCCACGATCCGCGCGTTCATTTCCGCCTTTAAGACCCTGATCGCTTGAGGAATCGAAGTCGTAAAATGCAGCGTGGGGGGCAGCTCAAAGTGAGGATCTTTGCTGAGCGTGCGAAGAAGGATCCCCAAACGGCGGCCGAGGATCACGACCGGCTTTTGAAGTAGTCCGCGATTCGTCATTTCGATCGCAACAAAAAGTTCGGTCAGAGTTCCGGTCGCACCGTCGAGAAAGATGTAGGCATCCGCCACCTCGATCAATCGAAAGAGCCGTGCCTGCCACGACGGCATCTTGATCTCGGCATCCGCCCAGACATTCGGTCGATGGGCACTTTTCCGGATCGTCACGGCAACGTTATGTCCTCGCGCCTGTTTCGCGCCGCGGGCAACCGCTTCCATCACGCCCCGGAACCCGCCGTGAAAAACGGTCATGCCTTCAGCCGCGAGGGCGGCGCCGAGCTGAACGGCCTGGCAATACCCCGGATCTTCCGCGCGGATCTTCCCGCTCCCCAGAACACTCACCCTCCGGATACGCGATCTACCCTTTTGTGACATGCTCGATCTTCTCACCTTTCAGGATTTCAGGGACCGGATTGGCATCGATGCGAAGCCCGCCGTCATGTTCGATCTTGAGCGTGTAGATCGTTCCCGGCAGGAACATCGACCCGGGCGCCTCGATCTGTGCGTTCTTCACGCCGGCATGTTCACGCTTGGCGGGATCCAGCGCGTAGTCCCAGAACCCGTTCCAAAGTTTCTGCTCGAACTCATTCGTCTTCCCCGGAATCCGGTAACCGCTCGGGATCTCATGAGCTCGAGTGATCTCGAATTCCTGGGTCTTGGCTCCGTCGAGAACAAAAGCTTTCATAAAAAGAGCCGCGCTCCGGCCTCGCAACCGGTCCCCGCCTTCGACCAGCTTGTCATTGAAGCGAATGACCAAGGACTGGAACTGGATCGTATTCCCCTCAAAAGTGAAATATTTCGGCTCGAGAGGCTGGCCGTCCGTGTCATATTCGAGGAATTTGATCGTCGTTTTGATCTTCTTGGAGATTTCATCGAACTCACTTTTAGTGACCAGCACATCCGCCAGACGCGTCTCCGCCTTCAGGCGTTCGATCACCTGACGCAAAAGCCGTTCCCGCTGGATCCACTGATGGATCCCCACGCCGGCCAAGCCGACCGCCAGAACCAAAGCACCGATCGAAACCAAATTGAATATTTTTGAAGTTTTCATGGTACAATCACCACCGTTTTTGAGAGGTTGTGGTTGCTTCTACGAGTTTTTATATTTTTGAGATCGATGCGCCCGCACCACGGTGCTGGGCACGTGACAAGTTTTAAAAACGCGCCCGTCCTAAAGGACTGGGCGCAAACAGCCTTTGTATCGAAGAACAATTAATGTGGTTTGCGCCCGTAGCTCAATTGGATAGAGCGTCAGCCTCCGGAGCTGAAGGTTGGCAGTTCGACCCTGCCCGGGCGCGCTTTTTTTAGGCCTCCGAAAATTCCTTCAATTTCGTGATCTGCGCCACAGGATAATAATACTCCAGGATCTCCTTATAGCCATATCCTAATTCGCCGAGATATTTCATCCCGTACTGGCACATCCCGACCCCGTGCCCCCAGCCTTTCCCTTTGAAAACGAAATTACCCGCGTCATCCCGGGAGATCTTGGTGATCTTGTTGCTCTTGATCTTCATGGGATCCACCCAGACACGGAACCCGTCGGCATCGACCACCTTCTCAATGTGCGTGCTCTTGATCACCAATTGATGAGCCCGGCCGGTCCGGTCGAACTGATCGGCCCGGATCCCGAGCACCTCCGCCACCGGCATTCGCTGGGCCGCTAATTTTTCCTTGATCTTCACGGGACTGATCACCGCCTGCCACTTGTAATGCGGCGATCGCTGGCAGTACTGGCATTCCACACCGGCCAACGCGGGATGCGGTTTCACTTTCCAGACAAGATCCGCGGCCGTAGTCGCGCCGCCGCAAGTCGAATGAAAATACGCGGGAAAGATCTTATCCTTATAGAGCAGGACTTCGCCCCGGGTGGCTTCCACCGCCTGGTCCGTTCTTTCATTTTCGATCTGCTTGCCAATGTAGACCTGGCTCATCATCCCGGAAGACACGTCATATTCCAAACCGCGGCGCGCGATCATTTTGGTTAACGCGAAGGTCCGCGACACCACGGCCTGCGCCTTGAGCGACTCCAGTGTCCAGGCGGGGTTCCCCTCGAACGGGATGACCCCTTTGAGATAATCATCCAGGTTCAACCGATTGATAACATCCAGGGTCCCCCGATCGTTCTTATAAATAAACACTTCGTCACGATACACACCGCTCGCCCCCACCCGGATCCCGTGACCGATGCTTTTGACGACCAAAAACCGCGTCGGAACGATCCGGCTCCACCACTGGATCCCCTTAGCCACGGGTTTTACGGTCGCACCATCCAGCTTTTCGCCCTTAACCACGATACGGCCCTGATCATCCAGTACTTCGAACGGAGCGGACGTGCTCACCTTTGCCTGAAGCTTATCGGCTTGGACCCGAATCCGGATCTTGGTCACAGCTTTCAGGTCCTGGGGCAGGGCCATAGAAAGATCCCGGAGGGGCTCCCCGCAGAGACAAAGAGGTGCGGTCAGCAATAACAGGGCAACGCTCAAAAGAATGGGACGAAGAGGTCGGTTCGACATAGGGCAGGCATTGTAGCAAGGAAGGAGGGAAAACAAAAGGGGCGGTTCCGATCGGAACCGCCCCTTTTAAAACTGAAGAACTTACAGCTTACTTAATGGCTTCGAGATAGCTCTTGAGCTTGGCCCAAGTCTGGCGGCCGCAAACACCGTCCGCGGTCATGCCATTGTCTTTCTGGAAAGCGCGGATCGCATCGCGGGTCCCGGGACCGACTTTGCCGTCGATCGCGCCCTGATAGTAACCGGCTTTTTTCAGCGCCTTCTGGATGTTCACGGAAGGGATCTCGAAACCGGACGGCGTGCGATACATCCCGCCGGAAACAGCACCTTCATCGGAAGGAGCATACCCGGTATCAGACACGCCCGAAACGCTAGGGACTTCGGAGGACTGGATCGCAGCGCGCGTATCCTGAAGCGACTGGTCCAAACGAACGAGTTCATCCGTCATCGCGTTCATCTGAGCCTGCATCGTATCGATCTTCTTCGTGGTCTTCTTGGAAGCGCAACCGCTCAAAGCGATCAAGCCAACCATCACTGCCAACATCGTAAAACGTGTAGCTTTTCCCATTGTTTTTTCTCCTGTAGGTCGAACATTGGTTAGAAAAAATTATACCATTGCGAAGGCTCGAAGTTTATCAGATTGATTTTTTGAAATCAATGAGAAATCTTCGAAACGCACCGCGGAAAACTCTCGGAAAAAGACTGCTACACCGGCATCCCGGGAGTACCCACCGCAGGAGCCGCGGTCTCACCGCCAGAGCTCACAACATCATCCGCCGGACGCACCGCGAACAGCATAAATTCCGTATGCCCGATCATCCGCTGCACGGGGCGCGTCTTTCCGCCGCGAGCCAGGATCTCGCGTTCCAAAAGCTCTCGCGCTTCGACCAGAATAAATCCCTGTTCGCGCAGCGCCTCGGCCATTTTTTCGATCTGATTAAAGGTGGGATTGAGGCTCACGAGACGTCCGCCGGGCTTCAGCACCTGCTTGACAACGGCCACCTCTTCCCACGGTTGCGGGATATCAAGGGTCACGGCATCAAAATCTTTTTCGGTGAACGGCTCCATCGCCTGCCGCTGGCAAAAGGTCACGAACGAGCTCAGGCCGGCACGCTGGATATTTTTATAAGCGTTCTTGGGAAGATCTTCGCGGCGGTCATAGGAAAAGACATGGCCGGACGGCGCCACCATTTGCGCGAGCGCCATGGTCAGCGATCCGGAGCCGGTGCCGATCTCCATCACCTTGGAACCGCTTCGGATCCCCGCTTTCATCATGAGAAGCGCCGCGTCCTTGGGATAAATGATCCCGCTCTCGCGCGAGGCCTTCATCATGAGGTCTTCCATCGTGGGTTTCAGGAGATAGCAAAAGCCGTGCTCGCAGATGATCTTTTTGCCGAAGGGCTGCCCGATCCATTCATCCACCGAAAGCGGTTTCCCGCAGTGGATCGCGACACGCTTCCCGGGTGTCACGTCGATCATGTAAGTACGTTCGTCATCGAACCACACCAGGACAAGGTCCCCGACCTGGATACCGCTCTGAGTTTGAGTCGTATTTTCCATATGATTCCTTTATGTTTTTTATGTCCGGGAAATAAGGCGCAGATTCTGTCACTGCACGCCCGGTGAAGCAATCTCTATTTTCGGGACTACCAGCCTTCGGCGCGGGCGAACTCCAGAAGCTCCGCGAAATCACGAACGATATGGTCCGGCTTCGCCTCGCGAAGGGCCGCCTCCGTAGCAAATCCATGGGAAAGCGTTACCACCCCGACGCCGGCATTCCGCGCGGCCTGGATATCCACCGCACTGTCCCCGATAAAGATCACGTCCTTTTCCTCGACTTGCGTCCGTTCGATCAAATGATGCACGGCCGCCGGGTCCGGCTTGAACGGCAGTCCGTTGTCGCCAGCCAGGATCGCCATAAAATGATCCGCCACTCCCAACGCCTCGAGGATCTGGGAAGAGAACGGGTTCGGCTTATTGGTGATCACGGCTTGCTTGCGGTCTTTGAAATGTTCCAGGAATTCCCGGGCCCCGGGATAGAGTGCCGTATGATCCAACATGTGCTCTTTGTAATGCTGGCGATAAAGTTTGGAACCCCGTTCAGCAAGCGCTTCGTCTTCGGTTCGAAACACTTGCTTGATCAGCGCGTGAAGGCCCGTCCCAACACATTTCTTGATCTCCTCATCGGTCAGCTCCGGTCCGTTGAGCGCCTTCAAGGCATACCTCACGCCGTTGATAATATCCTGACGCGTATCCACCAGCGTCCCATCCAGATCATAAAGGAACAATTTTTTCACGGTCATGTCTTTCTACTGGGCGGGTTGCGCCATGCGTTCATTGGAGTAATCGAGGATCTGCTGCTGCAACGCGCAGATCTTTTTCTCAAGCCCGTCAAAGAACGCGTCGCCTCCGGCGGCAGGGAACGAAAGGGTCACGGCCTTTTGATTCTTGAGGTAGTAGATGATAGCAGAACGCACCGGAAGTTTCAGAATACGCTGGGCCGCCAACGCGTAAAGCTCCATCTGAAGATCATAACCGCTTCGCTTCGCCGACGTTTCATCCCCGCTCGCGGTCTTATAATCAAGGATATGCCAGCCCCCTTGCGAGTCTTCAAAAAGAACGTCGATCTTTCCGTGGATCAACCCTCGCCGTTCGTTCAGCACAAAATCGACCTCGCGCTGGACTTGTCTGGCTTTCCGAAGCGTTCCAAAGACCGGCTGCTTCAGAAGACCTTCCACGATCTTCCTCGCCTCCGCCACGGCCTCCGCACCAAACCGGCCAAAGGCCCGGTCCACCGCTCCCGACTCCCAGACGGACTCCGGGGCATCAAAATCCAAGTGTTCAAGGAATCCATGCATCACGGTTCCGAAATCGGCGGCTGAAAAATCTTCTTTCTCGAAACTGCTTTCCTCGCCGGACCACTCCGAGGCTCCCGTCCCCCAGCCCAGCTGATACGTACGCCAGAACGCCTGGGGATCTTTTTGAAAAAGCACATACGCCGAAACCGGAAGATCGATACTGCGGGGCGCCGAAGCACCGGGCGCTTGCGCTGCAACAACGGATCGCGGATTTTCCTCCTTCATCACATCGGTGATCAGCGTCGCAACCTTGTCACGGATATCCGCCTTCGCCCCGCCGTGAGGTTTGTCAACCAGATCCGGATCCACCGTCATCGGGATCGACATCGCTTCCCCGGCTGGGGTCTCGCTGCCCCCAGCACGTTCGCGGGGCTTGGACGCCCCGTTGTCACAGATCGTCATCACCCAATCCATCCATGAGCTCATCTCGCGAAAAGTTTTCTTTTCCTCTTTTTTCTTTTTATGAACCCCGCTCAGGAAAAGCCGCGCTTTCGCCCGCGTCACGGCCACATAAAAAAGACGTTTCCATTCTTCATCTTCCCGGGCCACGATCTCCCGGTCGACCCACCGGAAAAAATAGGGCTTCACCGGATCCTCCCCGGCCTCGGCAGGCGCCTGCATGGCATAGCCGTCCGCCGCGTGGGCGATCACCGTCTTGGAATCCGCACGGGAACCGCTGTGTCCCATATCCGCCACGAACACCACCGAGAATTCCAGTCCCTTCGCCGCGTGAACGCTCATCATGCGCACCGCCTCCGCGCTCGTTTCCTGCACGACCTGCGCCTCCGACTCGCGGACGTCCTGCGCCTTCAGCCGCTGAAGGATCTTTAAAAAAGCGCCGAGCGGCATCCGGTCATAGGTCTCATATTCCCGCACCATCGCGATCAGTTTTTTAAGGTTGGCGTATCGCCGTACCCCGCGCGGGTCCATCAGGACTGACAATTCATAGCCGGTACGATCCAGGATCGTATCGATCAGTTCCGAAAGGGGGATCCGGTCCTTAAGCGCCGCCAATTCCCGCGTCAGCGCGAGAAAAGTGTTCAATCTCTCTTTTTGGCCGGAAGCGATCTCTTTGAGGGTGTCCAATCGGTCAAACGCGCGACAAAGCGGCGTTTCATCGTTTTTAGCTTTGGCGGCACGGGCAAGCCAGAAAAGCGTATCATCGGTGATATGAAAAAACGGAGAGCGAAGCGTGGCTGCCAAAGGAATATCCGCGAGCGGCCTGTCGAGATGCGATAGAAAACTCATCATGTCCTGGATCTCAGCCTGCTCATAAAAACCGCGCCCGGCCACGATGAAATAAGGGACACCGGCAGATTTGAAGGCGTCTTCATAAAGCCCGCTTGAGGTCATGGCCTGGAATAGGACCGCCATATCGCCGTAGGGGATCTTTTCCTTGTCATGAAGCTCCCGGACCCGGGCTGCGATCGCGCGGGCTTCGCGCAAACGCGAACAGCGCATATCCTCCCCATCCTTTTGTCCGGTCACCAGCACTTCGACGGCCGCGCCCCCCGACCGCGCCGGGGCTGTTCCGGAAGAGGCTCCGCCCCGGGACTGCGGGATAAGGGGATCGAACGGAAAACGATCTTCTTCCCACAACGTCTTGAAGAAACGGTTCACAAAATCCAACACCGGCGGCTCACTGCGGAAACTTTCCGAAAGAAAGATTCTCTCGCCCGCGACGCCGTCCTCATAAACGCGTTCCTTGTCACGAAAAAGGCGCGGTTCCGCGCCCCGGAACCCGTAGATGGACTGCTTGTAGTCGCCCACAAGGAACAGATTCCCCTGCGACGCCAGAAGCTCGACAAACTCCATCTGGAGAAAGTTGGTGTCCTGGAATTCGTCGACCAGGATGAACTTGAACTGCCGCTGATAGCGTTCGCGAAGCCGTTCGAGCGCCGGCGTCCGTCCGCGAAAAAGGCTCACGGCCTTCATCTGGAGATCATCGAAATCAAGAAAACCCTCTTCGGATTTTCTCGCGTCGTAACCCGCTTCGAACGCGAGCGCGATGCTCTCGAATTTTCGCCTCCAAGGCTCCACCCGGGCTTCCGCGCGGATCGCCGCAAGGTCTTCCAGCACCGCCCGCCATTCCTTCCATCCCGCCTTACGCTTCCCTTTCGCATGGGCGTTCCACCCATCGAAATCAAGCGCGGTCGCCCGGTCCCAAACCTTCTGATCCAGGAACCGCTGCCACACTTCGGGTTCGACCCCCTCAAGCTTCGGGATGAGCAAGCGGGCTTCGCCGACAAGCGCCTCCTCCCGTTCCGAGCAAACTTTTTTTCCCTTAGCTTCGCTTTCTTCAAAAAATTCCGGTAGAGTTTTTCCCTCGTGCCGTGCGGCGGTATAAACCCGAAGGATCCCGTCGCGGACCTTGTCTTCACCGTAAGCCGGCAAAAGCTCGAACGCTTCCCTGTTCTCCGCGTAACAGGCTACGATCGTTTCGCGGAGCACTTCTTCCTTTAAAAGTTCCGCCTGCTCGGATTCGATCACGCGAAAATCCGGGTCCACTCCGGCTTCGATGGGATGTTCCTTCAGTAGCCGCGACGCGAAGCTGTGAAAGGTCGAGATCGCGGCTCGTTCGAGTTCCTGGCAGGCCCTGTCGAGGCCCGCGGCACGAAGGCTTGTCGCAAGGCGCGACTTGATCTCAAGGGCGGCCTTTTCCGTAAAGGTCAGCACCAACAGTTCCGTGATGAGCGCCTTCTGATCGAGCAAAAGATGGAGGATCCGCTCGACTAGCACCCGCGTTTTGCCGGTTCCCGCGCCCGCCGACACAAGGATGTTCTTTCCGAGCGTTTGAACGGCTTTTTTTTGAGATTTCGTGAGACTCACATTGACCATTATTGCTCTTTTTTGATTTAAATATTTTATTGATGATTCTAAATATAGCGCCAATCCCAAAACGCATTATACAAAAAAGCCTCGACCGCTGGCAAAATTGTATAGATAGGTTATACTTGAGGCGTATGGAAAATGAAAAAAGAAAGTTCTATCGTCATCCGATCAAGGTGCCTATCCAGTTAACCCAGGTCGAACAAAAGACCCCGGTAAACTCCCGGGCCGAGGACTTGTCCCAAGGCGGCCTTTCCTTCTATTGGCCCTCAGCAATCCCGGCCGGCACCCATCTCCAGCTCTCGATCCCGATCGAAAAACAACTCTTTAAAATGATGGCCCATGTCACCCACTGCGAGAAAGATGCAGCGACAGGGCTGTTCAGGATCGGCGTCTGCTTCCAGGACGCGGTCAGCGCTTTCCACGCCAAACTCGCCGAAGAGATCATCCAGATCCGTCAATATTGCGAAAAGATGTCCCTGCTCCGCCAGCAACCGCTGACAGAAGAAGAGGGCGCGAGGATCTGGATCGAACGCCACGCCGAGAATTTCGCGAAATTGTTGGAACCCGCGGCTTAAAAATCCCGAAGACAGAAAAAGACGGGCGCTTTCATGAGCGCGCGTCTTTTTTTATGCTTAGTGAGGAAGCTGGAGTGAAAGGATCAACTCCCGGGCCGGCTTCGCGAAAAAGAACCCTTGCCCGTAGCGGATCCCCATATTGCGGATAAAATCCAGATCGGACCGGTGTTCCACGCCTTCTGCCACCATCTCGGAACCGTTCACGCGGCCCAGGTGCACCATTTCGCGCACGATCTGTTGATTGAGATAATTGCTCGCGATCCCCTGAACCAGCTGCAGGTCGATCTTCAGAAAATCAGGCCGAAGCGACGCTAACTGCGCGGTCTTCACGCTGATGTCATCCACATCATCCAAAGCGAACCGGTAGCCGAACGCGCGGATGAAATCCACGCCCCTCTGGATAAAGGAAAAATCTGATTTTTTGACGCCCTCGGTCAATTCGAATACGATCTTCTGGGAATACATCTTAAGCCCTTTGAGAAATTCTTCGCCTTCTTTCCCTTTTGAAAAGGCCTGTTCCAGCGTCAGCGGTTCGATATTAAGGAAAAGATACTGACCTTCCTGGAGTTGCGGCAGTACTTTGATGGAAGATTCAAGACAATGAAAATCAAACGGGATCACCATCCCCTTTTCGTAGGAGCGACGAAACATCTCGGAAGGCATTTCTTTCTCACCCCGGGCCAACGCCTCGTAAGCGAGAATATCTCCGGTCGCGATGTCGACGATCGGTTGGTAGACGGAGTGGATGGGTTCTTTGAATTCGTCCCGTTGTTTTCTGAAGAAATTAAAATTGAATGGCATGAGATCCTTTGAAAGAGGGTTTTAAAACTTGGACGGGATTATACACGCCTCTTTTCAAAAACACCAGAGATCGGACCGCCCCCCGCCGCGGGGCCGCCGAGGGTCATCCCTGCAGGATCGAGGCGAGAGCTTCCGAAAGCACTGGGAAACGGAACTGGTAACCACTAGCCAAAAGCTTTTGCGGCGTCGCTTTCTGGCTTGATAAAAGGATCGACGCCATTTCACCCAGGAGAAGCTTCATCAAAAATGCGGGAACGGGAAACCAGCACGGCCGGCGTAGCGTCCGGGCCAAGGCGGCTGAAAACGCCTTCATCGTCGCGGGTTCCGGTGACGTAACGTTCACGGGACCGGAAAGTTCCGGACGCTCCAGCATCCAAAGGATCGCTCCCGTCACGTCCTCTCGGTGAACCCAGGGAATCCATTGGCGGCCGGAGCCAAGCGGCGCTCCCATAAAAAAACGGAAGGGAGGCAACATTTTCGAAAGCATCCCCCCTTGACCGCCCAACACCGGGCCAAGCCTTGCGAGGATCACGCGAGCTCCATAAGCTTCGGCCTTACGCGCCTCCGTTTCCCACTGATCGCACACCTCTGCAAGGAATCCCAGTCCCTTCGGACTCGACTCATCCAACAGCTGATCACCGGGATCGCCGTAATATCCGACGGCGGAAATATTGATCAGAACGGCCGGCTTCACACGGGCGGAATGAATGGCTGTTACAATAGCTTGAGTAGCGTGGACGCGGCTCAAAAGAAGCGCCTCTTTGCGGCGGACCGTCCATCGCCCCGCCGCGATATTCTCCCCCACGAGATTCACGATGACATCCGCCCCATCCACATACCGGGCCCAACCACCGGAAGTTTCCGTATCCCATGTCACGAACTTTTCATGCCCCGCGGCAAAACTCTGCCCGCGCGTCAGCACGATCACTTCATGCCCCGCGCCCAGGAGTTCTTTCCTGAGCGCCTTACCGATGAACCCTGTCCCACCCGCAAGAACGATCTTCATGATCTTCCAAACCTCCAGAAATAACGTCATCCTGAGCTCTGACTCTTGCTTTCGCAAGAAAGCGTCAGACGAAGGATCTCAGAAGAGATGTTTCGCTCGCCCCGTAAAACGGGGCAAGCTCAACATGACAGACATGGCTCTGAATTCAATAGATCTTCTTGTCTTGCCGCTGATCCCAGGCGTTCAACAGCTCTAGACATTCCTTCCGCATGAACGGCGAGGTGATCCCCACCGGGCTTTTGCCGTCCCGCTTCACTTTGCGGCTGGGGATATAAAGCTCATTAAAGCCGCGCCGCGCGACATCAAGAAAGGACGTCCCGAAGAACACATGGCGAAGACGCGCCCAGTGGATCGCGGAAAAGCACATGGTGCACGGCTCCGTCGTCGAATAGATCACACAATCGGAAAGATCGTAGCGTTTGAGTTTGCGGGACGCAGCGCGGATCGCATTGATCTCGGCATGACAAGTCGCGTCATGGTCTTTAAGCACGGTATTGTGCCCCACAGCGACAAGCTTATTTCCTCGAACGATCGCGGCGCCGAACGGGCCGCCTTCGGCCTTACCGATCCCTTCATACGCAGCTTTCAGCGCGCGTTCCATCCATTTTCGTTCCGGCTTTTCAAATTTCATGATCGGATCACCTCCTGAAGTGCTGCCAGCACCGCTTCGTGAAAAATCCCATTCGTCGCGACAAGTCCCGGATTTCGCGCAAGCGTGAGTCCGGCGCCGAAATCAAGGGCCATGCCTTCGAGGTCGGTCACGCGACCACCCGCCTCCTGGACCGCAAGCGCGCCCGCCGCGACATCCCATATTTTCTCGCGCCGCCCCGGCTCCTTACGGGGGAGCGTCCTGAAAAAGATCTCCGCGCTCCCCGAAGCCAGCACCATCTGTTTTGCCAAGCTGTCCATCATGATCGAGGGCCGGGCGATCCCAAGATGTTCCCTCAGGAACTTTTCTTTCTCACCGCTTTGATGCCCCGTCTCAAAAGAATCGAGTAATCGGGCTTGAGTAAGATCCGCGCATTTGGAAACCTCGAACCGCACCCATTTTTTTGGGTCCTCAATATCATCCAATGAGAAACCCCAACATCCCTGCCCTTTCGCAGCCAAAAGACCGACCCCTTTTCCCAGAACTTTGTATGGTTCGAGTTTAAGCTCCGGACAGCCCATCGCGGCAAAAGTCACTTCCCCGTTCTCGATCCGGGCCAGCGCCGTGGCATACTGCCCGCCGCGCAAGAACCCCTTGGTCCCGTCGATGGGATCGATCGTCCAAAAAACCCCAGCCGGCTTTCCGCGCCCCCGGTCGATCCACTGACAAACCCGCTCGGGCCGCGCGTGAGGTAAAAAGGAATGTACGTAAGCCGTGATCTTCTCAAGATCCTCGGCGCCTTCGGCGGAACGGAGATATTCCGCGTCTTCTTCGCCAACGAGGATCGCCTCCGGAAGATAATGCTCAAGAAGCCCGCCCGCAATGGCCTGGATCCCCATATCGGCAAGTGTCACGGGAGAATGGTCGGGTTTGGTGACGGACTTGATGGTGGTTTCCGCGCGGACCTGAACGGCCAATTCCGCCGCGAACTGGATCACCTCTAGCGCGAACTGTGCCTCCGGAGATTCGAGATCGATTTTAAATTCCATGGCGGGCATTCTAGCACAATACGCTTTACTACAATGGCACAGAAGTCACCGAATATTGATACCAACCTTTGGTCGACGTCCACTTAAAAATATATTTATAAATCTCAAAGGGATCCCACAACGCGTTATCCCCGTAGCATTGCACCTTGATCTGCGTACTCGAAACGGATGTCACCGTCCACTTTGGGATCAATGTTGCAACGCTATAGCCTCGAGCATTCAAACGATATTCAAAAAGAGCCCCGTTAAAGCATGTTCGGAGGATCTCATTTTGCGCCGCGGTAAAACCCGCAAAAGTTACTTTACTGACCCCAGCCAGCGTTTGAGCGCCATAATTCCCAGGAACGTTCAGGAAACTCAATGGGTAACTGGCTTCAAACGATGAGAGAGCGCCTGTCGCGGCCCCCGAATAAGTAATCCGGACAGTAGTAAAAAGCGTCGCCGCTCTCCAATCCAGATTGACAGCTTCAGCGATGGCTCCCGCAGGAAGAGAGAATGGGATAGAGGCTGGAGTGTTGACCGTAACAACTTTCTGACCTGAAACAAGACGAACCGTACACGATTCAATGCCGACCTTCAGTTCGACCGAGACCTATGCCCCCAAGGCGATGATCGTTTACGACGAGTTCCACGTCATCCAGAAGCTAACCGGCGCGGTCGATGCGACACGCCGCTACGAGCTACGCATGGCCCAGGACGAGAAAAGGTTCGAGCTGATGGAGATGATGGGGTTCAAGCAGCGGTTCATCCTATTGAAGAACAAGACGAATCTGACGGACAGGCAATCAGAGCATTTCAAACGCCTCTGTGGAATAAATCAGCCGATCTACAAAGCCATGCTCCTGAAGGAAAGCTTTCAGGAAATCTATTTCTAAACTACGGAAGCCGACGCCAGAAGGTGCCTCGAAGCATGGATCCAACAGGCGATGACAAGCGGACTGAAAGCTTTCGTGGCGCTCGCGGAGAGCTTCCGGGAGACGATGACGTTCCTTTTCAACTGGTTCCGCAAGAAGATCAAGCGCCTAAAACGGATGGCCTACGGCTACCGAGATGCCGGGTACTTTCTGCTAAAGATCCACCAGCACTACGGCCTCTTAAACCCAAGACTCCAACACTAAACACGAAAGAACCCCTGAAAATGGTTCATGCTGTCCAAATTGCAGATTGATATCTCAAAATCGCTTTTATGATCGTAAGTCATTTATTTGTAAGCTGTTTCAAGTTAGCCGGCCAAATTAATTTGGACACGAGTGAAGGTGTATATCAATTGAATTTAATGGAAGCAACCATGAATGGACGGGTTCCATAGGCCTCACATGAGAGACGGAGCTAAAGGGGGCCCAACAACCGGGAACCGTGGCGATTGACAAAAAGAAGAGGGCTGTTATTATGAGCGTATGTGCATAATAGAAGGTTCTCATGCGGCCTAAAAAAACACGCTGGATCAAGTGTCACCCCGGCGAGCGGTGTTTTCGTCCTGAGAAGACGGAGACCTCAATTCCCCGCGAACGTGCCGGAAACACAGGTTTCCGGCCCCAGTGCAAGCAAGAACAAGCGATTGAAGGCGTCACGCTTTCGCTTGATGAGTTTGAAGCCCTGAGGCTTTGTGATCTCCAAAGACTGGATCAGAACGCCATCGCGGCCGCGATGAAAGTCCACCGCTCAACGATCTCGCGCATCCTGGCTTCCGCCCGAGCTAAAGTCACCGATGCCCTCGTCAACCTCAAGGCCATCAAGGTCGCAGGCGGATGTTGTCAGATCAGACACAAGAGTTCAAAAAGGAGATAAAACGCATGGAAGACAAAAAGGACCTCGAAGGAACTTCGAAAAAACAGGGATGGTTCGGAAAGCTGCTCGAAAAGCTTGATAAAAAGATGGAAGCCAAGGCGCGTCAGACTTGCTGTTGCTCAAAGGAGAACGCCGAGAAAGGCTCCCGATGCTGCTAAAGTTCGCAGATGTCCTTGTCTACGGCATCTTCGGGCTGGACCCGGAGAAGGCCTGGGCCCAGGCTCTTCATTTTTTCATTTACGACTCCGTGAAGATCCTGCTTCTTCTTTTTATTATGATCCTGGCAATCGGGGTCCTCAGAACCTACCTCCCCCAATCGAAGATCAAGGCATGGATGAACCGGAGAGGCGGCTTGGGACATTTTTTTGCCGCATTCTTCGGCGCCGTCACGCCCTTTTGTTCCTGTTCGTCGATCCCGATCTTTTTTGGATTTCTGGAAGCCGGAATCCCCCTCGGGATCTCGTTCTCCTTTCTGATCACCTCCCCCATCATCAATGAATATCTGGTCGTCCTGATGTTCGGATTCTTTGGATGGAAGATCACCGCGCTTTATATCGTAAGCGGACTTTCCATTGGCGTTTTTTCGGGAGCAATCCTCGGCCGAATGCGTTTGGAGCGCCATCTCGTATCGGACCTCATCACTCAGGGGGCCACGTTCGATGAACGCGTCTTCCGTTCTTTTCACGACCGATTCTGTTTCGGATGGCAGGAGTCCTGCTCGATCACCCGGAAGATCTGGGGATGGGTTTTGATCGGGGTCGGGATCGGGTCCCTGATCCATAATTACGTGCCGCAGGCCGCCATCCAATCCATCATCGGAAAGGTCGGGGGCTTTTCGGTCCCGGTGGCCGCGATCCTCGGAGCCCCCATGTACGGAAGTTGCGCGGCGATCGTCCCCGTCGCGGTCGTCCTTTTCCAAAAAGGCATTCCGCTGGGGACTGCGCTCGCCTTCATGATGGCGGTTGCGGCCCTGAGCCTGCCGGAGGCGATCATGTTGCGGCGCGTCATGAAGCTCCCGCTCATTGCGATCTTTTTCAGCATCGTCACGCTCACAATCATTCTCACGGGCTACCTTTTTAATTTCCTCCAACCCCTGCTCGCAACATAAAACCCGGAGCACGGGACACGCCCCTCATTGGGGGCCTCTCCTTGTTTCCCTTTATAATTTTTTGGACAAGGCCCGGAAAAATGCCCATAATAACTTGCCCCGGGAGAGCTCCGGGGTGGTCGCTTTTCATATTCACATAACATTGTCCGGTTGGTTTAGACGATCATGTCATGCAGACAGAGGCGCTGTTGGCGCTTCTTATCTCTAACGGGGTAAAGCGATATGTTCCTTTTCCTGAAACTCGTTCTCGCGCACTTGATCGCCGATTTCATCCTCCAGTTCGAAGAACTTTACCAGCTCAAGGTGAAAAGCTTCCTGGGCCAACTGATCCATGTCCTCATTCATACCCTCGTCACGCTGGCGATCCTCTTTCCCTATCTGAACGAACCGTTCATTTGGGGCTTTGTCGCCGGGGCCTCTTTCATTCACCTTACGCAAGACGTTCTTAAATACAAGTTCACCACCAAAACACCCGTACATACTTTCCTCTATTTCATAGGCGATCAACTCTGCCACATCCTCGTCCTGAGCACGATCTTCTTCTTCCCGATCAGCCGGGAGATCCGCGGGTTCCCGCACGACATGCTCCTCGATATCGTCTACCGACAGGACATCTGGACGATCCGGGCGATCTTTTTCATCCTGCTCACCTTCGGCGGCAGCTATATCCTGAACGCCTTCGCCAGAAGTTATGTACCGGACACTCCACCGCTTTTCATGATCACCTCCACGGAAATGCTCCACGCGCTTCTGGAAAGATCGCTCGTAGCCTGGATCGTCCTGAGCCTCACTCCGCTCCCGACGCTGTTGCTCATTCCCTGCGTGGGGCTCATCCGTCTCTGTTCGGAACGGCTGAGAAACGCCAAGGCGCTCCTCTTGAGCCTGAACTATTCCGTTCTGTTGTCGCTGATCTTTTACAGGGTTCTTTAAGGCCTCCCAATGAAAAGATCCCCGAAGATCCGAAACCGGAAGGGCTCGAGATCCTGCCCGCGAGCCCGTTTAAAAAAAGATGAGTTGAACACGATCGAAAATCTCCGAAAGGTGCTCGCGCTCACCAATGTCCTGAACTCCACGCTCAAGCTGAACGAGCTTCTCGGGCTCATCATGAAAACCTCGGCCGAGGTCATGCGCTCGGAAGTTGCCTCCCTCCTTTTGATCGATGAAGCTTCCAACGAACTGGTCTTCCGCGTGGCGCTGGGCGGCAAGGGGGCCGAACTCGAAGAGAAATTCAGGGTCAAAATGGGCGAAGGGATCGCGGGTTCCGTCGCGGCGTCCGGTAAAGCCGAGATCGTGAACGATCCTCACGGAGACCCTCGCTTTGCCAAACGTTTCGATGATTCCACCGGATTTATCACGCGTGCGATCCTCTGCGTCCCGATGAAGGCCAAAGATCAGGTCATCGGCGTTCTCCAGGCCATCAATCCCCTCCAACGAAAAGGATTCAGCGCCGAGGATCTGGCGCTTTTCGCGACCTTCGCCGACCAGGCGGCCATCGCGATCGAGAATGCCCGGCTCCATGGCGAGATCGTAAAACAGGAAACAGCAAAGCAAGCCTTGAAGATTGCTCATGAGATCCAGCAAAATTTCCTCCCCGACCTCACGAACCGAAAGTATGGGATCGATCTCTCCGCCCTGACCCTCCCCGCCTTCGATGTCGGCGGCGATCTCTACGATGTTGTCACGCTCGAACAAGACCGCTTGGGGATCGTCCTGGGCGACGTTTCGGGGAAGGGCGTCCCGGCCGCGCTCTATATGGTCCGCGCGATCTCGGAATACCGATTTCTCGCGCCGCAGGCCAAGGACCCCGCGGAACTATTGAACTTGCTCAATCAGCGTCTGGCCGTGAACAGCCCGTTCGGCATGTTTCTCACCATGATCTGCCTCCTGGTCGACCGCCACACGAATACGATCCAATATGCCTCCGCCGGACATCTCCCGATCCTTCTTCGAAGAGCCCTCGACGGGACCCCCGAGATCCTCAAAGGGACCCAAAGCCCTCCTCTGGGACTGATGCCTGACACCGCTTTTTTCCTCAACACGATCTGCCTGGAACCCGGCGATGCCCTCTTTCTTTACACCGACGGAGTGATCGAGGCCCGGGACCGCCGCGGCAAGGAATACACCACGGAACGCCTTGCCTCATGTGTCGCGAAAGAAGCCGATTCGGCCGGGGACTACGCCGAAAGGATCTTTGAGGATATCCGAAAGTTCACCGCCGGCGCCGGACAACACGACGACGTTACCGCGCTGACGATCGTTCTTTAGCCTCGCCGAAAAAGGTTTGTCGCCGGCACCGAATCTTCCTATAATCCCCCCATGCGGAAAGCGCTCTCATACATCATCCCCGGATTGATCCTCTTCGCGGTTCTCGCGCTCCAATACAGTTTTCCAGCCAAGATCGAATCGTTCCGCGTTAAAGTTTTTGATATCTTCCAGATGATCAAACCGCGCGTTTATCAGGACACACCGGTCCGCATTATTGACATCGATGATGAAAGCCTCTCCCGGATCGGACAATGGCCCTGGCCGCGCACGATCCTGGCGAAACTCGTCTCGCGCCTCGCCTCAGGAGGCGCCACCGTGATCACCTTCGACGGCATTTTCCCGGAACCCGACCGCACATCCCCGCAGAACATGCTTCCCCTGTGGGCGGAAGGCGCCTCAAACGAACTCTTACGCGCCCAGCTGGACATGATCCCGGACCATGACACGATCTTCGCGCAGTCCATCGCCCAAGCCCCTGTCGTCCTCGCCTTCGGCCTTACGAACGACCCTCACGAGAAATTACCCTCCCTCAAGACGGGCTTTCTGGAACACGGCGCGGGTCAAGACCGGACCGTGGATCATATCCGTCCTATTTTCAAAGGCGCTGTGGTCAATCTTCCGGTGCTTGAAAAAGCGGCGAAGGGGAATGGCTGTTTCAATATGGGCGTGGAATGGGACCAGATCGTCCGGCGCGTCCCGGCGATCTTCCGGATGGGCGATATCCTCTATCCTTCCCTGGCGCTCGAAACCTTGCGCATCTTCCAGGGAGCCTCCGCGTACAAGGTCACGATGGCTGGCGCCACAGGCGAAACTTCTTTCGGAGGAAAAACGGGGCTTGTCGGCATCAAAGCCGGACTTCTAGAGATCCCCACGGATGCCTTCGGGCGGATCTGGCTCTACGACACCGGTCATAGAAAAGAACGGTTCATTCCCGCGTGGGAAGTCCTCTCGAACGATGGGCTGCTTCGCGAGATGAAAGAAAAGGTCCTCTTCATCGGCTCAAGCGCCATAGCACTGAAAGATCTTCGCGCCACGCCGCGGAATCCCCGAGCCTCGGGCGTTGAAATCCAGGCTCAACTCGTCGAGCAAATGTTCCTGGGCGATTTCCTGGAGCGGCCGGATTGGGCCGCGGGACTTGAGTTTACGTTCATCACCCTCTTGGGGCTCCTGCTCATCCTGATCCTTCCGAAGGCCGGCGCGGTCCGTTGCGCCGTGATCACGCTCGGAGCGATCGCCTCCGCCGTGGGCGTCTGCTGGTACGCATACGTCCAGTGGCATCTTCTGATCGACCCGCTCTTCCCGTCCCTTGCCGTCTTTGGGATCTATCTGGCGTCTTCCTTCCTCAATTTCCTCGGAACCGAACGGGAACGCTGTGAGATCCGAGGCGCGTTCGGCCGATATCTTTCTCCCGCGCTCGTTGAAAAACTCGCCAAAAATCCGGATCGTCTCAAACTCGGGGGCGAGATGCGGCCGATGACATTCCTTTTCATAGATATCCGTAACTTCACCGGCATCGCGGAAAATTTCACCCCGGAAGAACTGACGCAATTTATGAACGACTTTCTGACCCCGATGACGGACATCATCCTCCAACACGGCGGGACCATCGACAAATATATGGGCGATTGCATCATGGCCTTCTGGAACGCCCCATTCGATGATCCGGAGCACGCGCTCCACGCCTGCCAGGCGGCCCTCGTCATGCGGGACTTTCTCCGGACCATGCCCGGTTTTGAGAACGTCCGCGTCGGGATCGGCATTAATACCGGCCATGCCTGCGTCGGCAATATGGGCTCCGAGCAACGGTTCGATTATACGGTTTTGGGAGATGAAGTGAACCTGGCTTCCCGGATCGAAAGCCTTTCCAGGAATTATGGCATCACCACGCTGGTCGGACAGAATACCGCCGGCGCCGTCGGGGATTTTGCAATGCTTGAGGTGGATCTGATCCGGGTCAAAGGAAAAACAAAACCCGCAAGGATCTTCGCGCTCCTGGGCGGAAGTGAACTGGCGGCCCAAAAGACTTTCAAGGAATTGCGGGAACATTTCGATCGAATGCTCGCGGCTTACCGGGGACAACGCTGGGTCGAAGCCGATCGCGCGCTGGAATATTGCCGCCACCTGCCCCTCAAGGGGATCGATCTGGGGCCCCTTTACGAACTGTACGCCTCCCGGATCCTATCCGGCGGGATCAACCCCCCGGCTCACAATTGGGACGGCATCACCACCGCTGACTCAAAATAAAAGGGACAGGCTGAATTTTTTACAATACCTGTAAAATAATCGGCCTGTCCCCTTTATGATCGAATGGGCTTATCGCCGATCTGATCCGCCAGTTTCAAAGACTTTTCCTGCGCTTCAGAAAAAGACGCGGAAGCCGTCTCTGGCGTTGAAGCCTTCTCTTCCGGGGCATCGTTCAGATCCCGCTTCGCGACCTTGCTCGAAACAGCCCGGAAGATCCCCTTTACCACGCTCGACTTCTCTTCGGCATTTTCGGGGTCATAAACGAATTCATCGATCGCGATCGTGCTCAGAGGGCCTAAGGTAAAAACCGTCTTGTCGAGAAGCAGGATCTTCAGCTGTCCATCCGGGCCTGTCTCGATCTTGTCCCCCATGAATATCTCGGAACCCTCTTTCAATCGATGCGCGCTTTTCGCGGGAGGCGTCGTCGCTTTCACATCCCCTTTGACGGACATGGCGGTCCCCGCCTGGATCGGTACCGACTCTTGAGAGATCTTCGCGGAGCCCATGGCGGGCAGGACAGACAACATAAAAACCATTGCGAAGAAAGACCCACGATTCCTTTTCACACCTTTTCTCCATGGCTCATTGATGTATTCTCGAGGGATATTTTCTGATCGCCGGTAGTCTACCCGCGCCCTCCCCGGAAATCAAATCGCAAATCCCGGGAGAAACAGCATTCAGTAATCCTCCTATTCCGTTTCCCGTTCGCCCTTCACGGATTTTCAAGCTATACTACCGCCATGTCCAATATTCCTTCAGGCGATTCGAATGTTCAGGGGGCAGGTCCCGATCCCCTCCCGGAAAAGAAGTCCTCGGGCCAAAGCCTACCCTTTCGGTTGGACCCTTTCCAGATCCAGGCGATCGAGTGGATCGAGAAAGAGCACTCTCTCCTCGTCTCCGCGCCCACGGGCTCAGGGAAAACGGTCATTGCCGAAAAGGCGATTGAAAAGGCCGTTAGCCGGGGCGAACGGGTCATTTATACCGCGCCGATCAAAGCGCTGAGCAATCAGAAGTTCCGCGATTTTCAGGAACGTTTCGGCAAGGAGACCGTCGGGATCCTGACCGGGGACGTCTCGATCAATCCCGAGGCGCCGCTCCTGATCATGACCACCGAGATCTATCGGAATTCCCTTTTTGAGAATGAAGACCGCATCCGCAAGATCGCCTGGGTCATTTTCGATGAAGTCCATTATCTGGACAACACGGAACGAGGCACCGTGTGGGAGGAAGCCCTTCTTTTTACGCCGCCTGACGTTCGGATCCTCGCGCTCAGCGCGACAATCCCGAACGTGCGGGAACTTGCCGCCTGGATCCAGCAGATCCATGAGCGTCCGATCTCCGTGATCGAGGAATCGCATCGCCCGGTCCCCCTCCACTTTCTGTTCCAGTGCCAGGGCAAGATCCTGACAAATACCAAATCGCTTCGCAAGGAAGGCTATCTTCAGCGGGACAACTGGCAGCTTTCGATGCGGGAAAGACGCCGCGGATTCCAGCCTCCCCGCGCCCGTCCGAACCGCCTCCACGATCTTTTGAATCATCTTATCCACGAGGATCAGCTCCCCGCGATCTATTTTGCTTTTGGCCGCAAGCGGACCGCCATGCTCGCCTGGGAAGTCGCCCACTTCGATCTGCTGCGCCAGGCGGAACGGCGCGAGATCGCGGCCCTTTACGACGATCTCCTCACCCGCTACGACCTTGCCGGCGACAAGACCGCCGAAGAGATACGCCCCCTCATCACCCAGGGGATCGCTTACCACCACGCGGGCATGCTCCCCACGCTCAAAGAAGTGATTGAGCGGCTTTTTACAAGCAAACTCCTCAAGCTCATTTTCACGACGGAGACCTTCGCGTTGGGGATCAATATGCCGGCACGCACGGTCGTCTTTGACGAACTTGAAAAATTTTACGGCACCGGCTTTAAAACACTCACTACGCGTGATTTTTTCCAGATGGCCGGCCGCGCAGGACGCCGGGGGATGGATCAGGAGGGATTCGTCTATTGCCGCATCCACCCGAGCGACATCACCTTCCCCGAAGTGGAGCGGATCCTTTATGGAAATCCGGAACCCGTGCGCAGTCAGCTAAACGCCACTTACGCCACGCTTCTCAACCTTTACCGGTCGCTCAAATACCAGCTCCTTGAAATCTACCCGAGATCGTTCCATTTTTTTCAATCGTCGAAGCGAAAACGCGACGAAGGCCTGGAATTACTGAAGAACAAGCTCGCACTGCTGCAGGAAATGGGCTATATCACGAATGAGGACCTTACGATCAAGGGCGAGTTCGCGGCGTCCATTTTTGGATTTGAATTGCTCCTTACGGAAATGTACACCGACGGAGCTCTCGAACAGCTCGACGAAGCCAAATTGAACGTATTCCTGGCGGGCTTGATCTTTGAGCCGAGAAAGAACGAAGAGCCGCCCCGCCTCGGCAAAGACCATGAAGCATTGCTCAAACTCACGCATCACTACCACCGCATGATCCATAAATGGGAATCCAATTTCCGGGTCACCCCCTTCACCAAACCGCCCCATTTCCATCTCTCGAAAGCGATCGAAGCCTGGACTCAGGGAAAGGATTTTGAGAAAGTCTGCCAGCTCACGCCTACCGATGAAGGCAGTCTGGTTCGTTATATCCGGATGGTGATCCAGCTCCTGAGGGAGATCGCCCAAGCGCCGCATGCTTCGGAGGGGCTCAAGGCCAAAGCGCGCCGCGCGCGCGACATGATCGATCGGGATGTGGTGGACGCGGAAAAACAACTGCGGGTCTGATCAGTGCGTTCCGTTAATCTTGCCGATCAACAGGCCTAACTTCTTCAAGAGATCGGGGCTATCGGAATAGCTGATCAGGCGATCCCCTTTAAAGGTCTTCATAGCATCCAAAGAGAGCGCGTCCTTGCAGTACACATACAGCGGCACATGAACCAGCGCCGCATGCTCGGCCAATTTTCCGCTGAGTTTTTTCGGATCAAGGATCGACTCTTCTTCCCAATACTGGCAAAGAATAAAACTCGGATGAAGGTTTTTTGCGAGGTTGAAGGCGTCTTCCTCGTTCAAAGCCGTCAAGACCTGACAACTCATAGAAGCAAGAAGCGTCCGGATCTTGGCGATCAGAAAATCCTCAACCCCGGCAAGGATCACGCGTTTAAGACCCTCGGGATGGGTGCCATGATCTCCGAGCAAGGCCTCGACCCGGGAGACGAGGTCCTTCGGATCATAAGGCTTGGGAATAAATTCCACACCGGTAATATCTGAAAAATAATCCCGCATACTGCCACGCGCCGAGATCACGAGCGCGGGGATCCCCCGCGTCTCCCGATCATCCCGGATCTTCCTCATCGCCTCAAAACCCGTCATGCGAGGCATCAGCACGTCCATGATGATCAGGTTCGGTTTTTCGGCCTTGACCTTCTCAACGGCCTCGACTCCATCACGGGCAGAACATACCTCATACCCGAGAGATCTGAGGCGAGCGCTGAGGATCTCGACGATGGCGGGTTCATCATCGGCGATCAGGATCTTTTTGGAAGTCATAAGCCCTTGCCAGGTTGGCGGGTTTAAAAATAAACAGGGATAGGATACCGATTTTGTCCTATTTTACAAGCGATTCTTCCCCGCCTCCGGCCAATGCCTGAAAGGGGGCCAAACGAGGGTCCTTCCGGTCTTCTGACGCGATCGCCTCCTGGATCAGGGGCAAACGCCACTTTTCAATACGGCAAACCGTATCAAAAGGACAGAAGGATTCACAATCGCGCGGCCGGACCGGGATCTCCGAGGCCCGGATCGCGTTCGTGAATTTCCGGACAAAAACCGACGCCCTTTCAAGCACCCGATGGAAAACATCATCCGGAAGCTGCGAGCGGGATGAAAATTCTTTTCCATAATTCCCGGCAGGCCCCGCACAGTAAAAACCGCTCTTTTTGTGGTCCCGGATGGAATAGATCTCGGCTCCGAGCGGCTGAAGACCTAGGTGCCTCTGTGCCGCGAGGAGATAAAGCGGGAGTTGAAGCGCCGTGCCCACAGCGAGGCTCGAAGCCTTGAACCGGTACGAACGCTTGTAGTCCATCACGACCGCGTATTTTTTTTCCGCATCCGTATCGATCCGATCAACCCGCCCCCGGAGCTTGATCGTCTGCGAATCTTCTCCCGGGATCTCCAGCGCCGCCTCGCCTTTTTGTCCGAACGTCCCGAAGGAATACTCCACTTCGCAGGGGCGGAACACCGCGCGTTTGAGCCGTTCGGTCTCATAATTCAAAAAATCAAAAAGCATCTGAAAAAGCTCCCGGCGATCCAGGGCCTCTTCATAGGGTTCCGTCCAGGTCAAAGGATGTCGCTTGAGCCCTTCTTCGATCTCTCTTTCAATAAATATTTCGAGTTTTTCCTTCGGGGCCGGCTTGCGGCGGGGATCAAAATATTGCTGAAGCACATGGTGCAGGATGTTGCCCTTCTGCATCATACTGATATCCTCTCCCGTGTCCTTGAGGCGGAGGATCTTATCGGCAAAATAACGATAGGGACATTTCGCGTACGTCTCTAAACGGGTCGGGCTCGTCTCCGGAGTCTCAAAATATTTCCCCCGGAGGATCTTTTCATCCCGAAGTATTGCCTCCACAGGTTCTAAAGCAGTGAGAAGCCGCTCCCGGCTTTTAGGATCCCCGGAAAGCTGGCGCAGGGCTTCCTCGGAAGGAACATCCGGGTCCCCTTCCTGCCGCAGCCCCCCCACAACGGACGCTTCCATCTCCCGATGGGTGATCGCATCAGCGGGCGACGGAAAAGGCTTCGCGAGGTCTTGCCGAACCCAGCGCAGTTTATCGCCGAAAAGGGCTTTGACCTCTTCAAGGTAGAAGGACGGCAGAGACTCCTTGCCTTCGAAATCCACGCGGGGATAACTGAGGAAGAGGCGCTCCTTCGCGCGTGTCACGGCAAGATAAAAAAGATAACGTTCGATATTCTGCCGCGGCAGACACTCGGCGATCGGCGAAGCCAGCCCCCCGTTCACAAGCTGTCTTTCCCAATCCGAGAGCAAAGGATCCTCCCGGACCTGCTGCGGGAACACCTTCTCCAAAAGCCCCGCCACAAAAACAACCTTGTACTCTTTTTGACGCGCCAGGGACACGTCATAGACCTGCACGCGGTTCTTATCCCGCTCATGAAGCGAGTAGACATCGAGTTCCACAAGACCGAGAAAATGGTCAGCAAAGCTTTCGAAGGAGACGACCGCGCCCGGGTGTCTCGAAAAATAGCCCCGGATCTCCTCAAGAAGCACTTCAAAGCGATGCACGCTCGCGGCGTCCCGGCGGGTCAGGGAAGAATAGGTGTCGCGGATCTCCAGGATCCCGAAGCTGTCGTACACGGCCTGGCGGAAGATCCGGATATGTTCCTCCACCGCCGTCGCCGCCCGAAACCGGTCCTCCGTCTCGGCAAAAACCTTCAGCGCAGCGGTTTTTTCACTGTTAAATACCGCCAGTTCCTCAGGAACGCCTCGCGTCCAGTCCGCAAGCCAGGCTTCTCGGCCTCCTGCGATCCCTTCCCGAAAGGCATGCTGTTCAAAACAGGCGATCCAATCAGCCGATTTCGGAAGACGGGGACTCAATTGCCGGACATAGTCCGATCTTAAAAAAGCAAAAAGGGCTTCAGGCTTCCAGGCTTCACGAAAAAGCACCAACAGCTGCTGCACGGCGGCGATCCAGGGAGAGAATTTCAATCGATCGCGTTCATGGATCTCCGTCGGAATGCCATACCGCGAAAAAACCGAGGCAATGATCGGCGCGTAGTGGCGGATCTGACGGAAAAGCACCGCAAAGTCGCTATAGCGGTAGCCCCCCGTCGCGTAGAGTTTGTGGATCTGACGGGCAATGAGCTCGATCTCGCCTTCGTTCCCGACCGCATCGAGCATCACAAGGTTTTCTCCGGGCACAGGCGCGGGCCGGGGCTCCTTCGGAGCAAAAAGGTGCTGCTGAAGAAAAAGAAGCGCCGGTTTTGTCGTACGTTTCGACGGAGTGCTCATCCACTGCGTGATAAATCCAGCGGCCTCAAGGGCCGCCTGCGTCCGGGCCACCGGTTCAAAGATCCCTTCCGCTCCGGACTTGGGATCTTCCCGGGTCAGGGTCACGGTCACTTCCCCGCTCACCATCGCCAACTCTTTCAGGACCTCCAACTGCAAATTAGAAAAATCAAAAAAACCGTCGATCCAAAGCGCTCGGAATCGGAGGGCCGAAGCCCCCCGCCCTTTTTTTCTTTCCCGGAAAATACGCAGCGCATCCTGGGTATCCCGAAGGCCTCGCTCGGCAAGCTGCGCCTCATACTGACCGTAGAAATCCGCCAACGCTTCATATTTAAGCGCGTAAGCAGGCTCAAACCCTTTGAGAGCATTCATGCGTTCGCGAAAGATCTCGGGAGAAATGCAGGACTCTTTCAACTCCGTGATGAACTGGGCCATAAGCCCCGCGAATCCCGGATAAGCGGAAGAATCCTTGAAATAGGTCCAGGCGTGATCCCGCAGCAGATCCCGGACGATCATCATGCGGGTCAGGCTGGATGCCACGGGGATATCGGCAACACGAAAAAGATCCTGTGCGAGCCGGGAAAGGGTGGTCACCCGTTTGTGGAAAAAACCTTTGAGCCCCCTCTGGATCAGAACGGAGACCACGCGCTCCGTATGTTCGGCGGAGGGAACGACAAAACAAACATCTGAGGCAAGGGGGTCCGCCGCCAAAGACAGCGCTTTTTCAAAAGATTCGATCAGTTGGTGGGTCTTCCCGCAACCTGCAGGGCCGACGAGAAGGATCTTCCCCATGGAGAATCACGCTTCAAACACAGCGCAACTATCCTGATTCTCCCAAAGGGTCACTTTGGAGACGGGAAGTTTCATGCGCCGGGCTTCGCGGAAGATCCACCGCGCGAGCATCTCCGCGGTCGGATTCTCTCCCACAAGCACGACCGGTTCGCCGGCTTCTTTCAAAAGTTTTGCCAGCGGGTCCTTCTTCCAGAGGATCATTTTATGGTCCAGGTTCCGGTCGATCCACTCACCAATGGTCCGTTTAATATCAAAAAAATCAACGACCATTCCCTGACGGTTGAGTTTAGGGGTCGACATCCGGATCTCGACCCTCGCACTGTGGCCGTGAAGGTGAGAACATTTATCATGCCCCCCCAAAAGACGGTGGCCATAATTGAAATAGATCATTTTTGCGACCTGGAACATAAAAAAGACTCCTCTGTGAACGATTGAGTGAGCGCATTATGACCGATTTCGAGAACTAAGTAAACCCGCCATACCCTATTCACCGAAAACTGCTCTCTTTTCCTCCCGGATCCCTTGAGAGAAGGACTTCCCCGGCCGCCGGGTATCGTATAGAATGTGCCCTCTTTTGAAATCCACGGCCTCATCTCAGGAAAGGAACTTTTATGGCCTCTCAGATCTCTGCCAATGACCTCGAAAAGAAACTGTATATCGAAATGGAAGGGCAGCCTTATTTCGTGCTCGACGTCAAATTCGCAACCCCCACCGCGCGGGGGGCATCGACCATGGCCAAAGCCCGCGTGAGAAATCTCCTGAACGGCGCCGTGCTGGAAAAGACCTTCAAGACCAGTGAAAAATTCAACATCGCCGACGTGGAAAAAGTCCCCGCCGTGCTCCAGTACATCTCCGGGAATGAATACCACTTCATGGACAACGAGACCTACGAAGGGTTCATGCTCACCGCGGAAAAACTGGGAGACCAGAAGTTTTATTTGAAGGAAAATCAGGAAATGCTGGCGCTCAAGCTGAACGGTACGGTCGTCTCCCTGGAACTTCCCGTTTATGTCGAGCTGGCCATCACCGAAACCGACCCTTCCATCAAAGGAGCCTCGATCTCGGGACGATCGACAAAAAGAGCCAAACTCGAAACAGGGCTGGAAGTTCAGGCGCCCCTCTACGCGGAAGAAGGAACCCTCCTGCGTGTCAACACCGAAACCGGCGAAGCTTCGGGACGGGCCTGATCGGAAGTCCGTTCGCTTACTGAATCCTGACCCCGCCCATGACCGGGGTATCCTCCATCGGCAGATCTTCGGGAGCGCGTTCCCCCGGAAGCGATTCCGAATCGCCTTCAAAAGCGGAAGGATCCGAATCGATATCCTCCGCCACCGCCTGGATCCTTGAGCATTCCGCCTCAGCATAAGCTCCGGGCACAGCAACTGCCAAGGTAAGCAAAAAAATCCCCGCCACCATCATCACACTATTTCGCACAGGTCCCTCCCTTTTCATCAGATATTGATCGTGCCCCTTGATTGAACGAACAGATCTCTTCCAAAGTTTTTCGCACCTTCGTCGCCTCGCGTGCCTCCTTGGGATAACCCAGCGAGATCACAATATCGATCTTCTCTCCCCGGGAAACCCCAAGCTCCTTTTTCAAGACCTTCTCATTGAACCATCCGATCCAGCAACTCCCGATCCCGAGGTCTTGCGCCTGAAGGACCAAATGCTCGCAAGCGATCCCGATATCGACAAGATTATAATGCGTATCACGCACCTGGCCTCCGAGCGAGGCCATGAGCTTCGACCGCCGGGCCACAACGGCCACAAGGACCGGCGCTTCTTTCGCGAACTGGTTCATGGAGTAGATCCCGGAAAAGATCCGATCGGCCACGCGAGTTTTGAGGGCCGGATCATCGATCACGATAAAATGCCAGGGCTGGGAATTACAGGCGGACGGAGCAACGCGCGCGGCCTCGAGACATTTGAGAACGTCCTCCTGGGGGATCGGCCGGGATGAGTAATGCCGCAAACTGCGCCGCGCCTGGACCAACTCTGAAAAATCCATGCTAAGCTCTCCTGGAAAAATAGTTTTTTAACCCGATCATCCGGCGATCTCGATCAAGCGTTGGATCACCTCTTCGACCACACGGTTGGGCGTAGACGCCCCCGCGGTGACCCCCACTTTGATCTCGCCTGACGGCAGCCAATCCTCCGTTTCGAGGATCTCCTGGGCTCCCGTTCTTTTGTGACGGATCTTCGAAGCCGAAAGGATCGAGGAGGCGTCTTCGACATGGAATGCGGAACAATATCCCGACGCGATCTCGACCAAGTGTCCCGTATTACTCGACCGGTACCCTCCAATGACCAGGATCACATCCATCTTTTTTTCACCCAGCTCACGGATCGCGTCCTGACGATCCTGCGTCGCCGAACAGATCGTGTCAAAGTGACGAAAACGCTGTGACGCCTCTTCCTCGCCATAGCGGGCTTGCAACGCGGCACGCAGAAGATCCGAGATCTCGATCGACTCCCGGGAAAGCATCGTCGTCTGGTTCGCAAACCCGATCTTCTCAAGGTCCCGGTCCGGGTCCAATCCGGGAGAGCATGCGTCCTTGAATTTTCCCAAAAAAACGTCCCGAGCGCTCTCCCCTCGGATATACCCACAAACAAGTTCAGCCTGTTTGCGATCTTTGACGACAAGATATTTTGACGCCCGAGAACAGGTCGCGCGGGTCTCTTCATGATCGTATTTCCCGTGGATCACGGACGTAAAACCGTCCTTGCTATAAGATTCCACCCGACGCCACACGCTCATCACGGAACCACAGGTCGTATCCACGATTACGCAGCCTTTTTTCTGGAATTCCTTCAAGGCTTCGACCGGAACCCCGAAAGCGGGCATGATCACCACGTCTTTTTCGGTGATCTCGGCGCGCGAAGCATCCCCGGCAAGGATCTTCACGCCCATTTCCTGAAGCTCCGCGTTCACCCGCGGATTATGGATGATCTCGTTGGTGAGAAAAATGCGCCTCTCGGGAAATCGCGCGCGGGTTTCATAGGCGTACTGAACGGCGCGTTCTACACCGTAGCAAAAACCGAATTCCTTGGCAAGATGGATGGCCAGCCGACCGGCCTTCATGGAGAAACCGGACGCGCGAACTTTTTCGATCAGCGGACTGTGATAACTTTGATCGAGCTGGCGCCGGACAGCCCCTTGGATCCCGGGGCCCTGAGAGTGATCCTTCTCGGGCGCGGTCATGCGAGCCTCGATCAGGGAGCCGTGATCTTGCGGACCGTGACGCCGGCCTGCTCGAGCAGCTTGAGGGAAAGATCGAGGAACGGGTAATTCGCCTGATAAACCACCTCGGCGATCCCGGCATTGATGATCATTTTTGTGCACATAAGACACGGAGAAAAAGTCGTGTAGAGTGTCGCACCTTTGACGCTCACGCCGTGATAAGCCGCCTGCACGATCGAATTCTCCTCGCCATGAGAGCAGAGACACTCTCCGAGATCTTTCCCGGAGGAATCGATCGCGTTGCAACGAGGACATCCGCCCTCATTGCAGTTCTTGATCCCGCGCGGGGTCCCATTATAGCCGGTAGAGATGATCCGTTTATCCTTCACGATCACGGCGGCGATCTTCCGTTTCATGCAGTTGGAGCGCAACGCCACGACCTTCGCGATATCCATAAAATACTCATCCCATCCGGGACGATGCGCTTTTTTCGCCAACTCAAGAAAAACCGCTTTCAGTTTTTCATGCATCTCCTTGAGCGGGCCGTTATTATCCACCTGGAGATCGGCCGAAGCGACCGTTTGGTCCAGCTGCTGGTCCGTCTTGCTCGCGCTCTTCGCTTCCTTGGCTTCAAGCGCCTGAAAATCCTCCCAGACCTTGGGATCATTTTCGCGTCCCCGCTGTTTGAGACGCTCAAAACGCAGCCGTTCCGGAGCGTGAATGCGGACCAACGTAAAATCCCGGCGGCGGCGGAACACCTGGACTTCGGAAGGATGACGGATCGAATCGATCACATAGTTCTTTTCGGGATCCAGCTTCGCGAAGATCCGTTCCGCTAAACACCCCGGGCCTTCATTCTCGCGAAGTTCGTTACCCAGAACGACCAGAATATCCCGCGTGATCTCCTGCCCCCTCTTCCGGGCTTCGTCGCGAAGCGCATCAGACAACGAATAATAGTGGAATCCGCGTTCTTTCAAGAAAGATGCGGCCTCGCCCTTCCCCGACCCGTTCTTACCCGTCAGACCAATGATCATAAAACCCTCTCCTAGGAATGGCTCCAAAAATCCGGTGAATAAAAACGGGTGTCCCCCCCATGCCGCTCAACCAAAATGAGATGGCTTCCGGTCCTGCCGTCCAGGACCGCAGGGAGCGCCGAGATCTCGCGAAGTGGTTCTCCGTGTTTCCCCGCCGGCGGCCTCAGAAATCCGACACACTGCTTTTCAAGACGAAAGGAAGCTTCTTCAACATCTTCGACGCGAATGGCCAAGGCATAAGGTCTCTGATCCCCAAAATGGGCCACCCAGTCGAGCCCTGATCTTTCATGAGGGTGTTCCACGAGAACCGCGGGAGCGTGATCTTTACGGAAAACCTCGACCCCGTGGCCTTTATGGTCAATCACCTTGGCGGCAGGATCGCGTTCATATCCAAGATCCAGGAACTCACGGGACCGCTCTTTGAGATGGACCGTACGAAAGATCATGTGATCGAGAACGGGGCGGACCCCAACACCGATCAGGGCCAGGCCGCGTGTCACGACCCGAATCGCGGGATTCTCCGCGGCGAGCGCCGCGACATATTGCTTCAAGGCTTGTTCCAGAATGGCGGGAGTTTTGCAACTCGAAGCCGAGGTCATGCTGGTTTCCTCATCGATTCAGAGAAAGATCGCCCCCGCCGCTTGCTTCTTCGAAGAAGCAAGCGGCGGGGGCGGTCCGAAAGACTCAAAAGATCTTACTTCAGCGTATTCCCGGCTTTCTTGGGAGCTTCGTCCTTCGAGCGCGGGGCCGCTTTGGGATTCGACTTGAACTGAGGCGCGAGGTCCGCGTTGATCTTGGCCCAAGTGGGATCCATATCTTCAGATTCCACGATCGAACCCACCGGACATTCAGCCGCGCAGGCGCCGCAGGAAATACAGACCGCGGGATCAATGACCATAAAATCTTTCCCCTGGTACGTTCCGGGATAGATCGCTTCCGTGGGGCAAACCCCGGCGCAAAGGCCGTAACGTTCACCGTGACATTTTTCCGTAATAACGTAAGCCATCTTTGGATTCTCCTTAATAGATGTTGGTTTCGAAGAGGCCGTATTTTAACCGCTCCCCTGGCCATCGTCAATGCTTTCACCGCCCTTTCACCGACCCATCGGATCTTTATGATCCTATTGGCTGGGTCAGCCCTTCAAGCCGGGCGATCCTTTTCTCGATCAGTGGATGCGTATTAAAAAGCGCCGCCCATCCCTTGTTCGAAAGAGGGTTGACGATGAAAAGAGGTGCTGTTGAAAAGACCGCGTCTCGCAAGGGAAAACGCCGGATCGCGCCATCGATCTTCCGCAACGCACTGGCAAGATAAAGAGGCTCTCCGCAGAGTTGGGCCCCGCACCAGTCCGCTGCATACTCCCTGTTGCGGGGCATCGTCAGCCGGATAACGCCCGCGGCAAACGGAAGGACCACCGCCGAGAGCAAAAGTGGCAGAGGATTTTCACGGTCCCGTTCATCTCGTTCCCCACCCCACGTGAAGGAAAGATTGAAAAGTGACGCGCTCAAGCTGAGAACCGAGGCTCCGGCCGCTATGATCGTCCCTAAAAAATGATCGCCATACAAAACATGAGAAAGCTCATGCCCTAGAACGCCTGCGATTTCTTCCTCGTTGAGCAACCCAACCAGCCCATACGTCAGCGCGATCGAAGACGCTCCAAAGCCACGCCTCACCGTAAAGATATTCGCCGAAGCCGACGGCAGCAGATAGATATCTGGCGGAAAGATCCCGACCTTTTGAGATAATCGCCGCACGATCGCGTAAACTTCCGGCGCCTCCGATTCAGCGAGCGGCTGGGCACGATGCATCCGAAGCACGAGCCGCCACCCCGACAACACCGCGGCCAGTTCCACCACGCCTATAAAAAAAACCGCTAGGATCAACCCCCGTTCCCCACCCCACCGATGGGCGCACCACACCGCCAAAACAAGCGGAAAAACAAGAAGCACCATCGTTGTTAGGCCATGCCAGCGTTTTGGCCGCCAACGGTCACCCCCGGGGGATCCTCCCATGATCTTCATAATAAAAAGCTTATTATATTTTGCTTTAATATCAACATTTTATTTATGAATATTCATTTGTCGAGAAAGGGAATTTCTCTCTCAGAGAGGGGGCGAGAAAGAATTAAAACCGGATGCGGAGTTTCCGGAGGGACTTTATGAGCGCCGTGCGACCCTTGAAGTGGATCGTCTGCATACCGGCTTTTCGGGCTCCGACGATAAAGGACTTCATGTCGTCAATAAAAACCGTTTCTTCGGGACGAAGCCCGATCTTTTTGAGAACGCGGCGAAAGATCCGAACATCCGGCTTGCGGGCCTTGACCTCATGGGACGGGAATTTCCGGTCAAAATGCCGGAGCAGGCCAAACCGTTTCTTGATGTAGTTAAAATGCAGGGCATTGGTATTGGAGATCAGATAGAGCGGGTAATGCTTCTTGATCCTCGCGAGCAGTTTCTCCATGCCCGGATTCTCCCAGAAAATATCATTCCAGTAGTGACTGAAGGTCGCGAGCGGGATCCGGGTCCCGAGCGTCTCGCAGGCGATCTTATGGAATTCCCGGGTCGTAAGCTCCCCCCGCGTGTAAGCCTGTTCGAACCTGGAGAGAAAAAAACGGCGCCAGATCTCTTTCGGGGTCAACCCGGACGCCTCCGAAAAACGCCGCGCGGCCTTTTCCACATCATAGTTCACGAGCACATTGCCGAGATCGAAGATCACAGCTTTGATTTCACTTTTTTTCTTTTGCATAAGAGCGGGGATTTTAACATGAAGCAAGCAGGCGGACATCTTTTTTGCTTTAAACGTCTACCCTCCGACGATCCGGCACAACTGGCTTGTGAGAAGCCCGAGATACGTCCCCATCACGTTGCCCAGGATCCCCAGTAAAAGCCCCACAGGGGCAAGCGCCGGTTCATAAGCCGCCGCGACGATCGGCGCCGAGGCAGGGCCGCCGATATTCGCCTGGCTCGCCGTCGCGACAAGACAAAGCGGGATACGCGCCAGGCGGGACACGACAAAGAGAAGCCCCCCGTGAAAGAGGACCAGAGCAAAACCGGCCAGGATCAAGACCGGCGCCGACAAGATCCCGGCCAGACTGGCCCGGGCCCCAATGGAGGTCAAAACCAAAAAGAGAAAAACATAACCGATCCGGGAAGCTCCATGATGTTCTAATTTCCTTAGCGCAGTAAAAGAAAGCATGATCCCCAGCGTCGAGGCGGCAATGACCGTCCAGGCAAAAGACCCCCCACCGAAGGCATTCGCCAACGCGCGGGCGATCGCGGAACCGCCGAACGCTACCGTCAGGATCAGAAAAAAATATCCAAGACTGAACGTCGTCGAACATTTCTGTTCCGACGCCGTTTTCTGTGCCAAGGCTTCAACCACACTCCGTTCCGCGCGGCTCCATCCGTCGTATTTTTTCTGAACAGCCTCAAGCAGGATCAGCATCCCCATCCAGGAATAAGCCACCACCGTATCCACCACGATCATCGGAAAGAAGACCGCGTCAGGCGTTCCGATCGCTTCTTTCACCGCAACCATATTGGCGCTTCCTCCGATCCAGGAACCCGAAAGCGCTCCAAACCCCGACCACGCCGCCGGAGGCAACCAGGGCCCGAAGAACCACACGACCAGCGGCGCGCCCAGCATGATCCCCGCACTGCCGGTCAGCATCATCAGAAGCGCCGGACGCCCGAGTTTCAGAATGGACGGAATATCCGCCGTGATCAAAAGCAGAATGAGCCCTGCCGGAAGGACCGTGTTCGTGATCCTGGCGTACACCGCATGCTGCTGCGGGATCAACCCCGCGCCGGAAAGAAGCATCGGCAAGAAATAGATCCAAAAAAGCGCGGGCGGGAATTTGAACAGTTTCCTGGTTTTGGAGTTCTCTGAGAAGAAAAGGATGACCGCGACCACGAGCGCCAACACAGCCAAAATGCCGAACGGCTGTTGGATCATCAGAGGACCTTTCGAAAAGAGAGCGGCTTGACTCCGATACCGGAACGGATCCCTTTCAGGTCGTAAACACCCGAACGCGTAACATAGTTCCCCCGCGTCACGGCTTCCGCCATAAAGAACGGCGCGTCAAGGTCCACAAAATCAAATCCCCCCAACCCGGCGGCAAAATGCGCCGCGGCGGTCACCGCAAGCGGTGTTTCCATCATCGTCCCGATCATCAACCGGATCCCGCGGCGCTGCGCAAGCCGGACGATCTCATACGCTTCGAGTATCCCGGTCTTCGTGAACTTGATATTGATGGCACCCGCCGCACGGGCCTTGATGAGCCGTTTCGCGTCGGCCAGGGACCTGACGCTTTCATCCGCGCAAACCAGGGTCTTCCCTTCGCGGGTCACTTTCGCAAGCCCCTCCCAATCCCCTTTGGGGACGGGTTGCTCGATCAAGGCGGGACGGATCCCAAGTTGGGTCAAGGCTTTTAGAAATCTCAACGTCTGGGCGGCGCTAAATCCCTGATTCGCGTCAAGATAGAGAGGATATTTTCTAGCAAGCACGGCGATCGCCACGACGCGCTTCAGATCCAGATCAAAATCACGGCCGATCTTGACCTTGAACGAACGGATGCCGCGGCGCAGGATCTCACGCGCCGCACACTCGGCCTGCGAGACATCACCCAACACCACAGTCATGTCCGTTCGCAGGCGACGCACGCGGGTTCCAAAAGCTTTCCAGAAAGGGATCTTTTTAACGCGCGTCGCGACATCGAGGAGCGCCATTTCAACCGCCGCCAAGGCGCACTTATTCGCGCCACAAAGGCTCCGGGAGGCCTCGGCCACAAGAGGGAATGCCGTGAAGGCCTGCCCCCGGATCATTTTGGCTGAGGCCTTCAAATGTCCAAACGTCTCCGCGAGGGTTTCTCCGGTAATATGGGTCGCGACCGCCGCCTCGCCAAAACCCCGGACCCCGTTCGAAAGTTCCAGAGAAAAAAGCACGTTCTCCAGAAGATCATGCTGGCCTTTGGCCGTACTGAAAGGGTGTGTGAGTTTCGCGCGCCACACCCGGGCTTCCGCTTTTTCGATGACCGGCTCTTTCATAAGATCACAGAACTCATGGGCTGAAGTATTTTTTGTCCCGCCTTGTTTTTTACATTATACTGTTTCCGCGCTCGTAAAGAACACTTAAAGCGGAAGCCGATGCCATGATCCAGCTCAAATCGATCAAAGTTCAGATCAATCTGTTCCTCGCCGTCTTCGCGCTCTTTCTCTTTATCAAGGAACCGCGCCTCGCCGTGGTCACCGGTTTTGTGTGGCCGCTTCTTTTCTCGGCATTGCTGGACGCGGCCGTCCTTTTCTTCAAGACCCGAAAATTCCAGATCACGGACAGCGCCTTGACCTCCGGCCTGATCCTGGGTCTGGTTCTTTCATCAGAGTCCCCTTGGTGGATGTTCTTGGCCGCTGCCGCGTTCACGATCGGACTGAAATACGCGCTCCGCTTCCATGGAAAAAATCTGCTTAATCCCGCCGCGCTGGGGATCTTTCTGGCCGTGCTTTTGCTTAAAGGTTACACCGAGTGGAAAGGGGCCTACGCATGGTACATCCTCCTCCCCGCCGGCCTCTACATCGTAAATAAGATCCGGAAAACGGAGATCGTGCTGGGTTATTTGGGCATGTCCCTGCTTCTTTTTATCCCGCAAGCCCTGATCCAGGGCTCTCCCCTGACCGACATCCCGGGATATTTTAATTTTTTCTTCATTTTTATCATGTTGATCGAGCCCAAGACCACGCCCGCCACGCTAACGGCGAAGATCGCCTTTGGTTCCGGCGTTGCATTTCTTGTCTTTGCCTTGACGGAGGCCGGATTCCCCTACGAACCGGAACTCTTCGCCTTGATCCTCGTGAACGTGCTCGTTCCAATCCTGAACAAGCTCCCGGCTCTCAACATTTTCACCCCCAAGAAACTTTCTTAAAAGGAGTTCTTATGAAAAAAATAGCCTTGTGCCTCTGCGGTTTTCTCGCGATAAGCACCCTCGCGTTCGCGCATCCCCCTTCCGACATCAAGATCCAATTCGATCCGGCCACAAAAACCCTGACGGCCACGATCACCCATCGCGTCAGCAACCCCCATTCCCATTACATTCGTAAAGTCGACATCGGGTTGAACGGCCAGGAGATCCAGATGCTCCCTCTAACGAAACAGGAAACCGGGACCATTCAAACGATCACTGTGGTGGTCCCCGAGGCGAAAAAGGGGGATACCTTGAGCGTTGAAGGTTATTGCAACTTGAGCGGAAAACTCGAAAAAGAGATCAAGGTCGCCTAACGATGAAGCCCCCTCCGCTTAAAGGCAAGGCCGTGATCGGACAGTCCGGCGGTTGCACGGCCGTGATCAATCAGAGCCTGGCGGGCGTTGTCGCCGCCGCGTGCAAGTCAAAGTACATCACGGGCGTCCTGGGCTCACGCAACGGGATCGAAGGGATCCTGAAAGGTTCCTTTGTCGACCTAAAAAAGAAACCCGCGAAACTGATGCGGGAGATCGCGAATTCCCCTTCCGCCGCGCTCGGGTCCTCACGCTACAAACTCCAGCCGGGAGATGATAAGAAGATCGTCGCGAAGCTCCGCCAGGAAGGAGTCCGCTATTTATTTTTGATCGGCGGGAACGATACGGCGAACACGAGTCTCCGCATCGCGCGAACCGCCGACAAGGAACGCTATCCCCTCCGCGTGGTCCATATTCCGAAGACGATCGATAACGACCTCATGGAGACCGATCACTGCCCCGGCTACGGATCGGTCGCACGTTTTGCCGCGATCACGACCCAGGAAGCGGCCCTCGACACCAAAGCCATGAAGAATGTCGACCCGGTCAAGATCATCGAATTGATGGGACGCAACTCCGGCTGGATCGTCGCCGCCTCCGCGCTTCTGAAAAGGTCCCCGGAGGACGCCCCGCACATCCTTCTCGTCCCGGAGGTCCCGTTCGATGAGACTGCTTTCATCAAAAAGACCGAAGCCGTTCTGCAATCCGTCGGCTATTGCATTATCGTGATCTCGGAAACCATACGCGACCACGGTGGGAACCGCATCGGCCGGAAGACAGAGGGGGTGACGGCAGACCCCTTTGGGCATAAATACGTGGAAGGCACCGCCGCGCGGCTTGCCGCGGTCCTGGAAAAACATCTTCAGGTCCGCGCGCGATTCGATAAACCCGGCACCATTCAACGGATGTCGATGGCCTACATCTCCGAAGCAGATCAGAAAGAAGCCTTCCAGGCCGGCGCGCACGCGGTCAAGTGGGCCCTTCAAGGGATGTCGGCGATCATGGTAGGCTTTGAACGGATCCCCGGCGAAAAATATGCTCTAGGCTACCGCCCGGTGCCCCTTGAAAAGATCCCGAGCAAGGAACGTTATCTCCCCGAGTCCTTCTTCGACGCGAAAAAGGCCATGATCACGCCCGCTTTCGCGAAATACGCGCTCCCGCTCCTCGGGAAAGGGCTTCCCTGCTTTCCTTCCTTGTAAAAGAAAAAGGCCAGGCGGTTGAAAACAACGCGCCTGGCCTTTTTTTATCTAAGATCCCGCTCAGGAAGCTTCGGAAGACTGCTGGGACTCGCGAAGAAAACCGAGATTACTTTTCCATCCGGGGATCGGTTTACACCAAAGCTGAAGAAAGACTTTCTTGCCGAGGAATTTCTGGATGTCAAGCCGCGCGGCCGTTCCGATCTGTTTGATCTTCTCGCCGCCCTTCCCGATCACGATCGCCTTCTGGGAATCCCGTTCCACCACAATGGTCGCGTGGATCCGCGTGATCCTTTCTTCCTCCTTGAACTCATCGATACGCACCGCGCCATCGTACGGGAGCTCCTCTCCCAGAAAATGGTAGAGTTTTTCACGGATCATTTCCTGGACATGAAAACGGATGTTCTGGTCCGAGATCTGGTCTTCGGGATAAATGAACTCTCCCTCGGGAAGATAGGCCAGGGTCTGCTGGATCAGCTTGCTGACGTTCTCCCCGGTCTTGGCGCTGATCGGAATATATTCCTTGAACGGAAAAACCTTCTGATAGGCGTCCAGCGCCACAAGGAGATCATCCTTGGGAAAATGATCGATCTGATTGACGACCAAAAAAACCGGAAGTTTCACCTCCTGCATCCACTTCAGGATCGCCCGTTCCGGCTCGCCGAGCGCCTTGGGATAGACCATCCAATAAAGGATGTCGGCATCGGCCAGCGACTGATGGACGTCGCGGACCATCCCCGCACCGAGGGCGTCCTTCGGCTGATGGACCCCGGGCGTATCAAGAAAAACGATCTGCCCCCGGTAAGGACTCTCCACCGCCGCGCCATCGGGGACGGTCAGGATCCCGCGCACCACATCGCGTGTCGTCTGAGGTTTTGCGGAGGTCCCCGCAAGTTTCTCGCCGACCAGTTTGTTCAGCAGGGTCGATTTGCCGACATTCGGCCGGCCGATGATCGCGACATGCCCTACTTTAGTTTGAACCATCGGAATCCCCCCCGGCGTCTTGAAGTTCGTTCGTCTTGCGTGAGAAAAAAGGATCGGTCAACATCGTGCCGATCTTCGAGAGGCCCTGCCCCACCTGGAGCGGCGCGCTCGCGGCGATCTGAACGGTACTCTTGATCCCGGCCTTGGTCTTCTGATACAGGCTCTTTTGGATCGCCTTGGTCAATGCGCCTATCATGCGAAACTTGGGGTCGTCGATATCCCCGTCGACTTTGATCTCAAGCGTCACGGTCTTCTGATCTTCCAAAAGAAGCCGGATCGCGCTAAAAGGATATTTCATCAGTTTCTGCGCCGCGGTCGGTGCTGTGAACTGCATATCCCGAAGGGTCAGGACATGCTGAGAGCGAAGATCGCCCTCAACACACAGAAGATGCGACTTCAGGTCAAAGGTCCCGCTCTGCACGTCGCCCTGGATCCCGTCCACCAGAAAATGGTATTCCACCATCGAACCGCCGGTGATCTCGACATTCACGTCAAAATTATCTCCGTCAGCAAATTGACAACGCCCGCCACCCTTGAAAGCCGCAGGAGGATTCGTGCCGAAAAGCGCTTGGACCTGGATCGTCTCCGTAAAGGTCGGACTGACATAATCCGAAAGAAAATCGAAACCGCTCCAAACTCCCTTGATCCGCCGGAAAACCCACTGCTGTTCCGGCTCTTCGCGACGGTCATCGAAAACGATCGTTCCGTTCTCCAATTCAAGCCGGTCGATGCGCACACGCCAGGAATCTTCCCCCACATTGTCAGGATGCGGCATCGCCCGGGGGGGGAGCGGCGGATCATCTTCATCCAGCCCCATGTGATGATACCAGTGCCAGACATTATTCCGGGAACCCTCGGGGGTCATGTAACTTTCTATCGCGAAGATCACTTCATTGAAGTGGGCCCGACGGATCCGGATGAACTTGTTCTTGAGAACGTTCAGGTCCAGAAAGCACTCCATCCCCTTGACCGTGAACTGGTCCCGCCGCTTGAACCCCGCCGGATTCAAGATCTCAAGATGTTCCACGCTCACGCGAGCGGAGGGCCACGGCTCAATACTCAGCCCCCGAATGTAGACGGGCATATCGAATGCGCGGCTCATAAGCTTTTCAAGGAAAGGCTCGGCGACCATGCCGAGGATCCGTCCGTGAAATATCCCGAGGCACAGAAAACCCGCAAGGATCAGAACAAGGGGCCAGAACCGCTTCATCGAGGATTTAATCCTTCGCGAAAAACAGGTTCGCGGGCGTACAGGACCTCCAGCGCGTCGAGATCTTCCCGGCTCAGCTCCGGGGCCATCGCCGCGACAAGATTTTCATTCACCTGCGCCCTTGTTTTCGCCCCGGGGATCACCACAGAAACAGCATCGGACCCCAGCGCGAATTCGAGCGCCGCCTGCACGAGAGGGATCTTTTTTTTCTTGAGGAAAAGCTGGAGGCATTCGATCTTTTTCCAGTCAGCCTCACGCTTCGCGGGAACCCACCGGCGCCGATGATCATCCGGAGAGAACATATGGGAAGGTCTGTATTTCCCGCTCAAAAGGCCTGAGGCAAGAGGTTCCCTGACGATCAGGCCGACGTTCTTTTTATCCGCTTCCGGAAAGATCCTCTCAGCCATACGCTGATCCAGAAGATTGAAGATCACTTGAAGGGTCTGGATCCGAGGGTCCTGGAGCGCGACAAAAGCCTCGTCTTCGGTATGGACCGACATCCCGATGAAACGGATCTTTCCCTCTTTCTTTAAAAGCTCGAGGGCCTGAAGGGCTTCTTTTCTCTGGATGATCTCGCGGGAGGGATTATGCAGCTGGAAAAGGTCGATCCTTTCGACCTTGAGGCGTTTGAGGCTTTTTTCGCAGGCGGCACGCAAATACTCGGGAGTAAAATTCTTTTTGTGAGCGCCCTGATAAAAATCCCACCCCGCCTTGGTCGCGATCACCACTTGATCGCGCGGTTTGTCTTTGAGGAATTGCCCGAGAAGTTCTTCGCTGTGACCTTCGCCATAGACATCCGCGGTATCAAAAAAATTGACTCCGGCATCCCACGCGGCCTCGAGGGCCTCCAGAGAATCTTCATCGCGCACGGGGCCATAACTCCCGCCCCCGATCGGCCAGCACCCGAAGCCGATCTCGGCAATGCGTAAACCCGTTTTGCCAAGCCGGCGTTCTTTCATAGGCGGGAGAACCCCCTCACGGAAAGCCCTTTCTGGAGAAACAACAATGACACGACGCGAGACCTCGGAACTTTATTTCGGGAAAAGTTCGTCGATCGCTTTTTGGATCTTATCCTGGGATTGATACCCCACAAGCTGCTTCGCAACCTCTCCATTCTTGAAAAAAATAACGGTCGGAATGCCCTGGATCCCGTATTTCTGAGGAGTGGCCGGGTTCTCATCCACATTCATTTTGCCAACAGCAAGGCGTCCCGCATTGGCGTCCGCGATCTTCTCGATCACGGGACCCAGCATCCGGCAGGGGCCGCACCACTCCGCCCAAAAATCAACCAGCACGGGTTGTGGGGATTGAAGCACTTCGGTTTGAAAATTCGCATCAGTAAGGGTCTTGCCGTGGCTCATGGGATCGCTCCTTATGGAAGAAAAGTGTGATAACTTTAAAAAACCAGGAACGTACTATAACATCGAATGACGGCTCCTGTCCACGGGGAGGAACCGGGAACGCATGGAAGGGGTCAAAAAGGTCCCAGGATCTCCGAAATGGCTTTGAAGACCTGGTCCACAAAAGGTTTCTGCACAACACGCTCGGCACCGGCTTTCTTGGCCATCAGTTCGATCTGGGATTCCTGGGCCGCGGTAAAAAGGACCACGGGGATACGCTGTGTTTCGGGCATGGCCTTGAGACGACGGCAGGTCTCGTAGCCATCCATCTCCGGCATGATGACATCCAGAAGAATAAAATCCGGTCGCCAAGTCCTGGCCCGCTCAAGGCCATCGGCTCCGCTGTTGGCCGTCTCGACCAAAAACCCCTGGGACAAAAGGCGGTTCTTCATCAATGCCGCGACCATCGGTTCATCATCAACAAACAATATTTTTTTACCCATGCTTATGCTCCGGACCCGAAAAATGCGTGCAACCCCTCAATCCAATTTTCCAAGGATCTCACTGCCGCTACCGCCTTCTTTCTCGATACACGCCCGATTACGGCCCTCGTTCTTCGCGCGATAAAGGGCTTCATCCGCACGATGAACCATCAGATCCGGAACCGTCTCCCCCGGCCTCAGGGTCGAAACCCCCATACTCACGGTCAGGGGGATCTTCACGCCTTCGTAGGTGAACGAATTCTGCTCAAACTGCCGCCGGATCTTCTCCCCGTAATTGAACGCGGCGTCGATCAGATGGCATTTCTTAAAAAGCACGATAAATTCTTCACCCCCGTACCGCGCCGGAACGTTCGGCTCCCCGTTATCCCCTTCCACGCGCGTCATCGTACGGAGCGTATCGGCAACATAACGCAAGGCGACGTCCCCGGCTTCATGGCCATACTTGTCATTGATATTCTTGAAATGGTCCAGATCCAGCAGGATCAACGAAAGAGCCTGCCTCTTTTTACAGGCCTCGACCACGGCATCGTTCAGAAGGGTCCGGAAATGCCGGATCACATAGAGCCCCGTCAAACCATCGCGGGTCGCCAGGGAGAAAAGCCTTTCCTGCTCCCGTTTCCCGACGGTGATCGAGAAGATCGCCGAAAACACAAAAAGCCAAAAGATCAGAAGGATCGGGTTCATGACATAAACCCAAACCCCGAGATTCACAAAAACCCAAAAAGCCAGAAGGATCCACAAAAGCGCGAGCGCGAGGCCAAAAACAAAGGAAAGCGCCTGTCTGGAAAAGATAAAGAAGATCGACACCAGAAGCCCCAGGATCAAAAGAGCCATCCGGTTCCACCGGGCGTCCACCGGGCGCAGATATTGGCCGGTCAAGATCCCGTTCATAACACTGCTCTGCGTCCCGACCCCCGGATACGACTCCTCCATCGGATTCGCTTTGATATCGGTCAGCCCTAGCGCGGTCAATCCGATCACGCAGATCTTGCCGCGGATCTTTTCGGGAGACACGGCGGGAGACCTCCCTTCCCGGATCGCCCCGTAACTTTTAATCACGTCCAGAAAAGAATAATGCTGAAAGGAGTCGACCCAACGTCCCGGCCAATTGACAAAAATACTGCCCGTCGGATCAAGGGGAATTCCAAAATCCCCGCTCGAGATATCTTTCCCCATGTAATCAAAAGCCACCTTGGCGCCGAGATAAATATACGCTTCACCGTTATAATCAATGCGCGGACGGACACGCCGGATCGCCCCGTCCGGGTCCGGATAGATGTTCACATGCCCGATCCCTTTCGCGTCACGTTCCAACTCCGGCAAGGAATGGACCCAAGCCTTCTGTTTTCCCACGGGTTCCAGCATAACCGCCAAATAAACGTTCCCGGCTTCCTTGATCGCTTGGGCAAAAGATTCATCGTCAAAACTGGTGCTCGCATCACTAAAGATCACGTCGAAAACGATCGCCCGCGCACCCCACTGGTGAAGGATATGCACCAACGCCGCGTGATTGTGCCGAGGCCAGGGCCAGCGACCGAACCCCTGTAAACTATCCTCCGCCATATCGATGTGCACGATCGCCGGGGACATTTCAAGGCGGGGCCTTTGCCGGAAGAACAGGTCCAGAAAAACATTCTCGAACCGCAGCATCAGGGGGGTGTTCATGATCAGCAATTGGAGGATAATAAGCACCAAACAGCCGCTCAGGTGGATCAGATGCAAACGAAAGGTGGTACTGATATAGAAAGCTAGCTCGCGTTGCTTTCTTCTGAAAAAATTATCGTTCGCCTGGATCAGGCCAGACGGCGGATTCTTCAAAGGGGTCATGCTCTTTTCCCAGGGTTCCTGGTACGGGTTTCTTCCTTAGGGTTTCGGAATGCTCGTCTTAAAACTTTAAGCTTATTCACAACCCCGGCTCCTCCGGCCGAGGGACAATATGTACGGATCTCACAATGCTGACAATCCGGCCGACGCGCCACACAACGAGCCCGGCCGTGAGAGATGATCCCATGCGAATAGAACGTCCATGACTTGCGGGGAATCAGCTTCATCAGATCCTGCTCGATCTTAACGGGATCTCGATGCCGGGTCAGCCCCAGCAGGCGGTTAATGCGGATCATGTGGGTATCCACCGGGAGCCCGGGGATCCCGAACGCATTTCCTAATACCACATTGGCGGTCTTCCTTCCGGCTCCGGGGACCGTCACCAGATCCTCCATCCGCGAAGAGACCTCTCCCCCAAAACGGTCCACGATCATCCGGGCCGCGCCGAGGATATTCCGGGCCTTATTCCTGAAAAAACCGGTCCTGCGGACCATCGCCTCAAGGTCTTCGGCTCGCGCGGCGGCAAATGCATAAACGTCGGGATATCGCTGGAAAAGAGCGGGGGTGACCTGATTCACCCGTTTATCGGTGCACTGCGCGGAAAGAATGGTCGCGACGAGCAATTCCCAGGGGGTCGAAAAAACAAGGGCACAGCGGCTATCCGGGTAGGCTTTGCGAAGTTTTCGGATGATCGCCTGAACACGTTTTTTTCGAAACAGGATGGTTTCTCGCATGGGTTTATTATATCGTGCCCGGGGGATCATTGTAAGATGCCCCGCTTTTCGGTATACTCCCCCGCATCCCCAACAAGATCACCCTAAGGCTATATCCATGAAGCGTTCCAAACTTTATCTCTCGGGCATTCAACTCATGGCGCAAAGCGCCCTTTGCTTTTCCGCCATGGCCCTGTGCGTCAAGTACGCCAGCACGTCGATCTCGCCGTTCCAGATCGTTTTCTTCCGCAGTTTCTTCGGGATGCTAATGGTCCTTCCCGTCCTCTGGCAAAAGAAACTTTCTTTCTGGGGCGAAGAGCGCTTCAAGCTGACCGCCCGAGGCCTCTCGGGCTTTGCGGCGCTCGTGCTCCATTTCTACACGATCTCGAAACTCGACCTCGGCATGGCGATCATGCTCAATTACACCGCCCCGATCTTTACGGTGATCTTCTCGATCTTTTTCCTGAAAGAACGTCCGAGCCTTTCCCTTTGTTTCCTGATCCTTCTTTCCTTCGCCGGGGTCGTACTGCTCAACGCACGCTCGACCATGGCCTGGGATCCTGCGGTCTGGCTCGCGTTGCTTTCTTCGGTTTTCGCGGCCTTCGCATATCTTTCGATCCGCACGATCCGCCACCGGGAATCCCCGTACACGGTCATCTTCTATTTCACACTCATCTCCACGATCGGCTCGCTCTTTTTCCTTCAGGGCTGGAAATGGCCGGATCCGGGGACCTGGGGCCTGATCGCGGGCGTCGTGGTCGCTTCTTTCTATGGACAAGTATGGATGACCACGGCTTTGAGACGAGCGCCGGCTTATCTCGTCACCCCCTTTTCTTACCTGCATCCGGTGCTTTCATTCTTCTACGGCTGGTTCCTCTGGGGCGACCCCCTCACGGGGATCACGATCACTGGCGTTCTGCTGATCGTGGGAAGCGGCTCGCTCATTTCCTATTTCGAAACAAAACAGAAGGCCCTCCCTTCCCCCGCTCTTCCGACCGGCGATTAACAAAAAAAGGGGACAGGCTGAGTAAAAAATTCAGCCCGTCCCCTTTAAATTGAGATCTGTATTTAGGCTGCTTCCTCTTTCCTGTCTGTCACCTTGAAAGCAAAATACATGAAGGCCAGATTGATCACAACATTTAGGATGAACGGCCAGCGCATCGCCTGTAGCGGCGTCAACGCACGGACCCATGTCAGCGTGAATGTCACCCCGATCGCAAAACTGGTCAGATTAAAAATAGCCCCATAACGCAGACGTTCCTTGCGCATCAGATTCATCGCAAGCCCCGCCAAGGAATAGAGCAAGTTGAGAAGGAGGAACAGGATGAACGACCCGAGCAACGCTGCCGCGACACCCATGAACGCCAGCATGTTTTTGACGTTCTGATACAACTTCCCGACAATATCACCATCGATACGGACCCGCGGCGGCAGTTCCTGCTCGGGACGCATCGCCGCGCCGGTAATATCTCTTTCCTCGATCTGGTCCTGAGCCCGCTTCATGAAAACCTTCTTGGAGGTCACCAGGAGGTAGGCGTCTCCCAGGTCCGCGGCCGTGGCGTTCGTTTTGGTCATATCAAAAAGCGCGATCTTGCCGTACTCAGGATGGGTCAACTCCGCCATCGTCTCGCCGTTCTCAAGACTCAGCCCCGCGGGGGTCCAGATCAAAACCGGCATATTCTTCTCGGCCCACTGAACAAAGATATCGACCTGCGGCAGCACTCGGGAGAAAAGGAAAAGTGCCAAAAAAACCGTCGCGAGAGCGGCCAAATAGAGATTGTAGAGAACCCCGCGCCCTGCGGAGCTCTTCGAGGCATCTTCATAGACACCTTTATGAAAAAAAGCGGTCAGAGGTGCGGTCAGGAACGTGAGGGTTTTATTCATATTGAATCTCCATGATCTTGAGTTTGATCTTGCCTGCGGGAACCTGGATCACCGTTTCTTCGTTCAAAGCCTTCCCCAAAATACCCCGCCCGATCGGCGAGGTGACCGAGATCTTTCCTTCGTCGAAGTTGGCTTCATCCTGGGAAACGAGCATGTAATCAAAAATATCGCCGCTATCAAGGTTCTTCACCTTGACCCGGGCGCTCAAGTAAGCTTTGTCCTGAGCGATATCCCCTTTCTCGATGATCTTCGCGTTTCCCAAACGGGCTTCCAGCTGCCCGATCCGGATCTCGAGCTGATGTTTGGTCTCTTTCGCCGTTTCCCAATCGGCGTTCTCGCTCAGATCGCCATGAGCGCGGGCCTTCTCGAGCTGGTCGGCTACTTCGCGTCGTTTTTTCGTTTTAAGAAAATTCAACTCCTCAAAAAGCTTGTCATAACCCTGCTGCGTCAAAACCACTTTATCTGACATGTTCACCCCGTTAGAGACAGGAAGCGCCAGGAGCGCTGCCGCCGGTTAGCAGAGAATTTAAAAAGATCATTCCGCCTTGGAAACACGCCCCGATGACCTCTAACGGGGCAAGTAAGAGCTTGTGACCAAACAAGGCTGAAAACCCGCGGCCTTGATACATCGGACCAGATCCTCGGAACTTAATCCCTGAGGAGCGCGGCTACCCGCTTCGCGCATCACCCGTTCCTGAAGATTGGTTCCACCGACATCGTCCGCGCCAAAGGACAGCGCCGTTTGAACAAATTTCAGATCCGTCGCGGAACCATGGGCCTTGATGTGTGGGATATTATCTAGAAGAATCCTTGAAATGGAAAGCATTTTCAAATCCAGAAATCCGCTTGTTTCCTGAACACCCTTCAGCGCACTATTCCGCGGATTAAAGGCCAGCGGCACGAACGCAAGAAATCCTCCCGTCTCGTCCTGCAGTTCTCGTAATTTCAAAAGATGAGCCACGCGCTGTTCGGCCGTCTCGATATGCCCGTAGAGAAGGGTCGCGTTCGTCCGGATCCCAAGCCCGTGCGCGACACGATGGACCCCAAGCCATTCCTCCGCCGAGATCTTATCGGGACATAGTTTGCGGCGCACTTCCGCGTCAAAGATCTCGGCACCCCCGCCGGGCATTCCGTCGAGCCCGGCCTCTTTAAGCCGCTGAAGCACTTCCGTCCACGGAAGGCCTGATCGACGCGACATAAAATCGATCTCGGGAGCGCTAAATGCCTTCATAAACAAGGAAGCCGCTCCTTGTATCGCGCGAATACGCCGGATCATCTCAAGATAATATTCCAGACCTAATTCCGGATTATGCCCTCCGACCAAATGGACTTCATTGATCCCCTCCGCCACGGCCCGCTTCACGCGCGCCTCGATCTCGTCAAGGGTCAAGGCATAAGCGTCGAGATCCCCGGCATCGCGGGAAAAAGCGCAAAATTCGCAACGCGTCGTGCAAATATTCGTGGGGTTGAGGTGAAGATTCAGCGCGTAGAAGGCACGAAACCCATGAAGCCGCTGACGCACCGCATGAGCCATCGCCCCGATGGCAAGAAGATCCGGACTTTCAAAGAGCGCCACTCCATCGGAAAAAGACAAACGTTCTTGACGTGCGATCTTGAGCTGGATCTCTTGGAGAATACCTTGGGGATCGCCCATAAAGAGGTTAATCGTGGGGCGTTGAGCGTTGCGCGCCGTGCTTTGCGATCTCTTTAAAAAGCTCGTCAACCAGTTGGGCCTCATCGACCACGCGGACCTGTTTGCCCGCAACATAGATCATCCCCTGTTTGCGGCCGCCCGTGATGGCGAAATCTGCGCCCTGGGCTTCGCCGGGGCCGTTCACCACGCAGCCCATCACCGCGATCGTCAGAGGCCCTTCCAGTTTCATCGCGCGGGACTCCACTTCCTGGGCAAGCTTGGCGGTATCGATCTCGGTGCGCCCGCAGGTCGGACATGAAATGACGCGGACCCCCTGACGCAGGTCCAGGGATTCCAAGATCATCTTGGCGACTTTCACCTCCTCGACGGGATCCGCGGTCAACGAGACGCGGATCGTATCTCCGATGCCTTCCTGCAGAAGAGTCCCGACCCCGATCGCGTTATAAACACTGCCCCGGATAAGCGTTCCAGCTTCGGTCACGCCCAGGTGCAGGGGATAATCGAATTGCCGGCTCGCCAGACGATACGACTCGATCATCGTTGGGACATCCGTCGCCTTAAGCGAGATCACCGTATCGTGAAAATCCAGTTCCTCCAGGATCGAGACATGCCGCCGGGCGCTCTCGACCAGCGCCTCCGGCATCGGCCCGTACTTCTCCATGAGATCTTTTTCAAGTGACCCGGAATTCACGCCGATCCGGATCGGTATCTTGTGTCGCTTGGCTTTTTCCACGACTTCCGCCACACGATCCTTGTCGCCGATATTCCCGGGATTCAGGCGCAGTTTATCGACCCCTTCGTCGATCGCCATCAAGGCAAAACGGTAATTGAAATGGATGTCCGCCACGAGCGGGATCTTGATCTTCGCCTTGATCTTGCCAAGCGCCTTGACATCCTCCTCGCCGGGGCACGCCACACGAACGATCTCGCAGCCGGATTCGATGAGCCGTTCGATCTGCCGCAACGTCGCGTCCACATCGCGCGTCGGGACCTTGGTCATAGATTGGACCCGAATCGGCTGGCCATCGCCGAGGATCAGCCCCCCTACCTTGATCGCGCGCGTTTTTTTTCTCTGGATCATTTTCGCATCCTTCTTTTCCATCTTTTTCTTTCAACCGTTTTTCCACCTACGAGGTGGGATAAATCCCACCTCGTAGGTGGAAAAAGGGTCATGCTTTTTTGAGCGCCCGTTTCTTCTGCCCCGCTTGGGTCAGACATTGAGAGAGATTCATGGCGCAAAACCCTTCGCCACACATCGAACAATATTCGCCATGCCGCGCCGCGCCTTCGGGTAACCCTTCATCATGCGTTTTCTTCGCGTGTTCCGGATCCAGACAAAGCGCGTATTGTTTTCCCCAATCAAAATCAAATCGAGCCCGGGCCATCGCATCATCCCGGTCCCGCGCGCCCGGCCGATGCCGTGCGACGTCTGCCGCGTGAGCTGCGATCTTGTAGGCGATCACGCCTTGCTTCACATCCTCAAGGTCCGGCAGCCGCAAATGTTCAGCCGGTGTCACATAGCAAAGCATAGCCGCGCCGGCCTGAGCGGCAATCGCCGCGCCGATCGCGGACGTAATATGATCGTAACCCGGCGCAATATCCGTCACCAAAGGCCCGAGTACGTAAAAAGGCGCGCCGTGACAGACCTTGATCTGGCGTTCGATATTCATGGGGATCT